>NZ_JAQFVG010000329.1:0-44708 GCF_029439455.1 Caballeronia sp. BR00000012568055 | reverse complement strand
CCGATGACGCCGCGTTCATGCTCGGCAATGCGGAAAGCGTGGTGATCGTGCCGGGTTATGGTCTCGCGGTGGCACGCGCGCAGCACGCGCTGAAGGAACTCACGGATAAGCTCGTCGAAAAGGGAATCGACGTTCGATACGCGATTCATCCGGTCGCGGGCCGCATGCCGGGACACATGAACGTGCTGCTCGCCGAAGCGGAAGTGCCGTACGAGATGGTGCAGGAAATGGAGGACATCAACAGCGAGTTCGGGCAAACGGACGTGGTGCTGGTGCTCGGCGCGAACGATGTCGTGAATCCGGCGGCTAAAACCGATCCGAAATCGCCGATTGCCGGAATGCCGATTCTCGAAGCGTACAAGGCACGCACGATCATCGTGAACAAGCGATCAATGGCGGCGGGTTACGCCGGGCTTGATAACGAACTGTTCTACATGGACAAGACGATGATGGTGTTTGGGGATGCGAAGAAGGTGGTGGAGGAGATGATGAAGGCGGTGGAGTAACGCGCGTCATGCGGCTTTGCGCCGTGCGAAAGCCGCACGGCGCAAAGCGAAGGATTAAGGCGGTAGTCAGAGCACTCACGCCGAATTCATCGCTTGACGAATTAGCTGACACTCGCCACGGAAGGCGTTCGCACCCACCCGCGTACAATGTCGCCTTCTGAATGTCTTGAACGAATGCCCTCATGTCCTCCCCCCTCTTCGACTGGTTTCTCCCCTGCCCGCGCGGACTCGAAGCGCCGCTTGCCGCCGAGCTTGCCGAGATCGGAGAGCGTCACGTCGCCGGCGCGCCGCTGTCGGGCGGCGGATCGCTGATCGTCGGTGCGCAAGTGCCGGGCGGCGTGCACTTCCGGGGCGCGTGGGTCGCGGGCATGGCGGCGAATCTGCATTCGCGTATCGCGAGCCGCGTGCTGCTGAAGATCGCGCACGGTCCGTATCGCAATGAAAACGATATCTACGAGCTGACGCACCGGCAGCGCTGGGAACAATGGTTCACGCCCAGTCAGACCATGCGCGTCGATCTCACCGCGATCAAATCGCCCGTCAAAAGCCTCGAATTCACCACTCTGCGCGTGAAGGACGCCGTCTGCGACCGCCTGCGCGATCTGAGCGGCGCGCGTCCGAGCATCGACACGGCGCAACCCGACGTGCGCGTCTTCGTCTTCCTGACGATGAACGAATGCACGCTCTATCTCGACACCTCCGGCGAGCCGCTATTCAAGCGCGGCTGGCGACTCGACAAAGGCGCGGCACCGCTGCGCGAAAATCTCGCGGCGGGCATTTTGCGTCTCACCGGCTGGACGCCCGGCACGCCGCTGTTCGATCCGATGTGCGGCAGCGGCACCTTCCTCGCCGAAGCCGCGCAAACCGCGATGGATATCGCGCCGGGCCTGGAACGCCGCTTCGGCTTCGAAAAGCTCAAGCCCTTCCACCCCGGCATGTGGCAAAAGCTCAAGTCCGCCGCCACCGAAGCAAAGCGCGCCGCCCGCGCCTCGCAAACCGACATCAATATCTTCGGCAGCGATATCTCCGGCGACATGCTGGAGAAGGCGCGCGCCAATCTGAACCGCGCGGGCGTGCCCGATCTCGCGCTCAAACAAGTCGATGCGCGCAACATGACGCCGCCCACCGACGCGCCCGGCATCCTCGTCGCGAATCCGCCGTACGGCGAGCGGATCGAAGTGCGTGGACGCGGCCCGCGTGGCGAGATTCGCGAAACGCCGCGCTCGCGTCGCGACGAAGAAGATTCGTTCGAACGCGCTCAGCCCGATCCGGCCGACACGGAGTTCTTTATCTCGTTCGGCAACGCGCTCAAGCAGCGCTTCCCCGGCTGGCGCGCTTACGTGCTGACGTCGGATCGCAAGTTGCCGGGCATGCTGCGACTGCGCGAATCGACGAAAACGCCGTTGTTCAATGGCGCGCTCGAATGCCGCCTGTTCCGATTCGATCTCATCGCGGGCAGCGTGCGGAACCGGCCGACCGACGAATAAGAACGCGTCACGTCGAAGCCAGTATGCACGGCGGCCGCGCGCCGATCCATTAGGCCGAATGGCATAGGCATTTGCACAATCCGCACACGTGAGGCGCTTTGTGCCGATTTGCCTATGCCGTTCGGACGGATCGCGCGGCATTCCGCCCGGCGCTACAATCGGCGCATGAACTCAATCACCGAACTCGCCAGCCCCATCGCCGTCGACGTCTATCGCCAGCGGCGCGAACGTGTACTCGCGGCGTTGCGCGCGCAAGGCGGCGGCATCGCCGTGGTGCCGACTGCGCCGGAAGTCATGCGCAATCGCGACGCCGACTACGCGTATCGGCATGACAGTTACTTCTATTACCTGACCGGCTTCACCGAACCCGAAGCAACGCTCGTGCTGAACGCGAGCGCCAAATCCGGCGAGCCGTCCACGCTGATCTTTTGCCGCGAGAAGAACGTGGAGCGCGAGACGTGGGAAGGCTTCCGCTTCGGTCCCGAAGCCGCGCGCGAGGCGTTCGGTTTCGACGCGGCCTTTCCCATCGACTCACTCGACGAAGAAATGCCGCGCCTGCTCGCCGATCAACCCGCGCTGCACTACGCGCTCGGCACGTCGGAATCACGCGATGCGCAAGTGCGCCGCTGGCTCGACGCCGTGCGCGCAAAGAGCCGCAGCGGCGTGCGCGCGCCAACGCAAGCGCGTGATCTGCTGCCGCTGCTCGACGAAATGCGTCTGGTCAAAGACGATCACGAACTCTCGATCATGCGTCGCGCGGCAAGCATTTCCGCCGAAGCGCATCGTCGCGCGATGCGGGCGTGCAAACCCGGCATGCGCGAATACGAGATCGAAGCCGAACTGCTCTATACCTTCCGCCGACACGGCGCGCAGGCGCCTGCGTACGGTTCCATCGTCGCGGCGGGCGCAAATGCGTGCGTGCTGCACTATCCAGCGGGCAACGCGATTGCGCATGACGGCGATCTGATCCTGATCGACGCCGCCTGCGAACTCGACGGCTACGCGTCCGACATCACGCGCACATTTCCAGCCAATGGCCGCTTCACGCCCGCGCAGCGCGAGCTCTACGACATCGTGCTCGCAGCCCAACACGCCGCCGCCGATGCCACGCGCGCCGGCGTCAGTTTCGACGCACCGCATCAGGCCGCTTTGAACGTGTTGTCGCAAGGTCTGCTCGATACGGGCATCCTCGATAAAACAAAGTTCGGCACCGTCGACGATGTGCTCGCGCAGCGCGCTTACTCGCGTTTCTATATGCATCGCACGGGGCATTGGCTCGGTATGGACGTGCACGATGCCGGCGAATATCGCGAAGCCGATGGCCCGCTCGACGATCAGGGCGCGAAGCCGTGGCGCACGCTCGCGGCAGGCAATGTGGTGACCATCGAGCCGGGACTTTACGTGCGCGCGTCCGCCGATGTGCCGGAGCGCTTCTGGAATATCGGCATTCGTATCGAGGACGACGCGGTCGTGACAGCGAACGGCTGCGAACTCATCACGCGCGAAGTGCCGGTCGAGGCCGACGAAATCGAAGCGCTGATGCGCGAATCCAACTCAAACTGAATCGACCATGAGCGACGTTCAAGCCACGGAACAGCCTTTCGACTACGACATCGCCATCGTCGGCGCGGGGCCGGTCGGGATCGCGCTTGGCGGATGGCTTGCGCGGCGCAGCGCGACATCGCGTATGTCGATCGCATTGATCGATGCCCGCACGCCCGACGCCGCCGCCAGCGATCCACGCGCGCTCGCGCTTTCGCACGGCAGCCGCGTGATGCTTCAGGAACTCGGCTTCCCCGCCGATTCCACGCCCATTCGCCGCATTCACGTGTCGCAGCGCGGTCACTTCGGACGCACGCTGATCGAGCACGACGAACACGAGTTGCCGGAGCTTGGTTACGTCGTGAAGTACGGCTCGCTGGTCGGCGCGCTCGCCAACGCGGTGCGCGCGACGAAGGTCGATTGGCTCACGAACACCTCGGCGCTCGCGCCATTGCAGGATCACGATGGCGTGACGTTGCCGCTGCAATCGGCTGAAGGCGAGCGAACCATTCGCGTGAAAGTGCTGGTGAATGCCGAGGGCGGTCTTTATCAGCATCAGACTTCCGATGCACGCCGTTCGCGTGACTACGGCCAGACGGCGATCGTTGGCACGGTGAGCGTGTCGGATCCGCGCGCCAACGTCGCGTGGGAGCGCTTCACGCCCGAAGGCCCGATCGCGCTGTTGCCGTGCGGCGGTCGGCATCACGCGGATTACGCACTCGTCTGGTGCTCGACGCCGGAAGAAGCCGCGCGCCGCATGGAGCTGAGCGACGACGCATTTCTCACCGAACTCGGTCACGCCTTCGGCACGCGCATGGGCAGCTTTACGCGTATCGCGGGGCGCGCGGCGTTTCCGCTTGGCCTGACGGCGCTGCATACGCTGATCGACCGCCGCACGGTGGCGATCGGCAACGCGGCGCAGACGCTGCATCCGGTCGCGGGCCAGGGCCTGAATCTCGGCCTGCGCGATGCCCGCGCTCTCACCGACGCCCTTTCCGTCGATGGCCCGCGTCCACTCGCGCTCACGCATTTCGCGCAACGCCGCGCGCTGGACCGCCGCCTGACCATCGGCGCAACGGATACACTCGCGCGCCTGTTCACCGTCGATTTCCCGCCGCTCGCCGCGATGCGCGGTCTGGCGCTCACCGCGCTCGAATTCCTGCCTCCGGTCAAAACGGCGCTGGCACGTCAAATGATGTTCGGCCAGCGCCGTTGAACTGACAAATAGAGACAATCGTATGCTCACGGTCATCGAACTTATCCTCTATGAACGCGCGCGCTTTCATTGAAGATTTAATGACTTGCATGCGATTGCTCTTAATTTCAGCACGCTGTTCGCGTTAAAATACGCGTTTCCCCTTCAGAAACGTTGCATCCGCCTGACGCGGCTTCGGCCGGATTACGCCTCGCGGTGCTTTTTTGCCTTCATGCCAAGTATCGGTCCTCACGTTCTGCGCAATAACCTGTTCGTCGCTCCGATGGCAGGTGTCACCGACCGCCCGTTCCGCCAGCTCTGCAAACGCATGGGCGCGGGTTACGCGGTGTCGGAGATGGTCGCGTCGAATGCGCAGTTGTGGAAGAGCGAGAAGACCATGCGCCGCGCCAACCACGCGGGCGAAGTCGAGCCGATCTCCGTGCAGATTGCGGGCGCGGACCCGCAGATGCTGGCCGAAGCCGCGCGTCACAACGTGGCGAACGGCGCGCAGATCATCGACATCAATATGGGATGTCCGGCGAAGAAGGTGTGCAACGTGGCGGCGGGGTCGGCGCTGTTGCAGAACGAACCGCTGGTCGCGCGCATCGTGGAAGCGGTGGTGCAGGCGGTCGGCGTCGGGCCGGATGCGGTGCCCGTTACGCTCAAGATTCGCACGGGCTGGGATCGCGAAAACAAGAACGCGATCAAGATTGCGCACATTGCCGAAGATGCGGGCATTTCCATGCTGACGGTGCATGGCCGCACGCGCGCCGATCTGTATAAAGGCGACGCGGAATACGAAACCATCGCTGCCGTGAAGCAGTCTATCCGCATTCCGCTGGTCGCGAACGGCGACATCACCACGCCTGAGAAAGCGCGCCACGTGCTCGCCGTCACGGGCGCGGATGCCATCATGATCGGCCGCGCGGCGCAGGGTCGTCCGTGGCTGTTTCGTGAGATCGAATACTTTTTGCAGACGGGCGAGCGTATGCCGCCGCCGCGCATCGACGAGATTCAACAGGTGATGAACGAGCACCTGGAAGATCACTACGCCTTCTACGGGGAATTCACCGGCGTACGGACTGCGCGCAAGCATATCGGCTGGTACACTCGCGGCCTTTCCGGCGCCAATACCTTCCGGCACCGGATGAATACGCTGGACACGACCAAAGAACAATTGCTCGCTGTCAACGAGTTCTTCGACGCGCAAAAGGCGTTGTCGGACCGTCTCGTCTATGTCGATGACATCGACGAGTCCGCTGACGCAGACGGCGCGTGCGGCGAAGAATCGTGCGGCGGGCAAGACAACAACAAACGACTAATTGCCGCATGAGCAGACATAACATCGAACAATGCGTCCGCCAGAGCCTCGACAGCTACTTTCAGGATCTGGACGGATCGAACCCGCACGACGTGTACGACATGGTGATTTCGTGTGTGGAAAAGCCGCTGCTCGAGGTGGTGCTCGAGCAAGCGGGCGGCAACCAGTCGCTCGCGGCCGAATATCTCGGCATCAACCGCAATACGCTACGCAAGAAGCTTCAGCAGCACGGATTGATTTGATTCATCGGACCGGCGCGCTTCGCTCGGTCCGGCCTGGTTATCCTTTTCGGTTTCAGTGTTCATCATGATCAAGCAAGCGCTCATCTCCGTTTCCGACAAGTCCGGCATCGTCGAATTTGCCCGGTCGCTCTCCGACCTCGGCGTAAAAATTCTTTCGACCGGCGGCACGGCCAAACTGCTCGCGGATGCGGGCCTATCCGTTACCGAAGTCGCCGATTACACCGGCTTTCCGGAAATGCTCGATGGCCGCGTGAAGACGCTGCATCCGAAGGTTCACGGCGGCATTCTTGCGCGCCGCGATCTGCCCGAGCATATGGCCGCGCTTGAAAAGCACGATATTCCGACCATCGATCTGTTGGTGGTGAATCTGTATCCGTTCGTGCAGACGGTCTCGAAAGAAGAGTGCTCGCTGGAAGATGCGATCGAGAATATCGATATCGGCGGGCCGACCATGCTGCGTTCGGCAGCGAAAAATCATCGCGATGTCACCGTCGTGGTCGATCCGGCGGACTACGCCACCGTGCTCGACGAGATGCGCGCGAACGGCAACACCGTCGGTTACAAGACGAATTTCCGCCTCGCGACCAAGGTGTTCGCGCACACCGCGCAGTACGACGGCGCGATCACGAACTATCTGACGAGCCTCACCGAAGAACTCCTGCACGCGAGCCGCAACACCTATCCGGCGACGTTCAACGTCGCGTACGAAAAGGTGCAGGACTTGCGATACGGCGAGAATCCGCATCAGAGCGCGGCGTTCTATCGTGATCTTTCAGTACCGGCCGGCGCGCTCGCCAACTACGAGCAGTTGCAGGGCAAGGAACTCTCGTACAACAACATCGCCGATTCGGACGCGGCGTGGGAATGCGTGAAAACGTTCGATGCACCCGCGTGCGTGATCATCAAGCACGCGAATCCGTGCGGCGTGGCGCTCGGCGCGAACGCGCTCGAAGCGTACTCGAAGGCATTCCAGACCGATCCGACGTCGGCGTTCGGCGGCATCATCGCGTTTAATCGTGAAGTGGATGAGGCGGCCGCGCAGGCGGTGGCGGAGCAGTTCGTCGAAGTGCTGATCGCGCCGTCGTTCAGCGACGCGGCGCGCGCCGTGTTCGCGGCGAAGCAGAACGTGCGCTTGCTGCAAATCGCGCTGGGCGACGGCCACAACGCGTTCGATCTGAAGCGCGTCGGCGGCGGCTTGCTGGTGCAATCGCTCGATTCGAAGAACGTTCAGCCGCATGAACTGCGCGTCGTGACCAAGCGCCATCCGACGCCGAAGGAAATGGACGATCTGATGTTCGCGTGGCGCGTGGCGAAGTTCGTGAAGTCGAACGCCATCGTGTTCTGTGCGAACGGCATGACCATGGGCGTCGGCGCGGGCCAGATGAGCCGCGTGGACTCGGCGCGAATTGCGGGCATCAAGGCGCAGAACGCGGGGCTGACGCTGAATGGCTCGGCGGTGGCATCGGATGCGTTCTTCCCGTTCCGCGACGGCCTCGACGTGGTGGTGAATGCGGGCGCGACCTGCGTGATCCAGCCGGGCGGCTCCATGCGCGACGACGAAGTGATCGCCGCCGCCGACGAGCACAATATCGCGATGGTCCTCACGGGCACGCGTCATTTCCGTCATTGATCTGACGGACATCGCTTAAGATTGGCCTGTTTGCGCTCAGACGGCGCAAACAGGCCTTTTTATTTGGATGACGCGACGCGAACGTATGAGAATTCTTGGCATCGACCCCGGCCTGCGCGTGACGGGCTTCGGCATCATCGACAAGACGGGGAACACGCTCAATTACGTGACGAGCGGCGTCATCAAGACCGCCGATGCGGACCTGCCTTCGCGGCTCAACACTATTTTCAGCGGCATTTCGACCTTGATCGCGCAGCATCATCCGGATCAGGCGGCGATCGAAAAAGTCTTCGTCAATGTGAATCCGCAATCGACGCTGCTGCTCGGACAAGCGCGCGGCGCGGCGATTTGCGGAATGGTCGCGAGCGGCGTGCCGGTGGCGGAGTACACCGCGTTGCAGTTGAAGCAGGCGGTCGTTGGTTATGGACGCGCGACCAAGGAACAGATGCAGCAGATGGTCGTGCGCTTGCTGAATCTCTCAGGCGTGCCGAGCACCGACGCTGCGGATGCGCTCGGCATGGCGATCTGTCACGCGCACGGAGGCACGGGACTCGCGGCGCTCGGCGGCATTGCGCCGTCGCTGGCGAAGAAGGGCTTGCGCGTGCGGCGCGGGCGGCTCATCGGCTAACTCATCGGCTAATTTTCAAAGCATATACACACTATGATCGGTCGCATTGCCGGCGTTCTGCTGGAAAAAAATCCGCCGCATTTGCTCGTCGATTGCGGCGGCGTCGGCTACGAAATCGACGTGCCGATGAGCACGTTCTATAACCTGCCGAATTCGGGCGAAAAGGTCGTGTTGCTGACGCAGTTGATCGTGCGTGAGGATGCACATTTGCTGTACGGCTTTCTCACGGCGGAGGAGCGCGCGACGTTTCGTGAACTGCTGAAGATCAGCGGGATCGGCGCGCGGATGGCGCTGGCGGTGCTGTCGGGCATGAGCGTGCACGAGCTTTCGCAGACGGTGACCACGCAGGATGCCGCGCGTTTGACGCGGGTGCCAGGGATCGGCAAGAAGACGGCTGAGCGCTTGCTGCTCGAGTTGAAGGGCAAGCTTGGCGCGGATCTCGGTTCGGCCGCGGCGGCTGTTTCTGCGTCGGATCACGCATCGGATATTCTCAACGCGCTGCTTGCGCTGGGGTATTCGGAGAAGGAAGCGCTGGCGGCGGTGAAGAATGTGCCAGCAGGCACGGGCGTGTCGGAAGGGATCAAGCTGGCGTTGAAGTCGTTGTCGAAGGGGTGATTCGGCTTAGGCCATTCGGCCAGCTTCGCCGTGTAAAACCTCGCTGTACAATCAAAAAATGATCGAAACCGACAAACTCGCCGCCGAGCGCATTATCTCGGCCACGCCCGTCTCGCCGAACGAGGAAGCGTTCGAGCGCGCGCTGCGTCCGCGTCAGCTCGATGAATACGTCGGGCAGGAAAAGGTGCGCGGCCAGCTCGAAATCTTTATCGAAGCGGCGAAGCGTCGTTCCGAGGCGCTGGATCATGTGCTGTTGTTCGGGCCGCCCGGTTTGGGCAAAACCACGCTTGCACACATCATCGCGCGGGAAATGGGCGTGAATCTGCGGCAGACGTCGGGACCGGTGCTGGAGCGCGCCGGCGATCTCGCCGCCCTGCTCACCAATCTCGAAGCCAACGACGTGCTGTTTATCGACGAAATTCATCGGCTTTCGCCGGTCGTCGAGGAAATTTTGTATCCGGCACTCGAGGATTATCAGATCGATATCATGATCGGCGAAGGGCCGGCCGCGCGCAGCGTGAAGCTGGATCTTCAGCCGTTCACGCTCGTCGGCGCGACCACGCGCGCGGGCATGCTGACCAATCCGCTGCGCGACCGTTTTGGCATCGTGTCGCGGCTGGAGTTTTACAACGCGAGCGAACTGTCGCGCATCGTGGCGCGATCGGCTTCGTTGTTGAAGGCGGATATCGTCAACGAGGGCGCGCTGGAAATTGCCAAGCGCTCGCGTGGCACGCCGCGTATCGCGAATCGGCTGCTGCGGCGCGTGCGCGATTACGCCGAGGTGAAAGCCGACGGCATGATCACCGCCGAAGTCGCCGACGCCGCGTTGAAAATGCTCGATGTCGATCCGGTCGGCTTCGATCTGATGGACCGCAAGCTGCTCGAAGCCATTCTGCATAAGTTCGATGGCGGGCCGGTCGGCGTCGATAATCTCGCGGCGGCAATCGGCGAAGAGCGCGATACGATCGAAGACGTGCTGGAGCCGTATCTGATTCAGCAAGGCTTTTTGCAGCGCACGCCGCGCGGACGCGTGGCGACCTTGCTGACGTATCGGCACTTCGGGCTGGCCGCGCCGGATGCGGGGCCGATCAAGGATTTGTGGGACGCGAACGGACAATAAGCATGTCCGATCAGGCGACGTTCGTCACCCGCTTGCGCGCATCGATCGGGCAAAGCGTGGTCGGTTTGACGAGCGGCAGCGGACCGCTGATCGATTACACATCGCCGCCGGGCGATCCCGGTCTCTTCGGCCCGGACGCCGCCTGCTGGAAAGTCCACTCCGATTTCCCATCGATGATGACGGGCGGCATCAGCGCCCTTCTCCTTCAAACGCTGCATCCGCTTGCGCTGGCTGGCGTGTGGGATCACTCGACGTTTCGCACCGATATTCTCGGCCGTCTGCGCCGCACCGCTACGTTCGTCGCGTGCACGACATACGGTAATCGCGCCGATGCGCTCGCGCTGATCGAGCGCGTGAAGCATATCCACTCAGGCGTGACGGGCATCGCGCCGGATGGCCGCGCGTATCGCGCGAGCGATCCGGATTTGCTGACCTGGGTGCATGTGGCCGAAGTGTCGAGTTTTCTCAACGCTTATCTGCGCTTCAAGGACCCGACTTTCTCAAACGTGGATCAAGACCGCTATTTCGATGAAACCGCGACCATCGCGCGAATGCTCGGCGCGCGCGATGTGCCAACCACACGGGCCGCGATCGAAGAATATCTGGAAGCGATGCACCCGCAGTTGCAGGCAAGCGAGCGCACGCGTGAAGTGTTGAACGTGCTGAAGCGTGCGCCGACGCCGAGCATCGTCATGAAGCCGGCTAGCCGGATGCTGTTCAGCGCGGGCGTCGATTTGTTGCCCGAATGGGCGCAGCAGACGCTCGGACTTGGCTCGATGAAGCCCGCGCGGAAGATCATCGCGAATCCGGGCGTGAAAGTGGTCGCGTCCGTCGTGCGCTGGGGATATACCAACACCGTGTCGAAGCGCGCTTTAAAACGCGTGACAACACCAACATCGACCGATTAACCCCGCTTACGAAAATCGTCGTCGTCCGTATCCGTGGCGAGATGCGAGACGTCGCCCCATGCGATCACCTTTGCGCCGTCATCGCCATATTCGACCGTGTTGACGCTGCAGTTCAGCAACGGCCAGTTACGCGCTTCCGACAGCGGCAACTTCATCGCGTATCGATAAATACAGTCGAGCACGCCGCCATGCGCGACGCACGCGATCCGCCCGCCCGGATGCGCGGCGATGATCGGCTCCATCGCGTGCACGACGCGGTGATAAAACACGCGCTGCGACTCGCCGTCGCCCGGCGGCGAAAAGCCCGGATCACGCGTCTGCCATTCGATGAATTCATCGGGAAACTTCGCGTTGATCTCTTCGCTGTCGTGGCCCTGAAACGCGCCGTAGAAACGCTCGCGCAAGCCTTCGGTCAGACGCAGATCAAGACCCAGCGAATCGGCAAAGGGACGCGCGGTTTGCATCGCGCGTTGCAAGTCGCTCGAATAAACGGCGTCGAGCTTTTCGTGCGCGAGGCGCGTGGCCAACTGTTCGGCCTGCAAGAAACCATGCTCCGACAACGGAATGTCGATATGCCCTTGAATCCGCTTGATGCGATTCCAGTCGGTTTCGCCGTGTCGAATAAAGAGAACCTGAGTCGTCATGATGGGCGCACTTGAAGCCAGAAAGTCACCGGCCCGTCATTGACGAGCGATACCTGCATGTCCGCGCCGAATTCGCCCGTTTCCACGATCCGATGCTTCGCGCGCGCCTGCGTCACGAAGTAATCGAACAGGCGGCGTCCCTCGTCGGGAGGCGCGGCGGGCGTGAAGCTCGGACGCAGACCGCTGTTGGTATCGGCGGCGAGCGTGAATTGGGAAACCAGCAGCAAACCGCCTTCGACGTTTTGCACCGAGAGATTCATCTTGCCCGCTTCATCGCTGAAAACGCGATAGCCGAGCATTTTGGCGAGCAGCTTGTCGGCGGCAGCTTCGTTGTCGCCGCGTTCGGCACAGACCAGCGCGAGCAAACCCGCGCCGATCTCGCCAGTGACGCGATCGTCCACGCGCACATCGGCGCGCTTCACACGCTGGATCAGCGCGATCATGCGGTCAGCGTAATGCGCGCAAAGCGGCGCTTGCCGACCTGCACGACAAACTCGCCCGCTTCGACCTTCAGCGCTTTATCGGTAATCACCGTGCCGTCGATCTTCACGCCGTTCTGCTCGATATTGCGCAGCGCTTCACTCGTCGATGGCACCAGTCCCGCCTGCTTCAGCATCTGCCCGATGGCGAGCGGCGCGCCAGCAAGCGTGATCGACGGAATATCGTCCGGCACGCCGCCCTTTGCGCGGTGGTTGAAGTCTTCGAGCGCGCGCTCGGCGTCCGCCTTCGAATGGAAGCGCGCGACGATTTCCTGCGCCAGCATCACCTTGAAGTCGCGCGGATTGCGCCCGCCTTCGGTTTCCTTCTTGAACGCCTCGACTTCCGCGATGCTGCGGAACGACAGCAGCTCGAAGTAACGCCACATCAGCACATCGGAAATGCTCATCAGCTTGCCGAACATATCCGTCGGCTTTTCGCTGATGCCGACATAGTTGTGCTTCGACTTCGACATCTTCTCGACGCCGTCGAGGCCTTCGAGCAGCGGCATCGTCAAAATGCACTGCTGTTCCTGACCGTATTGCTTCTGCAATTCGCGGCCGACCAGCAGGTTGAACTTCTGATCCGTGCCGCCGAGTTCCAGATCCGCATTCAGCGCGACGGAGTCGTAGCCCTGCATCAGCGGATAAAGGAATTCGTGGATGGAAATGGGCACGCCGCCCTGAAAGCGCTTGGTGAAATCCTCGCGCTCCAGAATGCGCGCGACCGTGTAGCGCGATGCCAGCTTGATCATGCCGTCGGCGCCGAGCGGCATCGACCATTCGCTGTTGTAGCGAATTTCGGTCTTCTCGCGATCGAGCACCAGCGCGGCCTGCTCGAAATACGTCTTCGCGTTCATTTCGATCTGCTCGCGCGTGAGCGGCGGACGCGTGGCGTTGCGGCCCGACGGATCGCCGATCAGCGACGTGAAATCGCCGATCAAGAAGATCACCTGATGGCCGAGATCCTGCAACTGGCGCATCTTGTTCAATACGACCGTATGGCCGATGTGGATGTCCGGCGCGGTCGGATCGAGACCGAGCTTGATGCGCAGCGGCTTGCCCGTGGCGGCGCTGCGCGCGAGCTTCTGCGCGAATTCGTCTTCGATCAGCAGTTCGTCGCAGCCGCGTTTGGCGATGGCGAGCGCGTTCTTCACCTCATCGGTGATCGGGAGGGGCAGGCTCGCGGAAGCGTTGGAATCAGTGGTCATGCTTGCGGCTTGTGAAAGTCAAAGGGTTCGATGGTTGCCGGTGCGGGTGGTTAGTCAGAGGAACGTTACGCTCGGCCCGAAGGCGTCTCGCGTTTGACTATCCACACAATGAGACGCGCACAAAAATCTACGGCACTTCGAAAGTGCCAGGAAGCCCGTACACGAGCCCCGCTCTGGCTGGAATTTTACGCGATGACGCGCCATCCAGTGTAATAAGCGGAAATTTTATTATCTCATTGCCGCAAAATGCAGAAAGTTCATGCTAGTAACCGCGTTCGGTACAAAACATGAGAGATTACCCTTATGGAAAAAACATATGCCTCTTACTAACGAGCATCTTAAAAAGGCGGATCCGCATCTCAAATTAAAAATAGCATTGCCTTAATTAACTCCTCGCATTAGATTAATCACGCAGGCTTAAATACCTGCGAACCCAACCAAACAGATTAAGACGAGGTCAAAATGAATCAGGATATTAAAAGCATTCCGCAGGAAGCGTCGAAGCATGCAGTTGATCATTCTCTGAAAATTCAGAGTAATGGTCTGTCCACAAACAAGCTGATGGGAAATCTCCGCCCGAATCTGACTCAGCCTGAATGTAGCGGGCCGAACATGTAATATCGTTTGACAAGAGGGAAGCAGGAGCATTAGCTTTGTTCCTGCGAGTTCGGCAGGAAAACTCGGAGCAATACTATGACAACCAAAATGCGTCTCACACCCAAGATCATCGAACTCGGTGAAGCTGATTACCAGCATTTTATTGATCAGCTTCCGGATGCCTCTGCGATTATCCCTGACATCTCGAAACTAAACGATCGGGCTCTCACACAATCCGCTCACAAGCTCGCAAGCGAAATATTTTCCACGGAAATCGATCTCGTAAAGTCAGAGCTATCGGATGCAAAGGCTGGAATCGTGGCAGTTGACATTCCAGAAAGCCGAACGCTCAGCGTTGATGATAATGCGTTTTGGGGCGTGGCTCTGGCAACTGGATTCGGCTCGAATGTCTTTTCTCTCGCGCACGACAAGATTAATGGTACGCCATTCACGATTTACGCTGCATCCTATGAAAAGAGTCGCGAGCTGACTGAATTCGGACTGCCGACGGTCGCCCCGGAGACAAAGCTCGGTTTCCATACCGACGGTGTTATACATGGCGATACAGTGTCGATGCCCTGCAATATCATGCTTTACAACGTACTAATAGAATATTATCGCCCTGGTTGTTTTCATTGGGTTCCATTTCATTCATGGGATGAGAAGAAGACCTTTATGGAACGCGTTGGGGTTGGCAAACGTTATTCCGTCAAATTAGCGCCGAGTATCTATGATCTAGGAGAAGGAAAACTGGAGATCGTGTCGCCTGATACAGTAGATGTTCCAATTTTTGCGGACGACGAGAAAAATGAATTTCCGTTGTACATCAATGGGAGCGTCGTAGGCTCCAGCGACAATGAAAGTTTTGATCCCGAGATCTTCGCAGCATTAAAGCAATCAATTGCGGATAGCCGCGTGCGTTACTCAGTCCCGCAGCGAAGCCGCCGCATAATCTTTGCCCGAAATGTCGCGGGTGCGCATGCACGTGACATCTTTGAGGAGCCGATTCCCGGTGTGCCTTATACCCGAATTTTTTTGCGATCAGTCGATGTAGACGCCGTCAGTCTTGCTTGTTAGTTTTGCTGATTGTGTGCCGTATGTCTTCCGAACGCTGCCCCCCTACATTTGGATCTTCACGTGTCGTTAATTCGATTTCTCGCGATCTATGCGTTGAACTTCTTTCGAATTGGCTTCCAGACCGTTGCCATTGCGTGGTTCGCCACGTTGGCGACGGGTCGGGTAAGTGCTGTTGCTGAATTGCTGTTGGTTTCAAGTGTATCGACTCTGTGCATTTCGCCAATCATTGGACGTCTCGTCGATTCGATTTCGCGGAAGAAGATGCTCCTGTGTTTAGGACAGGTTTCGGCATTCTTTTTTGGTTTAATCGCAACCTGCATTTTGCGATTCGCACCTTCCATTGCGCCTTTTTTTGTGCTTTCATCCATTACCGTATTATTATCAGGCGCTTCATTGCTTTCGAGTGGCGCGATGGATTATTTTTTGCGCACGTTTATTTCCGACGAGATACGCGCACGCCAGCTTGCTCGGATTAATACCGTAAATCAAATTGCACTAATTGCAGGAACCTGAATAGCGGGTGCTGCCGCCTCCGCAGTTTCAGTAGAATTCGGGCTTCTCATCATTTCGCTGCTTGCGGGACTTACCACTCTTCTATGTTTGATTCTATTGTGGGATCTACGCCTAGACAAAAAAATTGAACGAAAGCGACGGGTGACCGGATTGTTCCAAGCGTCGATTTACTTTAATCATCCTATATTGTTCTACGTTGCTTGCTCCGGTGCGCTCGTTTATTCGATTGGCCAAGCGACGAATATGTTACTTCCAAGTCTGATCGCCTTTCACTTAAACCTGAGCAGTATCGAATATTCGAAGATAGAAACCGCGTGGTCGGTCGGAGCACTGGGAGTAAGCGTTTCGTTGGCCATATTGAAAACTAAAATGGTCCGCCCTTTGAGTTTCGAATTGATTATTATCAGCGCGATGTCGCTCGTACTTGGGTTCGTTCCTTTTGCGTCGCGGCTTCCTGTTCTGGTCGCAATGCACCTTCTACTCGGCGCCGCCTTCGCCTTTGTCCGCATCCGAATGGAGACTCGCTTTCTTCAAGAGTGCCCCGTGCATCTGCTCGGTCGATTTAGAGCAAACAGCATGGCGCTGACTAGCCTTGTGGGCATCCTTGTTTATTTCGCTCCACTGATTAATCGTAAGGCGTCGATCGCAGTTCTCTATTTGTCGGTTGCAAGCGCACTACTCTTCGTCACCGTGATCGTGTTCGCAGCATCCGCGTCAATTACATCAGTCGGCGGCCGCGCAATTAGGGAATGAGTGGCCTTTCATATAACCATCAGCGAAGCGACCGGTGCGGTTCCTGGATGAACCCGCGCATCGCCAAGCATCCAAGAATCCCCTTCGTTATGTTCACGTTCACGCCCATAACAAGCATATAAAGTGCGCATACCACTTAACGATTCTCTCCGATACGCGGATAATTCGCCGCTGAATCGTCTTAACCCAACGACGATAGGAGCGCAACGTGGGCAAGAAACGCGAGGAAGTCGAAACCAGCCACGCAGACGGCGTGTACTTCGGTTTGATGTCGGGCACCAGCATGGACGGTGTCGATGGCGTCGCCGTGCAGTTCGCGACGGGCAAGACGCCGGTCGTGCTCGGCGAGGCGCACATTTCCTTTTCCAAAGATTTACGCGATGCGCTCTTCGCGCTGCAAGCGCCCGGCGACAACGAACTCGAACGCGAAGCGCTCGCCGCCAACTCGCTCGCCACGCGCTACGCGATCTGCTGCCATGAATTGCAGAGCATGAGCGGCTGTTCCGCGACCAAGGTGCGCGCGATCGGCGTGCATGGCCAGACGGTGCGGCATCGCCCGGAAAAGGGTTACACACGGCAGATCAACAATCCTGCGATGCTGGCGGAAATGACCAATATCGACGTGATCGCCGACTTCCGCAGCCGCGACGTGGCCGCCGGCGGGCAAGGCGCGCCGCTCGTGCCCGCCTTCCACGCGACGATGTTCGGCGCGCCGAAGGAAACGCGCGTGGTCTGCAATCTGGGCGGCATCAGCAATATCACGATTTTGTCGGCGAGCGGCGCGGTGCGCGGCTTCGATTGCGGCCCGGCGAATGCGCTGATCGACGAATGGGCGCTGCGTCATCTGCAACGCGCATATGACGATGGCGGCCAGTTCGCCGCGCAAGGCACGGTGAATCAGCCGCTGCTCAACGCCCTGCTCGATGAACCGTTCTTCTCGGAAGCGCCGCCGAAAAGCACCGGCCGCGATCTTTTCAATCCGATGTGGATGGACGCGAAACTCGCCGCCTTTCCTGGATTACCGCCCGCCGATGTGCAAGCGACCTTAACCGCATTGACCGCCACGACTGTCGCGCGCGAGATCGAACGCCACGCATCCGATGCGCGCGCGGTCTATGTCTGCGGCGGCGGCGCGCGCAATCCGGTGCTGCTGAGGATGCTGCAAAAAGCGCTGGAAAATAGCGGCGTGTCCGGCGTTCCCGTCATGACGACGGACGCGCTCGGCGTGCCGCCGCAGCAAGTCGAAGCCTTCGCCTTCGCCTGGCTGGCGATGCGCTGCGTCGCGCGCGAGCCGGGAAATCTGGCATCGGTGACGGGCGCGGCGGGTGAGCGTGTTTTGGGCGCGATTTACCCGCGCTGATGTTTGTTAACGCAAAACGGAGCCAAATGGCTCCGTTCTTCACTGCATCGGCTTCCGAGAGAAAACTCAGACCGAGAACGACGAACCGCATCCGCAAGTCGTCGTCGCGTTCGGATTCTTGATCACGAACTGCGCGCCGTTGATATCGTCCTTATAGTCGATTTCCGCGCCGACCAGATATTGGTAACTCATCGAGTCGATCAGCAATTGAACGCCGGATTTGTCCATCACGGTGTCGTCTTCGTTGACTTCTTCGTCGAACGTGAATCCATACTGGAAGCCCGAGCATCCGCCGCCCTGCACGAACACGCGCAGCTTCAGTTCCGGATTGCCTTCTTCATCGATCAGTTGCTTGACCTTGTCGGCGGCCGCGTCGGTGAAGACGAACGGCAACGGCATTTCGGTCGTGGGGGTGTCGCTGACAGCGCTCATTCGAATTCTCCAATTAAGCTTCTAACCGCTATTGTAGGGCTGATCTCAATATCGTGCCGAATGTCCATGGAATCAATGGGCTATATGCAAATTCGACATCTTTTAGTCTGCACGCGCCACGACACACCATAGAAAAAGCCGCCGGCACCTGAGTGCGGGCGGCTTTTCCAGCAATTTCGATCCGAACCAAAGCCCGGACGAAACCCAAAGCGCAATCGAACGGTTAACGCTTCGAGAATTGCTTCCGGCGGCGTGCCTTGTGGAAACCGACCTTCTTACGTTCCACTTCACGCGCGTCACGCGTGACGAAGCCAGCGTTCGACAGTTGCGACTTGAGCGTAGCGTCATAGTCCATCAGCGCACGGGTGATACCGTGGCGGACTGCGCCTGCCTGACCCGTTTCACCGCCGCCCGACACGTTGACCTTGATGTCGAACGTGGTGCCGTGGTTCGTGAGTTCCAGCGGTTGACGCACGATCATCAGCGACGTTTCGCGCGAGAAGTAGTCGGCGATGGGCTTACCATTGACGACGATCTCGCCCTTGCCCGACTTGATGAAGACACGAGCGACGGCGCTCTTGCGGCGGCCCGTACCGTAGTTCCAGTTACCGATCATGTGGGCTCCTTAGATCTCGAGCGCCTTCGGCTGTTGCGCCGAGTGCGGATGCGTTGCTTCGGCGTAGACCTTGAGCTTCTTGATCATTGCGTAGCCGAGCGGACCCTTCGGAAGCATGCCCTTGACAGCCTTCTCGAGCGCGCGGCCCGGGAAACGCTCTTGCATCTTGCCGAACGTGGTTTCGTAAATGCCGCCCGGGTAGCCCGAGTGACGATAGTACTTCTTGTCCGTGGCCTTGTTGCCCGTGACCTTCAGCTTGCCGGCGTTGATGATGATGATGAAATCACCAGTGTCGACGTGCGGAGTGAACTCAGGCTTGTGCTTGCCGCGAAGACGGCGTGCCACTTCGCTGGCAACACGGCCGAGGACTTTGTCCGTCGCGTCAATCACGTACCATTCGCGCGTCACCTCTTCGGCTTTTGCGGAAAACGTCTTCATGATCGATCCAAAAATTGATGTGCCCTTTTAGCTTTCCTGTTCGGCCGTGCTTATATGTGCTGCACTTGCACGCTCTCTCAGGCTTCTCTCCGCGGGCGTGGTGCGAAGAGAACTTTGAATTATAAAGGGAAATGGTCCGCTGCGTCAAAGCGTTGCGGAGAGCCACGCGACGAGGGACGAAAAAAAGCCCGGGCGCGTGTGGCTCGGGCTTAATCCACCAAAGGAGGAGGTGGAGGAGACAGAACCGAGTATAGGCATCGGTATGCTGCGAAGCAAGAAGAATCTATATCGTGAAATTGAATTTCTTAATATGAAATATGTGGGATTTTGGTAATTTCATCGATAAAACAAGATGTTAGATTGAACTCTTACTTGCTCGACACGGCTTAGCACACTCTAGAGTGCTGCCTCGAGTCGCCTGAATAGCTGTATTGAATGACTCAAAACAGTGACTTATAGCAAGTCGTCAACCAGTAGAAGCCAGACCCGGCGGCAATGAGTTTTTGCGCAAACGGCTACAATAAACCCTCGAAAAAGCGGCTGGAGCCTGAGCATGGAATGCAAAGTTAGCTGGATGGGACAGGACGGCATGGCCTTCGCCGCCGAAACGGGAAGCGGCCATTTGGTCAATATGGATGGCGCGCCGGAAGGTGGCGGGCGCAATCTCGCGCCGCGTCCGATGGAAATGGTGCTGCTCGGCACCGGTGGCTGCACCGCCTACGACGTCGTGATGATCCTGAAGAAAAGCCGTCAGGAAATCACCGACTGCTCGGTGACGCTGAAGGCGGATCGCGCGAGCGAGGATCCGAAGGTCTTCACCAAGATCCACTTTCATTTCACGGTGACTGGCAAGAATCTGAACCCGGCGACGGTCGAGCGCGCGATCAATCTGTCGCACGACAAGTACTGCTCGGCTTCGATCATGCTGGCGAAGACGGCGGAACTCACGCATTCGTTCGATATCGTCGAAATCTGAGCGAATTGCCTGAGGCCAAAAAAAGAGCCGACGTCGCGAGACGCCGGCTCTTTCCTTTTGATTAACGGCAAAGCGGACCGATAAGCCGGATTCTGTGCACGCGCCCGGCCGAAACCGCACGCGCGTGGCAATCATTCCTCTAGGCGCGCCATTGCTGACGCGCTCAAGCTTCCTACCCGCAGACGAACGGGGGCACCGTCCTGCATCGCGAAGATGCCTGCCTGCCTATTTGGAATTGCTCCGGGTGGAGGTTACCGTGCCGGCGCGTCTCGCGACGTCCGCGGTGCGCTCTTACCGCACCGTTTCACCCTTACCTGATCTCCGGACTTGCGCCCGAAGCCATCGGCGGTTTGCTTTCTGTTGCCCTGTTCCGCGTGTTGCCACGGATGGCCGTTAGCCATCACCCTGCCCTGTGGAGTCCGGACTTTCCTCGCCCTCTTCGGCTTTCACCTCGGAGGCCGCGATTGCCTGGCCTGCTTTGCTGCCCGCGATTTTACCATCAGCGGTTGCGGCGGCCTTTGCGGGACACGGCGGCGTCATCGTAGAAATCGGGCGATGCATTCGCGGGCCACCAGCCGGGAACGCCCAGCACCGGCAGCGGCGCGAAGCTGCGGCCGTCGAGCGGTTCGGACAGAAGGCGGTCGGCTACTAAGCGATCGAGCGTCGCGCGGCGGGCGGGTTCATCGAGTGAGAAGTAGTCGGGCGGGACGTCGATGATCCATGCGTGACCCGTACACGCTTTGTATGGCGCGATCAGCTTTTCCAGCAGCGCGTGCCCGAAGATGCGCGCCTCGCAGCGCACGCCCCACGCCGCGCGTTCGGCGATGAACAACGTGTTCCAGTCGAAACGGCGGAGCGCGTCGGTCAGCGATGGATCGGCGCTGGCGAAGAGGATGGCGTTTTCATCGAAGACCGTGAGCGCGTCGCGCACGCCGCCACGTGTCGGACCGATGCCGAGTGCATCGATTTGATCGGCTTGTCGCGTGTTGAGCGCGGCTTTGATGCGCGGCTGCGTGAACCACATCAGGCCATTGAAGAAATCGTGGAGATTGTGGCGCGTTGGCACGTTGCCGGTTGCGGCGATGTGGCCTTCGTAGGATGCGCCTTCCGGCAAATCGTCCTGCGCGATGAAGCGCAACGACTTGCCACGGCCGGTGAAAAACCCGGCCGCACGCGCGTCTTCGTTCAATAAGGAAAGATATTCCGGGTAACCAACCAGCGCTGCGGCCTTCCATCGCTTGCCGCGTTCAGCGATAGGCGCAAGCCAGGGCCGCGCCCAATCGATCGCCGCAAAGCTCACCCGGCAAAACGCCAGTTGATCGATTCGCCGCCTTTCAGCGGCACGATCTGCGCATCGCCGGCGGTGAATTCGGCGGGCAAGGTCCACGATGCGCGTTCCAGCGTGACCTTCTCCGCACTACGCGGCAGGCCGTAGAAGTCAGCACCGTAGAAGCTGGCGAAGCCTTCGAGCTTGTCGAGCGCGCCGGCTTTACCGAATGCTTCGGCGTACAACTCGAGCGCGTGCAACGCCGTGTAGCAGCCCGCGCAACCACACGCGTGCTCCTTCAAACCCTTCGGATGCGGCGCGCTGTCCGTGCCGAGGAAATAGCGCGGATTGCCGGAAGTCGCCGCCTTCACCAACGCCTCGCGATGCGTTTCGCGCTTCAGCACCGGCAAGCAGTAATAGTGCGGGCGAATGCCGCCGACGAGCATCGCGTTGCGGTTGAACAGCAGATGATGCGCCGTAATGGTCGCGCCGATATCGCCTTCCGCCTCACGCACATAGTCAGCAGCATCTTTCGTCGTGATGTGCTCGAACACCACTTTCAGCCCCGGAAACGCGCGACGCAACGGCGTCATCACACGGTCGATAAACACCTTCTCGCGATCGAACAAATCGATATCGCCATCCGTCACTTCGCCGTGAATCAGAAGCGGCATGCCAACTTCCTGCATCGCCTCAAGCGTCTTCGCACATTTGCCGATGAGATCGGTCACGCCCGCGTCCGAATTGGTCGTCGCGCCCGCCGGATACAGCTTCACGCCATGCACGAAGCCACTCGCCTTGGCGCGGCGGATCTCGTCGGGCGGCGTGTTATCGGTGAGATAGAGCGTCATCAGCGGCTCGAAGTCCGGGCCGTTTTTCGGCAACGCAGCCAGAATCCGATCCCGATACGCCGATGCCAGCGCCGTCGTCGTCACCGGCGGCTTCAGGTTCGGCATGATGATCGCGCGGCCAAACTGGCGCGCGGTATGCGGCAGCACGGCGGCGAGCGTATCGCCGTCACGGACGTGCAGATGCCAGTCGTCGGGGCGCGCGATGGTGAGCGTATTCAGCGGAGAAGGATGAGCGGACATGGCGTATTGGCGGCGGGAACGTGTGTTGGTCGAAGGCCTTCCGAAAGCTGCGCACGAGCCGGCAATTTTCGCCGTGGGAATTTGACAACGTGCGCACCTGCGAGCGATGACGCGTTTTTTTGGCGTCGACCTCGGTGATATGCTTGTCGTACGTATTGTAACAACGCGGCTTCAGACCAAAGCTGCTGCCCGAAGCAAAGAAAGCAACATGTGCCAACTTCTCGGAATGAATTGCGCCGAACCGACCGATGTGACGTTCTCGTTCACCGGTTTCGCTGCGCGCGGCGGCGTTACGGATCATCACGCTGACGGCTGGGGAATCGCCTTCTTCGAGGACAAGGCGTGCAGACTGTTCATCGATCATCAGTCGTCCGCCAGTTCGCCGCTCGCGGATATGGTCAAGCGCTATCCGATCAAATCGAAGAACACGATCGCGCATATTCGCAAGGCGACGCAGGGGCATATCCTGCTTGAGAATTGCCATCCGTTCATGCGCGAGTTGTGGGGACGGCACTGGATTTTCGCGCACAACGGCGATCTCAACGGCCACGCGCCCGAACTCAACGGCGTGTATCAGCCGGTCGGCACCACGGACAGCGAACTGGCGTTCTGCACGCTGCTGCAAGGTCTGCGCCGCGCGTTTCCGTGTTCTCAGCCGCCGCTCGACGAACTATTCGAAGCGCTGGCCGAACTCACGCGCGGCATCACGCAATACGGCGTGTTCAATTTCCTGATGTCGAACGGGCAGGCGCTGTTCTCGCACTGCTCGACGCATTTGTACTATCTGGTGCGGAGCTGGCCGTTTTCGACGGCGCATCTGATCGACGCGGATATGTCGATCGACTTCGCCAAGTACACGACGCCGGAAGATCGCGTGGCGGTGATCGCCACCTCGCCGCTCACCGACGATGAAATCTGGACGCGCTTCACCCCCGGCGATCTCGCCATGTTCCAGTGCGGCGCGCTCACGCGTACGTTGAATATTCCGGTGCCGGAAGCGGTTGCCAAAAAGGCCGCAGAGCCATTGCAGAAAGCATGCGTGGGATCGGCGCTGAAGATCGAGGAAATAAGATCGAGCGCGGCGGTGGAAACGGAATTGGGTATCGAATAAAGCGGAAAAAGAAACGTGACCGAGCACCGAAGTGGCTGTTGGTCACGTTCACTTGCTGCTAAACCACGCGATCTCGAGTGGATTAGCAGCAGGAAATGGCGCCTCAGAACGTAGCGTGAATTTCCTGATCGCAATAGTCACCGCTGTAAACAGGGACCCGTGACACTTCACCGGAACCGCTTATTGTGACGCGATACTCCACGGTGCATTCCGAGCCATCGGCGAATGCAGCCTGAGCAAAAGAGAAAAACAATGCCGACGCGACAGCAGTAAGGCCGACTACTTTCTTCATGACAACCACCTCTTTAAATAAGCATTACCAATCAATTGCGACGATCAAACGTCGCCGTTGAATATAGCTTAGAAGAATCTTGACGATTGGCTTTCGCGACGCTTTGTTCCAAACCGGATGACCGCGAAATCGCTTCTCACATTCGGCCCGACTGACTTTCTCGCCAAGCTGACAGCGCAACGCATGCACAAAAAACGCGGCGCTCCTTTCGAAGCGCCGCGTTCTCTGCCGCCGGTAATACAGGCTCAGTGCAGGATCTTCGCCAGAAAATCCTTCGCGCGATCCGACTTCGGATTCGCAAAGAACGCTTCCTTCTGATCGTCCTCGACGATAATCCCGCGATCCATAAAGATCACGCGATTCGCCACCTTCTTCGCGAAGCCCATTTCGTGCGTCACGCACATCATGGTCATGCCTTCCTGCGCGAGTTCGACCATCACATCGAGCACTTCGTTGATCATCTCGGGATCGAGCGCGGACGTGGGTTCGTCGAACAGCATCGCGATCGGATCCATCGACAGCGCGCGGGCAATCGCCACGCGCTGCTGCTGACCGCCCGACAACTGGCCCGGAAACTTGTCCGCATGCGCGCGCAGGCCGACGCGATCCAGCAGCTTCAAGCCCTTTTGCGTGGCTTCATCGTTCGAACGGCCGAGCACCTTGATCTGCGCCAGCGTCAGGTTCTGCACGATCGACAGATGCGGGAACAGTTCGAAGTGCTGGAACACCATGCCGACCTTCGAGCGCAGCTTCGACAAGTTGGTCTTCTTGTCCGTCAGCGACTGCCCGTTGATGCTGATTTCGCCCTTCTGGAACGGCTCCAGGCCGTTCACGGTCTTGATCAGCGTCGATTTACCCGAACCCGACGGGCCGCACACCACCACGACTTCGCCCTTTTTCACTTCGGTCGTGCAATCCGTCAACACCTGAAACTGCCCGTACCACTTCGAAACGTTTTTGATAGAGATCATCTTGCGACCTTTTTCTGAAGACTTTTGACGAGGGCCGACGCCAGCACGCAAATCACGAAATAGCATGCGCCCGCGAACAGCACCATTTCGACGATCGTACCGTCGCGGTCACCGACGTTCGCCGCCGTGCGGAAGAAGTCCGCGAGACTGATGACGTACACGAGCGACGTATCCTGAAACAGGACGATGGCCTGCGTGAGCAAGAGCGGCACCATCGCGCGGAAGGCCTGCGGCAGCACCACGAGTTTCATCGCCTGACCGTAGGTCATGCCGAGCGCGAAGGCCGCGTTCACCTGACCGCGCGCCACCGCCTGAATGCCCGCGCGGATGATTTCCGAATAGTATGCGGCTTCAAAAAGCGAGAAAGCGACCATTGCCGATGCCAGGCGAATATCGATATCCGCCGAGAGACCCAGCACGTTCTGCAACACCTGCGGCACGATCAGGAAGAACCACAGCAAGACCATGACCAGCGGGATCGAACGGAAGATCGTCACGTAGGCGTTGGCGAACCATTGCAGCGGCTTGATGCCCGACAGACGTAATAGCGCAATCAGCGTCCCTAGCACGATGCCGACCACAATGGCCAGCACCGTGATTTGCAGCGTGATGATCGCGCCGGTCCACAGCGTCGGCAACGCGCCTGGAATACCGCTCCAGTTGAATTGATGCATTACTTGCCTCCGATGTAGCCAGGCAGCCGCGTCTTGGCTTCGACCCAGCGCATCAACTGCATCACGACGAGATTGATCAGCATATAAGCGACCGTCACCGCGATGAACGACTCATACGTCTGCGCGGTGTAATCGACGAGCTGACGCGCCTGCGCCGACAAGTCCAGCAGACCGATGGTCGATGCCACCGCCGAGTTCTTGAACACGTTGAGGAATTCCGACGTGAGCGGCGGCACGATGATCCGATACGCCACCGGCATTAGCACATAGCGATACGTCTGCCATTGCGTGAAGCCCATCGCGAGACCCGCGTTGCGCTGGCCGCGCGGCAAGGCGTTGATACCCGAGCGCACCTGTTCGCACACGCGCGCGCCGGTGAACAGCCCGAGACAGATGATCGACGAGGAAAAGAACTGCGCGGTCGGCGGCAGTTGTTTGAACCAATTTCCGATGGAAGGCGGCAGCAATTCCGGTATCACGAGATACCAGACGAAGAACTGCACGATCAGCGGAATATTGCGGAAGATCGCCACATACACGGTGCCGATAGCCGACAGCGTGCGGTTCGGGACCGTGCGCAGAATACCGAAAAACGAGCCGACCACGAGCGCGATCACCCACGCCGCGAGCGATACGGTAATCGTCACCCAGAAGCCGGAAATCAGCCAGCCGAGATAGGTGGTGGGTTCGCCGGTCGAAACAGGGCTGAGCAGAACGCCCCAGTTCCAGTGGTAAGACATGGACTCACTCCAAAAAAAACGGAAGAAGCAAGCTCCTTCCGTTTAGTTCGTTCGATGATCGAACCGGTTAGTCGATTGCCTTGTCATTCGGGCTCTTGTAGAGAGCCTTCATGTCATCGCTTTCCGGGAAGTTGAGGTTGAGGCCCTTCGGCGGAATCGGGCTTTCGAACCACTTCTTGTAGATCTTGTCGGCGTCGCCCGAGGTTTCGACCTTGGCGATGGCGTCGTCCACGACCTTCTTGAACTCAGGATCGTTCTTGCGGATCATGCAGCCGTACGCTTCATGCGACTGCGGTGCGCCGACGATCACGAAATCGTTCGGGTTGTTCGACTTGGCGCGTTCGCCTGCGAGCAGTGCGTCGTCCATCATGAACGCAACGGCGCGGCCGGTGGACAGCGTCAGGAACGACTCGCCGTGATCCTTCGCGCTGATGATGTTCATGCCCATGTTCTTGTCCTGATTCATCTTGCGAAGCAGGCGCTCGGACGTGGTGCCGGCAGTCGTCACGACGGTCTTGCCCTTCAGGTCGGCCCAATCCTTCACGCCCGAATCCTTCTTGGTCATGAGACGCGTGCCGATCACGAAAATCGTGTTCGAGAACGAGACTTGTTGCTGACGTTCGGCGTTGTTGGTGGTCGAGCCGCACTCGATATCGACCGTGCCGTTCTGCACGAGCGGAATACGGTTCTGCGAGGTGATCGGCGTGAGCTTCACTTTCAGGTCGGACATGCCGAGCTTCTGCTTGACGGCATCCACGACCTTCAGCGCGAATTCATGCGAATAGCCGACGACTTGCTGCTTGTCGTCGTAGTAGGAAAACGGAATCGACGACTCGCGATGCCCCAGCGAGATCACGCCCGTGTCCTTGATTTTCTTCAAGGTCCCCGCATCCTGCGCGTAGGCAGCCGACGTTGCAACCAAACCGAGCGCGGCCAACAGCAGCGCTGCTTTTTTAATCTTCATGTGTTCGATCTCCTATGGCAAAAGCGGGGCCAAGTTTAGCAGGGTAATTATTCTGAAAGAAATGGCTGTTAACCCACGCCGTCTTATTTTCGAGACGACTTGGCGATACACGTTGCAACCCGGTTGCGACCGCGCGAATGATAAATCAGTTCAATAAAAAAAGCGGGAGACATTCTTGTGAATGTCGCCCGCTTTCTTTATGGGGTAGGAACGCGGCGCTGATGCGCGATCCGCGTGCCTGTAAAACGATTATCTCGTTGCCGCGACAACGAATGCTTCCGAACGATCCGGATGCGTCGCCGCTGCAATCAGCGCATTGCCGTTGACGCTCACCACGCCCGTGAAGGTCTCGCCGCGGTTCGGACACTTGTCTCCGAAGACGATCGCCGTGTCGTACACGTTCTTCGTGCCGTGAACCTTGACGTTGCCCGAGAACGAGCAGCCACTCGGCCCTGATCCGTACACCGAGCCATTGCTGTAGATCACGAACGTGACGGTCTCGCTGCCTCTGAACGTAGCGCCCGCGCCGTTGTACGTCCCGGAAATTGCGGCGAGATTCGGCGTCTCATCGTAAACCGTGCTGTAAGTGGTCGAAAATGAGGCGCTTTCATTCGCGGCTGACGTGAACGAGCCGTTCAAAGACGTCTGCGGGAAGTAGGCTGCGTTGACTGAGCCGTGGACGGCGGTGCTGCGGTAAATCTGGTAGTCGAAGGCGTCAGCGGAGTTGAACACGGCATTGGACGCTGTCGCCGTTCCCTGCACCAGGCCAAGTGCGTTTGTCGCCTGATTCACATACACAAAGTAGTACGTGCCGTTATCGAGTACGACGCCGCTGACCTTGTCGCCGTTCGCATCCGTGCCGCTGTACATACCCTGTGCTTCGAAATCGCCATTGACGGCAGGCGGAACATCTGCGTTGTTCGCGGCCTTGCCGTCGTCGTTGCTTCCACCGCCACCACCGCATGCAGCAAGCACCAGCGCGCACAGCACGCTTAGTAAGCCGATCTTCTTCATTTGTTCTCCTTTTGTTTACGCTCGTTTATCGAGGGGCGAGCGCTTCCCCGCAGTGCTTTCGGGTGAATGGTCAGCCCGAAGATTGCGCGGAGTATAAGTAAACTAAGGAAAACGAAATGTCAGAAATTGTGGATTGTCAGGCACGAACGCCAAAAAGCGCGCGGCTCTCGTGAGCCACGCGCTTCATCAAAACTTTCGCACCGCCGATCCGATCAGGGATACAGCCCGCGCATCTCACGCGCCTGCAGAATCCGCGTACACGCGACGATAAACGCCGCCGTGCGCACCGAGACCTGCTGCTCGCTCGACACTTGCCATACCGCCGCGAATGCCTCGCGCATCACGCGTTCGAGTCGTTGATTGATTTCGTCTTCGGTCCAGAAGAAGCTGGAGAAGTCCTGCACCCATTCGAAGTACGACACGGTCACGCCGCCCGCATTCGCCACCACGTCGGGAATCACGAGCACGCCCTTGTCGTGCAGGATGTCGTCGGCCGCCGTCGTGGTCGGGCCATTCGCGCCTTCGACGATGATCTTCGTCTTGATCTTCGCCGCGTTCTTTTCGGTAATCTGGTTTTCCAGCGCGGCCGGAATCAGGATGTCGCTTTCGATCATCCAGAACTCGTCCTTCGATACCGGGTCCGCGCCCGCAAAGCCGCCGACGCCACCGTTCTTCGCCACATGCTCGAGCAACGCGACCGTATCGATACCCTTCGAATTGAAGATGGTGCCGGTGTGATCCTGCACGGTAATCACGCGCGCGCCCGCTTCCTGGAACAGCTTGCCCGCGATCCCGCCCACGTTACCGAAGCCCTGCACCGCAATCCGCGCACCTTCGATTTCCATGCCGATCCGACGCGCCGCTTCCGTGCCGACGACGAACACGCCGCGCCCCGTCGCTTCCTTGCGGCCGAGCGAGCCGCCCAGCGCGATCGGCTTGCCGGTGACGACGCCGGTCGCCGTCTGGCCTTGGTTCATGGAATACGTGTCCATCATCCACGCCATGATCTGCTCGTTGGTGTTCACGTCCGGCGCCGGAATATCCGTATTCGGCCCGATGATGATGCCGATCTCGCTCGTATAGCGACGCGTCACGCGCTCCAGCTCACCACGCGACAACGTACGCGGATCGACACGAATACCGCCCTTCGCGCCGCCGTACGGCACGTTCACCGCCGCATTCTTCACCGACATCCACGCCGACAGCGCCATCACTTCCGAGAGCGTCACGTCCTGGTGATAACGCACGCCGCCCTTGCCCGGACCACGCGATACATTGTGCTGCACACGATAGCCTTCGAAGTGCGCGACCGTGCCGTTATCGAGTTCGATCGGGCAATCGACGACGAGAATCCGCTTCGGACGCTTGAGGGTTTCGAGCCAGCGGGAGAGAGAACCGAGATACGGTGCGACGCGATCGACTTGCCGCAGATAGTTGCCCCAGGGGCCGAGGTCGTCGGCGTTCAGATAGGAGGGAACGGCGTGATCGTACTTCGGGGTGGACATTGACGCTCCAGCGTTGTGTGGAATGCGCCCATTGTCGAAAAACGGCATTTTTTTATCCAATGCCGTTTCCTTATCCGATTATGCGTTTCGTGCATAACGTTCGAAAGCCTTACGCGGCGGGCGTGTTGAGCGTTGCCTGAGCGACTGCGTCCCATAGCGCGCGCATCAGCGCCTGACGCGGCTCTTCGCCCTGCGACGCCATCTTGTCGCGATACAAACGTATCTCCATCGTCAGCGTGAACTGACCGGCGGGCGTGCCACGCGTGCCGCGATCCAGTCGAATCAAGCGCCCTTCTTCGACGGAATCTTCCACCGCGCTATGCGGCAGGAACGCGATGCCGTGACCGGCAATGGTCATCGCCTTGAGGCCTTCGGCCATGTCGGTTTCATACACCTTGTCGAGATACAAGCGCACCGGCGATGTCGCGATGATCACCTCGGTCATGCGTCCAAGGTACGCGTTCGGCGTGTACGAGAGATACGGCACGGGTGTATCGGCGGATGCGGGCAGTGTGAAGCGCGCGCGTCCGCCTTTGGTCACAGCGGAGAACGGGCTGATGGGTTCGGTGCCGAGCGTGAGCATGTCGTAACGCGCGGGATCGAGCGCGACGGGATGGCTTGGATGGTGATAGCCCATCACCAGATCGCAGCCGCCTTCGACCAGCGACAACACCGCATCGTGCACGTTCAGCGCGCGCAGACGCGTGCGAATGCGCCCGAGCCTCGCTTCGATATGTTCGAGCCAGCGAGGAAAGTAGGTCAGCGACAAGGTATGCGGCACCGCAAACTCGATCGTCGCGGCAGGCACGCCGGTTTGTCCGCGCAACAGCGTGCGTGCTTCGTGAAACTGCGACAGCATGGCCAGCGCTTGCTCATAGAACACGTTGCCCGCTTGCGTAAGACGCGTCGGATAAACGGATCGGTCGATGAGTTCAGTGCCGAGCCATGCTTCGAGCGCCTGAATACGCCGCGAAAACGCCGGCTGCGTAATGTGCCTGAGTTCAGCGGATCGACTGAAGCTGCGCGTCTCCGCGAGCGAGACGAAGTCTTCGAGCCATTTGAGTTCCATGCTTCGTGGTGCGCTTTGATGCGCTCATAGCGGCAAAACCCGCATTTTATCGATACGCCCACGCTTAATGCGTGGCGCACCACGCGCAAGCGTCATCGCACGGGCGCGGTGCGGTTATCCGCTTGGTTAAATCGTGGACAAAAAACACGTGCGTTCGGGCAAAGGCACGACTGGCTTGCGTTCGCGCCGGTGCAGCAGACGATTGGCATAGGCCTTGCAAATTTCCGGCATCGAAACGACGCACGCCCATCCGGAATTCGCCATGTCCAATCTGATTGCCTCGCTCAAAAGCGGCAACTGGCGCTCACTCGTCGCCTGCTTTCTTTACTTCGATACGGGATTCACGGTCTGGGTGTTGTACGGGCCGCTCGCGCCGTTTATCGGCCGCGATGTGACGATGTCGGCGGCACAACAGGGCTTTCTCGTCGCGGTGCCGGTGCTTGCCGCCGCGATCCTTCGCGTGACACTCGGCAACCTCTATCAATCGACCGATGGACGACGCGTCGCGTTGATGGGCGTGCTGCTTTCGTCGATTCCGGCGATCGTGCTGCCCTTGCTTTCGGGCACGCCATCGTATGCGCTATTACTTGTGCTCGGCGTGTTCCTCGGCATGGGCGGCGCAAGCTTCGCCGTCGCATTGCCGATGGCCGGCAGCAACTATCCGCCGAAGGTGCAAGGCCTCGTGCTCGGGCTGGCCGCGGCGGGCAACATCGGCGCGGTGCTCGACGGCTTCCTGTTCCCCCATCTCGCCGATGCCTTCGGCTGGAAAATGTCCACCGCCGCCGCGCTTCCCTTGCTGGCGATCACGGCGGTCGCGCTGTTCGCGTGGGCATCGGATGCGGGCGAAAAATCCGGCAGCACGATGCGCGCGTTGTCGAGCTTCGTGGTGACGCTCGTGAGTCTCGTCGTGCTGGTGCTCGCGGTGAACGCGGGCGTGTTCGGCACGGGCAAGGCTGGCGTGCTGCTGTTGCCGGTGATCGGCGCGCTGATTGCCATTGCCGTGTTGCCGCGCCGATACCGCTCCGTGCTCGGCGAGCGCGATACGTGGATCGTCATGCTGATCTACAGCATCACCTTCGGCGGTTTCGTCGGCATGTCTTCGTACGTGACGCTGCTGCTGACCACGCTCTATCAGATGCCGAAGCTCGAAGCGGGTCTGTTCATGTCGCTGCTGGCGTTTCTCGGCGCGATCGTGCGGCCGTTCGGCGGCTATGTGGCGGATCGCGTGACGGGTGTGCGCGCGTTGCTCGTGCTGCTCGCGGCGATTGCTATCGGCGATTTCGCTTTTGCTATCTGGATGCCGCCGGTCGCGGGCGGCCTGGCGATTCTGATTTGCCTGTACATCGCGTTTGGTCTCGGCAATGGCTCGACCTTTCAGCTCGTGCCGCATCGATGGAAAGGCAAGACCGGCTTGCTGTCGGGGATCGTGGGTGCCGCGGGTGGCATCGGCGGGTTTTATCTGCCGGTGATCATGGGCATCGCGAAGGAGACCACGGGGAGTTATCAGATGGGCTTCGCCACTTTCGGCGTACTTGCGACGTGTGCGTTCGGCGCGTTGTTCATGCTGCGCACGCAGTGGCTGCGCTGGTCATCGACTGAGGCGATCGGGCGTGATGCGGTGGCGATCGGCGGGGCGCACGCGATGGAGTAAATCAACGGCCGAGCGTCGCCACCGGATCGAGCGTCGTTTCGCCCGAATCCGGTCCTGCGGCCCGCTGCTGCAACGCCCACATCTGCGCGAAGAGACCGCCTGCATCGAGCAATTCGGCGAACGTGCCGCGCTCCACGATCCGCCCGTGATCCATCACGATGATCTGCTGCGCATGCGTAACCGTCGATAGCCGATGCGCAATGATCAGCGTGGTCCGCTCGCGCGCGATCGAATCCAGTTCGCGCTGAATGGCGCGCTCGGACTTCGAATCGAGTGCGGAGGTGGCTTCGTCGAAGATCAGGATCGGCGGATCTTTCAGCAGCGTGCGCGCGATGGCCACGCGTTGCTTCTCACCGCCCGAAAGCTTCAGCCCGCGTTCACCGACCGGCGTGTCGTAACCCGCAGGCAACGCCTCGATGAAATCGTGAATATGCGCCGCGCGCGCCGCCGCGATCACCTCGTCGCGGCTCGCGGAAGGCCGTCCATACGCGATGTTGTAGTAGATCGAATCGTTGAAGAGCACCGTGTCCTGCGGCACGATGCCGATCGCCGCGCGCAGCGAATCCTGCGTCACATCGCGAATGTCCTGTCCGTCGATCGTGATGCGGCCAGCCGCCTCGCGGTCGAGATCGTAGAAGCGGAACAGCAAGCGTCCCAAAGTCGATTTTCCGGAGCCGCTATGACCCACTACCGCCGTCGTTGTGCCAGCCTGAATCGTGAAATCGACATCGTGAAGAATAGGCCGCGCCGATTCGTACGCGAAGTCCACCGCTTCAAAACGCACCGCGCCGCCGATCACTTTCAGGTCGGGCGCGTTCGGCACGTCCGGCACTTCGCGTCCCGCCGCCAGCAGCGTGAACATGCGGTCCATATCGGTCAGCGCCTGCTTCAGTTCGCGATACACCACGCCCAGAAAATTCAGCGGTATGTAGAGCTGAAGCATGAACGTGTTGATGAGCACGAGATCGCCGAGCGTCAGCCGCCCTGCCATCACGCCTTGCGTCGCGCGCCACAGAATGAACACCAGTCCGGTGCCGATAATCGTCTGCTGACCGAAGTTCAGCATCGACAAGGAACGTTGCGACTTGATCGCGGCCGTGCGATAGCGCTGCAAATTCTCGTCGTAGCGTCGCGCTTCCCATTCCTCGTTGCCGAAGTATTTGACCGTCTCGTAGTTGAGCAGCGAATCGATCGCGCGCGAGTTCGCCTTCGAGTCGAGATCGTTCATCGTGCGGCGAAAATGCGTGCGCCATTCCGTCACCTTCACGGTGAACACGATATACGTGACTAAGGCGATGCCCGTAACAATCGCGTAATACGCTTCGTATTTGGTGATGAAAAACACCATCACGAGGCCGACTTCGACCAGCGTCGGCAAAATGCTGTAGAGCGAATACGACACGAGTTGCTGAATGCCGCGCGTGCCGCGTTCGATATCGCGCGACATGCCGCCGGTCTGCCGCTCCAGATGAAAGCGCAGCGACAACGAATGCAAATGGCGAAACACCTTCAGCGCCAGTTGCCGCACCGCGCTTTCCGTCACCTTCGAAAACAGCAGTTCGCGCAGTTCAGTGAACAGCGAAGTCGATAACCGCACGCCCGCATACGCCACCACCAGCAAGCCGATTCCGCCGATCAGCACCATGCCCGGCGCATCATGTGCGCGGCTGATGGCGGTGAGGCGCTGCACGGACGACAAACCATCGACGATATGCTTCATCACGATCGGCACGCCGAGGTTCGCGACCTTCGCGCCGATCAGACACGCGAGCGCGAACGCGACGCGCCATCGGTATGTGGTGAGATACGGCAAGAGCGAGCGAATCGTCTGCCAATCGTCTCGCGGGCCTTGGGACGGCAAGCCCGGCTCGCGTGTGGGGAAGCGGCGCATGATGTTTTGTGGGAATGGCTTATATCGACCGGACGAGCGTGTCGGACGCGCGCTTTACCGTACAATCGATTGGGATTGACCCATAAATAAGCATTGTCGCAGAAGGTTCAAGGGGCTGCTTTCGCTGACCTTATGTCCTTGGCGACACGTGCAAACCGGAAAGCGCGCTGCCATGCCATACGAATCGCAACTCCCTCAGAAGCCGGTCGCGCTGCGCGTCGTGCCGCAGCCCGCGGATGCCAACGTTCACGGCGATGTCTTCGGCGGCTGGATCATGGCGCAAGTGGATATCGCCGGTTCCATTCCGGCGAGTCGTCGCGCGAGTGGGCGCGTCGCCACTGTCGCGGTCAACTCGTTTCTGTTCAAGCACCCGGTGTTCGTCGGTGATCTGCTGAGCTTTTATGCAGACATTGTGAAGACGGGCAATACGTCGGTGACCGTGTATGTCGAGGTGTGGGCGCAGCGCATGAATCGCGCGGACGATGTCGTGAAGGTGACCGAGGCGACGCTCACCTACGTCGCCACGGATCGCGATCGGCGGCCACGCGTGTTGCCGGCGCTCGATTAAGCCTCGGCAAGCACGCCCTGCTGCAAGAGGCCGGGAATCGCTTCCTGCGGCATCGGGCGCGAGTAGAAATAGCCCTGCATTTCATCGCAGTCGCGCTGGCGCAGGAATTCGTGCTGCGCCTCGGTTTCCACGCCTTCCGCGATCACCTGCAATTCCAGCGAATGCGCCAGCGCGATAATCGCCGACGTGATGGTTTCATCGTCATCGGATGAGCCGATATCCGCCACGAACGACCGGTCGATCTTCAGCCGATGCACCGGAAAGCGCTTCAGATACGACAAGCTCGAATAGCCCGTGCCGAAGTCATCGATCGCAATACCGATCCCGAGCGACGACAGTTCTTCCAGCATCGACACCGCTTCTTCTGCATTGCGCATGATCGCGCTTTCGGTAAGTTCGAGTTCGAGAAAGCGCGGTTCCAGACCGGTTTCATCGAGCACGGACGTCACGAGCGTGGCGATATCGCGCTGCTGAAAATGCCGCGCCGAAAGATTCACGGAAACGCGCGCAGGCGGCAATCCCGCGTCCTGCCACGCCTTGTTCTGACGGCACGCCTCGCGCAGCACCCATTCCGATAACGGCCCGATCAGCCCGCTCTCCTCCGCCACCGGAATAAACGATGCTGGTGACACCAAACCTTGCTCCGGATCGCGCCAGCGCACCAGCGCTTCGATCCCGACGATCGAACCCGTCGCCATATCCACTTGCGGCTGATAGTGCAGCAGGAATTCGCCGTCGCGCAGCGCGCGCCGCAAGCGCCGTTCGAGGTTCATGCGCGCGCCAACCGTCGCGTTCATCTCCGGCTGATAGAACTGGTAGGTGTTGCGGCCCATATCCTTCGCGCGATACATCGCCAGATCGGCCTTTTTCATGACGGTTTCGGCGTCGTCGCCATCTTGCGGGAACAGCGACGCGCCCATGCTGCATCCGACGTAAAGCTCGGTATCGTCGATCAGAACCGGCTCGGAAATGGCCGCGCGCGTGCGCTCCATCCAGGCGATCAGACCGGCTTCATCGGTGAGATCGGGGAGCACGATCACGAACTCATCGCCGCCATGACGCGCGACGGTATCGCTGGAACGGGCCGAGCGCGCAAGCCGTTCCGCGATCACCGCAAGCAAGCGATCACCGACACTGTGGCCGAGACTATCGTTGACGTTCTTGAAGCCGTCGAGATCCATAAACACGACGGCGATCTTCGCATCGCGCCGACGCGCGGTTTCGATCGCGTGCTGCAAGCGGTCGCGCAGCAGATTGCGATTCGGCAGACGCGTGAGGCCATCGTAATTGGCCTGATATTCGAGCTGTTCCTGATAATTCATCAGGTCGGTTACATCGTTGATGATGCCGATATGGTGCGTCGTCTGTCCCAGCGCATTCGGCACCGGCGCGATAAACAACTGATTCCAGAACAGCCCGCCGTCCTTCCGATAGTTCCGCACCACCACGCTCGCTTCCGTATTCGCGGTGAGCGCATGACGAATCTCGACGAGTCCGTCCTGATCGCTTTCCGGGCCATGCAAAAAACGGCAATCGCGCCCGATCACTTCACTCGGCTCGTAACCCGTGATGCGCCTGAACGCCGGATTGGCATACTCGATCACGTTCGCACCGCCGACCACGCCGGTGATCAGAATGGCGTTGACGCTGGCATCGAGCGCGCGACTTTGCAGACGCAACGCGAGTTCGGCGCGCTTGCTGTCGGTGACATCGTGATAGGAACCGAGCACGCCGATGGTCTGCCCTTCGCCATCGAGCAGCGGCATCTTGCTGGTGACGATGGTACGCAGCGAATCGCCCATCACGACATCGCGCTCGTAGTGCATCTTCGGCACGGTAGTCGACATGATCTCTTCATCGTCGATACGCGCCGCCGCCGCAAACGCACTCCACGGCAAGTCGAAATCCGTCTTGCCGACGACCTGCTCGTTGTACGCGAGACCGGCATCGTGCGCGAAGGCGGTGTTGCAGCCGAGATAACGCGAATCGCGATCCTTCCAGAACACGCGCTGCGGAATGTTGTCGATCACCGCTTCGAGCATTTCGTTCGAACGACGCGCTTCCGCTTCGGCGTTGATGCGATCGGTGACATCGTTCGCCAGCATGAAGATGCCGGGCTTGTTCGAATATCGTAAAGCGTGATGCGATACATCCGCGCTGATCGCTGCGCCATCGCGCCCACGATATCGCCATACGCCCGCCGATCCGCTCTCACTGCGCGCGAGCCGCGCGACGAAGCTGTCGAAATCATCGGCGTAATGGAGATCGCGCAGCGTCATGTTCATGAACTGCAATTCGTTCAGACCGAAGTGCGCGATGGCCGCCGGGTTGACTGCGACGAAGCGCATGCTTTCGCGATCGACGATCCACATCGGCACCGGATGCGCTTCGAACATGCCGCGAAACGGCTCGTTGCTGTGCTGCCGCGCTCGCGCAATCCCAAGCTTTTCGCGCGATGCACGTTCGTGGCTCGCAAACAGCCAAATGAGCACACCGCTGCCAGCGAGCATCGTAAAGACGAGCAGACGCAGCGTGCCGGCGTCGCTGTCGCGCAAACCGCCGATCCGTTCGCACGCGACGAACGCATTCGCGCCAAGCGCGGCCACCACGACCACGATGCTGACGAGCAAACGCCTGGAGATGAAACGACTCATGCGACGGCTGATCCTTTGGCTGATACCGCTGGCTGCGCGTCGGAGCGCAGTGGAGAACGAACGTTCAGTCCGTGCTCATTGGTTATCGCCGATATCGGCAGCAAGCGTGCCGTCTTTAGGGTCAGCCGTCGATTAATCTGAGGAAAGCCAAAGATTAACGTTTGCGGATGTTATTCCGTCAGACCAAACTCGCGCATCGCGGGCAGAAAGTCGTGATTGACCTTATCCGTGTTGCGGGAAAGTTTGGCGAGCGCGTAACGCTGGAATCGATCGAGCTTTCCCCATTTGGATAAGCTCGGCGAACTTACGCCGCACAGACTGCTTTGCCGGATCACCGTTTCGGGCACAGCGTCGGCGTGCGCCCAGACGGGATCGGTATCGCGCGCAACGTGATCGGGCTGTGTGTTGGTATGCGTTTTAAGCATTTCTTCGAGCGTGAGGTCGAAGTTCTTCTCGATCTCCGCTTCATCTTCGATCGGAAAACGCGCGAGCAACACGCGGTCTTCGTAAGGCAGCATCTGCCATTGTTCGAGCGAAATACGCATGCCGAAGCGATCGAGATTGAAGCGCACGGCCAGCGGAATAAAGCGCAGATTGTCCGAGGATTCGACCTCGAAACCGAAGAGACGGGCGGCGTCGTAAAGTCCCATGGCGATAGCCTCGTTGGATGAAGGGCGTTCTTTGCCCGCTTACGTTATTGTAGAAGTCTGTATCGGGATCCAACCGTAGCGATCTATGCAATGCGGTACGTCAGAGCAGCAAATGACGTTCCCAGACTTTACCCGAAGTCTTGCGTATCAAGCGCTTAAAAAAGCAGTCAGGAGCACTTCATTGAATCCACTCGAAACCGACGATCAACCCGGCTATGTCGAGCGACAGGTGAAACGTCATCGACATGGCGAAACAAGCGTGGCCGCCGATCACGTCGGTCAGGAATGGCCGGTTGCGCTGGTCTTCAACGGCATCTCGCATGCGGTGATGATGTGCACGCCGCGCGATCTCGAAGCGTTTGCCGTGGGCTTTTCGCTGACGGAAGGCATCGTTGAACGTGGCAGCGATATCCACGATATCGAAGTCTATTTCCGCGATGACGGCGTCGCGCTGCCGCACGCGGAAGTGCATCTGCAAGTCGTGCAGCAGGCGTTCGTTGCGTTGAAAGATAAGCGGCGTGCGTTGGCCGGACGCACGGGCTGCGGCGTGTGTGGAATCGAAAGTATCGACTTGCTGGATTTGCAGCCGGAGCGCGTGCCGGATACCGGCTTTCTGGCCAGGCTCGCGCCCGATGCGATCGAACGCGCGGCGCGGGAGTTGTCGGCGCATCAGCAGTTATCGAAGCTGACGGGTGGCTTGCACGCCGCCGCCTGGTGCGATGAACACGGCGCAGTACGCTACGCGTTCGAAGATGTCGGACGGCATAACGCGCTGGACAAGCTGATCGGTCATCTCGTGCTGCAACGCGAAGATACGACGCAAGGCTTCGTGTTTCTGTCGAGCCGCGCGAGTTATGAACTCGTGCGCAAGTCCGCGCGCGTCGGCATTCCGATGGTCGCGACCATCTCCGCGCCGACATCGCTGGCGATTGCGATCGCGGAGAAAGCAGGCCTGCGGCTCGTCAGCTTTGCGCGGGAAAACAGCTTCGTGGAATACGACATCGACTGATCTTATTGCCCGCCGCAGGACATATCGCCTTCTTCGCAGTGAAGTTGCGAGTCGAGATGCTTCGTCTGCTCGCGCGTCAGTTGTTCGATACACATGCCCTGCATCGCCAAATGAATGCTGCCGGTGCGTGAAGACATGGTGTCGAACTCGCACTGCGCATCGCGCCATGCGACCCACGCGCGCTGCGACTTGCGAAGCTGCTCCGCGCCGTCCTTGCTGACCTTCGCCATCAACGCGCGATACGTCTGATTCAGCTTCTCGTCCGCCGCCTTCATGTTTCTGCCGACGCATTCGTTCATCGCCATTTGCGATTGCGAGTCGCCGCATTCGGCTTGATTCGCCGCCTGTGCCTGCGTGCTTAACGCGAGCAGCATCGACGTGAAGATAAGCGCGCGTCGCATCATTCGAACCTCGTGAAATCCGGCTTGCGCTTCTCGAAGAACGCCTGAAACGCCTCGCGCGCCTCCGGCGCGATCAGCATTTGCGCGAACTGCTCGGCTTCGGTTTCCATGCGCGCGGTCACTTCGCTCGACTGCGAGCGCTTCATCAGCGCCTTCGTCACACGCAATGAAGATGCAGGCAGTGCGGCCAACTTCTTCGCTTTGTTCTGCACATATGCATCGAGTTCGCTGGCTTCAAGCGCGCCGTTGACGAAACCCATCGCGATGGCTTCGTTCACATCGAACGCTTCGCCTGTCAGCAGCTTTTCCGCCGCGCGTTGATATCCCGCCGTGCGCGGCAGCAACAGACTCGATGCCGCTTCCGGACACAAGCCCAGTTGCGCGAACGGCAGCGAAAACTTCGCCGTCGATGCCGCGTAGACCATGTCGCAGTGAAGCAGCATCGTCGTACCGATGCCGACGGCCACGCCCGGCACCGCAGCCACAATCGGCTTCGGAAACGCGCTGATGCGGCGCAGGAACTGGAACACGGGCGCGTCGAGACCCTTGGGCGGATCGTTGAGGAAATCGTCGAGATCGTTGCCTGCGCTGAACGCGCTGCCATTGGCGCGCAGCAGCGTCACGCGCACGGTCGGATCCTTTTCGGCTTCGTACAAACCGTCGGCCATTTCCTGATACATCGCCGCCGTGATCGCGTTTTTCTTGTCCGGGCGATTGAGCACGATGCTCAGCACGCCGTCCGCACGCTCGATAAGAATGTCCATCTGCTGTCTCCGTTATCGTCGGGTCCGTAAGCGTATGCCCACGGACCCGAAGCATCACAGCCGCTCGATAATGCCCGCCGCGCCCATGCCAGTGCCGACGCACATCGTCACCATGCCGTACTTCAGGTTGCGTCGGCGCAGGCCGTGTACGACGGTCGCCGCACGAATCGCGCCCGTCGCGCCGAGCGGATGCCCGAGCGCAATCGCGCCGCCGAGCGGATTGACCTTGGACGTATCCAGCCCGAGATCCTGAATCACCGCCAGCGATTGCGCCGCGAACGCTTCGTTCAGCTCGATCCAGTCGATATCGTCCTGCTTCAATCCCGCCGCTTTCAGCGCGGCCGGAATCGCTTCCTTCGGCCCGATACCCATGATTTCCGGCGGCACGCCGCGCACCGCGAAACTCACGAAGCGCGCCAGCGGCGTCAGATTGAACTGCTTCAACATCTTTTCCGATACGACGATCAACGCGCCCGCACCGTCCGATGTCTGCGAGCTATTGCCCGCCGTCACCGAGCCTTTGTTGGCGAACACGGGACGCAGCTTAGCCAGACCTTCGACGGACGTTTCCGCGCGCGGGCCTTCGTCGAGTTTGATCTCGCGCGCGTTCACGCGCACTTCGCCCGATGCGAGATCGGGGAAACGCTCATGCAGCGTGTACGCGGCGATTTCATCGGCGAATTCGCCTGCTTGCTGCGCGGCCAACGCGCGCCGATGCGATTCCGCCGCGAACGCGTCCTGCGCCTCGCGGCTCACTTTCCAGCGCTCGGCCACTTTCTCGGCGGTCAGACCCATGCCGTACGCGATACCCACGTCCTCGTTGCGATCGAAGATATGCGGCGACAGCGACGGCTTGTTGCCCATCATCGGCACCATGCCCATCGACTCGCAGCCGCCCGCGATCATCGCATCCGATTCACCCACGCGGATGCGGTCCGCCGCCATTGCAAGCGCCGTCAGGCCGGATGCGCAGAAGCGGTTCACCGTCACGCCGCCGACCGAACTCGGCAGACCGGCCAGCAACGCGCCCATGCGCGCGACGTCCAGCCCTTGCTCCGCTTCCGGAATCGCGCAGCCGATGATCGCGTCTTCGATCACGCTGGTGTCGAGTCCCGGCACTTGCGCCACGGCCGATTTGATCGCGTGGACCAGCAGTTCGTCGGGGCGCGTGTTCTTGAACACGCCGCGCGGCGCCTTGCCGATCGGCGTGCGGCTCGCGGCGACGATATATGCGTCTTGAAGTTGTTTGCTCATTGTTTGCTCCAATGCGTCGCGCTTAATTACGAACCGGCTTGCCGGTCTGCAACATGCCCATGATCCGTTCCTGCGTCTTCTGCGTGCCGAGCAAGTCGACGAACGCGCGACGCTCCAGCGCCAGCAGCCATTCCTCATCGACGAGACTGCCCGCTTCGATATCGCCGCCGCACATGGCTTCAGCGATACGCCCCGCGATCAGATAATCGTGATCGCTGATAAAGCGGCCATCGCGCATATTCACCAGCGACGCCTTGATGGTCGAGATCGCCGAACGTCCGGCCACGGGAATCTGCTTCGCGCGCAACGGCGGACGATAGCCCGACGCAGCGAGCGCCCGCGCTTCCTTCTTCGCGATGTCGAGCAGCTCAAACACGTTGAACACGATCGTGTCCGATGCCTTCAGATAACCCATCACGCGGGCATCGAATGCGGACGCGGAGACTTTCGCGGTCGCGGCGTTTTCGAACGACTTCTGCAGGAACTTGAGCAGATCGCTGGTTGCGTTGACGGCGCTCGCGGCTTCGGCAGCGCGCAACGCCGCTTCCTTCAGACCGCCGCCCGCCGGCACCAGACCCACGCCGATTTCCACCAGGCCCATATACGTTTCGATATGCGCGACGCGCTTTGCCGATTGCAGCACCAACTCGCAGCCGCCGCCCAACGCAATGCCCGATACCGCCGCCACCACCGGCACGTTCGCGTACTTCACGCGCAGCATCGTGTCCTGAAACTTCTTCACGAACGGCTCGATGCCTTTTGCGCCGCCCATCATGAACGCGGGCATCGCTTCTTCGAGGTTTGCGCCTGCTGAGAACGGACCGCCCGGTGCGCCGAGTTGCAGCGAGGTCGGTTGCCAGATCACGAGGCCGGCGTAGTCCTTTTCGGCAACATCGATTGCCTGTGTCAGGCCGTCGAGCACGCCCGGACCGATGGTGTTCATCTTCGATTTGAACGAGACGATCAGCACATCGCTTGCGTCTTGATCCAGCCATGCGCGCACGTGCTCGTTCTCGAACACCGTCTTGCCGAAGGTCTTCGGATCGGCACCCGTTTCGCCGACGAGCGGCGCGCGGAACACTTGCTTCTCGTAGACCGACAGCGTCGAGCGCGGGACGTATCGCTTGGTGGATGGCGACCACGAACCTTCGCTCGTATGCACGCCCTGCTCCGCGACGGGACCATCGAGCACCCACGCGGGCAGCGGCGCGTTCGACAGCGCCTTGCCTGCATCGATATCTTCCTGCACCCACTTCGCGATCTGTTGCCAGCCCGCCGCCTGCCAGCTTTCGAACGGACCTTGATTCCAGCCGAAGCCCCAGCGGATGGCGAGATCGACGTCGCGCGCGTTATCGGCAATCGAATCGAGATGCACGGCGATGTAATGGAACACGTCGCGGAAGATCGCCCAGAGGAATTGCGCCTGCTTGTTGTCGGTTTCGCGCAGCAACTTGAAACGCTCGGCGGGCGGGCGCTTCAGAATGCGGCCGATCAACTCGTCCGCCTTCGCGCCGCCATCGACATATTGCGACGTCTTCGGGTCGAGCACCTTGATCGCCTTCCCTTCCTTGCGATAGAAACCCGCGCCGGTCTTCTGGCCGAGCGCGCCGTTCTTCACCAGCGCTTCGAGCACGGGCGGCGTTTTGTAGACGGGGAAGAAAGGATCGTCGGGCAGGTTGTCCTGCATCGTTTTGATGACGTGCGCCATCGTGTCGAGACCGACGACATCCGCCGTGCGGAACGTGGCCGACTTCGCGCGGCCCAGACGTGCGCCGGTGAGATCATCGACTTCATCGAATCGCAGACCGAACTTTTCTGCTTCTGCGATCACCGCGAGAATCGAAAATACGCCGACGCGGTTGGCGATGAAGTTCGGCGTGTCTTTGGCGCGCACAACGCCTTTGCCGATTACGCTCGTCAGGAAGGTTTCGAGTTGATCGAGAATTTCCGGTTTCGTCGATTCGGTCGGGATCAGTTCGACCAGATGCATGTAACGCGGCGGGTTGAAGAAGTGCACGCCGCAGAAACGCGCTTTGAGTTCTTCGTGGAAACCGTTCGATAGTTCGGTGATCGACAAGCCCGATGTGTTGCTTGCGAAGATCGCGTGCGGCGCGATGTGCGGGGAGACTTTCTTGTAGAGATCGTGCTTCCAGTCCATGCGCTCGGCGATCGCTTCGATGACCAGATCGCAGTCTCTCAACTTGGCGATGTCGTCTTCGTAGTTCGCTGGTTCGATGTATTGGGCGTCTTCTTTTACGCCTAGCGGTGCTGGCGAGAGCTTCTTCAGGTTCTCTATCGCTTTCAGCGCGATGGCGTTCTTTGGGCCTTCTTTTGCTGGAAGGTCGAACAGCAGGACAGGGACTCGCGCGTTGATCAGATGCGCGGCGATTTGTGCGCCCATTACGCCGGCGCCCAGGACCGCTACTTTGCGGATGTTCAGAGTGTTCACCTTTGGTGTGCTCCTGTTTTCGGTTTTCTTGCTTGTCTTGCTACTGCGTTTGTCTTGCGTTTTCGTTCAGTAGCCGCCTCCCCGGCGGGGGGGTAACTTTCTTTGCTGCTGCAAAGAAAGTCACCAAAGAAAGCAGCTTTTCCAATCAGACACTGCCCGTTGAGAAGGCAAGTGGATTAATTCTCTCTCTAGGTAACAATAGCTCGCCACCACGGAGGCCTGCCCGGCCTGCAAGGGAATAGGTACGGTCTCTTTAAGCATCTCCATTTCCTTAGCAGAGCGGATCGCGCTCATTCTTCCAGCGTGCGCGCCCTGCGCGCCGCCGGGCGTTAATCAAGCGAACCCGGCAGAGAACCAAGACGACGACTCAGCAAACGGCAACGTACAGACGCTATTCGGCCCAACGGTGATTAGCGCTTCTGTTCCCTCACG
>NZ_JAQFVG010000328.1 GCF_029439455.1 Caballeronia sp. BR00000012568055 | reverse complement strand
GAGCGAGCGCTCGCGTTGAGCAATGGCAATCGCGCGGAGGCGGCGCGCAGGCTCGGCATCAGCCGACAGTCGCTGTATACGCGGATGGCGAATCTCGGCTTGTCGGGCACGGGCAACTGACGGGAAACCGGACAGCATGCGTCCGGTTCGTTGACACCTCGTTGCGCTCAAGACGCTGAAAGCTCTTGCAGCAAGCGCTCGCAGCCGATGGCACAGCCTTTGCAATTCACTCCATGTCATGTGAAGGAGTGAACCATGCAAGCGACATCGACTTATCTGAAGCCAATCGGCCTCGCGGTATTGCTCGTGATGAGTGCGAGCTGCGCCGCGCAGCCGCAACCACCGGCAGATGCACCGCCGCCGCCGCCACCGGCAGCCGCTCCTGCGCCAGCAGTCGCACCTGCGCCGCCGCCGCCCGGGCCGAGCGCCGATCAGGGAAGCGCCGTCACCACGCAAGCCACGGTCACGCGTTTTCTGACCAATCCCGATGGCGACGTCGATGGCTTCCTGACCGGCGACGGCGCGCTCGTTCGCTTTCCGCCGCATCTCGGCACGCAACTCACATCCGCCGTGCGCCCCGGCGATAGCGTGCAGATCGACGGCTGGCGCGATGCGCGCGGCAATCTCAAAGCGCAACGCATCACCGATACGCGCAGCGGTCAGCAACTCATCGATCAACCGCCGATGCCCGGCGCGCGTCCCATGCCGCTGCCGCGTGAATTGCGTGGCGCGGGACTCTCGCGTCTGAGCGTGCAGGGACAAGTGGCGCATGTGACCACCGCGCCGCGCGGCGAACCCGATGGCGTCATCCTCTCCGATGGCACCGTCGTCAAGCTCACGCCGCCGGTCGCGCAACAGTTTGCCTCGCTCGTGCAGGCGGGTGCGAAGGTATCGGCGCAAGGCTACGGCACGCGCAATCAATACGGCACGGCATTGCAGGCGACGGCGTTCGGCACGCCCGGCAATATGACGCCGCTGTACGACCGCGCGCCGACTTTCTAAACAGTTTGAATAAACGATAAGGATTACGAACATGCATTGGATCGACCCCGACAGCCTTCCCGAAACGCGCGGCACCGTGACGCGTTTTCTGCTCAATCCGCACGGCGAAATCGATGGATTCGTGATTGGCTCGCGGCAAATGAAGCAGGTCCATTTTCCGCCGCATCTGTCGAAGCAGATCGCGCGCAATGTCGCTATCGGCGATGAAGTGCGGGTGCGCGGCGTCAAACCGCGCGGCGCGGATATCGTCGCGGCGGTTTCGCTGACGACGAAGAACGGCAAGCTGATTCTCGACGAAGGCCCGCATCAGAACGGCGAGAAACATCAGAAGCCGCACGTCGAACATACGCCGATGGAAGCGGGCGGCGAAGTGCTGCTTTCGCTGCACGGCCCGAAAGGCGAGTTGCGCGGCGCGCTGCTCGACGATGGCACGTCGCTGCGCATGCCGCCGCACGCTGCCGCCGAACTGGCCGACTATCTCGCACCGGGCGCGCATGTGCAGGCGTGGGGCCACGGCGTGAAGAACAAACACGGACGGACGATCGAAGTCCACGAGATCGCCGAACTGGTAGACGCTGCGGCATAACAACAATTCAGGAGTATCGAACATGCTGAGCTGGGTGCATTTCGGCGATCTTCATGCTTCAAATGACGACGCGTATCACAGCCTCGATCATCTGAAATCGATGGTCGGGCACGTCAACGCGCATCTGGCCGATCGCATCGACTTCGCTTATTTGCCGGGCGATAACGCCAATAACGGCACGCCCGAGCAGTTCCGGCGCATTCTCGGCACGCTGCGCGATCTGAGCGTGCCGCTCCACGCCATTCCCGGCGATCACGATTTCGAACCGGGGCATCTGAACGCCTTCGTGTCGTTCACGAATGCGCCGCTGCCGGCGTCGCTGATCGTGAAGGGGCATCGGTGTCTGTTTCTCGATATCGTGTCGGCGGGGCGCGGCGGGCCGGATTTCCGGCTCTCCGAAGCGGATCGCGCATGGCTCGATCAGGAACTCGACCGCTCGGCATTCGATCGTGCGCCGCCGGTCGTGTTCATGCACGCGTATCCCGGCGATATCGCGGAGGGCGAGTCGCTTGCGTATGCGTTTGCGCACGCGAACGTCGCTATCGTCGATACGGGTCATACGCATTACAACGAACTCCTGAACGATGGCTGGGTGATCTACGCGTCCACGCGCTCGACCGGACAGATTGAAGAAGACGAGGGTCAGGCCGGTTTTTCAGTGGTCGCGGTAGATGGCGGCGCGGTGAGCTGGAAGTTTCATCGGCTCGATGCGCCGTATCCCTTCGTGATGATTACGCAGCCGTGCGACTGGCGTTTGTATCGGCGGCGCTTCAGGCCGGGCGCGATGGACGATACGCCGCACGTGCGCGTGTTGGTGTCGAACGATGATGTCGTTTCGGTTACCGCTGATTTATCAGGTATCCCAATCGAATTGAAGCCAGCCGGTGGCGAAGCGGGCGTGTGGCAGGCGCCGCTTCCCGCCGTATCGGCGACGGAACGCATGACGCTGAGCGTGACAGCGCGCACCGCCGATGGCCGCATCGGTCATGACGAGATCGCGCTGCCATCGGTCAGCGATGCGGGACGCGGCGCAACCCGAAGCGCCACGCTCGGCACCGATGCGCACGCGGTCGACGCGTGGCCGGAGCACGGCATCACCGGCTCGCAACTCGGGCCAAACAAGAACGGACACGGCTGGTGACTGCGATGAATCCCTTGCGCGCGCTCGAAGCGCTGGGCTTTTTCATGGCCGATGTGCAGGCGGGCATCGGCCCTTTTTTTGGGTGTTTCTACAGGCGTAAGGTTGGCATCCCGAAGCAATCGGCACGGTGATTCCGCTGGCGTGAAAGCAGCGCTTTCGATGCGTCCCGCGCCAGCAGATTCGGCTAATCCGCCAGCTTCAACGAACGCGCCAGCGCCAACGCCGTATCGCCATCGATAATCAGGCCCTTCACGATCCCGCTGCGCAACAGCGCGATCGTGGCGCGCACTTTCTCCAGCCCCGCCGCGAGGAGCACGACATTGCGTCCGCGCAGATCATCGGTCGCAATCGCCACCGTGCGATGACTGAGCGGGTGATTGATCTCCTTGCCTTCGATATCGAACAGCTTGCCGAGCGAGTCGCACACTGCGCCGCTTTCCTTGATATTGCGCATCTCCTCGGACGTCATGATGTCCTGCGTGCGCAGCACCGACGTCTCTTCGAGTTCGCCCACGCTGATCAGATAAAGATCGGCGTTGCGCGCGAGTTGGATCGCTTCCTGCACGATCCGTTGCTGCAAAAACACCTTCACGTCCGCCATCGAATTAGCGATGAACGGCACCGGCAGAAAATGCACTTCGCCGCCGGTCCGCGCCGCGAAGAACTGCACCACCTCGAACGGATTCGACGTCGAATTCCGTTTGAGCGATCCCAGCAGCGACACAAAACGCGCCTCGGGATTGCGCACGCCGACGAGTTGCGTCGCCACCTGTTCGATGGTGCGCCCCCAACTCACGCCGATCGTAATCGGCCCTTCCGATAACTTGCCCTTCAGAAAACTCGCGCCCGCCGCGCCGACCGCGCGCCGGCTGATGGACGCGCGGATGCGATCGGCTTTCGCATCGGCGGCGTCGTCGGCGAAACCGAGTGCGGGCGTGGCGATGCAGAAGTCCAGCTCGAAGCATCGCGCAATCGCCTGCTCGACCTCAATATCGCGCGCCGATTCATGGTTGATGGTCACGCTGATCAACCCGCGATCCCGTGCCTCAGAGAGCAGCCGGTTCACGCGGCTGCGATGCAATCCCAGCCGCGACGCCGTCTGTTCCTGATTCAATCCGCCCACGTAATACATCCAGGCTGCGCGGACGATCAAGGCGTCGTCGGACTCGTGCGCAAGATTCAACTCGAGCATTTAGGTGTTTCCCCTCTATCGATGTTCACCATCTTGACAAAGGCATCATCGAAAATCAAACTCAGCACAAATGTCGCGATCGACGACAAATGTGCAGAGTTCAGGAGACGCCATGAGTTGTGTGATCGGAATCGATGGTGGAACGGAGAGCATTCGCGCGCGGGTTTTCGATCTGTCGGGCGCGTGTCTGGGCTCGGCCGCGCATCCGTACGCCACGCAGTTTTCGGCGGGCGCGCGCGCCGAGCAGAATCCGGAAGACTGGTGGATGGCGATGGGCGCGGCCGTGCGGCAGGCCGTGAGCGAAGCGGGCGTCGCGCCTGCGGATGTCGATGCCATCGCGCTCGCGACGACCAGTTGCACCGTGGTCGCGCTGGACGCGGAGGGCCGCGCATTGCGTCCGGCCATCATCTGGATGGACGTGCGCGCCGAAGCCGAAGCCTCCGACGTGCTCGCCACCGGCGACCCGGCGCTGATCGTGAACGGCGCGGGCGAAGGCCCGGTATCGGCGGAATGGATGATTCCCAAGGCGCTGTGGATCGCCCGTCACGAACCCGAAATCTACGAGCGCGCGGCGACCATCTGCGAGTACCAGGACTTCATGAATCTGCGCCTGACCGAGCGGCGCTGCGCGAGTCTGGACAACGTGTCGATCCGCTGGCACTACTCGACCGAACGCGGCGGCTACGCAAAGAGCCTGCTCGCCGCGCTGAAGCTCGATTCGCTGCTCGACAAATGGCCTGACACCGTGATCGCACCGGGCGACGAAGTCGGCACGCTCACGGCACGCGCCGCCGAACATCTCGGCCTGCCGTCAAGCGTGAAAGTCGTGCAGGGCGGCGCGGATGCGCTGATCGGCATGATCGGCATCGGCGTGGCGAAGCCGGGGCAGGTGGCGCTCATCACCGGATCGTCGCATCTGATGTTCGGGGTATCGGACCGGTCGGCGGCGTCGAAAGGCTTGTGGGGCACGTATGCGGATGCGGTGTATCCGAAGCGGCACATCATCGAAGGCGGGCAGACGTCGACGGGTTCCATCGTCAATTGGTTGCGGCGGCTCGCGGGCGGTCAGCTCGATTTGAACGCGCTGAACGACGAAGCGCGCAAGATCCCGCCGGGCTGCGACGGCCTGCTTTCGCTCGATCACTTTCAAGGCAACCGCACGCCTTATGTCGATGCGCTCTCGCGCGGCGCGTTCGTTGGATTGACGCTCGCGCACGGCATGCCGCATCTGTTCCGCGCGGTGATCGAAGGGATTTGCTTCGGTTCGCGCGCTATCTTCGAGCGCATGGCGCAGGCGGGTTTTCCGGCGACTGAAATCACCATTGGCGGCGGCGTGGTGGCGTCGGAATTGTGGCTGCAATTGCATGCGGATATCGCTGGCTTGCCGGTGAGCGTGCCGAAGGCGAGTGAAGCGCCATCGCTTGGATCGGCGATTTTGGCGGCGACCGGCGCGGGCCATTTCGCTTCGATCGACGAAGGCATTGCGGCGATGGTGAAACCGGGACGCCTGATCGAACCGCGTCATGCCGAATCCATTCAGTATGACGAAATATATACGCGATACGAGAAGCTCTATCCGGCGTTGCGCGGCTTCTCTCAGCGGCCGTCGGCTTCGGCGTGACCACGGACCGTCTTCATCGAAATTTCTTTACGAGAGTCGAGATCATGCTTTCTCCACCCAAGTCTTCCTTGCTGGAACTGTATCGGACCATGCGGCGCATTCGCACGTTCGAGGAACACGTCGCGGAGTTGTATGCGCGCGAACTATCGGCCGGATCGATGCTGCATCTGTCGATTGGTGAAGAAGGCGCGGCGGCGGGTGTCGTCGGCGCACTGCAACCGCAGGACAGCTTCACGACGCATCATCGCGGGCACGGCATCTTTCTCGCGCGTGGTGCGGAGCCGAATCGCATGATGGCGGAGATTGGCGGCAAGGCGTCGGGCTATTGTCGCGGCAAGGGCGGTTCCATGCATATCGCCGATATGGCACTCGGGCATCTGGGCGCGAACGCGATTGTCGGCGGCGGCATTTCGCATGTGGTCGGCGCGGGGCTGAGCTACAAGCTGCTGAAGAAAGATGCGGTGTCGGTCGCCTTCTTCGGCGATGGCGCGATGCAGCAAGGCATTCTCTACGAAAGCATGAATATGGCGGCGCTGTGGGATTTGCCGGTGCTGTTCGTGTGCATCAACAATCAGTACGGCATGGGCACGCGGATCGACAAGGCGACGCGTTCCACGGCCTTCGATCAGCGCGCCGCATCGTTCGGATTGCGAACCGGTATGGTCGATGGCGAAGATGTGGAAGACGTGCTCGCGATGGCGCAGGACCTTGTGTCCGGTGCGCGCGAAGGCACGCCCGCGTTCATGGCGGTGTCGTGCTTCCGCTTCTTCGGACATGGGCGCATGGATAAAAGTCCTTATCGCACATCGGAAGAAGAGGACATCGGCCGCAAGCGCGATCCGATTTTGCGCGCGCGCGCCACGCTGATCGATCGCGGTCAGGCGAGCGCTGCGGACATCGACAAGCTCGATGCGCAGATCAGCCGCGAGATGAGCGAAGCAATCGACTTCACCGAGAAATCTGCCGCGCCCGCATTCGACTCCATGTTCGAAGACGTTTATGGCGTGGGCGAGCCGCAACCGGAACCCGTACGCACGCGCCTCGAACGCGTGCTGGCAAGGAGCTGACACGATGAGTCTGACCAGAATTACTTATCGCGATGCCTTGCGCCAGGCCCTGCGCGACGCGATGCAGGCCGACGATACCGTGGTCGTGATCGGCGAGGAAGTGGGCGTCTACGGCGGCGCGTACGGCGTGACCAAGGACCTCATCAAGGAGTTTGGAGCGGAACGTCTGATCGATACACCGATCAGCGAGCCGGCGATCATCGGCGCGGCAGTGGGCGCGGCCATGACGGGTCTGCGTCCGGTCGCGGAATTGATGTACGTGGATTTTCTCGGCATGACGATGGATCAGGTCGGCAACCAGGCCGCGAAAATCCGCTATATGTTCGGCGGCCAAATCGGCGTGCCGATGATTCTGCGCACGCAAGGCGGCACGGGCCGTTCGGCGGGCGCACAGCATTCGCAAAGCCTCGAAGCGCTGGTGATGCACACGCCCGGTCTGCGCCTGGCGATGCCCGCCACTGCTTCGGATGCCTATCATTTGCTACGTCATGCGCTGACTTTGCCCGACCCGGTGGTGTTCATCGAACACAAGGCGCTCTATGCACGCAAGGAAGACGCCGATCTCACCACGCCGATTGCGCCGTGGGGCAAGGCGGCGGTACGTCGCGCGGGCAACGATGTCACGCTGATCACGTATTCGCGCATGGTCGGTGTCGCTTTGGAAGCTGCCGAATCGCTCGCGCAGCAAGGTGTCGATGTCGAAGTGATCGATCTGCGCACACTTAATCCGCTCGATATGGACACGGTGGTGGCGTCGGTGAATCGCACGGGGCGTGCGGTGGTGGTGAGCGAGGCGGCATCGACGTGTGGCGTGGCGTCGGAAGTGGCGGCGCGTATATCGGAAGAATGCTTCGATTTCCTCGAAGATCCGGTGCTGCGCATCGCCGGTGAGGATGTGCCGATTTCGGTATCGCCGGCGCTTGAGAGCGCGAGTATTCCGACGGCGGCGCTGATCGTCGAAATGATTTCCAGCATGGTGCCCGCATGAGCAAGTCATTGTTGCTGCCGCGCCTCGGCGAAACGATGGAGCAGGGCCGCGTGGTCGAATGGTTCAAGAAACCGGGCGATGCGTTCGTGCGCGGCGAGACCATCGCGGAAATCGAAACCGACAAGACGGTGGTCGAGATGCCTGCGTTGGCGGATGGCGTGCTGCGCAAGATCATCGCGGATGTGGGCGAAGATGTGGATGTCGGCGCGCCGCTCGCGGAATACGACGCGATTGGTGAAGAAGGCAGCGCTGCGCCGGAAGATACTTCGGTTTCCGAATCAAAGTCGGAAATCGTGGCCGAACGCCCCGCGCCGGTACGCGTTTACGTTGCGAGCGATACTGCGCGTTTGCGCGCGACTCCGGCGGCACGTCGCGCGGCGCGGCATGGCGGTATCGCATTGAGTGACGTAGAAGGCACGGGACGGCGCGGGCGTATTGAACTGCGCGATATTGAGGGCAGCAAGGGCATCGCGAGTGCTGAAGGCGTGCGTCATTGCACAGTGGCGCAAGGACGCGTTGCGTATCGCGAGTGGGGCACGGCGGCATCGAACCATAAGCCGCTCGTGCTGCTGCATGGTTTCGCAGGCGATGGCCTCGTCTGGTCCGCACTCGCCAGCCAATTGCAACGACGCGGCAGGCACATCATCGCGCCCGATCTCCCCTCGCACGGCGCCACTGATTTCAACAGCGCCGACATCTCCGGCATGGCCGATGCCATCGTTGCGCTGATCCGCGCGTTGAATCTCGGCGAATTCGATCTGGTCGGTCATTCGCTGGGTGCGGCGGTCGCGGTGAGCGTGGCCGCCACGCTCGGCGCGAAGGTGCGCGAGTTGACGCTGATCGCGCCCGCGGGACTCGGCAGCGAAATCGACGGCGATTTTATCGATGGCATGGCGCACGTGCGCAAAGGCGGCGGCCTGATGCATCTGCTGCGCCGCGCCGCGCTCAATCCACCGCTGCTGTCGGCATTGCAACTGGATCAGATGGCGGCGAGCATCCACCAACGTGGCGCATTGGCCGCGCTCGCGGACAACCTCGTCAGCGCGGGCCGTCAGCAGATCGATATTCGCGCCGCGCTGGCGAGTCTGGTGATACCCGCGCGCGTGATCTGGGGCCTCGACGACGCGATCGTTCCCTGGCGTCACGCCAGCCGCGCGGGCGCGGCCATTCCAGTGCATTTCGTGCCGCAGGCGGGCCACATGCCGCATTGGGATCAACCGCAAAGGGTCGCGGCGCTTTTTGAATGAATGTCGATTCTTCGCTGAATAACACGTAGTCCACAAAGGAGACGCAGCATGGAAGACAGCACCAATCAGGAACCCGAACTTTCTCGCCGCCGCCTGCTCGGCATGGCGGCGGCGGTCGGCGGCACGCAGTTCGCGCAGATGTTGTTCGGGGCCACGTCGGCGCATGCGCAGACGCCGGCGAGCGCACCGAAGGCGGGCGGCGGCAAGCCGCTGCGCATCGCCGTGGTGGCGCAGCAAATGTCGGCGCAATCGGATCAGCGCTCGTGGAACGGCTTTCAGCAATGGCTCAAGAAGAACGGCCTCGACAAGACCTGGCAAATCAAACAGACCGATGCAAAAGGCGATCCCGGTCAACTCGTCAGTCAGATCGAGGACGCGATCACCGCTAAATCCGATGCGATTCTCGTGCTATACGGCACGCTGACGGCAGCCAAAAGCGCGCTGGACCATCTGACGACATCGAAGATTCCGTTCTTCAGTCTCGACTCCGGCTGGCAGTCGCCCGCCATCGCGGATATCACCAGCAACAACTACGCGATGAGCGCGCAGACCTCGCAATTCATGATCGATACGCTGCTCGCGCAAGGCAAGACCAAGGCGAACATGTGCGCGATCATCGCCAACTTCCACCACGGCACCCGCAAGCGCGGCAAGGTGATGAAGACGGCGCTGACGGAAAACGAATGGATATCGCTCAAGAACGAGCGCGTGATCCAGTATTCCGGTTTCTACGAAGCGACGCAGAACACGGTCAACGACTGGCTCACGACTTACGGCAAGGATCTCGATGTGATCTGGTGCCCGTGGGACGAACCGGCGATGGCCGCAGCGGAAGTGGTGGCCTCGCGCGGCATGCAGGACAAGATCATGGTGATCGGACACGACGGGCATCCGACCGCGCTGGACCGCATGCGCAAGCCGAACTATCCGCTGATCTGCACGACCGCGCAGGCCTTCGAAGTGTGGGGCGCGTACACGGGCTGGCTCATCAACGAGATCGTGGCCAAGGGCGGCGATGCGAAGAAGCTGGTGCCGGTGCCGACGGTGGAATTTCCCGCGCCGCTGCTGGTGCGTGGCGTGAATATCCCCGCGCCGGGCGAACCGACCTATAACGCCAAGGACCTGTACTACATCTATCGCGATCGCGCGGTCGCGGGCATGTAGTGTGAAGGCGATCCGGACGCGTCCCATGCGCGCCGGATCGCTTGCAAAGGAAGTGTCAGGAGACAGACACATGAACGACAATCAGGCGCAGACGGTTCCGCGCCTCAGCGCCCGTGGCATCGAAAAGCGCTTTCACGGCAATCCGGCTTTGCGTGGCGTCGATCTCGACCTGCACGGAGGCGAGATGCTCGCGCTGGTCGGCGCGAACGGCGCGGGCAAATCGACGCTGGTGAAGATCATCTGCGGCGCGCAGGAAGCCGATGCGGGCACGCTTGCCATCGACGGCAAAACGGTGAGCGTGCGCAGTGTCGGTGACGCGCTGGCGGCGGGCATCGCGGTGGCGCATCAGCAGATTGCGGTGATTTCGACGCTCACCGCTGCGGAAAACATCATGCTCGGGCGCGAGCCGTTGTCTGGCGGGCTGATCCGTCCGCGCGCGTTGCGTGAAGAAGCGAGCCGCTTCGCGAAGCGCTTCGGTATCGATATCGATCTGGATCGCGAATGCGGTGAACTGACGCTTGGCGAGAACAAGATTCTCGACATTCTCAAAGCGCTCGTCAGCAATCCGGCGATTCTGATTCTCGACGAACCGACTGCATCGCTCACGCTCAACGAGAGCCGAAAATTGTTCGGTTTCCTGCGCGATCTGAAAGCGCACGGTTTGTCGATTCTGTTTATCTCGCATCATCTGAACGAAATCTTCGAGCAATGCGACCGCGTCGCGGTCTTGAAGGACGGCGCGAAAGTACACGATGGTTTGGTATCCGAAACGAGTCTTCAGGAAGTCGTGCATTTGATGGTCGGGCGGCGGATCGAGAATCAGCATTGGGCGTCGTCGGCATCGGCGGATACGGTGGCGACGCATATTCGCAACGCGCGTATCGGTGCGCTCGATGTGCCCGATCTCGTCGTGCATGCAGGCGAGATCGTCGGCATTGCGGGCGTGATGGGCGCGGGACAAACCGGCGTGCTCGAAGCGCTGGCCGGATCGACGAGCGTGAAAGTGCAGGGCGAATGTATCGTGAATGGCGAGCGTGGCTTTCCACGCGATGTCGCCGATGCCATCGCGCGCGGCGTCTATTTGGTCGCGGACGAACGCTTGCGCAAGGCGCTGTTTCCGGGCCTGACCGTCGAAGAAAATCTGATGACCGGCGCGCTTCATCAGACCAGCAGTCGCAGCGGCTTTATGCAGGAAGGCCTCACGCGCTCGCTTGCACGCGATACCGTGGCACGGCTCGGCATCAAATGCAGCGGCATTGCGCAGGACGTGTTGCAACTGTCGGGCGGCAATCAGCAAAAGGTCGCGTTTGGCCGCTGGCTGATTCGCATGGGACGCGGCGCATCGGCGAAACAGCCTTTTCTGCTGCTCGACAATCCGACCGAAGGTGTCGATGTCGGCAGCAAGGCGGAAATCTATGCGCTGATTCACGACCTCGTGAAAGCGGGCGCAAGCGTGCTGATTGCAAGCGCCGAGTTCGATGAAATGCTGAAACTGTGCGACCGTATTTATTGCATCGCGGATGGCGCGGTGGGCGAATGCCTCGATCGCAATGACTTTTCCGAAGCAAGACTCTTGCTCGAGGTGAACTGACATGACTTTGAAAGGACAGACCTTGGCTGCCAAGACTCCCGACGCCCCTGAACATCAAACCGCGCGCGCCTCGCGCGGCTTCGATTTCAGCCATTTTGCGAGCCGCTGGGGCACGGTTGCGGCGGCGGTGATCATCTTTATCGCGTTTGCGCTCGGCAACGAACGCTTCGTGTCGATCGACAACCTCAGCAACGTGCTGGTGCAGATTTCCGTGCTGATGGTCATCTCGTCGGGATTGACGGTGGCGGTGGCGAGCGGCGAGTTCGATCTGTCGATCGGACAGGCGGCGAGTCTCGCGGGCGTGCTGGTGGCGGGCATGCTGGTGCTCTCGCAACTGTCGGTGCCGGTGGCGATTGCGGTGGCGCTGGCGTCGGGCATCGTCATTGGTCTGGTGAACGGCTTGCTGGTGACGCTGCTGCGCATTCCCTCGCTGATCGCCACGCTCGCGATGGGTCCGATCGCGCTGGGCGTGAACTACGCCTACACCGGCGGCGACTCGATCTACGCCCAGATGCCCGACAGCTTCTACGCCATCGCCAAGGGCAAGGTGCTCGGTATCGTGCCGATGCCCATCGTCATCGCGCTGATCACCGTGTTCGTGTTTTACGTGCTGCTGAACCGCACGCGGCTGGGGCGCAGCGTGATCGCGACCGGCGCGAATATTCAGGCGGCGCGGCTGTCGGGCATCAAGGTGAATCGCGCGCGCGTGACGGCGCTGGTGTTGTCGGCGGCAGGCGCGGCGCTCGGCGGCGTGATGCTGACCGCGCGTCTGGGCACCGGCCAGTCCGGTGCAGGCGATGCCTATCTGATGGACAGCCTGACCGCCGTATTTCTCGGCATGACCGCGTTCAAACCGGGACGCGCGACCATTCAGGGCACGCTGGTCGGCGTGGTGATCATCGGCATGTTGGATAACGGGCTGAATCTGGTGGGCGCGCCGTTCTACTTGCAGAACATCGTGCGCGGCGTGGTGATGGTCGCCGCCGTGGGTCTTGCGGTGCTGCGCGGGGAAATCCGCTTCTTCCGCTGATATTCGGACTACAAACGATCAAGGAGACGACATGAGCAAGGATTCGAATGGACGCGTGGCGCTGGTGACGGGCGCGAGCCGTGGCATTGGACGGGCGCTGGCGCTTGGGTTGGCGGACGATGGCTTCGACGTAGTCGTCAACGATATCGAACGTCAGCGCGATGAACTCGAAGCCACCGCCGAAGCCATTCGCGGCAAGTCGCGCCGCGCCTTCGCACTTTATGCCGATGTGAGCAACAAGCAGCAGGTCAAAAGCATGGTCGAGTCGGCCATCGAACAGGCGGGACAGATCGATGCGGTCGTCAATAACGCGGGCATTCTGATCGCGCGTTCCGTCGATGAACTCGACGAAAGCGAATGGGACGCCGTGCTCGATGTCAACGCGAAAGGCACCTTCCTCGTCGTGCAGGCGTTGTTGCCGCATATGAAGGCGCGCAAGTACGGGCGCATCGTGAATATCGCGTCGATCGGTGGCAAGCACGGCGCGCCGTTGCAGGCGCATTACTCGGCGTCGAAGGCGGCGGTGATGGGTTTTACGCGCGTGCTGGCGCAGGAAGTCGGCAGCTTCGGGATCACGGCGAACGCGGTGTGTCCGGGCATCATCGTGACGGAAATGGGGCGCACGAATCTCGAAGACCCGGCCGTGGCGCAGGCGTGGATCGACAAGACCGCGCTCGCGCGGCTCGGGCAACCGGAAGACGTCGCCGGACCGGTGTGCTTCTTCGCCTCCGATGCGTCGGCCTTCGTGACCGGGCAGACGCTGAACGTCTGCGGCGGCATCGTGCTGAGCTGATGAACGAGGCGGCTATGTACCTCGACAAATTCAGACTCGATGGCAAGACAGCGGTGATCACGGGTGCTGCACGTGGCATCGGTTTCGCGACGGCGCAGGCATTGGCCGATGCGGGCGCGCGCGTCGTGCTCACCGATCTCGACGCCGATGCGCTCGATGCCGCCGTGCGAACACTCACCGACGCGGGTATCGACGCGCACGGCGTGCCCTTCGACGTCACCGATCCCGCCGCCGCGCAACGCATTCACGACGACATCGCGGCGCGCATCGGCGTGGTGGACGTGCTGGTCAACAACGCGGGCATCGCCATTTCGAACGTGCCCGCCGAGTCGATGTCCGACGAGGTCTGGAATCGCGTGCTCGACGTCAACCTGAACGGCCTGTTCCGCTGCTGCCGCGCCTTCGGCAAGTCCATGCTCGAACGCGGCGGCGGCGCGATCGTCAATGTCGGATCGATGGCGGGATTTATCGCGACGCGGCCGCAGGAGCAGGTGAACTACAACGCATCGAAAGCGGCCGTGCATCATCTGACGGGATCGCTGGCGGCGGAGTGGGGCGCGCGCGGTGTGCGTGTGAATGCGGTCGCGCCGACTTATATCGATACGGAACTGGTGCGCAAAGTGTCGATGGATCCGAATCTGCGGCAGTACTGGCTCGGCGGCACGCCAATGGGCCGCCTCGGGCGCGCGGACGAAATCGCCTCGGTCATCCTGTTCCTCGCCAGCGATGCCGCGAGTCTCATGACCGGTTCGATCGTGGTCGCGGATGGCGGCTATATGTGCTGGTAGTCCGTTTTACGCAACAAAGCGCTTCGGACTCGATCCCGTCAGACGCCGAAACATCGCGATAAACGCCGACGACGACGCATAGCCGAGATCGAACGCCACCGATTCGACGCTGCGTCCGTCTCTGAGCATCGGCAGGGCGGCGACGAATCGCAGGCGCTGCCGCCAGTCGGTCAGCGACATGCCCAGCTCGCTCTGGCATCGGCGAATCAGCGTGCGTTCGGTCAGATTCACCACCGCCGCAAGCTCGGCGATGGTGCGGTTATCGGCGGGATCGTCGCGCAGCAGTTGCAGGATCGCGTTGAGTTCGGCGTCGTCGCTGTGAGGCACGAAGCTGCCGGTCGTCCTGCAGACGGAAAGCTGATCGACGAGCACATGAAGCAGTCGCGAATGCGCGGGCTGCGGCTGCGGGGTATCGCCCAGATCGCGCAGGTGTTCGAGTATCGAACGCACCAAAGGCGTCACCATCACCGCACACGATTCGTCCGGCATGTCGCGGCACAGATCACGGCGGATATAAACCGAACAATGTACGGCCTCCTGATGATTGAAGCCCGTATGTTCCGTATCCGGCGCAATCCACAATCCGAGATGCGGCGGTGCGATGAAATGTGCCGTGCCCGCCTTGACCTCGGTGACGCCGCTGTATGAATAGACGAATTCGCCCCATGCGTGGCGCAACACGGGATACGTCGCGTGCGCGGGCATATGCTCGGTGCGAAAGAAAACCGGCGATGGCAGCAGGTCGGTGAATGGCGGCAGCCGCACGTGCGCTGTCGCAGACGGAATGCCGCGTTTCATGGCTTGACGTCCTCGCGCGATCGAATGTCAGTTTCGCACTATATCGCGCCAAATGATTCAGTCGATACTGTGAGCCGTTCAGTTCGGGATACGGCAATGAGAAAGGCGGTCGATGGTCGCGCGGTAATCGTCATGATTGCGCTGTGTCTGACGTGGAGTCTGCAACAGGTGGCGGTCAAGGCATCGGCGGCGGACGCCGCGCCGGTGTTTCAACTCGCGTTGCGCTCGGGCGTCGCGGCAGTGATGGTGCTGCTGTATGCGCGTTTCGTCGCGCGCGATCGCTGGATGGCGCGCGGCATGCTCTTGCCGGGCAGCGCGGTCGGATCGCTGTTTGCGCTCGAATTTTTGCTCGTCGCGCAGGGCCTGAACTGGACCAGCGCGTCGCATATGGTCGTATTTCTCTACACCGCGCCGCTTTTTGCCGCGCTCGGCCTGCATCTGCGATTACCCGACGAACGCCTGAGCCGCCTGCAATGGACCGGTATGGCGCTGGCGTTCGCGGGTATCGCGCTGGCCTTTCTCGTCCCCGCTTTATTCGATACCCACAACGCCGACCTCTCCTCGTCGATGCTGGGCGATCTGTTCGGTCTGGGCGGCGGCGCTGCGTGGGGCATGACGACGGTTGCGGTGCGCACCAGCCGTCTGAGCGAAGCGCCCGCGACGCAGACGCTGTTCTATCAGCTCGCGGGCGCGTTCGTGATTCTGCTGTGCGCCACCTTTTTGCTCGGCAAAACGCATTTTCATTCATCGCCGATTCTCTGGACGAGCCTGGTTTTTCAGACCATTTTCGTTTGCTTCGCGAGTTTTCTGATCTGGTTCGCGCTGCTGCGCCGATACCTCGCCGCGCGCCTCGGCGTGCTCTCGTTCATGACGCCGCTATTCGGCGTGGTGTGGGGCGTGGTGCTGCTCAACGAGCAGGCGAGCAGCGCGTTTTTGGCTGGCGCGGCGCTGGTCTGCGTCGGTCTGATCGTCGTGAATGGCGATGCGTGGATCAGAAGCTGGCTGCCCATGTCGGCGCGCCGGACCCAAAAGACGTCGGATGGCGCGGCGCGTTCTTGAGATTCCGAGCCACTAGCGCACCGGCACCGGCCCGATCGATTCCCGCTCGATCAGCGATGCCTCCAGCATCGCCGGAAAGTCGGGCGTTTTCCCGGCGATTCGATCGATCAGATATTCGGCGGCGATTTCGCCCATTTCCCGGTCCGGCACGCGGATGGTCGTCAGCGGCGGATGGATTTGCGCGGCCAGTTCGATATCGTCGCAACCCGACACCGATACGACGCCGGGCACGTCCAGCCCCATCGCGTTGGCTTCGAGCAGTGCGCCGATCGCCAGCGTATCGTTCCCGCAGATGATGGCGGTCGGCGCGGGTTCCGCGCGCATCAATTGCTGAAAAGCCTGCCGCGCGAACGGAATGCGCGTGCCCCAGTTATCGGCCAGTACGGCGAGATGCTGCGGCCTGACCGCGAGTCCATTTCGTGCGAGCGTCTCGGTAATCGCCCGAAGCCGCGCCTGCACGCGGCTGTTGTCCTGCTGCGACTGAAAAATCACCCCGAAACGCTGATGCCCGAGCGCAAGCAGCCGTTGCGTAATCAATTCATACGCGCGCGAATGTTCGTAACCCACGCACGGATGATGACGGTCCTCGCGTTTGCCGAACGTGACCACATAAGGAATGTTCTTCGACGCGAGCAATTCGAACAGCGCATCGGGATAATCGTCGCCGACCAGCGCGAGCGCATCGACGCCGCGCGCGATCATGCCGCGTGCCTGCCGATACCCCTCCGCCGGATCGTACGACGAGCAGGCGACGAATACCGCGAGGCCTTCCGCGCCGAGCCGCGACTGAAACGCCTGCAATTGCTGATGAAACTTCTCGTGCGCCAGCGTCGGCACGATCGCGCCGACCGCGTACGAGCGGCGCGAAACCAGCGAGCGCGCGGCGGCGTTCGGCACCCAGTCGAGCTGATCGATCGCCGATTGCACCTTCGCGCGCGTGCGCTCCGTGACCTTCGACGGCTCGTTCAAAAAGCGCGACACCGTGGCCGTCGATACACCCGCCAGGCGCGCCACATCGGCAAGCAGCGGCTGAGCGGCGTTTTCCGATGCCAGCGATTCGGCGGCGATATCGGGGCTGTCCATCTTTTCACGTCTCAATGTAAGCGATCGGCTTACGTTAAGTGTTTCCCCTTAAAGACGCAACTGCGGGATACGATCACTATCCGTTTACGCTGAAAATGTAAGCGCTAATCAAATCGCATCAAGCGTTGAACTTGCGGAATGCGCGCAAAATGCTTGACGCTTACATTTTGACCGAAAAACAAAATACGGAGACATCGATGACCGATCAGCACTCGCCGCTTGCCGCGCCGCCCCGGATTCGGCGGCGGCAGACCATCGCCCTGGCGCTTCTGCTGTTGAGCGGCGTGATCAACTATCTGGATCGCGGCACGCTGGCGGTGGCCAACGAAATGGTTCGCGGCGATCTCGGTCTGTCGATGGGGCAGATGGGCGTGCTGCTGTCGGCGTTTTCGTGGACTTACGCGGTCTGTCAGCTTCCGGTCGGCGTGCTGGTCGATCGGATCGGGCCGCGCTGGCTGCTGGGAATCGGGCTGATCGTCTGGTCGATCGCTCAGGCGGCGGGCGGTTTCGCGGCGACGTTCGGGTATTTCGTGGTCGCGCGGCTGGTGCTGGGTATCGGTGAAGCGCCGCAGTTTCCGTCGGCGGCGCGCGTGGTCGGCAACTGGTTTCCGCCTGCATCGCGCGGTGCGCCCACGGGGATTTTCAACTCGGCGTCGCCGCTCGGCATCGCGCTCGCGCCGCTGGTGTTGTCGCCGCTGATCGCCGCATTCAACTGGCGCTGGGCGTTTTTCATCACGGGCGCGGCCGGGCTGGTGGTCGCGCTGATCTGGATGAGCATCTACCGCGATCCGGTGAAGTCGGCCATGACGGCCGAAGAGCGCGACTATCTCGACGCCGGCGTCGATCTCTCCGCGAAGCCGCCCGCCAACGTGAGCTTTGCGGAATGGCGCGCGCTGTTTGCGTACCCTGCCACGTGGGGCATGCTGATCGGCTTTTTCGGCTCGGTGTATCTGAACTGGGTGTATCTGACCTGGCTGCCCGGCTATTTGCGGACCGCGCGGCATATGAGTCTTGCCAACACGGGTTTCGCCGCCGCCGTGCCGTTCTTTTGCGGCTTCCTCGGCGCGCTGGTGGCGGGCTGGGTGTCGGACCGGATCGCGGCGAAAAGCGCATCGCCGGTCGGCGGACGCCGCAACGCGATGGTCCTCGCCATGTTCGGCATGGTCGCTTTCACCATTCCCGCCGCTTTCGTCGAAAGCAATACGATCGCGCTCGCGTGCATTTCGGTGGTGATCTTTCTCGCCAATGCGTCGTCGGCCTGCGCATGGTCGCTGGCGACGGTCGTCGCGCCGCCGAGCCGCATTGCATCGCTCGGAGCGATTCAGAATTTCGGCGGCTTTCTGGGCGGCGCGCTGGCGCCGCTGCTGACGGGTTATATCGCGCAGGCGTGGTCGTTCGTGCCGGCGCTGCTGACCGGCGCGGGCATCGCGTTCGTGGGCGCGGTGGCGTATCTCACGCTGGTTCGCAAGCCGATGCCCGAGCGCGGCCCAGACGCCGGTTCGGGCGCGCTGCGCGCATCGGCGTGAACGCACAACATTTATTTTTTGAAGGACAAGCAACGTGAATACCAAGGCTCCGAAAGCGATTATCGAAGGCATCGTTCCGGTGATGCTCACGCCGTTTCACGACAGCGGCGAAATCGACTATGCCGGGCTGGAACGGCTGATCGAGTGGTATGTCGGACATCGTTCGGATGCCTTATTTGCGGTCGCGCAATCGAGCGAAATGCAGTTTCTGACGCTTGCGGAGCGCGTTGATCTCGCGCGTTTCGTGGTCGAGAAAGTGGCGGGACGTATGCCCGTGGTCGCGTCCGGTCATATCAGCACGCCGATCGATGAACAGATCGAGGAATTGCAGGCGGTCGCGGCGACCGGCGTGCAAGGCGTGGTGCTCGTGACCAATCGGCTCGATCCGGACAAGCAGGGCACGCAAGCGTTTCTCGCCAATCTCGATCGCTTGCTGAATGCGCTTCCGGCCGATCTGCCGCTCGGCCTCTACGAGTGCCCCGCGCCATATCGCCGCCTGCTTTCCGATGAAGAACTGCAAGCGTGTATCGATACGAATCGTTTCGTCATGCTGAAGGATGTGAGCTGCGATCTCGACACCATCAAGCGGCGCGTGAAAATGGCGCAAGGATCATCGCTGAAGATACTGAACGCGAACGCGGCGATCGCGTGGGACGCGATGAAAGCGGGCGCGGCCGGTTTCAATGGCGTGTTCAACAACTTTCATCCCGATCTTTATCAATGGCTGCGGAGTGACGGCGCAAACCATCCCGCGCTGGCTGCCGAATTGTCCACGTTTCTGGTGGTATCGGCAGTGTCGGAAGCGCTTGGTTATCCGGCGCTGGCGAAGATGTATCACCAGCGGATCGGCACATTCGAAAGCATTCGCTGCCGCGCAATCGACTATGACGTCCGCGAACGCTTCTGGGCGCTGGACGCCGTGCTGGACAAGATTGTCGATGGCAGCGAGCAGTTCCGCGCGAAGATCGCCGCGACGCGCTGAGCATGTCCGATAAGCACATCATCTGCCTCGGCTCCGCGCTGTGGGACACCATCATGAGCGTGGACCACATTCCGCCTCATGGCGGCAAGGTGCTGCCTGATATCGCGGTGCAGGCGGCGTCGGGCATGGCGACGGTCGCGGCGGTGACCATCGCGCGGCTGGGCGGGCGCGTGAATCTGTGGAGCCGGATCGGCGACGATCATACCGGGCAAATGTTCATCGAAGACCTCGCGCACGAAGGCGTGAACACGGACGCCGTGCGGCGCGTGCCGAACGTGCGCACGCCTTTTTCGACCATTCTCGTCGATCGAAACGGCGAACGGCTGGTCGTGCCGTATTTCGATCCGGCGCTCGACGCGTCCACCGCATGGCTGCCGGTGCACGATATTGCCGGTGCGGGCGCGGTTCTCTGCGATATGCGCTGGATGCAGGGCGCACAAGTGCTGTTCTCGCAAGCAAGATATTTCGGCATACCGACTATTCTGGACGCCGATGTCGCGCCCGTCGAAGATTTACGCGCGCTGATGCCGTTCGCCGATCACGTGCTCTTGTCCGAACCCGCACTGCACTCGCTCAGCGATAAACCGTCACCCGATCAGGCGCTTCTGGAAGTGGCATCGACGCTGAACGCGCGAGTGATCGGCGTGACGCTCGGTGCGAAGGGTTCCATCATTTGGGACAACACAGGAAATGTTCCCGCGATGCGCCGCTTTTCCACCATCAAGATCGTCGCGCAAGACACGCTCAACGCGGGCGATGTGTGGCACGGCACGTACGCGTACGGCGTGGCGCACGGCTGGGATCTGGCGCGAACGGTTCAGACGGCGAGCGTCGCCGCCGCGATGAAGTGCGAGCATTTCGGCGGCAGGGCCGGTGCGCCGCGCATGGCGCAATTGCTGGCGCGAATGGAGTTGGAAGCGCTTTCGACGGCTTGATTCGCCGCGCGTTGTCATAGGACTGCCTTACAGAATATTTCGAAAAACCGATACTATGGAGCGCTTCAAAACAAGAACACCAACAAGCACTCCAACATGCGAAAACGTCATCGTTCTACTTTGATTCTGGCAGGCGTCGCGGTTCTTCTGAGCGGATGTGCGGCGTCGCTGCAAACCCAAAATACGGCTTCTTCGACCGGCAAAACTGCGGAAACCGCCATCGTGGTGCCGCCGACGTCCGCGCGTACCATCGTGTTGCGCATGAACGGATCGACGGTTGCGACGTCCGCGTCGGACTGGCCGCGCGTGCAGACGGAGTGGCGCGAAGCCATGCAGGGTGCATCGCAGGACGCCAGCACCGTTTTCGTCGATGAAACCGTGAAGCAGACCTCGCGCCGAGGTGCGGGCACGGTCGTCGATGTCTACGTGGAAGACTTCCATTTCGTCGCGCCCGGCGCGCGTTATACGCTGGGCATCATGACCGGCAACGCGTTCATTCAGGCCAAAGTGTCGTTCCGCGATCTGCAAAGCGGCCGCGTGTTCGGCGAACGGAGCTACAACACATCGTCGTCGGCGTGGCAGGGGATTTTTGCGCCGACCTCCGATAAGCAGGCGCGCGCCATCGCAGCGGATATCGTCAAGCAGATCAATCCGCGCTGATTGTGCTGATCGTGCCGATCGTGCTGTCG
>NZ_JAQFVG010000327.1 GCF_029439455.1 Caballeronia sp. BR00000012568055 | reverse complement strand
CGAGTGTTTGTTTCCCGAGCGTCCGTACGGCCGTGTCGGCAAGCTGCTCAAGCTCTATTCCACGATCCGCCGATACAACGCCGACGTGCTGTTCGCGCACGCCACTATTCCGGCATTCTATGCGCGCGCATTGCCGCTGCCGGTGCCGGTCGTCTACGTGATGCACTCGGCGACCAACGACTTCGAAAGCTCATCGTTCCGGCGCGTCGAACGCTTGCTGTCGAAGCGGGCGCGCGCGGTGATCGCGGTGTCGCCTGCGAATATCGATGACTACGTCGGCGCAGTCGGCCGCCATCCGTCGATGACGCTGATTCCGAATGGCGTCGACATGTCGCGCTTCGGTATGCGGACGCGGATGCCGGTGGCCGAAGGCGCGCAGATCGTGCAGATCGGGCGGTATACGTCGGTGAAGAATCAATTGTCGACGGTGCATGCGTTCAAGGATGTTGTCGCGCGTGTGCCGGAAGCGCGGTTGCTGCTGTGTGGTGTGATCGAAGATCCGGCGTATCACGCGGCAGTGGGCGATCTGGTGACGAAGCTCGGGCTGGCGGATCGCGTGACGGTTCAGGGGCCGCGATCCGATGTCGCCGACTTGCTGTTTTCATCGAGCGTCTTCGCGATGCCTTCGCGTTCGGAAGGGCATAGCATCGCGTTTCTGGAAGCGTTGGCGTCGGGTGTGCCGGTGGTGGCAAGTACGATTCGGCCATTTAGTTTTGCTGCGGATTTTCCGGCCGTGCATCTCTGCGATCCGGACGATATCTCGGCCTACGCCGATGCGCTCGTGCTGGCGTTGACCGAACCGCGTTCGCAGCGGCCTCTGGGCGGATTGACACTAGCCGATACAGCGGCGCGATATCTGGCGGTAGCGAAGCAGGTGACGCAAGGCATGCCGCGAGCGGCGCCAGCGCTTTAAGTCTTTCGATGTCATAGCCGCCCGCGTTCGCGGGCGGTTTCAATTTGGCTGCCTGATTTATCCCTTTTGCTTATGCCATTCGGTCGAGGTGCGCAAGTGCGCCCGATCACGGATGATAGACTCCGTCAACTTAACGCGAAGGATAGCGAACTATCTTTTGCAGGTGATATTTGTTGATGGAGGGCAACTGGTTATGGCAGTCATGCAGGCAATGGAACATTGGGACGGCGTATTTCCTGTCGATGCCGCGAAGATCGCGCGTTCGCTGGGCGTCGAGGTCGACGTCTCTTCGGAGATGGACGCGGCGATGCTCGGCCGGTTCGAATTCGTGAACGGGCGTCCGCGCATCACGGTCAACGCGAATAGCAATGACGTCTCGCGACGCTATGCAATCGCGCACGAACTCGGCCATTACATGCTGCATCACGGCGATTACTTCGAGGACACGTGCCACGCGCTTGCCAACGACCCGCGCACCGTGCGCGATGCGCTGGCGAATGAGTTTGCGCGTGAGTTGCTGATGCCGGGACTTGCGTTCGAGACGTTGATCATGAAGCGGAATTTGGTCGATCCGCGAGAGATGATCGAAGTCTTCGGCGTATCAATGGCGAATCTTGAATACAGATTGGAAGCATTAGGATGGATACCAAGCAAGAGAGTCAGGGAAGCACCTATTCGCGCGATGCAGGCGGAAATACGTGCGATGGAAGCGGAAGTACGCAGGATAGAGCAGGAGGCAATCGATCTAGCGCGGATGTGTCGTTAATTACGCTCGAGTTGGTTGCTGATCGACAGCACTATCGTAAGCTGAGGCACTACGCGTTCTTCGGTGTATCGGGTTTCCTGCTCGTTCCGTTGATCATGTTTGCAATCTGGCTGCGTGCCTTTGGCGCACGAGTCTTCAACGGCACACTTCAGACCGATACACCTCATACCGCGCTGTTTCTTACACCGATCATTGTCATAGCATCCCTAGTCGTGGTTTCAGTGCTTCCGTTGATGCGTCTCGTGTTTCAAGACAAATCACAAAAAGACGACAAATCCGCCGTTTCGCTGTGGCAATCCGTCATCACCGAATTGGCTGAAATATTCAAGCAATATCTTGGCAGCAGAAGCAAACCCGCTGGCTGAACCTCACAGGAGCCCCCATGTCCGAAACCCTGAGCATCTCCACCCCCGACGGCAATTTCGACGCCTACGTTGCTTATCCCTCGCAAGCACAAGCACCCGCTGTCGTCGTCATTCAAGAGATTTTCGGCATCAACGGCGACATGCGCGAAACCTGCGATGCCTACGCGCAGCAAGGCTATGTCGCGCTGTGTCCGGATTTGTTCTGGCGTATCGAGCCGAATGTGGAACTGACGGATCGCACCGACGAGGAATGGCAGAAAGCGTTCAAGCTCTACAACGCGTTCGATGTGAACAAAGGCGTCGAAGATATCGCCGCGACCATCGGCTTTGCGCGCACGTTGCCGCAGGTGAAGGGCAAGATCGGATCGGTCGGGTTCTGTCTGGGCGGCCTGCTGTCCTTCCTGACCGCAGCGCGCACGGACGTCGATGTATCGGTATCGTATTACGGCGGTGGCACGGATCAGCATCTCGGCGAACTTCCGAAGGTGAAAGTCCCCCTGCTCATCCATCTCGCCGAAGAAGACGAGTTCATTTCCGCCGATGCCCGCCATCGCGTGCTCTCGGCCGTGCAAGGTCATTCGAATATCGAGGCTTACACGTATCCGGGTTGCCATCATGCCTTCGCGCGCAATCAAGGCAAACATTTCGATGCCGCCGCCGCGCAACTCGCCAATGACCGCACGGCAGACTTCTTCAAAACGCATCTCGCATAAGTAAAAACGCCGCCCGGAGAGGGCGGCGTTATCGAACTATGCGAACTATTTTTTCAGCGAGGAATGAGGCCGGCGAAACACCATCCATCGCGGCACCTTGAACCGCACGATGCTGATGTACAGCCACACATAAGTCGCAGCGAACACCACGACGAAGCAGAACAAATGCAGCGTGTGCCGCCAGAACAAGGTCGCCGGAATCACGGCGATCAGGCACAGCAGCCACAAGTATGGCGACGTCAGCGAATTGCGCCGCGTCAGTTCATGCGCGTTCTTTGCGCCCACGGCCCAGCGCATCAGCCGCTTGTAGACGAGCATATGCAGATGCACGCCGTCCGGCATGCCCGGCGACATGCCGCGAATGAACTTCTTGCGGTAAATGGAGAAACACGTCTCGAAGATCGGGTACATGAACAGCAGCACCGGATACCACGCGGAGACATCGCGGTTGCGCATCACGAGCATGATCGCGAGTTCGCCGAGCATGAAGCCGACGAAGTACGCGCCGCCATCGCCGAGAAAGATCAGGCCGGCGGGAAAATTCCAGATGAAGAAGCCCATCACCGCGCCCATCATGATGAGCGATCCCGACAGCACGATCGGATCGTGCACCTGGAACGCCACATAGGCGAGCGAGGCGAACATCATGAACGTGACCATCGATGCCAGGCCGTTGAAGCCATCGATGATATTCACCGCGTTCGCCAGTGCCGCGACCGCGAGCACGGTCACTGCGCAGGAAATGGCGGCGTAGGTGAGCAGAAAATCCAGCGGCGGCACGCTGATGCGTGTCACCGCAATATCGAGCGCCACGTAGGCGAGACCGGCAGCGGCCATCGTGCAGATGAGGCGCACCAGCGGCGTTACGCGCTTGGTCAGGTCTTCGATCAATCCGGAAAGAAACGCCGGCAACCCGCACGCGATCACGCCGAGAATGCCCGCCGACACAGCCGGATACGTCCATCGCAACTGAATGGCGGAAGCCGTCAGCCCGCAAATGATGCCGACACCGCCGATCCGCGGCACCGGCCGCGCGTGAAACTTCTGCACGCCGGCGAGATCGGTATCGCCGAGCACGCCTTCGTGCAGATGCGCAAAGCGCACGATAAACAAGGTCACGGCCAGCGAGACCAGAAAAGCAAGCGCGAAACTAAGCATGTACCAGAACCAATGAAAAAAGCGGCCCGGACAACGCGTCCAGACCGCTTGAGAGCGTCAGGCGAATCCGTGCGGATTCTGCGACTGCCAGCGCCAGTGATCGGCGCACATGCGCTCGATGCCATGTTCCGCACGCCAGCCGATCAGCTTCGCCGCAGCGGCAGGGTCCGCGTAGCACGCGGCGACATCGCCGGGGCGGCGCGGCACGAGTTCGTAAGGCACGGGCTTGCCCGATGCCGCTTCGAACGCCTTCACCACATCCAGCACGCTGTAACCCTGACCCGTGCCCAGATTCACGACAAAGCTGCGGTCGAGCTTCTTCAGCGCATCGATGGCGGCGATATGGCCGCGCGCGAGATCGACCACGTGGATGTAATCGCGCACGCCGGTGCCATCGTGTGTGTCGTAATCGCTGCCGAATACGCGCAGTTGCCGGAGCTTGCCGACCGCCACCTGCGCCACATACGGCATCAGATTGTTCGGCACGCCCGCCGGATCTTCTCCGATCAGCCCGCTTTCATGCGCGCCGACCGGGTTGAAATAACGCAGCGTGGCGATGCGCCACGAGGAGTCGGAGATTTCCAGATCGCGCAGAATCTGCTCGGCGATCAGCTTCGACTGGCCGTACGGGTTGGTCGCCGACAGCGGAAAACTTTCGTCGATGGGCACGCTTTCCGGCACGCCATAGACCGTCGCGGAAGACGAGAACACGAAATTGCGCACATTGCGGTCGCGCATCACTTCGAGCACCGCGAGCAGGCTGCCCATGTTGTTGCTGTAATACTCGATCGGCTTCGCCACCGATTCGCCCACCGCCTTCAGCGCCGCAAAGTGGATCGCGCCGGTGATCTTGTGGGCATCGAAAATACGTTCCAGCGCGGCTTTGTCCCGCGCGTCTTCCTGATAGAAGGCAACCGTCTTGCCGGTAATGCGCTGCACACGCTTGAGCGATTCGGCGCGGCTGTTCACGAGATTGTCGACCACGACCACCTCGTAGCCCGCGTTCAGCAACTCCACGCACGTATGCGAGCCGATAAAACCCGCACCGCCCGTGACCAGAATCGTGTCATTCATAGAAGCTCTCCAGAAAGCCGGAATCAGAGTGAAATGCCGGTGATGGCGTGTATTGTGCCTTTGTATCGTTCGACCACGGTGTTTTCGTCGAATTCGCGGGTGACTTTTTCGCGGCCGCGTTGCGCCATGACCGCACGCTCGGCGTGCGAAAGCGTCAGCATGCGCTCCAGTTGTGTCGACAGACTGGTCGCGTTTTTCACTTCGCACAGATAGCCGGTGATGTCGTGATCGACCACTTCGCGGCAGCCGGGCACGTCGGTGGCGACGATCGGGCGGCCCATCGCGGCGGCTTCCATCAGCGTGCGCGGCACGCCTTCGCGATACGACGGCAGCACCACGCAGTCGGCGGCGGCGATCAGCGGACGCACATCGTTCGCTTCGCCCAGATATTCGATGATGCCCTCGCGCTCCCACTTGTCGACATCGCTGCGCGTGATCGCGCTCGGATTATCGACGCCGACGGGACCTAGCAACTGAAAGCGCGCGTGCGGATAGCGCGATTTGAGGCTGCGCGCGGCATCGACATATTCCTGCACGCCTTTGTCCCACAGCAGACGGCCGATCAGAATAAAGACGAAGTCTTCCCGCCCGGGAAGGGACGTGAAAGCGAAATCGTCCAGATCGACGCCCTCGCCATGCAGCCGCCGCGCGCGATCCGGATGCACCAGCAGGTTCTGATCGACGAAAGCCTGATGATCGTCGCGATTGAGGAACCACACTTCGCGCGGAAAGCGAAACGCAAAGCGATACAGCCGCTTGGCAATCTGCGCCGCGCGGCTCTTCTGGATGAACGTGTAGCCAAGACCGGTGGTCACGGCAATCGATGGCACGCGCGCGAGCATCGCCGCAATCGAGCCGTAGATATTCGGCTTGATCGTGTAATGGAACACGAGATGCGGCTTCGTCGCGCGATATTCGCGATACAGCGCCAACAGCGTCTTCAGATCGTCGCGCGGATCGGTGCTTTTTGAGGCGACGGGCAGCTCCACACACCGGCAGCCCATTTCGATGGGCGGCTCGAAAGTGCGATCACGCGGCGCGATGATCGTCACTTGCGCGCCGCGCGCCGTCAGCATGCGCAACAGGCCGCGTCGATAGGTGTAAATGGCCCACGCCGTATTGCAGACGAGGGCGATGCGAAGGTTCTTCATCAACGTGAGCGCACGATCCAAATAATTCGATTTCAGGTAGGAGACTTCAGGAGCTTCTCTTTCAATCCCCTCAAGGCGCTATACGGCAGCAGCAAATGCGCGAGACTCTTGGCCAGCCCGATCCAGTCGAGCAGATTGGCCGCCCGCCGATAACGCCATTGCAGACGCAGCGTCGACACGACCTGCCGACGCCGCTTGCTCGCGCTGATGCCGCCATCGTTCAACTCGTAGTACAGGCCGAACTCGGGCAGATTCGCGCCGTCGTAGCGTTCCATCAGGCGCAACAGCAAGTCGAAATCCTCGGCGGCGCGATACTGCGCGCGATAGTTGCCGACTTCGCGGACCGCATCCACGCGCAGCATCAGCGAGGGATGCGCGAAGCACGAGCGTGCGAGCATCGCGCGGCGAATCGCGGCGGGTTCGGTCGGCGGCGTGAGATCGAACAGCGGCGCGCCTTGCATCGATACGACATGCGTCCACATGCCGACCACGGCGACGTTCGGATGCGCTTCCATGAACGCGCGTTGTTTGGCCAGCCGGCCGGGCGTCGCCAGATCGCCGGAATCGATGCGCGCCGCGTAGCGCACGCCACGCTTCGCCAGTTCATCGATCCCCGTCTGCAACGCGCGTTCGATACCGCCGTTCTGCGCCATTCGCACGATCTCGATCTCCATGCCATCGATAGCAGGCGCGACGATCGGCGGCGTGCTGCCATCATCGACGATCAGCACGCGCACGGTCGCGCTTTCATCGAACGATGCGAGCGTGCGGTTCAGATCCGGCTGGCCGTTGAACGCGGGAATCAGGACGGCGACATCGTGGAGAGCGTCAAGAGCGTTCATGCGCGCAGGCGGAATCGAATGTAGTAGAAGTTGATCGATGCCGCCGCCGCATAACCCGCCGCGAGGCCGACCAGCGCGCCGTAGCCGCTGAAGCGCGGAATCGCAAACACGTTGACCACGGCGGCCACCAACAGCGCGAGCAGCCATTTCGACAGCAGCACGTACTTCGCCTGATATTTGAGCACGACCAGATTGCCGATCGCCTCGATCCCCGCAGGCACCGAAAGCCACACCGCCCAGCGGAAGATCTCCGTCGCCTGCGCGTAATTCGGGCCGAACACGCGCGCGATGATAAAGCCCGCGAGCGCATCGAGCACGGCCGCGCCGGCAGTCATCAGCACGGCGGTCATGGCGAACAAACGCACGAGATTGCGCCGCAGCAGCGCCTTGTCCTGCACGCGATACACAAACGCCGGCGCGATGGTTTGCGACAGCATCAACGCGAGCGCAATCCAGTTCTCGTTCAATTGCTGCGCGGCGGAATACAAGCCCAGTTCAGCGAACGATACGCGATGCGCGAGCATCAGCCGGTCGAGCTTCAGAAACAGATACATGCAGATCAGGCCAATCCAGAACACCGTGCCCGCGCTTGCGAAATGCCGAAACAGCGCGCGATCGAAATGCCAGCCCAACTTGCCGCCGTGATGGCGCATGTAATACAGCACCAGCGCCGCGCCGATGCCCGCCGCCTCCAGAGCCCACAACCAGCCGAAACTCGACGCCGAAGCCGCCGCGCGCACCAGCGCATACACCAGCGCCGCCTTGACGATGGCCGCCACCATGCTCGACAGCAATTGCGGCTTGCTGTACGTCATGCTTTGCAACCACGCATTGATCACGCCGATGAAAGGCTCACGAAAGAGCAGCGTCACGGCGAGGCCGGCGAGCATCGCGCCGACGGTTGGATTGATAAAACCGAGCGCGATCCACGCCCACGTCAACGCCAGCGCCAGCACCGACACGCCGATGCGCAACACAAACGCGCTGCCGAGCACCGACCCCGTATCGCCCGGCGGACGATGCACGATGGTCGGCACCAGAATTTCCGCACCGCACACCCACGTCACCGGCGCGATCACCAGCAGCAGCGTGTTCGCGTACTGCCATTTGCCGAACACGTCCGGCCCGAGATACCGCGCCAGCAAACCCGAAATGACGATAGCCACCGCAATCTGCGTGAGCCGCTCCATTCCCAGCCAGACGATATTCGCCAGCGCCCTTGCGACGTCCGGATTCTCCGCGCGCGACAACATCTTCATGCGCAATTCCCGAACGACATATCAGGCATGCCGCGTGCTAGCGCCACCTGATCCGCGCGCGTTCCGGTTAAGTTTTGTGTGTTTGCGCGCGAAGGCGCCCGATTCGACGGCATCCGGGGCTTAGAGCGGTTGGGCATTGGATTAGAATAAAGCGCAGTATTTTTATCGCAGATTGCTTAGTGCAAACGCCGCGCAAATCGCCACGCAGAAAGACAGCGATTATAAGTGCGAAGTCAGGCCCGCCCGGCAGCGGGACCGTCGTAAAGATTTAATCGAAGTGACGGCAGAATCAGAAGCGGTCCGCGCGGATCGGCGCGCTTTTTATCGTCAAGTATCGTCACGACCTGCACGCCCTCATGGCTGCATCGCCGGGAAACCATCAATCAATAGGGAAGAGGTAGCCATCTCATGAGCCAAGTCTCGCAATCCATCTTCAAGGCCTACGACATCCGCGGCATCGTCGGCAAAACCGTTTCCGCCGACGTCGCGAAGCAAATCGGCCAGGCGTTCGGCAGCGAAATCAAAAAGCAGGGCGGCGACTCGGTCGTGGTCGCGCGCGATGGCCGTCTCTCCGGCCCGGAACTGGTCGGCGCATTGTCCGACGGCCTGCGCGCAGCAGGCGTCGATGTGGTCGATGTCGGCATGGTGCCGACGCCGGTCGGTTACTTCGCAGCGAGCGTGCCGCTGCCTTTGCCTTCGGGCGAGCGTCGCGTGGATTCGTGCATCGTCGTGACGGGCAGCCATAATCCGCCCGACTACAACGGCTTCAAGATGGTGTTGCGCGGCGCGGCCATTTACGGCGAGCAGATTCAGGGCTTGTATCAGCGTATCGTCAACAGCGACTTTTCGACGGGTGAAGGCAGCTATACCGAGTTCGATGTATCGCAGATGTATCTGGACCGCATCGTGTCGGATGTGAAGCCGGTGCGCGGCATGAAGATCGTCGTCGATACGGGCAATGGCGTGGCGGGCGAACTCGCGCCGAAGCTGTTCAAGGCGCTGGGCTGCGAACTGGTCGAACTGTTCACGGAGATCGACGGCAACTTCCCGAACCATCACCCGGACCCGGCGCACGTCGAAAACCTTCAGGACGTCATCAAGGCGCTGAAGGAAACGGACGCCGAAGTCGGCTTCGCATTCGATGGCGACGGCGATCGTCTCGGCGTCGTGACGAAAGACGGTCAGGTGATTTATCCGGACCGTCAGTTGATGCTGTTCGCGCAGGAAGTGCTGTCGCGCAACAAGGGCGGCCAGATTATTTACGACGTGAAGTGCACGCGCAATCTGGCAAAGTGGGTGCGCGATCAGGGTGGCGAACCGGTGATGTGGAAGACCGGCCACTCGCTCGTGAAGGCGAAGCTGCGCGAAACGGGCGCACCGTTGGCAGGAGAAATGAGCGGCCACGTGTTCTTCAAGGACCGCTGGTACGGTTTCGACGACGGCCTGTACACCGGCGCGCGTCTGCTTGAAATACTCTCGCGCGTGGCCGATCCGAGCAAGCTGCTCAACGACTTGCCGGATTCGCTTTCGACGCCCGAGCTTCAGATCAAGATGGAAGAGGGCGAGAACGTCAAGCTGATCTCGGCACTGCAAAAGAACGCGAAGTTCACCGGCGCGGACGACGTGCTGACCATCGACGGTCTGCGTGTGGAATATCCGGACGGCTTCGGCCTCGCGCGTTCGTCGAACACGACGCCGGTCGTCGTCATGCGTTTCGAAGCGGACAACGAAGCCGCGCTCAAGCGCATTCAGGAGGATTTCCGCCGTGTGATTCTGGCGGAGAAGGCAGATGCGAAGCTGCCGTTCTGAGTAAGTGGTAGTGGTTAGGAAGTAGGACGCGGCACGGTTTGGCGACCGTGCCGTTTTTATTCATGCCCTTGAAAACGCACCGGCGCGCGTGCGGGCCGCGCTAAAATCCCCGATTCGTCTCAATTTCCCCAACTCCGACGCGCGCCCCTCGCGTGCTCCAATCCCCAGCGTGCAAAAGATCCTGATCGTCCGCGTGTCGTCGCTTGGCGACGTCGTTCACAACATGCCGGCCATCGCCGACATCCGCCGCCGTTTTCCCGATGCCCGTATCGACTGGCTGGTGGAGGAGAGCTTCGCGAGTCTCGTCGAACTGGTCGATGGCGTGCATCGCGCGATCCCGTTTTCACTGCGGCGCTGGAAGAAGCACTGGGCGTCGCCCGCGAACTGGCGTGAGATCGGCAAGTTCAGGCGTGAACTCGAGGCGGAAAAATACGATCTGGTGATCGACTGCCAGGGACTGGTCAAATCCGCATGGGTCGCGAGCTGGGCGCGCGGGCCGCTGGTGGGGCTGGCGAATCGCACCGAAGGCGCGGGCTTCGAATGGCCGGTGCGATTCTTCTACGACCGCCGTGTGCCGATCGAACCGCGTACGCATGTCGTCGAACGGACGCGGCAACTGGTGGCGGCGGCGCTCGGTTTGCCCAAGCCTCAGATGACCGACGATATCGACTTCGGCATCGATACGCGCCGTGCAACGCTGGCCGTTTCCGAACTCGGGCTGAATCTTCCGGTTCCTTACGTCGTGTTCGTACACGCCACTTCACGCGCCGATAAACAATGGCCCGAAGCCGCGTGGATCGAACTGGGTCAGGCGCTGGTGACGCGCGGCGCATCGATCGTGCTGCCGTGGGGCAGCGAGGCCGAGCGCGCAACGAGTGAGAAGCTCGCGAAGGAATTCGGCGCGGCGGCGATCGTGCCGCCGAAGCTCTCGCTTCCCGCCGTGGTCGGTCTGATCGAAGGCGCAGCGGCCACGGTCGGTGTCGATACCGGCCTCGTTCATATTGCCGCAGCGCTGAAGCGGCCGACCGTCGAGTTGTACAATTTCTCGACCGCATGGCGCACCGGCGGCTACTGGTCGCCGAACGTGATCAATCTGGGCGACGCGAGCCGGCATCCGACTTTATCCGAGGTCAAAACCGCGCTCACGGGCTTCGGTCTGCTGTAACGCATCGCCAGATCCGACCAACGCCGTGCGCGGGCAACCCAAGTTCGAAGGCACCATGACGGAATCTCAAATCATCGAAGTGGCATCGTGCGACTGGCAGGGCAAGAACCTGTCCGCGTCGCGCGAAGCCCTGCTCGCCGGCGTCGAAAGCGGCAAAGTGCTGTACTTTCCCAATCTGCGTTTCGCTATCGACGGCGGTGAACGCGCGCTGCTCGATCCCGCGATTGCGGACCCGAAGCGCAAGAACATCAGCCTCGCGCCCAGCGGCGGCGCGCTCAACGGCGTGATGGGCGACAACGTGATGCAATCGGCGGTGCGCTCGCTGATCGCGCGGTATCAGGCGAATGCGCGCTCGCTCGTCGATGGCCTGTTCCCCGAGTACGACGGCAAACTGCGCGTCGCGCCGACGAGTCTGCGGCTGCATCAGGTGGAAACGCGCGAAACGTCCTGGCGCAAGGACGACAGCCGCCTTCACGTCGATGCCTTCCCATCGCGCCCGAACTACGGCGAGCGCATTCTGCGCGTGTTCACCAATATCAATCCGCAAGGCGCGCCGCGTGTGTGGCGCGTGGGCGAACCGTTCGAAGACATGGCGAAGCGCTTCCTGCCGAACATCAAGGCGCAGACGCCCGGTTCCGCGTGGCTGATGAACCTGCTCCACATCACCAAGTCGCCGCGCTCGGAATACGACCATCTGATGCTCCATCTGCATGACGCGATGAAGGCCGATCTGGATTATCAGAAGGTCTCGCCGCAACAGACCATGCCGTTTCCGCCGGGCTCGGTGTGGGTCTGTTTCTCTGATCAGACTTCGCACGCGGTCATGTCCGGCCAGTTCATGATGGAGCAGACCTTCTTCCTGCCAGTCAAGTCGATGGCGCGTCCCGATCACGCGCCGCTCGGCATTCTCGAACGCCTGAAAGGCCGGGCGCTCGTTTGAGCACCGTCGCGCCGTCGTCCATTACGCCACCGGCTTCGGCCGTCGTGCTACGGCTGATCTATCGCGCGGCGTGGTGGATCGTTGCGCCGCTTGCGGTGTTGCGATTGCTGATTCGCTCGCGCAAGGAGCGGGGATATCGCGAACATATTGCGGAGCGGTTCGGCCGCGGGCCGGCTCGCAGCGCCAGCGATCTCGCGCCGCTGATCTGGGTGCATGCGGTGTCCGTGGGTGAGACGCGCGCCGCGCAACCGCTGATCGAAGCGTTGCTGAAGGCGCATCCCGAAGCGCGGCTCCTGCTCACGCATATGACGCCGAGCGGTCGCGCGACGGGCATCGAATTGTTCGGCGACCGCGTGATGCGCAGCTATCTTCCCTACGATTCACCCGCCTTCGTGCGGCGTTTTCTGCGCGCGTGGCGTCCGTCGCTGGGTATCGTGATGGAAACGGAAGTGTGGCCCACGCTGATAGACGAATGCAAACGCGCCGATGTGCCGCTGGTGCTGACCAACGCGCGCATGTCGGAGCGCTCGTATAAACGCGCGACGCGTTTCGGGCGTGCGGTGCGCGAAGTGTTCGGCGGGTTTTCGCGTGTGCTGGCGCAGACCTTGTCCGATGCGGAGCGTCTGTCCGCGCTCGGCGCGCGCAATGTCGCCGTGCTCGGCAATCTCAAGTTCGATATGAGCGCGCCGCCGGAACTGATCGAACGTGGTCATTCGTGGCGCGCGGCAATCGGTGATCGTCCGGTGTGGGTCGCGGCGAGTACGCGTGAAGGCGAGGAAGCGTTGGTGTTGCGCGCGTTTGCATCGCTCAATGTGCCGGATGCGTTGCTGATTCTCGTGCCGCGCCATCCGCAGCGGTTCGATGAAGTATCGGCGCTGGTGACGAGCATGGGCATGACGAGCGCGCGTCGTTCCGTGTGGGCGCCGAAGCCGGTCGCGGCCGGATCGGGCGCGGATGTGCCGGATGCGTTGCCGCCGTACATTCAAGTGCTGCTGGGCGATTCGATGGGCGAGCTCGGCGCGTATTACGCGGCGGCGGATCTGGCGTTTATCGGCGGAAGTCTGTTGCCGCTGGGCGGGCAGAATCTGATCGAAGCGTGCGCGGCGGGCGTGCCGGTGCTGATCGGACCGCATACGTTCAATTTCACGCAAGCCACGAAAGATGCGATCAACGCAGGCGCGGCGTTGCGTGTGGAAGATCCGCAAGATTTGGCGCGCGGTCTGCGCGAACTGTTCAACGACAAACCGCGCCGGCTGGGGATGAGCGCCGCCGCTGCGGCGTTTGCGGCGGCGCATCGCGGAGCGACGGAGCGGACGGTGTCGGTGTTGAGCGCGTTGCTCGAGGGGAATGACGAGGCTTAGCGCTCGATCGCCACCAACTCCGCCGCACACTGCGCAAACCGCGCATTGCTCGCGGTAATGCCGTATTCCTCCGCCCGCTCCAGCGCGCGTTGCGCCATGCGGTCGTGCAGAACGTCATCGCCGAGAAGGCGGCGCATGGCCTGAGCGAGTTCATCGACGGCGCCGACTTCGAACAGCATACCGAAGCGCCCATCGCCGAGAATCTCGCGCGGACCGGTGGGGCAGTCGCTGGCAATGACTGGCTTGCCGAGCGCGAGCGCTTCGAGCAGCACCATCGGCATACCTTCATAGTGCGAGCTCAGCACTTGTAGCCGCGCACCCGCCACCAGCGCATGCGGATTATTTCGATACCCCGCGAAATGCACGCGCGATGCAATCCCCAACTCGCGCGACAAGCCTTCGAGTTCGCCACGAAACGCGCCATCGCCGACGATCACCAGATGTTCAGCGATGTCGGCGTCCTGCACCAGCCGCGCGTAGGCGCGCAGCAGCGTGCGGTGATCCTTCTGAATCTCATCAAGCCGCGCGACCGAGACGATGTACGGCGCATCGCACGGCGGCACGTCGCGCGCGGTGGCATTGTCGCGAATTCGTTCGATATCGATTGCATTCGGCAGCACGAACAAACGTTGCAGCACGCCGCCGAACATCGCGCGCGCTTCGTCGGCCATATGCTGATTGAGCGCGGCGACGCCGTGATAACGCGCGAATTGCGTCGCGAGCCGGCGCTTCTTGCGCGGCCGATTGGCGAGACGCGCATCGAAACTGAAGTGATTGACGCCGAGCCACGCGGTGCCGAACTGGCCGGCGAGACGCCGCAGCGACATGTCGTAATCGACGATCAGCGCATGCTGTTGAGCCAGCGCCGCGACGCGCTGCTTCACGTACGGACGCACGGCGAGCGTATTGAACACATCGCGCGCGACGCGTCCGAGCTTGCTCAGGCGACGCGCATAGCGACGCGTCTGGAAGAAGTTCAGCCAGCCGCGATCCACCAGAATTTCGATGTCCACATCAGGCGGCACCAGCGCGCGAAAGCGATTCTCGAACGCCGGCGACGGATGCATGACCGATAAGGTCACCTTGAAATGCGTCCGATCGAACACGCGCAGCCACTGAATCAGCGACGACTCGATTCCTCCGTCCCCGAAATCCACGATGTGGAACATCACCGGGACGCGCTGCGCGGCGGGCGGCGGCGCGGATGCGGTCGCGTGGTGTCGGTGAGCGGCGGCGGGTCTCGGGGATAGGGCTGCAATCGGCACGGGTTGGGGAGTCGCTCTTCGTAAGAGCAATCTCGAAGATGTTCAAGCCGGTATGCTACCGCAGTCGACTAAGCGCACGCAGAATGGACGAAGCGTTCCATTCAGGGAGCTTTCAGCCGAATTTGCCGGAACTTATCGGTACGTTGCGCGCTTGCTGTCGCGTGGATGGATCGCCAAACTATGCTCCAGCGCGACCCGATGCACGGCGCGTTCGATCGGAGGAAAGCGATGGTCCGTCTCGTGATGATTCTGCTCGGCGTCGACTACCTGCGCACGCGCTGGCGTTCGGTGATGTTCCTCGGCATCCTGAGCATCGTGCTGGGCATCGTGATTTTCTCCGACGCGCTCGACGGCGCTTTGTATTTCCCGATCACACCGTTCGCCTTCCTGCTGCTGCTCGAAGGACTGGCGACGCTCGCCGTCGCGTGGACGGGAATCGGCGGGCAGCGTCAGTTGCGCTATGTGAAGGGCATCGCGTTCAGTCTGGCGGCGCTGCTGGTGCTGATCGGCGGCGAGCACGGCAACTTCGCGCTGTCGATGATCTTCGGCACGCTCTTTCTCGTCGATGGCGCATTGCAGATTATCGCCGCGCGGGTGGTGCGCTACCGGCGCTGGAAGATCGCGGTGGCGGGCGGCGTGCTGGAAATCGCCATCGCCATATTCCTGTATCAGCCTTATCCGACGCACTATGCGGGGACGGTGGCGTATTGCGTCGCCTTCGGTTTGTTCTTCGGCGGCTGGAACATGATCCTGCTGGCGTCGCGTGTGAAGCGCATGGCGTCGATTCCGGCGACTGAGGGTGAAGCGCCGTCGCCTTTCGCGAATGTCGTGTGGGAAGGACCGCCCGAGCCGCATGAAAACGCGCTGACCGTGCATGTGTGGACGCCGGTGGGGTCCGCGAAGATGGAGCCGAAGCGCCAATTGATCGTCGATCGATACATCGCGGCGGTGGACAAGCACGGCGCGATATCGACGGGACATGCGGCGCTGGAAACGCCCGAGGGCGTGTATATCAGCTTGTATCCGGCAGTGGAAATCGAGCGTTCTCCTGATGAATTCGCGCGGATTCTGCGTGCGACGCGCGACAATGATGTGCCCGGCTTATATCAGCCGGACTATGCGACCGAGTCGAAGGCGTGGTGCGAGTCGACGCACAAGGTGCGCATCCGTAACTACGATCCGCAGCGGCTGGCGCGCTTCTGGGCGGAGTATCGAAGGGATGAGACGTATAACCTGACGTATCGCAATTGTTCGAGCACGGTGGCGCGGGCGCTGGAGGCGGCGATCGAGGGCGCGTCGGCGCGCGCGTGGGGCGCGGGCGGTGGATGGCGGCCGTTCTGGCGTATCGCGACGACGCCTGAACTGTGGGTGGCTGCACAAGTACGCAAGCGCGCCGCGACGATGGCGTGGACGCCGGGTTTGACGCTGGACTATGCGCGTGCGCTCAGCATGCTTGCTGATCCAAGGCCGAATGGCTGGGTGAAGATGGCACGGCTGGCGTTAAGGACGATGGCGAGGTCGAGGAAGCGGTGGGCGGAGGAGCAGAGGGTGGCGGTGCATGTCGAAGATCGGCCGCCTGAAGTCAGTACGAATGATGCGGTCGGGCAGAAGGTCGGGTAATCGCCTTCTGCCGTCGAGGACCTGTCAGAAATCTTGTGTGCTGAGGTCGGTAAAAAAATCTCAGCTGATGGCGCAGGTGAAGCGCTCGCCGAAGAGAATGGCGAACTGATTGGCTGCTTGCCGCCAAGTGATAGGCGGCATCTTCCAGTCCTTCTCGATGTTGCGCAAGGCCAGATAGAGTAATTTGCTGGCGGCGTCGTCGCTGGGGAAGTGGCCGCGGTTCTTGACGATCTTGCGCAGTTGCATGTGCATGCTTTCGATGGCG
>NZ_JAQFVG010000326.1 GCF_029439455.1 Caballeronia sp. BR00000012568055 | reverse complement strand
CTTGCCGATACCTTGGTTGGCCTGACGCTGCCCGACGAACTCAACGCACGCATGCGTGAAATCGCTGCAAATACAGCGGATTTATCGCAACTCGAACGCGTGCTCGGCCCGACGTTCACGCGTGCGCAGCCTGCCATGTCGTACCTGTACACCGCGCTCGCCAGCTTCAACGATACCAACGTGCGCACCTTGCGCGGCGAGCAACCCATGACATCGCTCGATGAACTCGATGCTTGTGGCGTGCCCATATTATTCGTAGCAGGCGTGGAAGACGTGCTGTTTCCGCCGCAGGAAATCGAAGCCGTGCAACGTTTGATGCAGCACGCGGAGTATCTGGAAATTGCCGATGCAGGCCATTCCGCGTATTTCGAAGCCCCGCACGTTTTCAACGAACGGGTCTTCGATTGGCTCACCACGCATCAATAACCGCGTTGCATATCGACAAGGCCGGTAACCGTGCGGCCTTCTTCGAGCGCTGCAATTTTTTCCGCCACCTGTCGCGCGGATTCATCGATCAGCGTTGCAGCGGAGATATGCGGCGTGACCATCACACGCGGATGCCGCCAGAACGGATGCGCTGTTAGCAGCGGCTCGTGCGCGAAGACATCGAGCATGGCGAAGCCTAGTTTACCGGTATCGAGCGCTTCGAGCAGGTCGTCCTCATTCACATGCATGCCGCGCGCGAGATTGATAAGACACGCGCCATCAGCGAGACGCGCAAACGTTCGCATGTTGAGTATGTTGCGCGTATCTTCGGTGGCAGGAAGTAAGTCGATCAAGACGTGAAGGCCATCCAGAAACCGGTCGATGCCATCATTCCGCGCAAACGTTTCTACACCTTCAATGTGTTTTTTCGAGCGGCTATATCCACGCACGATAAAACCATCAGCAGTCAGCGTGCGCGCAACATGTTCGCCCAAACGCCCGAGTCCCATCACACCAACCGGCATTGCTCGCCGATGCAACGCATTCAGCGCGCGCCATTCACACGCTGCCGCCTGCCGACGATAGTCCTCGAAACGCCGCATATGATGCAGCACGCCGTATCGCGCGTAATCGGCCATTTGTTGCGCCATGCCTGCATCCTCCAGCCGATACACCGGTGCATCGCATGAAGCGGTGCGCAGCAGCGGAATCAACGCATCCACGCCTGCGCCGAGATTGAATATGGCCTTGAGGCCATCGCGCGGGACTAAGGCGGCTGCATCGCATTTCCAGAAAAGCACGTAATCCGCGTGGGCTTTATCGCCTGAAGTCCACGCGCGCACACGCGCATGCGGCAAGACGTGAACGACCGCATTCATCCACTGAGAAGCTTGCGCGGTTCCGACCGCAAGCAGTATGTCCATGAGCGTCAAAACCCTTCAAATAGACGCACCTTAGATCGCGTATTCGTGCATGACAAACGAATAAATTAAGCGCCGCGCATGAGATCGCCTCATGCGTCGATGTATGACTTCATCTCATCGAAAGCGCGCGAAAATCTCGTTTGTTGGCGTTTTTTCGCCTTCCTATGATGGCCTCGACTGACAGCCCACACGCTCAACGAAAGCTCATCAAAAAACTCATCGATAAGCCCATCAAAAGGAAACCGAAACATGAAACGTCTCGCCCTGCCGTTATTCGCTTCGATGCTCGCTGTCTCTGCATCGCAGGCGTTCGCACAAAGCGCGGTCACGCTGTACGGCGTCGCCGATGAAGGCATCACCTATGGCAATAACGTCGGCGGCGGCGCGCAATGGGCGGCGGCGAGCGGCACCATGTCAGGCAGCCGCTTCGGCCTGCGCGGCACGGAAGACCTCGGCGGCGGTCTCTCCGCATTGTTCAACCTCGAAAACGGCTACGATCTTTCCACCGGCAAGCTCGGTCAGGGCGGGCGCATGTTCGGCCGCAAAGCATACGTAGGCCTAAGCGATACGCGTTTCGGCACGCTGACGATGGGCCGTCAATACGACCCGACCGTCGATCTCGTGCAAGGCATCACCGGCGACGGCGTGTTCGGCGCGTTCTTCACCTCGCCTGGCGACGTCGATAACAACGACAACAGCATCCGCGTCAATAACTCGATCAAGTACACGAGCCCGGTTTTCGCCGGCCTGCAATTCGAAGCGATGTACGGCCTCGGCGGCACCGCAGGCAGCGTGTCGAGCGGCGGCAGCATGGGCGCGGCGCTGGCCTACACGAACGGTCCGCTGAACCTCGCGGGCGGTTATCTGTACACGAAGAACGACACGCTGGCGAACGCATCGTCGGGCGGCTTTATCAACGACGGCAGCCTCGTGAACGCGGGCTATGGCGCAGCGCCCGGTTCGTTCCAGACCATTCACGCGGCGGCATCGTATGCGTTCAACAAGTTCACCGTGGGCGCGCGTTATTCGAACTCGCAATACAAGACCTACACGCCGACCGCAGTCTTCAACGACACGCAGAAGTTCAACGTGGCGAGCGCGTATCTCTCGTATCAGTTCACGCCCGCGCTGATGGCCGCGGTCAACTACGGCTACACGAAGGCGAGCGGCGCGCAGTCGGCGAACTACAACCAGTTCTCGGCGGGCGTGGATTACTTCCTCTCCAAGCGCACCGATTTGTACGCGATTGCGGGCTACACGAAGGCCAACGGTTCGACGCTGTCCGCCGATGGCAAGTCGGTGGTCGCGGCCACCGCAAACGTGGGCGATTACAACAACGCATCGTCGAACAGCAAGCAGGTGCTCGCTGTTGTAGGCATGCGTCACAAGTTCTGATGTTTTTGATTCGAATTTTGGCGACGTGTGCGCGCGATTTTGGTGCGTTCTAATCGAACCTTGAAGCAGCACAGAACAGTATGCAGATCGTCATCGAAAATTTGAACGACAGCGCGGGATTGCTCGGTGCGCGGCGCGTGTTTCGCGTGCCGCGTTCGCTGCCGGCGCAAGTGAAGACGCTGGACGCATCGCGCTGGCAGGTGCATCCCGCGCTTTACGATGCCGATACGCTGCTCGCCCTGCGCGATGCCCGCCTCGACGAGCACGATCGCGAGATCGCGCTGGCGGGCGGCGTGGCGCGGCTCAATGCGAGTATCGGCTGGCAGCGTATGGCCGATCCCGAGGATGCCGCTGCACTCTTGCGCATGGCGAAGGACAGCGTGATACCACGCGTGCGCCTGCTGCTATCGGTGATGCCGGATCAGGATACGTCGGGCTTCGCTTCGTGGTTCGAAACGTTTGCGCCGCACGTACCCACAGGGGACGGCACGCTCTTGCGCGCCTGCAAACTGTACGGCCGCGAGCCGCATTTCCAGCGCAATCTGGATGCGGTGTGGGACGCGGGCTGGCTGCCGGTCGTCTTTACCGCCGATCCGCAATCCGTGCTGAAACAAGCCGCCGAACGTCAAAGCGCCGTGGTGTTCCGCCACGCGGCCAGCGCCGCCGATCTCGACGCGATGCACGGCGATCCGGCACTCGATGTATCGCGCTGGATCGCTAGTTCTCCGCAATATCTTTTGTCCGTGGAAGCGGCGCGGCGTGCATCGCTGGTCGTACGTCCCGCCATTCCAGACGATCTCACGCGCCATGCGCTGCTGGCCCGCTTCAATGAAATCGATCTGATCGCGACCGACCATGTCGCGCGCGGTTCGACCAGCGGACCGGGCCTGCAATCGCAGGATCACTTCCTGCCCGCGCTGCTGACTCTGGCCGATTCGCTCGACGTGCCCGCGCATGCGGTGCTCGGCCGCGCATCGAGCCGACCGGCGATGCTGTTCGGACAGGACCCGACCGATTGGGCTGTGGCGCTGGTATCGAACGAAGCATTGCCTCATAGCGAAGTACCGGGCATCGACGCCACCCGCGATCCCTTCGATCACGCGAGCTTCACGCCGCGCGTGATGGCGATCGTTCACGGCGATACGCTCTGGCCGACGAAGCATCTGATCGAATCTATCCGATATCCTAACTAATTGAGTGGAGTTCACTATGTTCCGTTCCGCAATCATCACGCTGGCGACTGTCGCCTCTGCGCTGTTCGCCTTGGCTTCGGCTCCGGCACAAGCCGCGAATCTGCCGAGCTATGAATCGTTCGGCAAGAGCGCCGAATGCGTGGCGCTGCGCAAGCAATATCCGTCGATCGTCGGATCGCATCTTAAGATTGGTCTGGGCGGTTATACCGCCGGTTTCGAAGCGCCCGCCAAGGATGATCCTTCGAAGATCGAAGGTCTCGATCCCGATTTGATCGCTTATATGGGCGCATGTCTCGGTTATACGCACGAGTATCAGAACGTCGCGTTCAACGTGTTGTTGACGGGTATTACCGGCAAGCGCTTCGATATGGGCCCGAGCCTCTATGTGACCGATGTGCGCCGCAAGCAGGTTGCGTTCGTGTCGTCGTTTGCGGTGATCGATGGATCGGTCATCAAGAAGGGCAATCCGAAAAAGCTGACTTCGCTCGATTCGCTCTGCGGCGCAACGGTTGCGGCTGCGGCGGGCACGTATGAAGCAGTCACGCTCGTGCCGCAAGTCACGGAGAAGTGCAAGGCGCAGAACAAGCCCGAAGTCGGCTTGCTGCTCTTGCAAGCCACCGACGCGAGCGTTCAAGCCGTGCTGAGCGGCCGCGCCGATATTTACCTCACCGCCCATTCCGATGCCAAGGCGCTCGCCGCATCCGTGCCGAATCTCGAAAGCGGCTTCACAGTCGATTTGCCGATTCTCAACGGCTTCCCGATCGCGAAGGAGAACACCACGCTGCGCGGCGCAGTGCTCGCTTCGATGAAGGTGATTCAGGACAAGGGCATCGAGAAATCGCTGCTGGACAAGTGGGGGCAAGACGCAGCCTCGCAACGCGCTGCGAGCGACGCGGAGTAACCGTGTATGCGGATGCCTTCGCGGCATCCGCAATCGCCTGAGGCAACAGAAGCAAGACCGATTCACCGAAACAAGCCGCCATGCAAAACTTCCTGCATTACCTGACTTTTCCGTATCTGCTGCAAGGCTGTATCACTGCGCTCGGGCTGTTGTTCGGCGCGCTTGCAGGCGGCCTGCTGATCGGCTTCGTGCTCGCGCTCGCAGCGGATTCGCGCCATGCGTGGCTGCGCTATCCGGTGCGCGCGTATATCTATGTGATACGCGGCACGCCACAACTGCTGCAACTCATTTTGCTGTTCAACGTGCTGCCGCAGGCGGGGATCACACTCGCGCCGTTCATGAGTGCGCTGCTGGCGCTGACCATCAACGAGACCGCGTTTTGTGCGGAAATCATACGTGGCGGCATTCGTTCGGTGAATCGCGATCAGCGCATTGCGGCGCAGGCGTTTGGCTTTTCTGCGTTGACGGAACTGGGGCATTTGGTCGTGCCGCAAGGCTTGCGTGCGATTATTCCTGCGCTTGGAAACGAAGCGGTTGGCCTGCTCAAATCGACATCGCTTGCATCGGTGGTGGGTGTGAGTGAGCTGACTTTGCGCAGTCAGACGATCGTTTCGCAAAACTTCGAGTTCTTGCCGGTGCTGCTCGCGTCGGGCGTGATGTATATCGTGTTGTCGGCGATTATCGCGGGGATTCAGAACTGGTGCGAACGACATGTCGGCACGGGACGGCGTGCGCGCGGCAAGCATTTTTCAGAAGCCTTCCTCGACGATTCGGGTCCGGTTTCACGCATGGCGCCGCATGAGACAAGTGGTACACCCGGCGTGCTGCAACTCGAAATTGAAAAAGTGCGCGTGAGTTACGGCAGCAAGCAAGTCTTGAAAGATGTTTCGTTGTCCGTCAGACCGGGTGAGGTGGTAGCGCTGCTCGGCAAGTCCGGCTCGGGTAAGAGCACCTTGCTCAAGACTATTCTCGCGCTCAATCCGCTCGATTCAGGCACCATTCGCATCGAAGGACGTTCACTGACAAATACCGAAAGCGGCGCGCCCATGCCGCGTCGTCGCTTGCCGAAAGCGCGTGCGGATGCGCGTATTGGCATGGTATTTCAGAACTTCGCGTTGTTCGATCACCTGAGTGCAGTCGATAACGCCGCCGTCATTCCGCTGCGTGTGCAGGATGCGCCGCGTCTGGAAGCATCGCGCCGGGCGCGCATTGCGCTTGTCAAAGTGGGACTGAAGGACTTTGCGGATCATATGCCGCATGAATTGTCGGGTGGTCAGCAACAACGCGTGGGTATCGCGCGTGCATTGGCCAGCGACCCGCGCGTGATTCTCTTCGATGAACCCACGTCCGCGCTCGATCCCGAGCTCGTCGGCGAAGTGGATGAAACCATTCGACGTCTTGCGCAGACCGGCATCACCATGTTGCTGTCCACGCACGATATCAACTTCGCGGCGAGCGTGGCGGATCGGATCGTGTTTCTGCACGATGGACGCATCATCGAACAGGGCACACCGGATATCGTGCGCGCACCAAAAACCCCTGAATTTGCGGCGTTTTTGCGTCACCCGAACGATACGCCCGAGCTGGAGACCGTGCGATGAAAGACTTCCGCGAAGCATCGCGCGCGGCGCTGGGCGATGAGTTGTACGGCTATCTGTGCGGCCGTCCGCACGATATGAACGCGGGCGATGTCGATCCCAATGAACTCGCGTGGTCGCGATATCGATTGGTGCCGCGCGTGTTGCAAGGTCACGCGGGCGTCGATGTATCGTGCAAGTTGTTCGGCAGCGAATATGCCGCGCCGTTCGGCGTGGGCGCGTTTGCGGCGGATCGGCTGTTTGGCGAAGCGGGCGTGGGCGCGATTGCGCGCGTGTGTGCATCGCTTGGCCTGCCGTTGTTCGTGTCCGAAGAAGCCGTGACGCCGCTAGCGGATATCGCCGCGACCGGCGTGAATTGCTGGCTGCAATTGCGTGCAGCCGGTCCGATTGAGCGTGCGGTACGTCTTGTGGAACATGCTGCAAGCGTGGGTTGTCAGGGCATCGTGCTGACCGTGCTTGCGCCTGTGCATCCGGTGCCGGGATTGCATCCGGGCGGTGTCGATGTGACCGCGCACGTCGCGCAGCGCGGCTGGGCGACGATCGGTGCAAGTGAAGGCGTGGCGAAACTACCGGCGTTTCCATCGTGGAGTATGAGCGAACTCCACACGTTACTCGACGCTGTTCATGCGCTCGGCATGCGCCTCGTTGTAAAGGGCGTCATGCATCCCGCCGATGCCCGCGCATGTCACCTCGCAGGCTGCGATGGCGTGATGGTGTCGAATATCGGCGTGCGGCAGTCGTATCGATGGGCACCCGTATCCGACGTACTGGAGCGCATGCACGAATCGGAAGCCACGCTGCTCGTCGATGGCGGTCTGCGTCATGCGGCGGATATCGTCGCGGCGCGTGTACTCGGCGCGCAATTGTCGATCATCGTACGGCCCGTGGTGCATGCGCTCGCAGCGGGCGGCGAAGCGGCGGTGAATGAATTGTTGCGCGGTCTTATCGGCGAATTGCAGGCGATTTGCGCCTGGATGGGCGCTGCAACGCTAGCCGACATCACCCGCGATCAACTTACTAAGCTTAACTGAAAGATTATGTTCGACCTCCTGTTACGCGGCGCGTTCCTCGTCGATGCCCACGGCGAGCGCCATGCCGATCTCACCATCATCGACGGCAAAATCGCTGCGCTGCTCACACCAAATACGCCCGCCGAAAGCCGCACTACGCGCAATGTTCACGGCCTCGTCATCCTTCCCGGATTGGTCGATACCCACGTCCATCTCTGCGATCCTGGCTACACGCACAAGGAAGACTTTGCGTCGGGCACGCTGGCGGCGGCGCTCGGCGGCGTGACTACGCTGCTCGATATGCCGACCGATTCGCCCATCACCACCACCGCGCAGGACTTGCGCGAAAAGATGGCGATTGCGCGCGGCCGTATTCACGTTGATGTCGGATTTCAGGTGGCGAAGCTGTGCGATCACGCATCGCTCGATGAAATTCGCGCGCTCGATCCCGTGTCGTTCGAGATGTTCATGGCGGGCGTGCCGGAGGCGTATCGACATGACACGCAGTTGCGACTGGTGAACTCGCTCAAGGCGCTCAAACCGTTCGATACGCTCGCCTGCATCTCACCCGGCGACCACGCCTTGCAAAGCGCGCCACAGACGCTCACAGGCCGCGCAGGACTCGATGCGCTGCTCGCCAGCCGTCCGCCCGTGGCCGAAGCGGCGGGCATTGCGAATGCGGTGCTTGCGGCGGCATCGACGGGCACGCGCGTGCATGTGCGACAGGGCAATTCGATGCTTGGAATGCAGACATGGCGACGCTTGCGCGATCTTGCCGATGTAACGATCGAAACCACACCGCAAGCGCTATTGCTGACCGAAGACGCTTATGACGAGCGCCGTAACTTCTTCAAAGCGTTGCCGCCGCTGCGAGCGAAGGAAGATCGCGATGCAATGATCGCCGCCGTGAAAGAAGGCTTGATCGATATGATCGTGACGGATCACGCACCGCACGCGTACGCAGAAAAGGCCGCACATTACGACGACTTCCGCGATGTACCCAGCGGCATGCCCGGCGTGCAAACCTTTCTCGCAGCGATGCTGAGTCTGGTGAAAGCAGGGCACTTGGACCTGCGCAATGTCGCGACGTTATGCGCTTATCACCCTGCGCAACGCTTCGGCTTGGGCGCAAGCAAAGGCCTGCTCGCGCCCGGCTTCGATGCAGACTTGCTGCTGCTCGATCCCGAAGGCAAGACCACCGCTCGCAACGAGGACCAACGTTCAAAGGCACGCTACACACCATTCGATGGCATGAGCGTGCCTTGGTCGCTACAAGATGTTTATCTGCGCGGCAACGTGCTCAAAGAACACGAAGCCGCGCAAGGGAAAATCGTCAGGATTACTGCGAGAAAATGACCTGCGAGATGATGCCGGACGCAACCGCCACCAGCAGATAATCCCCGCCCACACCGACCCACTGATAACCGCGCGGCGGCTGACGCAGACCGTGATCGTGCCAATCATCCACGACGTATTGATGATCGCGATAATCGTTCGACAGACGCTGACCCTTGCGCCAGTCCGGATGATGCGGACCGTTATCGGCATGATCCGGGCCGTGCGGCGGTTGATGATCGTTCATGTTCATCGCGGGACCGTGGCCTTGCGGACCGGGGCCGCCGTGATCGTTGGGACCGTGTTGATCGCCCGGGCCACGCTGATCGCCGTGATACTGATCCGGACCACCCGGCGCAGGCTGCGCGAACGATGCCGTAGCAGCCAGTCCCATACTCGCGCACAACAGCGCAGCGACGATTCGGCTCTTCTTCATATTCACCCTCTGTGACGTTGAGATGACCAGGTTGGTTGCAAGCGCAGTGCCAGCCAGTCGATGCGGGGACTTTACGCAATGACTCCGTTAAATGGCGTGAGGATGTGTAAGCAAGGCTTACCAGCGATTACGAATGTGAACACGCGTTCAGCGCGAATTGCGGTCATGCCGCTATCATCGCGGTTCGATTACACGCACCTCGACGATGTCTTCCATTCCACTCAATCAGCGACGCCGCGTCTTCACCGGCCTGATTCTCGCGATGATTCTCGCCGCGCTCGATCAGAGCATCGTATCGACGGCGCTGCCTGTTATTGCGGGCGAACTCGGCGGTTTGAATCACCTCACATGGGTCGTCACCGCGTTCATGCTGACATCGACTGTGAGCGCGCCGCTCTACGGCAAGCTCTCGGATATGTACGGGCGCAAGCCGTTCTTCGCGATCAGCATCGGCGTGTTTCTCGCGGCATCGGCCTTATGTGGCGCGGCGCAATCGATGACCGCATTGATCGGCTTTCGTGCCTTGCAAGGGCTGGGCGCAGGCGGCCTGATGACGATGTCGCAAACGCTCGTCGGCAGCATTGTGCCGATGCGCGAACGCGGCCGTTATCAAGGGCTTTTTACCGGCGCATTCGGGGTGAGCAGTGTGGCCGGGCCGTTGCTCGGCGGCTTCATCACGAGTCACGCATCGTGGCGATGGGTCTTCTACATCAACTTGCCGATCGGCGCGGTGTCGCTTGCGCTGGTGCTGGCGTCGTTACCGAAGGTCGCGCGCGGCAGCCAACACGCGATCGATTATGCGGGCGCGGTGCTCGTGTGTATCGGCACATCGGCGTTGTTGTTGCTGTTCAATTCGGGCACGGCGGCGTTTATGTCGGGCATGCGCATGACGGCTTTGCTGGTGCTTGCCGTCGCGTGCTTCGCGGCCTTGCTGATGGTGGAACGCAAGGCGCAGGAGCCGGTCATCGATCTGAAGCTGTTTCGCAATGTGCCTTACGCAACGTGCGTATCCGCGTCCGGCATCATGGCCTTTGCGATGATGGGCTCGCTGGTATTCATGCCGCTTTACTATCAGCTCGTGCTCGGTGAAACGCCCGAACAATCCGGTGCGATGATGCTGCCGCAAGTCGCGATGATGATGATCACCTCCGTGACGGGCGGACGATTTTCCGTAGGATTACGACGCATTGTTGTCTTGCTGTCGATCGGCGTGGGTCTCGAATGCGCGGGATTGGTGTTGCTTGCGGTGCTGGCGCATATCGGCGCGAGCGTGCCGTGGTTTCTCTTCGCAATGGCCGTGCTCGGCGCGGGCATGGGTATCGGCATGCCGAACGCGACGGTAATCGTCCAAAACTCGGTGCCTGAAAACGTGCTTGGTTCCGCCACCGCGACGATGGCGTTCGTGCGGTCGCTAGGCGCATCGCTTGGCGTGGCGCTATCGGGCGGCATCATGGCGTTCGTGCTGAAGCGCGAGATGTCGGACATGCCTGCATCGTTCGATACGCAAGCGATGCTCGAACACGGCATGTCGGCCATCGCGGGCATCAGTGCGACGCAGCGTGTGCAGATCGAGGCGGCGTATCGAACGGCGATCGGTGCGAGCCTCGTTGCAGGCGGCGTGCTGATGTTTATCGGCTTTCTCGTCGTGTTGAGCCTGAATCGAAGACAGGCTCGCTAGATCACGAGCGCAGCCACCGTCACATTCGGCACGGCCAGCAAACGCTGCGGCGACAACAACAGCTTCGCCTCGCGAATTCCCGCGCCCATCACGATGCTTTCGCGCGTCATCACCGATGCTTCAACCAGCACGCGCCACGATTCCGGCAAGCCGAATCCGGTGATGCCGCCGTATTCCATGCCGGTCAATTCCGTTGCGATTTCACGCGATGCAAACGAAATGCGCTGCGCGTTCAGCTCGCGTTTGACCGCGCCATTCACATCGAGCCTGCGCGAAGCCAGCGATACGATCGCCGCATAATGCTCCGCGCCGTCGCGCTTGAAGCGCACGACGATGGTGTTCGCGCAATCGTCCAGTTCGATGCCGTAGCGCTCGCTGCATGCGGCGGTGTCGGAGGCATCGTCGGGAACGCGAAACACGGTGATATCGGTGCCGTGCAGCATGGCAAGCACGGAAGCGGGCAGGCACGCCGATGTTTCGTCGGCGGAAAGGATGTCTAGCGCGTCGATCGAGGTCATTTGATACTCTAGTGAATTCAGTTCACAGGCAAACGTCACCGGAGGATCATAAATGACCACAGAAAAAGTTGCGCTTATCACGGCGGGCGGTTCGGGCATGGGCGCGGCATCGGCGCGCAAGCTCGCGGCGGACGGCTACAAGGTCGGCGTGCTGTCGTCGTCGGGCAAGGGCGAGGCGTTGGCGGCGGAGTTGGGCGGTATCGGCGTGACGGGTTCGAATCAATCGAACGAAGATATCGGCAAGCTGGTGGATCAGGCGCTAGCGCAGTGGGGACGTATCGACGTGCTGGTGAATAGCGCCGGTCACGGTCCGCGCGCGCCCGTGCTCGAATTGAGCGATGAACAATGGCATCAGGGCATGGACGTGTATCTGCTCAACGTGATTCGTCCGACGCGGCTTGTCGCGCCGCATATGCAGAAGCAGGGCGGCGGCGCGATCATCAATATTTCGACGGCGTGGGCCTTCGAGCCAAGCGCGATGTTCCCGACTTCAGCCGTGTTTCGTGCGGGACTGGCCGCTTTCACCAAGCTGTTCGCGGATCATTACGCGCCGCATAACGTGCGCATGAATAACGTATTGCCAGGTTGGATCGACAGTCTGCCCGCGACCGACGAACGCCGCGACAGCGTGCCGATGCAGCGCTACGGCACCAGCGATGAAATCGCCGCGACGGTGGCGTTTTTGGCCTCCGCGGGCGCAGGCTACATCACGGGACAGAACCTTCGTGTAGATGGCGGATTGATGCGTTCCGTCTGAACGTTACGAATCGCCGAGCACCCGCCCATTGCGATGCGCGATCACTTCGCGCGTCGCGGAAGTCGCGCCCGGTCCCGGCGCGAATCGCACATCGTCGAACGATAAGGCGCGGCCGTCTTTGCTTCGGACTACAACAGGTTCGATACGATGGCCGTTTTCATCATCGACCAGGGCGACGGGCGCTTTGCCGGTTTTGGTGAGCCAGCGATCGCCCCATTGCATCAGCGCGATCAGCACGGGAAACAAGTCGCGCCCCTTCTTCGTCAGACGATATCCATCCGTATTCGCGCGATCTTCCAGCGGATAGCGCTCGATAATGCCCAATTCAGTCAGCCGCGCGAGCCGCGATGTCAACACATTGCGCGCGATGCCGAGCGTGCTTTGGAACTCGTCGAAACGGGTCGTGCCCTGCGTGCATTCGCGCACGATCAGCAAGGACCACCACTCGCCGACCTCATCGAGGGCGCGAGCGATCGAGCAGTTCATATCGTCGAAGCGTTTTCTGTACATGACTTCGTTTTAGCACGTACAGTTGCATGATGCAACTGTACGTTTGTATCGAACAATCAGCCTTTCAACGCTTCTTCATAACGCCGCGCCACTTCCTTCCAGTTGATGACATTGAAGAACGCCGCGATATATTCGGGCCGGCGGTTTTCATACTTCAGATAGTACGCATGCTCCCACACGTCGAGACCGAGCACGGGCGTGTTGCCGGATGCGATGCCGGGCATCAGCGGACTGTCCTGATTGCCGCTGCTTTCGATCGCCAGCTTGCCGTTTTTATCGACAGAAAGCCACGCCCAGCCGCTGCCGAAGCGCGTCAACGCGGCTTTGGTAAAGGCGTCCTTGAAGGCATCGAAACCGCCGAGATCCTTGTCGATTCCACGGGCGATATCGCCATCCGGTTTGCCGCCGCCATCGGGCGACATTACGGTCCAGAACAGGCTGTGATTCGCATGGCCGCCGCCGTTGTTGCGCACGGGCGTTTTAATTGCTTCGGGTAACGAATCAATTTGCGCGATCAGCTTTTCGACCGGCAGATTCTGATGCTCCGATCCTTCCAGCGCGGCGTTCAGATTGTTCACGTACGTCTGATGATGCTTCGTATAGTGAACTTCCATCGTGCGTGCATCGATATTCGGTTCGAGTGCATCGTAAGCGTAGGGGAGTGCGGGGAGCGTGTAAGGCATTGTGATTCTCCTGTAGAGGACGGGTTAATGCCGCGCCGATGAATCGGCGTGAAGCGTCATGCACGCTGCATCCAGCGTGCGTGCGATAAGCGGATGGGGTCCATGCCGCGCCACGTGCCGAACCAGCGCCATATGCGTCTCGCGGCTATGTCGCAAGGCGGCCTGACGCAACGAAACCGGCCGCGCGATGCTCGTATGCAGCGCGATCAGCGTTTCGTGGGCGTGGCAGAGATGGCGCGCGGCGGCGTTGCGATCATTGGAATCGCTTGAATCGGCGAGCAGATCGGCGAGATTGTGGTGCGATACGACCAGAGCCGCGAGACAGTCCTCCGCACGGCCGGGCGGCGGCGCGTCGAGCAAGCGCAGCGCGATGGCCAGCGCCCGCTCGTAACCCGCGCGCGCCAGCGATAGTTGACCGGCGCGCTCATCGGCGACGGCTTGCCGCATCAGCGATTCCCACAGCGGCAGCGTGGGATCGGCGGCAGAAACAGAAGGAACCGCGAGTAAGTAGCACGTCTGCATGGCGAAGGCTCCTGAAAAACTAGCGCCCTTTGCGTCGACCGACTGCCTGCGTACTCGGGTGACTCAATGATAACCATTCTTATCTGTGCGTGCTCAGAGACCCTACGACCCGCGCTCATTTTTCGCTCATTCTGCGCGTGCAAGATGCGTTCGACGGCAAAGCCTGCCACGCAAGGAGCGATGATGAAACCGACCTATATCGATGTTTTGCTCGACGAACTTCAAGCCCACGGCGCGCAGCCCGTGCTGCGTTATCGGAACACGACCATCAGCGGCGACACGCTGCGCCGCCTGATTTATTGCTATGCGCGCGCGCTGTCGTCGCTGGGCATCGGGCGCGGTGCGCTGGTTGCGCTGTTCGCGCCGAATCATCCCGATGCGCTCGCCGTGCGTTACGCGGCCAATCTGCTCGGCGCGGCCGCGATGTATCTGCCCGCGCCCGCGATGGCGGACCGGCGCGCGGCGCTGCTCGAACGGATATCGCCGACGCTGCTGGTCGTGTTCGGCGAAACCGCGCATCTGGTGCCGCGCACGGTGAATGTGCGCACGGTTTATATCGGCAAGAGCGAGGGCGCGCCGCGTCTGGATCATCTCGCCGCGATCCAGCCGGATACGCCAATCGCCTGCCGCGCGCACGCCGACGATCTCGCGGTGATTGCCTCATCGGGCGGGACGACGGGCGTGCCGAAGGGCAGCCGCCGCTCGTTCGCGCGCTATACGGCGTTGGTCAGCGGGCCGCGTTGCGACGGCATGCGCCGCCTGATTAACGGGCCGCTCGCGTATCTCTCGCAAGTGTTGGTGGATGCGACGCTGATCGGCGGCGGCAGCATCGTCCTGCAATCTCGTTACGATGCCGCGCTCACGCTGGCCGCGATCGAAGCCGAGCGCATCACGGACCTGTTTCTCGCCGAGCCGCAGTTGTTCGACCTGATGGACTATGCCGATGCCCGCACGCGCGACGTGTCATCGCTGCGCGCCATCACGCATATCGGCGGCGACGCGCCCGCGATCCTGCGGCGGCGCGCGATCGAGCGCTTCGGCCCGATTCTCACGCACACCTACGGCGCGAGCGAAGCGGGACTGGTGAGCATGCTGAAGCCATCGGACTATGTGCATAACGTCCGTCTGCTCGATACAGCCGGCCGCGTGCGTGCGGGCGTCGAGGTGCGTATCCGGCGCGTGGGCGGGACGCTGGCGCGGGTGCGCGAGCATGGGCTGATCGAAGTGAAATCGGCGGCGGTGGCGCAGGGCTATTACCATCAGCCGCTCGAATCGGCGCACAAGTTCAGCGACGGCTGGTGTATGACCGGCGATGTCGGTTTGATCGACGAGCAAGGCTTTCTGCATGTGCTCGGGCGCGCGGCGGACGTGGTGGAAATAGGCGGGCGCGTGATCGGGCCGGTGCAGATCGAAGAAGTGCTGTGCGGGCTGGCGGATGTGCGTTACGCGGTGGCGTTTGCATCGCGTACGGGAATTGGCGCGCTGACGTGGAACGTGGCGGTGGAACCGTGGGGCGACCGGCGCGTCGATCTCGGCCGATGCCGCCGCGCCGTGGATGCGGCCTTCGGCGGACTCGTCTCCGGCGCGATGCGGATCATATCGATGAAACGCGTGCCGCTGACGGAGCAGGGCAAGATCGATCGGAACGCGGTGGAGGAGCGGGTGCGCGATGCGTATCGGTCAGACGATCGCACACCCGAAAATGCACCTCTGGCGCTGCTTATCGCTTAGTTTTACCCATGATCGCATCCAGCGATTCGCCGGTCACCACGATCTCGGTCCGGCGATTCTTCGCCTGACCGGCCGGCGTGTCGTTGCTGGCGACGGGCCGGTCATACGCGAAGCCCTTGGTCGTGACGCGCGCCTGAGCGATCCCGCGCGTTTCCAGCGCGTTCGCGACCGTTTCCGCGCGTGCGTTGGAGAGCGCGAGGTTGTAGTCGTGCGTGCCGGTGTTGTCGGTATGGCCTTCAACGATCACCGCCTTCTTGCTGCGCTTGAGCAGCACCACGGCGCGTTGCAGCGCGGGGCTGGCATCCGCGCGCAGGTTCGACTGATCGAAGTCGAACAGCACGCGATCCGGCAGGCGAACCTGCACGCCCTCGCTGATCTGCGTCACTTCGATACCCACTTGCTGATTCAGCGCTTCTTCCTGGCTGCGATCCGGATGCGTGGCGCAGGCGGCGAGCATCGATAGCGACAGTGCGCAGGCGGTGAGGGAGAGGATTTTTTTCATACGCTTCCTTGCTTACTTGGGGAGAATGCTGGCGGCGCTTGCTTTGGCGCCGGAGAGAGAATTGGCCGCTGAACTGAGCCCTTGCGATGCAGCCTTCGCCGCTGCCGTCGCGCCCGAAACAGCGGACGCCGCCGATGCCGCCGACGCCGCCAGCGCGGGCACCGACTGCTGAGGCGCATCGTGCTTAACGGGTTTCGGGTTCGCGCCGACCATCGTCAGCACGTTGTTTTGCACCTTGATCTGCACGGGATCGGTGTCCTTCCACTGCTTTTTCGGAATCAGCAGTTTCCACACGCCCTTGCTGGTCGGTGAGCGAAAAAACGCGACCACGCCGACATATTCGGCGTCCTTTTGCATCGGCTCGCTGACGCTGGCGCTGGAACCGGGACGCATCACCACGTCCTTGGTGGCGACCAGATCGGCCTTCAACAAGTCGAGATCGTCGTTTTGCAACTGCACGTATTCCAGTTGCGCGAAGGTCTTCGAGTCCTTCAACTGATACAGCCGCACGATCGTGGAAAGCGGCAGGCCCGAACTGGTTTCGTTGACGGCCGCGCGCGCATCGAGATCGATGTTCATGGTTTTCACCTGCGTGGTGAAAAGCCATTCGGCCGCGCCGACGGTGCTGTCCCTGGTCGCCTGCCATGCGCCGCATCCGGCGAGCGCCAGCGCGAGCGAAACGGCCGCGCCAAGACGATGAATATTCGATTGCATAAGCTTGTCCTGCTTGAGGATGAATGTCGCGATGTGTCGAGTCAGGTCAGCGCCAGCGCGCGTGCCGGATCGATCGCGGTGAGATCGGCGGCGAGCGTGTCGATGCGCGCGCCAATCGCAGCGCGATCCGCATCTTTCCGATTCAGCCGCAGCTTCAGGATGCGCAGCAGTTGCTGCTTCACATCGAAAGCCAGCGACGGCTCCCAGCGCGCCAGTTGAAAGCGCTGCGCTTCGGCGTCGAGCATCGACAAGAGATGGGTGGCGGTGTCGGGACGATCGGCGCGTTCGCAGACGCGCGCCATCACGAGCTGGCGCACAAAGCGTTCGCGCTCGCCGCCCGGCATGGCGGCGGCGTCCTGCGCGGGCAGGCGTTGCAGCCACGCGAGCGCCGCGTCCAGACCTTGCTGCGCGACCAGATCGTTGGCCTGCGCTTCCGTTTCGGCCCAGTCGTTTGCGGCGGCGGGCACCGTGACGGGCGCGGCGGCATCGCCCCGTTCGATATCGCGCACCGTCGCGTAACGGGCGATCCATTCGAGCGTTGTGTCGTCGGCAAAAGGCGAGCCGTCGGAGAAATGCAGACGTTCGAGTCCCGGCAGACGTTCGAGCATCAGCGCGCAGTCGGTGGCGACGGTTTCGCGCACCTGCGCGTACTCGCCGCCCGCCTGTTCCTGCGCGACGAAGGCGTAGTACTGAAGGTCGAGCCACAGGTGATTCGCGCCTTCGGCAAACGCAAGCTCGATCTTGTCGAGCAATTCGAACCATTGCTTTTGCAATAGCAGGCGCTTGAGATCGGCGCGCACTTCGGCACGCGGCGGCAGCACGCGGGTCTGGCCGCTGGCGTCGAAGGGCGGCAGTTCGGTGCGCGTGTCCCATCGCACGCAGCGCATCAGCCGATACGCCGCCAGATAACCCTGCGACTGCGAACGCAGATACTTCGCCATCTGCCGCGCGCGATCGAGCAATTCCTGATCTGACGATACCTTCGACGCATCCGGCATTTGCGCCACGGCCAGCGTCTCACCGCGCGCCGCCGATCCATCGCTTGCCGCAGACGGCGATTCAACGCGTCCTTCGAAGCGCCGAAACAGCGGCGCCAGCGCGGGCCGCTCCGCTTCGGGCCACGACGCCACGCGCTCGTCGATCAGCGCGAGCGCGGACAGCGCGCGTTCGAGCAGCGCGCCATTCAGCCCCTGCACGCCGTCGAGCCGATCGGCGAAGGTGCTGCCGCACAGCCATTCGAAGGCGGCGCGGCGCGAGACGGCGCGCGCGGGCAGCAGCGCTTCGCCGAAGCGGTCCACCAGCGCGGAAAGCATTTCGAAGCCCGACGCCACGCCTTCCGCGCCGTCGCGCCGCATGCGCCCATAGACGTAGTACACGGCCACGCGCACGTCTTTCGCGCGCTGGCGCAGCAACTTCTCCGCTATCTCGATAATGCGCGCGTCGTCGATATTCGAGAGCCTGGCGACTTCTTCCTTGATCGACTGGAAGTCGTCGTCATAACCGGGATCGTCGCCGGCGGGCGCGTCGGCGCGGATGGGCCGCAGCCAGTCTTCCCAGTCGGATTGCGCGGCACGGGCCAGATCGGACGGCTGACGCGCGCCGAACAAGGCCTTGAGCAGGTTGGTGAACATGTCTTTGTATTTTTTTGTCGATGCTGAAGCGCCGAAGCCATCAGCCACTATCAGGCAATTTTTACGGCGTCCGAACTTTACAGGCTGCGGCACTGCGTTGGGCATCGGATTTGCAAATTTCCGCCACAGTCGAACCGTCTCGCGGCGGTCATCGTCTCGTGCGTTCCCCGCACCCGTAACGACACGCGGAACGTAACGTTACGAAGCCGCCGGGAGCATCGCTCAAGATGCTTCTAAGCCCCGTCCGATAAGGCTCCGCGCCATTGGCACAGCTCCTGCATAAATGTGTGCACAGCCGCGCCCGACAACCCGATAAAAATACGCAACATGATCGCCGACCTCCTCCAGACCGCCCGCCCCGTTACGCCCGCCATCGACGATCGCTTTGCGCTTCGTCATCCGTTGCAGATTGCACTTTGCCTGCGCGGACTCGCGTCGCGCCGCGATTTCCTGACGGTCGAATTCGACGACCGGCAAATCGTCACGCAAGTGCTCGATGTCGATTCGCGCCGCGCCACCTTCGTGTTCGATCTGGGCAGCGCGCGCGCCAATAACGCCGCGCTCGCCACGGCCGATCATCTGATTTTCCGCAGTCAGCCGTCGGGCATCCGGACCGAGTTTGTGACGGAACGTGCGTTGACCACGTCGTTCGAAGGCAGGCCCGCCTTCGAAGCGCCGTTTCCGTCACTCCTCTACTACGTGCAGCGCCGCGAGTACTATCGCGTTGAAACGCCGCTATCCGATCCGTTTCTCGCCACCGGCAACGACGAACAGGGCGATGCCTTCCGCTTCGAGTTGCAGGACATATCGCTGGGCGGCGTGGCCTTGTGCACCACCGATTCGCGCTTCACGGAGATTGCGCGCGGTGGCATCTGGCGCGATGTAACCATCGATATGCGGGCGCTCGGCGCGGTGACGGTGGATCTCGAAGTGGTCGCGCCGCGTCAGCAACTCACGCCGACGGGCGAGCGCCGCACGGTGATCGGTTGCCGCTTTATCGAACTGGGCCGCAATGCGGAACGCGCGTTGCAGCGCGCCGTCACCACGCTGGAGACGCGCAGTTTGCGGTGCGCCGCGCGCGACTGAAAGCGAGTTGGTATCCTCGGGTCATGCGTTGAATCGACCTGGGGCCGGATGTGAAAATCAAGCGTTTTGCGGCGATATGGCTGCTGCTGTTCACAGCGGCGATGAGCGCCGCGTTCGGACAGGACGCGCGTTTCTCGGACGCGCAGATTGTCGGCATCCTGCTGGTGGCGAACGATGCGGAAATCGCCGCCGGGCAGATCGCCTTGCGCAAGTCGCAATCGAAAAGCGTGCAGGCCTTCGCCGCGCGCATGGTGGATGAACACCGTCAGGTGAATCAGGAAGCCGCCGCCATGCTGCAACGGACCGGCGCGAGCGCTGCGCGCAGCGATCTCAGCGATTCCATCACGCGGCAAACGCGCCGCGATCTCACCATGCTCAACGACGCCGACGAATACAACTTCGACCAGGCCTATCTCGATCGCGAAGTCGAATTTCTCGGCCAACTGGTGCGATCGGTCGATGGCTTTATCCGCACGGCGGGCAGTCCCGATCTCAAAGTGCTTCTGGTGCGCGCGCGTCCTGCTTATACGTTTCATCTGGATCAGGCGCATCGGCTGCAACTGGTAATGGAGCGACCGGGATTCGGGCGTTAGCATCGGGCTGTCCCGCGAGCGCCACGCGCGCCTTCGCTTCCGGACTGCCATCGACATAATATTTATCGGCCCAGTGCCGCTTCGCTTGCAGCTTCAATATCGGCCGCTTCTTGCCATGCGTTTCGATCGCGATCGCGCGCGCACGATAGTGCTCGTACAGCCGTAAAAACTCCGCCAGATAGATGGCCGCGACGCGTTTGTCCCTGATTTCCAGCAGATTCTCGTCGTTGTTGTGCTCGGAGTTGTTGCTCATATTCGCCGATCCCGAATAGACGATCGGGTTCTCGCCTTCCGCATCGATCACGAGAAACTTGTGATGGATGATGACCGGGGGAAACGGTGGCCGCTTTTCGCCGGGAAACAGCTGCATTTCGACATCGAAACCTTCCGGCACGGTCGCGCTGGAAAAGTACTTGCCATCGACCACATCGCGATTGTCCTTGCTGCGGTGATACAACTCGACAGCGGTGAGTTCGGTCGCGTTCAAGGTGCCGCCCGCAGCCTGTTTGTCTTCGCCGGTTTTCGCTGCGCGCGCGGAGATCGCGTTGACAAGGCCGAACATCATCAGGCCTTTGTCGCCTGCGGAGAAGCACGCGTCGCGCAAGGGTTGGTCGGTTGGTGAGAACAGGCAAAACAATACGGAATGCTGAGCGTTTCCTATTGCATCGACGATAGTGTCGATCTGCGTGCGCTGGCCATTCGGTTCCGGCGAAAACGTCGCGCGGATGGTCGCGCTGCCTACTTTCACGGGATCGCTCCAGCCGTTCCATAGCTTGCGCGTGGCGGCCATCGCCGGATCGGTCGAGATGGCGTGCGCGCGATCGCTGTAGTGCTGCGCGAGTTCCGGCGAGTCCAGCAGATGCAGCAGATTCGCCTGTTCCGTCAGCCCTTCGGTCGTGAAGTTGGCCGAACCGGTCAGCAGGCGCGCGGGCTTGCCTCGGCTTTTCGGCGTATCCGTGACGATGAACTTGTCATGCATGATGTTCGTCGCGCGGCGCGGATAGAACGTCAGCAGCTTGCCGAGTGCATCGACGGCGGGCTGATTGGGCGATTTTTTCGATGCATCGTCAGGATGCGAGTCGTACACGATCGCGCTCGCCTGCGGATTATTCAGCTTACCGAAGTGTTTCAATGCGGGAATGACCCACAGTTCATCGGTGAGATGGTAAATCGCCGATGCCGCGTGCGCCGCGCCATCGAGTGCGGCGGCGAAGCTCTGTTCGAGATCGTTGGCGAGCCACGTGCGCAGAATCAGCGCCTGATCGGCGGGCGGCGTCTTGTTCGGATCGAGTCCCATCGACTTGACTTTGCGCGTGAACGCCTGCGAGCTGACCACCGCGCGATTGAACCACGTGCCAATGCCATCTTCGATATGCGCAGGCAACGTGATCTTCACCTGCGCCTTCTGCGCATCCAGCAATTGCGGGGCGTCCGCGCTGCCGACCACCGGATACGCCGTGTACGTGAACGACTGCTCACGATCCGGTTCGTCGATACGCGCATCCCACCACATGAACTTCTGGATCGGCGCGACGTTGCTGGGCGCATCGGGATGATTCGCTTCGACCGGACCTTTGAACGTGAGCCGGTTCGGCAGCCAGCTTTCCGGCTCGCGATGCTTGCCGTCCGCCGACCAGAAGCCGGGCGCGCGCTTGATCGCGAAGCCAAGAAAGTCGGCGCGCGTGGCGCCTTCGTTCCAGTTCAGCGCCAGCAAAACGAGCGTTGGCGAGAGATATGCGCGCGTGTCCATGACCATTTCGTTGAGTCCAACAAAATGGTCATGCTATTGCGCGTTTGTGACAGAAAATGCGGCACTCAAGCGACTTACGGATGCGCGCCGTCGAGAATTGCTTCGAGATCGTCCAGCGGCAGCGCGCCGGTCACCAGCGCGCCGTCCGCGAACACAATCGTCGGTGTGATGCGCACGCCGAGGCGCTTCGCCAACGCGAGGTTATCAGCGATGGGCGTGTTTGCGCAGGGGTTTATCGAAGCGGGCGCGCGATGCTCGCTCATCCACGCGCGCCACGCCTGCGCGCGATCCGGTGCGCACCAGATTGCGTTGGACATCGGCGCGGATTGCGGCGTGAGAATCGGAAAAAGGAAGACGAAGATCGTGACGTTATCGATCACGCTGAGTTCGCTTTCGAGCTTGCGGCAAAACGGACAATACGGATCTTCGAACACGGCGATACGACGCGCGCCATCGCCATGTACGACGCGAATCGCGTGATCGAACGGCAGGCTCGCAAAGTCGACGCGCTGCTCCTGCGCGCTCGATACCACCGGCGCGACCATCAGCAACAACGCGGCGAATAGCGCTTTCAACGCATCATTCCAGCCCTTCGTGTTCGAACGCCAGCTTCACGGCCGGCCGCGCACGCACGCGCTCATAGAACGCCTGCAACTTCGCGGGAATGTCGATACCCAGCGTCCTCGCCCACGTGAGCATGGTGAAGAGATACGCATCGGCCACGCTCATGGAATTGCCGAAGAGGTACTCGCCCTTCATCATCTTTTCGATCAGCGCGAAACGTGCGCCGATTTTCTCGCGACCCGACGCGCCCTCCGCATCCGACGATGCCTTGAACACGCGCGCGAACTGCTTGTGAATCTCGGTGGAAATGAACGCGAGCATTTCGAGCAATTGCGTGCCGTCCTTGTCATCGGCGGGCGCGAGTGCGGGCTGCTGCTTTGCAATCCACGCGAGAATCGCGATGTTCTCGGTGAGACGCCGGCCATCATCCATTTCGAGTACGGGCACGTAACTCTTCGGATTGATTTCGTCGAACTTCTGGCCCGTTTCGGTAACCTTATTCTTCAGATCGACGCGCACGCGATCGAACTTCATATCCGCTTCGTGCAGCGCGATGTGATCGGCCAGACTGCATGCGCCGGGTGAGAAATAGAGCTTCATGATTGATGTCTCCGTCGATGTTTTAAGACTTATGCGGCGCGCAATGTCCATGCCGTATTTGGAATGTCGATTGCTCAATATACATAGACGCAAAGAGGCCATACATAGACGCAAAGAGGCCACGCATAAGGCACGCCATGCGAACGCCCTGCGCTTCGCATCGATATAGCAAAATCGATTCAAGCAAT
>NZ_JAQFVG010000325.1 GCF_029439455.1 Caballeronia sp. BR00000012568055 | reverse complement strand
TACTTGCGATGCGCTTCGTCATAGCCTGAAAACAGGCCGTTATCGAACTTGAAGTCCTCGCGCACGATGAACGACATGTCCGTGTAGTTCTTCACGTACTCGTGCTGAATCTTGTCGTTCGTCAGCAGGTAATTGATGATGCCGCCCAGAAAGGCGATATCCGTTCCGGTGCGAATCGGCGCATAGAAGTCCGCGACCGATGCCGTGCGCGTAAAGCGCGGATCGACCACGATCAGGCGCGTTTTGCGGTGCGCTTTCGCCTCGGTCACCCACTTGAAACCGCACGGGTGCGCCTCGGCTGCATTGCCGCCCATCACCAGAATCACGTCCGCGTTCTTGATGTCGACCCAATGGTTCGTCATCGCTCCACGGCCAAACGTCGGGGCAAGACCTGCCACCGTCGGGCCATGTCAGACACGGGCTTGATTATCGAAAGCGAGCATGCCAAGACTGCGGACAGTCTTGTGCGTCAAATAACCGACTTCATTACTGCCAGCCGAGGCCGCGAGGAAGCCGGTGGTCAGCCAGCGATTGACCGTCTTGCCATCCGGCGTCTTCTCGACGAAATTCGCGTCGCGGTCCTGCTTCATCAATTCAGCGATCCGATCGAGCGCGTCATCCCAGGAGATGCGTTTCCACTCGTCCGATCCCGGCGCGCGATATTCCGGATGCATCAACCGGTTCGGGCTGTGAATGAAGTCGATCAGCGATGCACCCTTCGGGCACAGCGTGCCGCGATTGACAGGATGATCGGGATCGCCTTCGATATGAATGATGCTGGCTTTGGCGTTCTTCGCGTTGTCGCCCAGTCCGTACATCAAAATTCCGCAGCCAACGGAACAGTACGGGCAGGTGTTACGCGTTTCGGTGGTACGCGACAGTTTGTATTGCCGGACTTCGGCAAGCGCGGGTGCCGGGGAGAAGCCCAGAACAGCCAGGCTCGATCCGGCGAGCGTGCTCGCGGAGACCTTGAGAAACTGTCGCCGTGACATTTGCAACATGGTTGCCTCGGCGCGTTGTGGTGTGGGGTATTTGAAAAGTATATGGCGGTCGTCGCAAGCTCGTATGACTACGCGAGATGGGACTTGCACCGATGCGGGCGGAAAGCGCCCCACATCGCGCCGATGATAGCAATCATCGGAATTTAGCGCTTGCTGATACGGAGCGCACTCAGGCATGGAACGCGACGTGCTTCACCAAGCCGTAAAAACGCATTGAGGGCGATCATGAGTTCCGTATCGACGCAGAAAATCGAAGCCGCGATGAAGAAAGACGCGTCGTGGATAATGGGCGCGCTCAAAAAGTTTTCAGAGGACCGCTGCGCCGCGATGGCCGCGAGCATCGCGTTCTACTCGGCGTTTTCGCTCGCGCCGACGCTCGTCATGGTGATCGCCGTCGCTGGCTGGGTGTTCGGGCCGGAAGCAGCGCGCGGTCAGCTTTTCCATCAGGTCAACGGGCTGCTCGGCGATCAGGCGGCGTCGGGCGTGCAGAGCATCGTCGAAAACGCGCATCGGAGCGGCGGGACGGGGATCGCGGCGATCATCTCGTTCGTGCTGCTGGCGGTAGGCGCGTCGGCGACGTTTTCATCGTTGAATACGGCGCTGAATCTCGTCTGGCCGCTCACCGGCGATCAGCGCAGCAGCATCATGACGATGGTGCGCGTGCGGCTCGTTTCCTTCGGGCTGGTGCTGGGCGTGGCGTTTCTGCTGATCGTCTCCCTCGTGCTCGATACCGCGCTGCAAGCGGCCGGCATGTGGCTGTTCGGGAATTCGCCATTCGTGATCATCGGCGATGTGGTGCAGCTGGCGGCGGGCATCGTCATTTTGACGGTCGCGTTCGGCGCGCTGCTCAAGTTTCTGCCCGATGCGCCCGTGGAATGGCGCGATGCGCTGGTTGGCGGCATCGTCGCGGCGCTGCTGTTTTCGGCGGGGAAGAAGCTGTTCGCCGTCTATTTGACGCACGCGGGCACGGCGAGCGCGTTCGGTGCGGCGGGATCGCTGGCGGTGCTGCTGATGTGGCTGTACTTCTCCGCCGCCGTGTTGCTGCTCGGCGCGGAGTTTTCGGCAGCGCGCGCACGTCTGCACGATCCGCGCGGCGCGTGGGGCATGCAGAACAACGGCCGCGTGCCGCCCGGAAGCCGCGCCAAGATCGGCTCGATGCTGGCGGCATCGACCCGTGCGTCTGCGCCCTTGCAAGTCGCGGCGGCGAATGTTGCGCCCGGATCGCCTGCCAGCGCGCGCCCGGTCGATTCCGCGACGCGCCGTTCTATCGGTGCACGCGCTCAGCATGCGCAACAATTGACTGGCGAGGCGCGCAAGAAGGTATCGGCGGTGAGCAAGGCTTTGGAGATATCGCGCAAGATCGCGCGCGCCGAAGCAGCCGCCACGCGCACCACCGCCAAAGCCGTGATCGGCGCGGGCCGCAAAGCCTCCGACGCCAACGCGATGGTGCGCCGCCATCCGTGGCGCGCGGTTTTAATGGCCGCGAGCGCGGGCGTCGCCGTCGCGCTTTTGAGCAAACGAGACGACACGCAGTCGTAGAACCGCCGCTCCGCTTTGATCTCGTTTGTTACTAAATTCGGGGGTAGTCTGCCGCACGGCAGCGAGGTACAGGTTACCGATCATTCATGTGACCGGAACTTTTGAAAGCCCCGCCTGTCATCTCGAATCCCCCTCGCAAGCCCCTTAAAACCTTATATGGCGGGGCTTTTGTCGGACTGTGTGTTTTTCGAGACAGTCTATTTTTTTCAGTTCTTAAGTTCTGAAACGTTGCGTTATTCTCTGCGCCGGCAACAACGATTTTAAACATTCGCGTGGAGAATTCGATGAAACGAATCGCAATGACGTCCCTCTCGCTGGCCCTGCTCGGCGCAGCTGGCGCGGCACAAGCACAAACGAGCGTGACGTTGTATGGCGTGATCGATACCGGTCTTGCTTACGTGAGCAACGCCAATCAAAACGGCGATCACCTGTTCGGCATGGTCAACGGTACGCTGTCCGGTCCGCGTTGGGGCTTGAAAGGCCAGGAAGACCTGGGCGGCGGCCTGAAGGCGATCTTCCAATTGGAAAACGGCTTCGATCCGGGCACGGGTCGTCTGAACCAGGGTGGCCGCGAATTCGGTCGTCAGGCGTTCGTCGGTTTGAGCGGCGCTCAGTGGGGTACGGTGACGTTGGGTCGCCAGTACGATCCGTCGGTTGACATGGTTCAGGGTCTGACGGGCGACAACTACTGGGGCGCAGCGTTCGCAACCCCGGGTGACGTCGATAACTACGACAACAGCCTGCGCGTGAACAACGCAGTCAAGTACGTGTCGCCGGTGTTCTCGGGCTTCCAGTTCGAAGGTATCTACGGCTTCTCGAACCTGGCAGGCCAGACCGGTCAAGGCCAGACCTGGGGCGGCGCAGCAACCTACGGCAACGGTCCGTTCTCGGTTGCAGCCAGCTACTTGTACGTGAACAACCCGAGCGCGAACCGCGCGACCGGCTGGAACAGCCCGTCGTCGGACTCGCTGTTCAACACGGTCATCAACCAGGGCTACTCGACGGCGCACGCAGTCGGCATCGCTCGCGGCGCTGGTCAATACGTGTTCGGCCCGTTCACGGTCGGCGCATCGTACAGCTTCGCGCAGTACAAGAACGACGGCAACTCGCTGTTCAAGGAACAAGAGAAGTTCAACGTCGGCAACGGCTTCGTGAACTTCCAGCTGACGCCGGCTACGCTGCTGGGCCTGGGCTACACGTACACGCACGCAAGCGGCGATACGTCGGCCACGTACCATCAGGTTTCGCTGGGCGCGGACTACTCGCTGTCGAAGCGCACGGACGTCTACGCGGTTGGTGCTTACCAGCACGCAAGCGGCACGCAGCGCAATGCAGACGGCGTGACGACGTCGGACGCGCAAGCTTCGGTGACCGACTACGGCTTCGCTGGTGGCCGCAACCACCAGGAACTCGTGCTGATCGGCCTGCGCCACAAGTTCTAATAAAAATCGAATGGCGTGGCACGCGAGTGCCGCGTCTGACGACAAGAGAAGTTGCAGTTGAACAGCCATCGGTTCGCCGATGGCTGTTTTTTCTTGTGCGCGCGTTTTGCGGTGAGCATCGAACGTCATGATTTGTCGATTTCAACCGGACGCGCGGTGTGTTTGTATGCGTTGAACGCAGAATCCTAGGGTCAATCAAGTCCTGAGAGATTCGAACGATGCACGCAGCCCGGAGCTTCACCCTCGCCATTCTGCTGCTCTTGAGCGGATGCGCGCCTTCGCTGCCGCTGATCATCGCGCATCGCGCGGGAACGGTGGATTATCCCGAGAACACGGTTCTCGCCATCCGGAACGCGCTGGCCAATCACGCCGATGCCATCTGGCTGACCGTCCAACTCACGCGTGATGGCGTGCCGGTGCTTTACCGTCCTAACGATTTATCGGCGAATACGAATGGGAAAGGCACGGTCGCGAGTGTTGACTTAGCTGAACTGCAAACGCTGAACGCGGGCTACAACTTCGCCGCCAGCGAAGGCTTTCTTTATCGCACGCAACCGTTACGCATCCCGACGCTGGAAGAAGCCCTGCGCGCGATTCCCCCATCCGTGCCCGTCATGCTCGACATGAAAGCGCTGCCCGCCGAGCCGCAAGCCGCCGCCGTCGCCCGCGTGCTGGACCACGAAAACGCATGGCAACGCGTGCTGATCTATTCGACCGATGCCGCGTATCAACGCGCCTTCGCGCCGTACAAACAAGCGCGTCTGTTCGAATCACGCGATAAAACCCGCGCGCGTCTCGCAGAACTTGCGCTCGCAAACGATTGCACCGATGCGCCGCCCGCCGGCACGTGGGCCGCGTTCGAATATGCGCGAAAAGTGGAGTTGACCGAAACATTCACGCTGGGCGAAGCGCGCTCGCCTGTGACCGCGAAGTTATGGACGCCCGCGTCGGTGGCGTGCTTTCGTGAGCACGGCGCGGTGCATATCGTTGCGATCGGGGTGAATGACGAGGCGGATTATCGTGCCGCCGCGCAGCTTGGAATCGACGCCGTATTGGCCGATTCCCCGCGACGGATGTCAGCCATCCGGGCGAATCTAAAGCATTGAAGCGTTAAAGCTCCGGCGCGTTGCCGTTCGGATTCATGTTTTCGGCAAGCGTCTGCGCGGGCGCATCCGATGTCGAAGGAAGATCACCGATTACCAATCGCGGCACCGCTGCCCGCGCCTCACGCGGACGATGCGGCACATCGGCCGATTCGGTCCACGACGGATTCGGAATCTCGCCGAAAATCTGCCGCAAGCGCTCGCCCCATGTGCGATGGATCATCTGGTAATACGCGCTGTCGTTATCGAGCGTGGCGAAACGTGTGACGCGCAGCGCGTCCTTTTCATACACCAGCAGATCGAGCGGCAAACCGACCGAAAGATTCGAGCGCAACGTCGAATCCATCGAAATAAGCGCGCACTTGGCGACTTCATCCAGTGGCGACGACGGCGTAATCACGCGATCGATAATCGGCTTGCCGTACTTCGATTCGCCAATCTGAAAATACGGCGAAACACGCGTCGATTCGATGAAATTGCCCGCTGCATAAACCATGAACAGACGCGGCGGCTGGCCTTCGATCTGACCGCCGAGAATAAAGCTGCAATTGAAATCGACGCTGAACTCCGCGAGCGACAGCGCATCGCGCCGATGCACCTCGCGCACCGCATCACCAACGACGCGCGCCGCTTCCGCCATTGTCGCGACGTTGTAGAGCGTGGGCGCGCCCGGGTCCGTGGGTTCGGCCAGCAGATGCGTGACGGCCTGCGTCAACGCAAGATTGCCCGCCGCGAGCAGCACAATCACGCGCTCGCCCGGCTGTTCGAAAACAGCCATCTTGCGCGCGGCGCTCACGTGGTCAACGCCGGCGTTGGTGCGCGTATCGGAAAGGAATACGAGTCCCTCGTCCACGCACATACCCACGCAATAAGTCATGTCGATCGTCCTGGTCACTGGCAAAGCCGCGAAAAACGTATTGTACGCACGCATATGCGACGCCGCATTGAATCTGCGCCGCGCTTCTTATTAGCATCACGCGTGTAATCGTTTTAACGGCAGACATTCTTCGCGCTTTAATTGGCGCTAGACTTGTGCGTTATGCACGACTTTGAATCCGATACCCTCGCCGACACGCTGTTAGCCGCTTTGACACGGCCCATCGTTTTCGTCGATCTGGAAACCACCGGCAGCGACGCCACCAGCGACCGCATCACCGAAATCGGCGTGGTGGAAGCAAGCACGTCCGGCATCGAGCGATGGAGCGTATTGGTCGATCCGGGCGTGCCGGTGCCGCCGTTCATCGAACGCCTGACCGGTATCGACGACAACATGTTGCGCGGCCAGCCGACATTTGAATCGCTTGCGCCTGCGCTGGCGGAACGTCTGCAAGGCAAGCTGTTCGTCGCGCATAACGCGCGCTTCGACTACGGCTTTCTGAAGAACGCATTTCGCCGCGCGGGCATCGCGTTTCGGGCGGATACCTTGTGCACGGTGCGGCTGTCGCGTGCGCTGTTTCCATCGGTTGAACGGCATGGACTGGATGCGCTGATCGCGCGTTTCGAGCTCGCACCCGAAGGACGCCACCGCGCCCTCGCCGATGCCGATTTGCTCTGGCAGTTCTGGCAAAAAATCCACGCGCTCTATCCGCAAGATCTCGTCGATGCCGCCATCAAAACGCTGGTGAAACGCGCGAGTTTGCCCGCCGCGCTGCCCGAAGGCACGCTCGAGTCCTTACCATCCACGCCCGGCGTCTACATCTTTCATGGCGACGACGCCGCGCCGCTTTACGTCGGCAAGAGCATCAATCTGAAGCAGCGTGTCGCATCGCATTTTTCGGGCGATCATCGGCTGGCGAAGGATTTGTCGATATCGCAATCGATACGGCGAATCGAGTGCCGCGAAACCGTGGGCGAACTCGGCGCGTTGTTGCTCGAAGCGAAACTCGTGAAGGATTTGCAGCCGACGCACAATCGGCTGCTCAAGCGAGCAAGCGGCGCGTGCGCGTGGCAATGGCTGCCGGGCGCGCCCGCGCCAACGCTTCTGCGCGCCAGCAAATTCGATCTCTCGCGCGAAAGCGATCTTTACGGCGTGTTCGCATCGCGGGCGAAGGCGCTGGGGTTTTTGCGGCATCTCGCGGACGAGCATCAGCTTTGTCATGCGATGCTCGGGATGGAGAAAACATCGCCTTTGCGCGGCTGTTTTGGCTATCAGGTCAAGCGATGCCTCGGCGCATGCGCGCATATCGAACCGATCGCCGAGCATGCGGCGCGCGCGCTCGCGGCACTCGAAACCGCACGCCATGTGCGATGGCCGCACGAAGGCCCGATCGCGATTGCGGAACGCGATACATCGACTGGACGCGAAGCGTGGCATGTGATCGATCGATGGTGTTATATCGGCACGTGCGCGACGCGTGAAGACATCGCGCCGTTGCTCGAATCGTCCATCGAAGCCCGGCCTTTCGATGCCGATGTCTATAGCCTGATCGCGAAGCGGCTTGCATCGATGGAATGGATCGCGTGCGATGCGCGGCCTGCGTTTGATCTGATGCCGCAGGCCGCGTTGCCTTTGGGCATTGTCAAAGCGTTATCACCGAAGCGCGCGCCGTTAAAACGCAAAGCAAGCCGCGATCAACTCGCATTGAGCTTTTAAGCGATGCCGCCGTTTGCGCGCAGAATCTGCCCGTTCACCCACGCCGCATCCGGTCCGACGATAAACGCCACCACGTTTGCGATGTCTTCCGGCTGCCCGAGGCGCTCCAAAGGGGGCATCTTCGCGAAGCCGGCGATCTGCTCATCGGTCTTGCCTTCGAGAAACAGCGCCGTCGCCACCGGCCCCGGCGCGACCGCATTCACGGTGATATGACGCCCGCGCAACTCCTTCGCGAACACATGCGTGAATGATTCAACCGCTGATTTCGTCGCGTTATAAATGGCATAGCCGGGCAGATTCATCGCGAGCGCTGTCGTCGAAAAATTGACGATGCGTCCGCCGTCGTTCATGCGTTTCGCGGCTTCTCGCAGCGTGTTGAAGGTGCCGCGCACGTTGATGCCGAACGTTTGTTCGAAGAGCGCGTCGCTCGTGTCCGCAAGCGGCATGGTCTTCATGATGCCCGCGTTATTGATCAGCGCATCGACACGGCCGAGCTGTGCTTCGACGGTATCGAACATGCGCTTTACATCGTCCGCATTAGAGACGTCTGCTTTCACTGCGATTGCAGATGGCAATTCGGCGGCCAGCGCCTCAGCTTCCTTCGCGCTCGCTGCATAGTTGATCGCGACCGCGAAGCCTTCCTGCGCGAGCCGCCGCGCAATCGCCACGCCAATACCGCGCGATGCGCCCGTCACGATCGCCACACGCTTGTTATCTGTCTGACTCATGATGCCGCTCCTTCAATGTTTGATTCGATGAGCGTCATCATGAATCATTCCGTTTCTGCGATCATCGGGCGCGGCTTAGTATCATCGTTCCAACTGCTTCAACAATCACAACGACATTCCGACACGCCACGATCATGGATCGCTTTCAGGAAATGCAGGTCTTCGTGCGCATTGCAGAGCGCCACAGCTTCACGCAGGCCGCCGACGATTTGCAGATGCCGCGCGCCACCGTCACCAATCTGATGAAGCGCATGGAGGAACGGCTCGGTGCGCGGCTTCTCGAACGCACGACGCGCACCGTGCGTCTCACGCCCGATGGCGAGGAGCACTATCAGCGTTGCGTGCGCCTGATCGCCGATCTCGAAGAAGCCGAAGGTTCGTTCAGGCATGCAGAACCAAAGGGTTTGCTGCGCGTGAATTTGCAAGGCACGTTGGCGCGGCATTTCATCGTGCCGCAATTGCCCGCGTTTCTCGAACGCTATCCGCAGATCGAACTGCATGTCGGCGAGGACGACCGGCTCGTCGATCTCGTGCGTGAAGGCGTGGATTGCGTGCTGCGCGCCGGTACGTTGCAAGATTCGTCGATGATCGGTCGGCGTGTCGCGCTGCTCGAACAAGTGACGGTGGCAAGTCCCGCGTATCTCGCCCGTATGGGCATGCCGGAAGATCTGGATGCGCTTGCTTCGCATCGCGCGGTGAACTATGTATCGAGCGCGACGGGACGTGTGATGCCGCTCGAATTCGCCTCGAACGATGGCGTGCAGTCGATCGAACTGACCGGTTCGATTTCCGTCAGCGGTGTCGAGATTTATACGCAGGCGGCGCTGGCGGGACTCGGCATTGTCCAGGTGCCGCGTTATCGCATTCAGGACGCGCTGGAAGCGGGACAGCTGCAATGCTTGCTCACCGACTTTCCTCCGCCGCCTATGCCCATTTCCGTGCTGTATCCGCACAACCGTCAGCTTTCGGCGCGCGTACGGGTTTTCGCGGATTGGTTGAGCGTGATCTTTAAAGACGCGAACGCTTAGCGCCTGAAATTAAGTATTGGAAAGCAAAAGAGGCCAGCGTCCCTTACTAAACTAAGCGAACTTAGCAAGGGAAACTGACCTCTTTCTTATTCGAGCAACGATCCCCGTTAAGAGATCGACACTACGAAATGACGCTTAAGCTGCTGCGTCCTTCAGCTTCTTCAGCGCACGTGCCTTGATGCGCACGCTTGCCGGCTTGGCCGGGAACCAACGCTCCTGACCCGTGAACGGGTCCTTGCCGAAGCGCTTTTTCTTGGCCGGCACGGCGGTCGCCGAGATCTTCAGAAGGCCCGACAGCGTGAATTCGCCTGCGCCCTTCTTGTGAACCGAACCGAGGATGGTGTCTTCGAGCGCGACCATGACGGCCTTGACGGCCTTCACATCGACAGCGGCACGTTCAGCAAGGTGTGCTGCGAGCGACGCCTTGGTGAACGTGTCCTTGACGGGCGACGAAGCACCAGCAACAGCGGTCTTCTTTGCAGCGACGACACTCTTGGTGGCTACTTTCTTCGCGGCAACCTTCGTTGCTGCTTTCTTGGCAACCGGGGCTTTTGCTGCGGCCTTCTTGGCCGGTGCTTTCTTGGCAGCGGTTTTAGCGGAAGTCGGCATGTTTCTCCTACCTGTGTTGGTCAGTGATAGCTGATGTTGAATACGTTCGCACAGAAGCGTTCGTATCACGCCGGATTCTACATATGCAAAGCGCATTCGTGCGAGTCTTTTTGCGTTTTTATATCGCTTTTATAGGGGTTTTTCGTCGCGCGATGTTAACAAGCAGGCTTTGAGGTGAGCTTGTTCGGGAGACGTATCGATCGAAATAAGCCTTTATACAAGTATCGAAAGCTGTTTTCGATGCTTGATGGATGTCATGCCGCATGCGTGCCGCTGATGCGCGCTATAAGCGGATAGTGATCGGAAGCAAGGCGTGAAAGCGGCGTGCGATGTACCTCGACACGCATCAAGCGCTCGCCCGGATGCACCCAGATACGATCCAGCGCGAACAGCGGATAGCGCGTCGGAAAGGTGCGCAATGCCGTTGCGCGATGAAAATGCGTGACCAGCCGTTTGAGCGTGCGGCCATGAACGAACCACTCGTTCAGATCGCCGAGCAGAATGACGGGAAGCGCGGGGGTGTCGAAAGTCTGCAACACTTGCTGGACCTGCATACGCCGTTCGCTCGATGCAAGACCGAGATGCGTGGCCACCACGCGCCAGGTTTCGCCATTGCAATCGATATCGGCATCGAGTGCGCCGCGCGGTTCGCGGCTCTTGAAAGACAGATCGAGCGTGCGTACCGCGCGCACCGGAAAACGCGTCAGGACCGCGTTGCCATAGCGGCGCGCGGGGGTATCGAGCGTCGGACCGGCCACCGCGTTGAGATTCGTCATGCGTTGCAACACGTCGAGCACGTCGGGCGATGCAGCGCCGCCAAGCGGCACTTCCTGAAGCGCGAAGATATCCGCATCGATTTCGGCGAGCACTTCGCCAATGCGCTCCGGCGCGAACTTGCCGTCGATTCCCACTGCACCATGCAGGTTGTAAGTCGCGATGCGCAGTTCGCCTTCAATGCGTGCATCGTGCATCGAACTCATGAGCGGACCTCGTCGGGTCGGCGTGCATCCGCTTCTTTTGGCATACCGCGTTCATGCAGACGTTGCGCGCGTTCGGCTTCGTCGCTGGCGCGGGGTTTGTCGGCATCGCTCGGGGCGCCTTCGTGTTCGTGCGCCTGCGCTTCGTTTCTGTTGCCGAGAAAGCGCTGCAACAGCAGCGACAAGCCGATCAACACCGCGCCAATGCCGATCAGCACCGCGAACGACCCCGCCGTCGGACGGCGCAACGACGACACCAGTTGATGCGCAAACGCCACAGTCAGAAAGATGCCCGGTCCCATGCCGAGCATCGTGCCGATCATAAAGTCGCGCATGCGAATATGCGATGCACCCGCCACGAGATTGACAATGGCGAACGGTGCGACGGGCAGCAAACGCAACACCACCACCGCGACAATGCCACGCTTCGCCACGCGCTCCGACAAGCGGTTGACGCGCGCGCCCGCAAGTTTGCGCACGGCATCGCGCCCGAGCCAATTGCCGATCATGAAGGTGATCGCCGCCGCGACCGTCGTGCCGATAAACGCATACACACCGCCCCACGCACCGAACACGATGCCCATGGTCGCGATCAGCAAGGTCACCGGCATCGACATCACGGCTGCGGCGACATAGGCGAGCACGATCCACACTGGCGCGAGCGGCAGCGCTTCGATCTGCCGCGCGAACGTCGTCAGCGACTTCACGTTCATATAATCGCCGAGCGGCGTCCAGTGCCACAAAACCGCGAGGCCGACACCCAGCAACGCAAGCACGCCCAGCAGCGCGTATCGTCCGATCAGCGGGCGCGCTTTTTCCGCAGGCACGAACTGATCGACGAGTTCATCGGCGGCAATGGGCGTTTCCGGGTCGATCAGCGCATCGGACGGAATCAGCTGATCCAGTTCCTTCGATACCTGCGGATCGAGATCGACCAGCGTGCGATGCTGCGCGCGATCTTGCTGCAAGGCCTGAATCGCCGCGTTCATGCTGCCGCGCGCATCGCGTTCGCGAACGATGTCGGCAATCTCGCAACCGAGATGCTCCGCAAGCAAGGTATCGCGCATCCTGGCGATCGCGCGGCGAATGCGCGCGTCGGCACCGGCGTCGATCGAGATATTGCATTCGCTGTCGAGCACCATCGAGCGATTGTTCAGATTCGCGGAACCGACGATCAGCAATTCATCATCGACGATCATCAGCTTGCTGTGCACGTTGACGATGGCTTCGCCGAGACCAGGCACTTCGGGACTCAACAGACGATATCGGCCATGACGATCGGAATCTTTAAGCAGTGTATGCAGCCGCGCGCGCAACACGCCCATCGTCACTTCCTGAAGCCAGCCGCTCTGATTACGCGGCACCACGATAGCCAGATCCGGACCGTCCTTGCGCGCCAGCGATTCACTCAGCGCCGCGCCGATCGAACCCGAAGTGAAATACTGATTCTCGATATAGATGCTGCGCCGCGCGCGCGCGATTGCATCGAGATACTGCGTGCGAATCTGCTGCACCCCCTCGCGATTCTCGTAAGCCGGCTCGGTGATGGAGATGGCGATCTCCACGTTGTCCAGATCGACGCCGCGCGACGGCGGCCACGTGTCCTGCGTCAACGCCACGCGATGCGCGCGGATCGCGAGCCGTCTGCCGCATGCGCGCGACCATCGATCGCGCGCGAGCAGGCCGATTTCGCGCGCGGCGTCGCCATCGAACATGGAATGGACATCGTGAAACGGCTGGTAAGGCGTGCCGTTGGCGTCGCGTCTTAGTGGATCGTCGGGCGCGTGTGTCGTGGTGTCCCAGCGCGAACGCGTGAGGTCGAGACCGCCGACAAAGGCGAGTCTGTCATCGATTACGACGAGCTTCTGATGCTGCGAGCCGCCCATCGGATGCTTGCCGTCCATCTGAAATGCGATACGCCGATGCGTGCGCCAGCCCATTTTGTACACCGGCAGCCATTCGCGTTCGAATGCATAAAGCATGGCGAAATCCCACGCGAGAATGTAGATGCGCAGGCGCGGTTTGGCCGCGGCGATCGCGTGCAGAAAGTCGCCGAGTGCGTCGGGCAGACCATCGTCCGAGCCTTCGGGCGTGAGCTTCATGCGGCTGTCGATATCCCAACCAAGAATGAACACCGTGCGTTCCGCACGCGTGATCGCCTCGCGCAACACGCGGAAATAATCGGCGCCGTCGATCAGCAGACTGAAGCGGTCCGCGTGACGCACGCTCGCGCAGTTGCGTCCCGGTTCGAAAAACGCTTGGTTTAGAGGGTTATTGTGCATGGCAGAGTGGCAATCGCATTGGAATGCGTGTTTGCAAGCACCATGCCCGAATCCATTACGATGCTACGTACTGTTCACGGAATGCTCAGCAATGAACAATAAAGCAGACGATGAGCGCGCGGGACTGCTCGCGCTGGCGGCGGCATCGGTGGTGGTCGGCGCGATCACGGGCGCGATCGGCACGCTGTTCCGCTTCTCGCTCGAACGTGCCGACGAATGGCGCAACGCGCTCGTCGCGTGGGGACACGCGGGGCATGCGTATTCGTATGCGTATGCGTTTGTTTTCGTCGTGTTCGGCGCAGCGGCGGTGACGGCATTCGCAGCGTGGCTCGTCGCACGATTCGCGCCCGTCGCGAGCGGCAGCGGCATTCCGCACGTCGAAGCAGTGTTGCGCGGCGACGTGCCGCCCGCTCCGCTCACGCTCATTCCGATCAAGTTCATCGGCGGCGTGCTCGCGATCGGTGCGGGGCTTGCGTTGGGACGCGAAGGACCGACCGTGCAGATGGGCGCATCGATTGCACATGGCGTCGGCGTCATCTTCAAGCGCGAGGCGCGCGACTGGCGTGTGTTGCTTGCGGCCGGCGCGGGCGCGGGCCTCGCGACCGCATTCAATGCGCCGATTGCAGGCGCGGTCTTCGTGCTCGAAGAACTAATGCGCCGTTTCGATACGCGCACCGCCGTCGCCGCGCTCGGCGCATCCGCAGCGGCGATTGCAATGGCGCGTTTGCTGCATGGCGATCTGCCGGATTTTCATCTGCCCGCGCAGCCGTTTCCGGGACTCGAACTCACGGCCGCGCATCTCGTGCTCGGCGCGATTCTTGGCGTATTCGGCGCCGCGTATTGCCGCGCGATTCTCTGGACACTCGATATCGCCGATACATTGCCGCGCCGCGTATCGATCGGATATGCGGTGACACGCGCGGCGGCAATCGGCGCATTGGTCGGCTTGCTCGCGTGGTTCGCACCGACGCTCGCAGGCGGCGGCGATGCGCTTAGCGAACAGGCGCTGCTCGGCGCGGGCAGCATTGCCAGCGTGAGCGCGATCTTCGTGCTGCGCTTCGTGCTCGGTCCGGTTTCCTACGCAGCCGGCACGCCGGGCGGCCTCTTCGCGCCGATGCTCACGCTCGGTGCGCAGATCGGTTTCGTGTTCGGCAGCTTCTGCCTTCACTGGTTCCCCGGCATGATGCCCGCAACGGGCGGTGTCGGCACCTTTGCAGTCGTCGGCATGGCGGCGTTCTTTACCGCTGTGGTGCGCGCGCCGGTGACGGGCATCGTGCTCGTCACGGAAATGACCGCAAGCTTCTCCCTGCTTCTTCCGATGCTCACCGCCTGCTTCACCGCCATGACCGTGCCCATGCTGCTGCGTTGCGCGCCGATCTACGATTCGCTCGGCAAACGCGCATCGCGATCGCGCTGACTCGTTGACACTTGCGCTGCGAATGAAAGTGCATTGCGTTAGTCTCATCGATGATCCTCAACCGCGCAAAAGGACACGCAATGGAATTCCGACATCTGGGCAAATCCGGCTTCAAAGTGCCTGTATTGAGCTTCGGCACCGGCACGTTCGGTGGCAAGGGCGAATTCTTTCAGGCCTGGGGCGAAACCGATGTAAGCGAAGCACGCAGGCTGATCGACATCTGTCTGGAAGCGGGCGTCTCGATGTTCGATACCGCCGATATCTATTCCAAAGGTTCATCGGAATCGATTCTCGGGGAAGCGCTCAAGGGCAAGCGCGATCAGGCCATCATCTCGACCAAGGCCACGTTTCGCTTCGATGATGACGCGCCCAACAGCGTCGGCTCGTCGCGCTTTCATCTCATCGAAGCCGTGAATGCAGCGCTCAAACGCTTGCAGACCGACTATATCGATATCTTCCAGCTCCATAGTTTCGATGCGAAAACGCCGGTGGAAGAGACGCTTTCCACGCTCGACGATTTAGTGCGCGCGGGCAAGATTCGTTACACGGGCGTGTCGAACTTTTCGGGCTGGCACTTGCAGAAATCGCTCGATGTCGCGGAGCGTTATGGCTATCCGCGCTATGTCGCGAATCAGACGTACTACTCGCTGATCGGCCGCGATTACGAGTGGGAATTGATGCCGCTCGGGCTGGACGCGGGGATCGGCGCGATTGTGTGGAGTCCGCTGGGATGGGGGCGGCTGACGGGCAAGATCCGGCGCGGACAGCCGTTGCCCGAATCGAGCCGCTTGCACAAGACGGCGGATTTGGGGCCGCCCGTGCCGGACGACTATCTCTATCGCGTCGTCGATGCGCTCGATGCCGTCGCCGCCGAGACTGGCAAGACCGTGCCGCAGATCGCGCTGAACTGGCTGCTGCAACGTCCGACGGTGGCGACCGTGCTGATCGGCGCGCGGAATGAAGAACAACTGCGGCAGAACCTCGGCGCAGTCGGCTGGACGCTCACGCCCGAACAAATCAAAACACTCGACGATGCCAGTTTGCTGCGGCCCGCGTATCCGTACTGGCATCAGCAAGGGTTCCAGGAACGCAATCCGTTCCCGGCATGGTCTGAATAAGGTCGATGCGACCGTACCGGAATCATGCAAGTCGATTGTATCGGTACTGTACCGCCGCATCGCCGTACACTCGATGCAATCGAATCTGCAATTCCCGGAAACTCGCCATGCCCGATATCCTCGTCCAAGCCCTCCCCGCCGCCGCGCTCTTCGCGATGGTGACGTCCATCACGCCCGGCCCGAACAACACCATGCTGCTCGCCTCGGGCGTGAATTTCGGCCTCAAGCGCACCGTGCCGCATATGCTGGGCATCAGCGTCGGTGTGGCCTTGTTGTCGCTGGCGGTGGGTTTGGGTCTGGCGCAGGCTTTCGAGCGGCTGCCGTGGCTTTATACGGTGCTGGAAACGGCAAGCGTCGTGTATTTGCTTTATCTCGCGTGGAAAATCGGCACGTCGTCGTCCGTTCAGATGCGCCAGGGCGAGCGCCGTCCCATGCGCTTTCACGAAGCCATCGCGTTCCAATGGATCAATCCCAAGGCGTGGATGATGGTGCTCACCGCCGCGACCACGATTCATTTGCACGCAAGTCTTTCGCTCAACGCGGCGCTGATGGCGATGGTCTTTATCGTGATCGGATTGCCGTGCATTGCCGTGTGGGCCGCATTCGGCATGTCGCTGCGCCGCTTCCTCGCCGATCCGCGCTGGCTGCGCGTGTTCAACATCACGATGGCCGTGCTGCTGGTGCTTTCGCTGTATCCGATCGTCGCGCATTTCTTCGCGTGATGGCTTGGCTCCAATTTTTGCTTCTTTGCCGCGCGCGCAGGACGGGCGCATACTGACCCTGCACGCCGGCATATTTCATCCTTAAGCGATTCTTTAAGGCCGACTCATGATCCGGCGTGTACGTGCCTTGCTTGCTCGTTGGTTCGCGTCGATTTTCGGCGCGGCTTTGAAATCCGTTCAAGGAGTACGCCATGTCTGGAGCCAATCGCCCATCCGGTCCCGCCACGCGCAAATCACTCGACCTTGCCGATCAGATCGAGCGCGATGAATGGGAGAACAACCTGCCGGATGCGCTAAACAGTGTCGACGACGAAGACGACGTCGATGACGATTCCGACTCCGATCGCGCGCTAAGCCGTTAGAGTAGACACGGCAGACTGACCCGCAGCACACGACGCCGCAAAGCATTTTTGCGGCGTTTTTGCGTTGTGGGCACAGCGGTTGCTCTTTCGCACGAAGCCGCACTTCTTTGGCGCGGCGCTAATCGATGAGCGATGACGGCGACGGTCTCTGTCGCGCATGCGAATCACCCAATCAACCGACTCTCGCGGGAGGCTTCATGCTTCGTTACGCTGTCATATTCTTCATCATTGCGCTCGTCGCGGCCTTCTTCGGCTTCGGCGGGATCGCAACGGGCGCGGCGGAAATCGCCAAGATTCTGTTCTTTATTTTCATCGTCATTTTCCTGGCGACACTGCTGCTCGGCGTGTTCAGGCGATGACGGTGGCTTAGCCACGAAGTTGGCAGCAAAGCGCGCAAGTCCTGTGGCTTGCGCGTTTTTTCTTCTGCATTGCTTCGGCATCCGGATTATTTTCCGTCGAGACGAATCATCTCGCCGTGTTTGAGCACGATGAAGGCATCGGCGGGAAGGCCGGCTTGGCGTACGGCATCGGCCAACAGACGCGGCGGCTCGTCCAGCGGTTCATCGGCAAGTTCGAACGTGCCCCAGTGAATGCCGATCGCTTTTTTGGCGTGCACGTCTTGAAAAATGCGCACGGCTTCTTAGGGATCGACGTGCTGCGCGTGCATGAACCAGCGTGGCGCATACGCGCCAATTGGGATAAGCGCGAGATCGAAACCGCCGAAGCGCGCGCCGATATCGCGGAAATCGGGCGAATAACCGGTGTCGCCCGCGAAGTAGAACGAATACGGATGCGCCGCGCCCGCAGGCGTTTTCACCACCCAGCCGCCCCACAATGTTTCGGCGCGATCGAACGGCGTGCGCGCCGACCAGTGCTGACTCGGCACGAACCAGATGTCGAGACCGGAGGCGTGGGTTTCATCGCTCCAGTCGAGTTCTTCTACGTTGGTCACGCCGGTTTCGTTCATCCATGCTTTCACGCCGAGCGGCACGAGAAAGCGCGGCGGGCCGCCCGCTTGTGTGTTGAGCGCTTCGATCGTGGGTTTATCGAGGTGATCGTAGTGATTGTGCGAAATCAGCACGACATCGATATGCGGCAATTGATCGAGCGTAAGACCAGGCGGCGTCTTGCGTTTCGGGCCCGCGAACGACAGCGGCGATGCGCGCTCGGAGAAAATCGGATCGCACAGAATATTGACGCCGTTGATCTGCAACAGCGCGCTCGCATGACCGATCCACGTCAGCGTATCCACACGGCGATTCGCCTTCAGCCACGCAACATCCGGATGCGCCATCGGAAAGTCATAGCCATTCGCGGGCGGCTTCGGCAGACCTTGCGTCCAGCGCTCCCATCGCCATTTCCACACGGATTCACGCGGCAGATTGCCGTAGTCGTTCTCGAATTCTCCCGACGACGTGCGCTTTGCATGATGCAAGGGCTGCGGCTCGGAAGGCATCGGCGACTCTTCGCTATGTGCCACGGTGCCGCTTGAACAGCCCGCCAACATGGCAAGTGCGATAAGCGCAGATATCGGACGAAAACGGCGCATGACCCTGAATGTTTTGCTTAGCGAGAAAGTGCATTCGATTGTACGGAATGTAGAAAACACCGTCTTTTTCCGTAAGCGCGCGCTAAGCATCCTTGCATGCCGTGCGCGCTTCTCGCCGTCATATAAGGCGGTGCAGCAAATTTCGGCGCTTAGCAAGGAGTCGGCCCGCTTCTTGCGTAACTACCGCCCGTTGCGCTGAAAGTGCAATGACGAAAATCCAATGGCGGCGCGCGCCCGAAGCAAGAAGGAAGTCGAACGACGACGAGCGCGCAGCACGCCGGCATCATCACCGGGGGTTTCAGATGGCCAGCAGACTCAGAAGTCACGCGGCGCGTGCGTTCAATCCGCAGCTTCACACCATGCACGCGATGCTCGTTTCGCGCAGCGCGTCGCATGTGGCGAGCGCGCTCAGACAAGAGGGACGCGACGAGGCGCTTGCAGAAGGCGTCGCGGACATGATCGCCCATTGCGGGCATGCGGGACTCGGCCTGTTTCTCGCGGCCGTGTGGCACTGGCTCGACGAGCGCGACTATCACGAAGCGGCCGAGGCCGTGCAGCATTACATCGAAACCGGCAGCGTGCCGACCGTCAAGCCGACGCCGCGCGTCACGCGGCGTCGTGATGCGCGTAACGTAACGCCGCGCTAATTCAGGCGTCACGTGCCGAACCAGCCCGCATCGACGAAATATTCGCGTGCGGTGCAGCGCGAGGCGTCATCGGATGCAAGAAACAGCACCATGCGCGCGATATGCTCCGGTTCGATGCGCTCGTGAATGCACTGCTGCGCCACCAGCACAGCCTCGCTTTCAGGCGATTGCCACATCTTCATCTGACGCGGCGTGCGCACCGCGCCGGGAATCACCGTGTTCACGCGGATGCCGTGTTCGCCGAGTTCGCGCGCGAGGCCATGCGTGAGCCCTTCGATTCCCGCTTTCGCCGTCATGTAGATGGTGAGATCCGCGATGGCGAGATGCCATGAAATCGATCCCATATTGACGATCGCGCCCTTGCCCTGCGTGCGCATGCGTTTGGCCGCCGCTTGCGCGCAGAAGAACTGATGCCGCAGATTCACGGCCATGCGATCGTCCCAGTACGCCGCGGTCGCGCTATCCCATTGATGTCGGTCATCGTTCGCGGCGTTGTTCACCAGCACGTCGATACCGCCTGCTGCGCTCGCGATTGCATCGAACGTGCGTTCGATGGCAGCTACATCGCGCAGATCGCAGCGATGAAACACCGGCGCATGACGCTCATTCGCAAGCGTCCGTTCGAGTTGCCGTGAATCGTCCTCGTTCACGTCGATAAAAAACACGCGCGCGCCCTGCTTAACGAAGGCGTCCACGATCGCCGCGCCGATCCCGCTGCCACCGCCCGTCACGATCACGCGTTTGTCCTGCAAACTCGGATAAATTGCGTAGCTCAAGAGTGCTCCCTCAATGCGAATGACGCGGATTGCCGCGCGTTTCGATGACCTTCAGATAGAGCGTCGCCGGCTCCAGACAGCCGCCCGTCGACAACTGTCCCACCGTCTGCCGATACAACTCCTGCCACGGCGTTTGCGCGACCGGCGCGGCAAATGCAGACTCCGCGCGACGGCTTTCGAGTTCGGTTTCATCGAGCAGCACGTTCACGGAACGCGCGTTGAGATCGACGCGAATCTTGTCGTTCGTGCGCAATAACGCGAGTCCACCGCCGACCGCCGCTTCAGGCGACATGTTGAGAATCGACGGACTCGCAGAGGTGCCGCTTTGCCGGCCATCGCCCATGCACGGCAACGAGTCGATGCCGCGTTTGATGAGGTCGGCGGGCGGCGCCATGTTCACCACTTCCGCGCTGCCGGGGTAACCGACCGTGCCGCAACCGCGAATCACCAGAATGCAGTGCTCATCGACTTCCAGCGAGGGATCGTTGATGCGCGCGTGATAATCCTCGGGACCGTCGAAGACGATCGCACGCGCTTCGAAGGTGTTTTCCTTGCCCGACTCGCTCAAATATGTCTTCGTAAAAGCCTCGCCGACCACCGACATCTTCATGATCGCGCTGTCGAAGAAATTGCCCGATAGCACCATAAAGCCCGCGCCGTGTTTCATTGGATCGTTAGTCGTCCGGATGACATCGTTGTCGGCATCGGCTGCGTCGTCTGCAATGTCACCGATGGTGCGGCCGGATACAGTCAGACAATCGCGTTTGATAAGACCTGCATCGCTCAATTGTTTCATCACGGCAGGTACGCCACCCGCGCGATGAAAACTCTCGCCGAGATAATCGCCCGCTGGCATGCAGTTCACGATCAGCGGCACTTTTTCGCCGAAGCGCTGCCAATCGTCCAGACTCAATTCGATGCCAATATGCCGCGCAATCGCAATCAAATGCGGCGGACAATTGGTCGATGCACCCAGCGCCGACGCGACCACGATCGCATTTTCAAAGGCCTCGCGCGTCATAATCTTCGACGGCTTCAGATCGTCGCGCACCATATCGACGATGCGCTTGCCCGTTGCATACGCCATCTGCCCGCGCTCGCGATACGCAGCGGGAATGCTCGCGCAGGTCGGCAGCGACATGCCGAGCGCTTCGGCGAGGCTGTTCATCGACAAGGCGGTGCCCATCGTATTGCAATGCCCGATCGATGGCGATGATGCCGTCGTCAACTCCATGAAGCCTTCGTAATCGATCTTGCCCGCCGCGAGCAGATTGCGCGCGTGCCAGATGACCGTGCCGGAGCCGACGCGCTTGCCTTCGTGCCAGCCATCGAGCATCGGACCGCCGGATAGCACGATCGCGGGCATATCCACCGTGGCTGCGGCCATCAGACAGGCGGGTGTTGTCTTGTCGCAGCCGGTGGTAAGCACCACGCCATCGAGTGGGAAGCCATGCAGAATTTCAACGAGGCCGAGATAAGCGAGGTTTCTATCGAGCGCGGCGGTCGGACGGCGGCTCTGTTCCGCGAGCGGATGCACGGGAAATTCCATCGGAATACCGCCTGCATCGCGAATGCCGGCTTTGGTGCGCTGCGCCAGTTCAATGTGATGACGATTGCACGGCGCGAGATCGCTGCCCGTCTGCGCAATGCCGATGATCGGCCGGCCCGATTGCAATTCCTCGCGCGTGAGGCCGTAATTCATAAAGCGCTCGACATAGAGCGCGGTCATGTCGGCGTGCGAGGGATCGTCGAACCACTCCTGACTGCGCAAGCGGCGCGGTGTGTGTTGGGACATGGTTATCTCTCTCCATTCGGCCTGTGGTTTTTATCGCCGATGCTTATTTTAAGGTTTCGTTACCGGTAACATTCGCCTTCGAAAATAGTAGCATGCTCAGGCGCTTTCACGCGCGAGCACTTCATATGCCACGCGCTTGCGCTTGTTCAACTTCGGTTCGATACCCTGCTCGCGCGCTTCCAATGCTGCCAGCAAGGTTTCGCCGGTGCGCAGGCCGATACCGTAGGCATCGACGGAAACGGTGGTGATCGTGGGCGTGCAGCATGCAGAGACTTCGAAATTGCCGAAGCCTGCAATCGCTATGTCGTCCGGCACCGTCAGGCCGCGCCGGTGGCATTCCATGATTGCGCCGAACGCGGACATGTCGCTTACGCACATCGCGGCTTGCGTGTCGGGCCATGTATCGAGCAAGGCGGCGATGGCGGGGCCGCCGTGACTCATCGTAATCGGCGATTCGCCTAAGCGAATGATGCGCGTATCGTCGAGATCAAGCGCCTTCATCTGCGCGCGAAAGCCCTTGAGACGATCGAGACCGCGCCGATCCAACTCGCTCGCACCGCCAATAAATCCGATGCGCTCATAGCCCTTGTCCGCGAGATAGCGCACCATCTCGCGCGCGGCATTCACGTTGGAAAAGCCGACGGCGGCATCGATCGGATCGGCGGGCGCGTCCCACATTTCGACGACCGGCACGCCGGAGCGACGCAGCAAAGTGCGCGTTGCTTCCGTATGGCGCGATCCCGTCAGCGCAATGCAGCGCGGCTGATGACGCAGCATCGAACGAACCAGGCGCTCCTCGCGGTCGAGGTGATAGTCGGTATCGCCGATCAGCAACTGCAGACCGTGCGGTTCAAGCGATGCCGACAAGCCGCGCACGGTATCGGAAAAATTGGAGCTTGCCAGCGACGGCACCAGCACCGCGACGAACTCCGAGCGTCCCGACGACAATGCGCCCGCCGCGGCATCCGCCACATAGCCGAGTTGGTCGATAGCCTGCTGCACGCGCTCACGCGTGGTAATGGCGACGCTGTGCCCCGCGAGCACGCGCGACACCGTCATCTTCGATACACCCGCGAGTCGCGCCACATCCGACATGCGCGGCGGACTCGTCACGATATCGCTGCCGTTCGCGGACATGCGTCAGTCCACGCGTGCCCAGCCGTCGGGGCGCTGTTCGAGCGTGACATGCAGTTTGGTTTCGCCGGATTCGCGATCCGCGGCGGTGACTTCGGGGAAGGCGCGCTTGATATCGCGATCGTCCATCCACGAGGCGACGTCTTCGAGCTTGTACGTGTACGTCACGTCCGAGCGATGCGCGGTGGGATCGGGTTCGGTCCACGCAGCGACTTTGTCGAGTTTGACGCGCGCATAGCAGAGCATCCAGACGCGGCTGTCGGCAGTGGCGTTGGGGTCGCCCGGCTGGCGCGCGGTTTCGACCGCGTACTTCTGGCCGTTCCCCGTCAAGCTATACGCGATGCCGTTCTGCTTGGCGTTCGCATTCGCGGTCGTTGGTGCTGCGCGCGCGATCAGACCGGCTTTCTCTAGCGCGGCGAGTTGCTCGCGCAGCGCGGCGGCGGAGTATTCGTTGAGATCGCGGTCCGTATACGCGGACGGGAATACATAAGGACCGCGTCCGCTGCGATTCAGACACAGCAAACCGCGGTTGGTTTTCATGTCGGCGGAAATGGCTTCGCCCAGACTGGACTCGCTCGCATCGTTCTTTTTCCCACACGCCCCGACCAGCAGCGAAACACTGATACCGACAGCGGCGATCAACAGGCTCGTTCTCATATGCGCTCCGAAAGGGTCGGCATGATGGGTGCAACCGTGCGATGCCATTCTACCGACAGAATTGTCGGCTTCGATACCCGAGCCAAGTTATAGCGGGTAAACGCAAAAACCCCATCCGTGTGTGGATGGGGTTTTTGTTTGTTGCATGAGGAGCCTGACGATTACCTACTTTCACACGGGAGCTCCGCACTATCATCGGCGTGGAGTCGTTTCACGGTCCTGTTCGGGATGGGAAGGGGTGGGACCGACTCGCTATGGTCATCAGGCATGACTTGTTGTTGTATCGCTTTGGGGCGCTACAACCAATCTGGGAAGAAGTAGTGGGGAGTGACTGTGTGGCACAGTCGATACTCGCCAGTGGTACAAACACACTGGTTATAGGATCAAGCCTT
>NZ_JAQFVG010000324.1:139871-160937 GCF_029439455.1 Caballeronia sp. BR00000012568055 | reverse complement strand
CAATCTGCTCCAGGGATCGAGCGACGGCGAAGCATCCGCAGCAGTGAACAATTCGCGAGTAGCCAGCGCGCGAGGTATTTCTATTCAGGAAAGAAGTGTCACGGGCACACAGGGCCATGTGATTGAAACTTCAAAGGGATTGAACGCTTCCGAAGCTCAGGCGTTCATGTTGGAATACCTCAAGAGCGCGGATGTTGAATACATTGAGCCTGATTTGATCATCCACCCTGCGCTCGTGCCCAATGACGCCCGATACAACGAGCAATGGGGCATGTCCAACGGAGCAACCGGCATTGGACTGCCGAACGCGTGGGATAAGTCCACCGGAAAGAACGTCGTCGTCGCCGTAATCGACACCGGAATAACAGCGCATAGTGATCTCAGTGAACAAGTGCTGCCGGGTTATAACTTTATCTCTGACGCGCGGTTCGATCGAAACCGGAATGGCCGCTCAAATGACGCCTCCGATCCAGGTGATTGGCTACAGGCAGGCGACCAGTGCCCCGCCGCCGGAGGTACTTACTATGTTCATGATTCGACGTGGCACGGCACGCACGTCGCCGGCATAATCGCGGCGAAATCAAACAACGGGACGGGCGTAGCAGGAACTGCATTCAACGCCAAAATACTTCCGGTGCGCGCGCTAGGCAGATGCGGCGGCTTTACCTCCGACATCAACGACGCGATCATCTGGGCGTCTGGCGGATCCGTTCCGGGCGTTCCCAACAACCCCAATCCCGCCAAAGTGATCAACCTCAGCCTAAGTGGCGCCGGACAATGCAGCAAGACCGCGCAGGACGCGATTGACATCGCTCGTAACAACGGGGCCGTTGTCGTTCAGGCTGCGGGCAATGATGCGATCGATGCTTCGCAGAAGTACGCGACACCCGAATGTCAGGGCGAAATCGTAGTGGGAGCAACAAACTCGTCGGGAGAGCGAACCAGCTTCTCGAATTTCGGCTCGCTGGTGAATCTAATGGCGCCCGGGGCTTACATCCTTTCCACCTGGAACGCCGGCCCGAAGGGCCCCGAAGGCGAGAGCTATGGCTATATGGATGGCACGTCCCAGGCGACACCGCACGTTGCGGGTGTGGTCGCCCTTCTGCTAGAGAAAGATCCCACATTGACCCTGGACCAGATCAGGCGTTATCTCATGTCCACGGTCACGCCGATGACCGGTCGCTGCCTGGAGGGTTGCGGTGCGGGGCTTGTCAATGCGGACAAGGCGCTTGCGAGTTTGCCGATTGCTGTTGATGGAGACTTGCCACAGACGCCCGATGAAGTAACGGTCAGCGTCAACGCAGAAAAAGGCGCGACTTATCGGCTAGAGATTCCGGAGGCGACGGAGCTTCTGAAGATGGTGGTCGCTGAAGCCAGCTCGGTAAGTATCAGATCCGAGTTCGATCAGGAATGGACGAGTTGCAAACCGGCATTGTGGCCGGCCTGGACGAATTGTTTCGTCTGGAATCCCAAGCCCGGTTTCTACTACGTGAAAATGTCCACTCGTAACGGAATCAATACGCGCGTGGCGACGTCTATCTACATCGGTGCCGGACATCTTGACTTTGGCGAAACCATTAAGGTAATTTCGAAACCGCCTTATTTTCCTCGCGTAATTACACTTGACAAGATTTCATCTGCTGACGCGGTTCGCCATACGTTCTCGATCGACGATCGGGTATATGGAACGTTGTCTCAGTACAGCAGCCCGACCGGACAGCTCTTTGAACTGAATGAGAACGCCGATCCTAGCCAAGGCGGCGACGGAATATACAACAGCGCGTGGATGTTGGTTGGTCCGAACGGAACGGGCGTTGGCCAGAACATATCCACGCAAAACTCCCCAAATTTAAAAATTGTATTGTCAGTATCGAATTCAGGTAATTTGGATGCACACTACTCTTACACTGCGGCGGTAGTTCCCAAATAATCGCTACAGCAAGACGGACGTGCAGTCCGTCTTGCGCGATAAAAATCGCCGTCCATATAAGGCTACGTGTTTTCATGCATATCTACTTCATCAACCTCGAGATAGCCGAAGACCGGCGCGCCGTAATTGAGACCAACCTCCGTCAATTTGCGGGATCGGAACATCAGGTCATTCGCGTTCCCGCCTACGATGCTCGTTATATCGAGATAAACAAAGTCGGAGGAACGCTGAGGCAAAACGAAAAAGCATGCCTTCTCAGTCATATGCGCGCGATTGAAATGTCACTTGACGATCCTGGTCCATCTCTCATTCTGGAAGACGACGCGTTGATCGGCACGCGGACCACGAACTTGTTGAGGCAATTCACGCCCGACCTGGATCAAAAAGATATCGTATTCACCGACCTGTGCATTCCCACGGCGTTATGGATGATGCGCCTCTTCAAACTGCGCCGAACTCTGAACGGTACTGTCGCCTTGTTCGACACCGCCCAACTCGATTTCCGCCGGCTCCACTGCATACACGCTGAATGCACACTCGAAGCGCAAACTGTTAGCCATCCTAAAATCGATCGCGTCTTTCGATGTGCCTTATGACATGGTTCTCAAAACATTAATACTCGATGGCACGCTGTCCTCGAGTTTCTTCTTCCCGTTTATCACGTCGCTATCGCAATCGGCGTCAACGTCGCAGATTCAGACAACGTCTGCGTCACTCAACAACGGCGCGTGGAATTCATTCAGGAAGCTTTCGTTTCTGGAATCCGCCGATTTCTTCCCGGAACTTGCCGAAGAAATCGAAGCGCTTCCGTCGGATTCCCACGACCGAAACGTCCGCGCATTCGCCGCGTTATGGAAAGTGTTGCTGTCCGACAATTGCTCTGAACTGCTCGAATAGGCCGACGCTCCCCGAAAGATCGCTGACGTATGACCTATATATCCAAGTCACTTGCAATGCTATCCTTCCCCCGCCCATATTCCATTTGCTTCTAAGCTTTCCACGAAATCAGCAAAGTGCTCTCCTTCCTGCTCAAACTCCGCACGCGCGCTCAGCAACTCTTTCGACTATCGGATTCCCATACGATGCTCGTCTGGGCCGTCGTGGTCGGCGTCGCGGGCGCGTTTGCGACATCGATATTCCGGGAAGGCATTCATCTGCTGGAAGTGCTGTTCGGCAACAAATCGGAAGGTCTCGTTGCGCTGGCACTGAGTCTGCCGTGGCCGGTGCGCATCGTGTTGCCGGCGGCGGGCGGTTTGGTTGCGGGCATGTGTCTGCTGATTGCCGCGCGGCGGCCGTGCAAGCAGGCATCGACCGATTACATGGAAGCGGTCACCATCGGCGATGGCGTGGTGCCGGTTTGGCAGAGCGTGTGGCGCAGTTTGTCTTCGCTGATCACGATTGCGAGTGGCGGCTCGATCGGTCGCGAAGGGCCGATGGTGCAGTTGGCCGCGCTCGTCTCCTCGCTGATCGGCCGATGGGTGCATTTCGATCCACCCCGGCTGCGTTTGCTGGTCTGCTGTGGCGCGGCGGCGGGGATTACGTCGGCGTATAACGCGCCGATCGCGGGCGCGTTCTTCGTCACCGAACTCGTGCTCGGCTCCATGGCGATGGAAAGCTTCGGGCCGATCGTCGTATCGTCCGTGGTCGCCAATATCACCATGCGCGAGTTCGCCGGCTATAAGCCGCCGTACGAGATGCCCGTGTTCCCGACTGTAACCGGCGTCGAAGTGCTGCTGTTCGTCGTGCTCGGGCTGTTGTCGGGCGCGCTCGCGCCGTACTTTCTGCGCTTGCTGTCGGCATCGAAAAAGCAGTTTTCCAAATTGCCGTTGCCCTTGCCTGTGCGGCTCGCGCTGGGCGGTTTGATCGTCGGGATCATTTCGGTGTGGTGGCCGGAAGTCTGGGGCAACGGCTACGAAGTCGTGAATTCGCTGCTGCACACGCCGTGGACGTGGGGCATGTTGCTGCTGATGCTCGTATTCAAGCTGATCGCGACCGCCGCGACTACCGGCTCCGGCGCAGTCGGCGGGATTTTCACGCCGACGCTGTTCGTAGGCGCGGTGCTCGGCTGTCTCTACGGTCAGGCCGTGCACGCGATCTGGCCGGACGCCACCTCCGCGCCCTTCGCCTACGCGATGGTCGGCATGGGCGCGTTCCTCGCCGCCGCCACGCACGCGCCGCTGATGGCCATTCTGATGATCTTCGAAATGACGCTGTCGTATCAGGTGATGCTGCCGCTGATGCTCGCCTGCGTGATCGCTTATTTCATCGCGCGCACGTCCGAACAAACGTCGATGTACGAAGTCACGCTGCGCCGCACGCGCGAGGAAAAAGAGCGCCTGCGCCTCGCCTCCACGCAGATGCGCGAACTCGTGCGCCCCGCCGACACCGTCGTCCATTTGAGCGCGAACGTGAAAGACATGACGCGCGTGTTCCTCGAATATCCGGTGAAGTATCTCTATGTCGTCGATGACGCCGGGCATTTTCGCGGCGTGGTCGCGCTGAAAAACATCACCTCCGATCTGCTCGATGACAAAGGCTGTGACGCCAAGACCGCCGCCGATTATCTTCAGCCGGAATTCGATGTACTCACACCCGATATGTCACTCGGCACCGCGCTCCAGCACTTCCTCGCGTTTCAGGGCGAACGCCTGCCCGTGATCGAAAATCGGGTGCAGCCGACCTTGCTCGGCGTCGTGTACAAAACCTCGCTTCTGGACGCATACTTCCGTTTGAACCCGACTTCGCGCTGAAACTGCGCGCCCGTGCAATTTCGCGGCGCGTGAGCGGCAGCGTGCCGTTCTATAGGGTAAATAAGTCGAGTTAATCCATTACTCGAAGTGTTTCCGCGCGATGCCCGACGCATCGCGCCCGTGCGCAGACGGCATCCGGCCCACGACGCACGGACGGCTGGCGCGGCATCCATCGGCATAGGCTTTGCTTGGATGTTCGCGCTGCTTACGTGAAAGGGGTTGTCCGATGAAGACCTCAACGTTGTTATCGATGGCGCTGGTTTCGGTGTCTTGCTACGCCGCGCCGTTGCATACCAGTTCGACCGACGAAGACACTGCCGCCGTCCAGGCGATGCGCGCCGCGCTGCGTGTCAACGCACCGCCCGTTTCGCCGCCCGCGCCGGATATCGCGGCGGACAGCCTCGATCACGCGCGCTGGCGTCATATGCCGATGCCGAAGTCGCGCACGCCGAGCCACGGCATGGCGAGTCAACCGATCAACGTGCAGACGTAAGCGGCATCATCGATCCATCCATAAAACGAAAGGCAAAGCGCTCATGTCGGACAAGCCCGCGCAACACGAACTTAACGACGAACCCATCGACGATGAAATCGCGCAGGTGTTGCGCCGCGTGCATTACCCGGCCAACAAAGACACCTTAGTCGATGCGGCGCGCGATGCGGGCGTAAGCAACGACGTCATCACCCTGTTCGACGGGCTGCCCGAACAGGACTACACCGACGCCGATTCCGTCGAGCAATTGCTGGGCAGTAACGGCGGGCCGGGGCTTTCGATCTGACGCGTGCCGAAGCGTCCTGAAGCGCCCAAAGTTATCCCCCGCCGATGGGGAGCACCTTGTTGACAACCTGCGTGAAACTCGCTTAAACCACTGAGCCGAAAGAAAAAGGCGCGCGTGCATCGACTTGCATCGATCCACGCGCGCCTCTGCATAACTTATCCCCAACTGACGGGGAAAGGCCTGTGGAAAAGCACTGCGTGACTCAACTAAATTCTTGATTCCGCGCGGAAATCACCGTGCGGCGCGGATCGCGTCAGTGCATCGGCATGATCGAGTGTGAAAAACTTCAGCCTCAGTTATCCACATTTTCTGTGGACAACATTGTTGAAAGCTCGCCTAAAGCTGACTTAAGTGCCTGACGAATAAGGATTTGTCGTATGTGATACGTTTGCGCGCCACTGCATATGAAATGAACTTACTCACAGCGCATGTTGAAAGCCCTGTCGATAAGTCCCTTCGCTTCTACGCTAACCATCTGATGCGCAAGAGAAAACCGGCGTCGCTCAAAAAAGCGCCACGCCGGTTTCGGCATAACGAACCAAACGATCAGCTTCCGCGATACTGCGACGCACTCGCCGGCGAAGGCGCAGCCGGCTTCTTCGTTGCAGCGGGCGCGCTGGACGCCGCCGCACCCGAGGACATGTACGCGGGCGCAGCCTTGGTCTTCTCCTTTTGACCCGCAGGCGGCGCGGTCGGCGCTTTGCTCATATCCGCGAGCATCTGCTGACAAGGCAACGGCTTGTTGTTGCTCGGCGCGATCAGCGGGATCAACGCTGCAAACGGGTTGATCAGGCCAAGGCCAACCGCCGCCGCGCCGCGCAACGCGAGCACCGGACTCACGCCCACGTGCGGGTCCTTGAACGTGCCCTTCACATACAACGGCGAACGCAGCGAGAAAATCCTCAAACCCTTCGTATGCGGATGAATGCCCAGATCCATCGCTTCGGTCTTGAGGTTGATATTGCCGTCCACGTTGATGACGGCATCGTCGGTATCGAGGGCGAAGACGCGTGAGTCGAGCACGCCGTCCGTCACGACGAAATCCGCCGCTGCGCAGTTGATGTTCACATCGCGCTTGCCGAACAACTTTTCGTAGACCACGTTTGCTACGTTAAGGCCCGCAGCCTCCATGTACAGACGGCTCACCGTGCCTTCCGTGATCAGCAGCTTCACCTCACCGTTCGATGTTCCCGCCAGCGCCGCAGGCGAATTGCCGACCGCCGAGAGCGCGGCATCGCCATTGATTTCGCCAAGTGCGGATTGCATCGTTTTGTTGGTCGGGAACAGTTGCTTGAGCTTCAGATGCCGCGCCTCGGTGGAGAAGCGGCCCTTCAGCGGCGTCGCGCTGCCATCGAGATGGATGGTGTTGGCCAGCGTCCCGCCCGCCACGCCGAAACGCAGCGGTTCGAACGACAGCACGCCATCGTTCATGATCACGTGCGTATAGAGATTCGTGATCGGCAAGTCGGGATCTTTGATGATGCGCTCGCCAGTGAACTTCACGTCAGCGTCGATGGCTTTCCAGCGATCGGTTTTGAACTCCTCGGTCGGCAGCGCCTTGTTCGACGGCTGCTTCTCCGTCTCGCCGCGCTTGGCCTTGCTCGCGTTCGAATCGGCACCGATGATTGGCGCGAGATCCTTGAATTGCAGCAGATGCGAAACCAGTTCGCCCTTGAGCAGCGGACGCGGCTTCTTGCCTGCATAGACGAGCGAACCGTTGATATCACTGCCGCCCACGCGGCCGGTGAAGTTCTCGTAATGGAACACGTTGCCGTCCGAACGGAACTGACCGGTCAGGCGCCCTTCGGTGGCGAACGGCGGCGTTTCCGGCAGCGTCACGCCGGTGAACGGATACAGATGCGCCATGCTGACCGCCTGAATCCACAGGCGCAGATCGAGCGCGGCGAGATGCGCGGGATCGGTCACCGTGCCGACGAAGGCGATATGCGTATCGCCCAGACGGACATCGGCTTGGACGGGGAACGGGCGCGTCGCGTCCTGCACGGCGAGCACGCCACCGAGTTTGCCATCGCCGGATACCTTGCCGCCGTTGTAGGTGCCCTTCACGGTCCAGCCGAAGGCGTACGGCGGAATCGGCGTCTTCGGGCCGTCCTTGGTCGTAATGCTCGTATTCGCCGATACACTCGCCGGATTCGGCGTCGATGCCTGCGCCGCAGCCGCCGCGGACGCAGCTGATGCCGCCTTCGCTTCCGATGCCGCCGCTGCATCGGCCTGTTTGTTGAGCTTGGCCGCGCCGCTCTTGCCGACCATCTCCGCCGACGACTTCGCCGATGCCGCTTCCTGCTGCTTCATCACATCGCCGATCGGCACGGGCTGGCCGAGCGTATCGATGACGACGTTCATCTCGGCCTTGGTCACTTCGTCGTGGACATCGACGGTGCCTTTGGCGAGCGAAATATCGCCGAGCTTGAGATTCCAGGTGGACGGTTCGGTCGATTGCTTGAACTTGAACGTCCAGTTATTGCGATTGTCCTTGAGCCGTTCGACATCGATCGACGGATTCACGAGGTTGATCGACGGAATGACGATATCGTGCGCGAGGAGCGGCAGCACTTCCACCTGGAAGTCGATTTCATCGAGCGTGGCGAAGAATTTCTGGCGCGCCCAATCCGGATTGGCGATGGTGATTTTTTCTGCGGAGAAGCGCGGCCACGGCACCCAGCGTTTCCAGCCCGTTTCATTGGGCGGACGTTTCCAGCCGACCTTCAGATCGCCGGTGATTTCGAAGCGCCGGCCGATGGCGTCGGAGACTTTATCGTCGATCCACGGCCGCAGCCGGTTCCAGTCGAAGGTCAGAAAAATCACGACGAGAATCGCGATCAGAACCGCAAGAATGCCGAAAAACCATCCGATAACTTTCCCGACTCGTTTTCCCATACCGCGTCCGGTGTGAGCTTGCGCCATGAGGGCTCCATCCGTTTTTCTGGTTATGTGTGCGGCAGCACATAGTGTGCCCGCGTGTTTTTTACCGCGTGCACTTCCTAAGCGATGTAAGCATCGCCGGTCGTAAGATGGCGGCTTCGTCAGAACTGGCCCCACGATGCCGACACAAGAACTCATCGCCACCCACGGCGTAACGCGCCGCGATGCCGCGCGCGGCACCGTGCTGCTGCATCCGACCGATTTCGCCTTGCTCGAAGGTCAGCGCGCCGCAATCACCGGACCGTCCGGCTCGGGCAAGAGCGTGTTTCTGCGCACGCTGGCCCTGCTCGATGCCGCCGACGATGGCTTCGTGACCTGGCGCGGCGAGCGTATCGCGCGGGCGCGGATACCGGCGTATCGGCGGCGCGTGGCGTATATCGCGCAGCGACCCGCCATGCTCGATGGCAGTGTCGAAGACAATCTGCGTTATCCGTACACGCTCGCAGCCTATCGCGATGTCACCTTCAATCGCGATGAAGCCGCGTGGCTCGCCGAAGCCGCCGGACGCGGCGCGGATTTTCTCGACAAAATGGCCAGCGATCTTTCCGGCGGCGAAGCGCAGATCGCGGCGCTCGTGCGCGTGCTGCAACTCGCGCCCGATGTGCTGTTGCTCGATGAACCGACTGCATCGCTCGATCCGGCGTCGGCGTTGTCGATCGAGGCGCTCGTCGCCAATTGGTCGAACGCCGATGCGGCGCGCGCGTGCATATGGGTATCGCACAATCCGGAGCAGGCGGCGCGCGTGGCCTTGCGGCATTTGACGATGTCGGCGGGCGTGCTTTCCGAAGCGTCGAAGGAGACCGCACGATGAACGGCTTTCAGGAATTGAGCCTCTTCGATCTCGCGCTCGCCGCGATGCTGATCGTCATCAACGGGGCCTTGTCCATCGCGCTGAATCTCAGGCTCGAACGCAAGCTGTTGATCGCGGCCGTGCGCACCGTCGTGCAGTTGCTCTTGATCGGCTATGTGCTCGGCTGGGTGTTCGCGTTCAATCGCTGGTATATCGTGCTGCCGCTGATGGCACTGATGACGATCATCGCCGGGTTCGCCGCGTCGGATCGCGGACGGCGCACGTATGCCGGGCAGCGCGTGGACAGCATCGTATCGATATGGGGAAGCTCGTGGCTGATCGGCGCGTTCGGCCTGTTTGCGGTGATCCGCATTCACCCGTGGTACGAGCCGCAATACGCGATTCCGATTCTCGGCATGATCCTCGGCAATTGCCTGACGGGGGTATCGCTCGGGATCGAACGGATGACGGAGGAACTGACGTCGGGACGCGCGGCCGTGGAGATGTCGCTGGCGCTCGGCGCGACGCGCTGGGAAGCCGCGCAAGGGCCCGCGCGCCAGGCCGTGCGCGCGGGCATGATTCCGACGCTGAACCAGATGGCCGTAGTCGGCCTCGTCAGTCTGCCCGGCATGATGACCGGTCAGGTGCTCGCCGGGCAGTCGCCATTGCAGGCGGTGCGATATCAGATCGTCATTATGTTTCTGATCGCGGCGGCTTCCGGACTCGGCGTGGTCGGCGCGGTGATGATGACGTACCGCCGGTTGTTCTCGGCGGATCACCGGTTTATGGCGAGCAAGCTGATCGAACGGAAAAAGAAGCGCGCGGCGGGTTGATTAATCGCCGTTGTATGCGCGCTCCAGTTCCTTCATATCGAGCTTGATCATCTGCATCAGCGCTTTCATGGTGCGATCGGCCTTGTCGTGGTCCGGGTCCTGAAGCATGGACTTCAGCCGCGCCGGCACAATCTGCCACGTCACGCCGAAGCGGTCCGTGAGCCAGCCGCAGGCCATCGCCTGGCCGCCGTCCAGCAGCATGTCCCAGTAGCGGTCGATTTCCGCCTGCGACTCGCAATGGACGAACATCGACACGGCAGGTGTGAACTTGAACTCCGACCCGCCGTTGAGCACCATGATTTCCGAACCCTTCAGTTCGATGGTCACGGCCAGCACGCTGCCGCGCGGACCGGGACTGGATTCGGTGTGATGCAGCGTCTCGATGATGCGCGCGTCCTCGAACACGCGCAGATAGTAGTCGATGGCCTCTTCCGCATTGCCTTCGAACCACAGACACGGCGATATCTTCTGCATGAGTGGCTCCTTATGCCCCGCACTGATTGGGCATGTTGCTGACGGCCTTCTCCATGTCTTCGCGCGAGATATCGCGGACGTGCGTGGCGATCGACCATTGATGGCCGAACGGATCTTCGATTCGCCCGTAGCGGTCGCCCCAGAACATCTCGGCGACGGGCATGGTCACTTTCGCGCCTGCGGCTTCAGCCTGACGCACGGTGGCATCGGCATCTTGCACATACAGATGGATGGTCACCGGCGAGCCTTTCAGCGCCTTCGCGCCGAGCATGCCGAAGTTCGGGTTGGCATCGACCAGCATGACGACGGAATCGCCGATCTTGATCTGCGCGTGCATGACCTTGCCGTCCGGTCCCTGCATGCAGCCCATATCGACGGCGTTGAAGGCTTTCTTGTAGAACTCGATGGCGTCCGCCGCGCCCTCGCAGACGAGATGCGGCGTGACTGAGTGCATGCCTTCGGGAATCGGTTTGACGGCGGGTGTGGACATGGTGGCTCCGTTGATGAATGAACGAGACCGCGCCGTGGATTCGGCGCTGCTCTCATACCCTACAACGTTCGAGCCTTGCGTCAATCGACATCGAACCGGGTCCGATGACGATAATTTCGCAAAATGTTTCGAATGTGACGCTTGTGTGAGCTCAGGTGGAACTTAAGTGGCTTTCAGGTGGCGTCGCCTTCGGCCAGCGCCTGAATCAGCGATTCAAGACGCGAGAAGTTGACCGGCTTGGTCAGATGATCGCGAAAGCCTGCTTCGCGGCAACGGCGGATATCTTCGTCCATGCCGTAACCCGTGATCGCCACCGATGGCTTGTCCGGCTGCAACTTCGTCCACGCCCGCGCGATATCCAGACCGCTGCCATCCGGCAAGCCGATATCGCTGACGAGCAAATCGAAGGGACCGTTCTGCGCGTGTTCGAGCGCGCTGTTCACCGTCGTCGCCACTTGCACGCGATGACCGAGCATTTCGAGCACTTCGGACATGGCCGACGAAGTCTGCTCGTTGTCTTCCACGAGCAGCACCTTGAGCGAGCGCGCATGTTCCTCGCGCGAGGCTTCGGGCAAGGGCGCGGCAGCATGCGCGGGCTGAATGCGCGCGAGCGGCAAGGTCAGCGTGAAACGCGCGCCCGCATCGCGCCCTTCGCTATAGGCGGATAACGTGCCGCCGTGCTTCTGCGCCAGCGTGCTGGCGATCGCCAAACCGAGGCCGAGACCGCCGAACGAGCGCGTGATCGAATCGTCGGCCTGTTCGAATGCCGAGAAAATGCGTGGCAAAGCCTCTGCACTGATGCCAATGCCGCTATCCGTCACCGATACCGCAATGGTCGATTCATCCGGATTCCACGTCCGCACTTCGATGCGCCCGTTCGCCGGCGTAAACTTCACCGCGTTCTTCATCAGATTCCAGATGATCTGCTGAAGCCGCGCGGCATCGCCCATGACGACGATTCTGGCCGCCTCGAAATGCGTTTCCAGCGCGAGTTGCTTGGCGCGCAGATCGGCTTCCGACATTTCGACGGCGCTGGTCAGCAGCGTGTCCATCGCCACGCTGGCGAAGTTCAGGCTCAGTTTGCCGCGCGCGATGCTGGTGAGATCGAGCAGATCGTCGATCAGACGCGCTTCGAGTTCGACATTGCGGCGGATCAGATCGAGCGTCGGATGCGCCTCGCGCGGCAGCGAATGCTTCATTTCGAGCAGACGCACGGCGGCGAGAATCGGCGTCAACGGCGTGCGCAGTTCGTGCGACAACACCGCCAGAAAATGATCCTTCGCGCGATTCGCGGATTCCGCCTGATCTTTGGCGAGGCGCAAGGCATCGGCGGCCATGTGGGCATCGGTGGCGTCGCGCACGATCTTCGAAAAGCCGATCAGCTCGTTGTTCTCGGTGCGGATGGCCGTCGTCACGCCAGACGCGAAGAACGAATGGCCGTCCTTGCGCCACAGCCAGCGGTCGTCGCTTGCGCTGCCTTCGCGGCGCGCGACATCGAGTTCGTGATCGAACACGCCCGCTTCGCGATCTTCCTGGTTATAGAACACGCTCGCGCTTTGCCCGAGCACGTCCTGCGCGGGAAAGCCCAAAATTCTTTCCGATGCCACGTTCCACGTGCGAATGCGCCCTTCCGGATCGAGCGTGATGACGGCGTAATCCTTCAGCGCCTCGATCAGCAGGCGAAAGTGCGTTTCGGTTTCCCGCAGCGCGCGCTCCACCGCGATACGCTGCGCGCGTTCGGCCGATTCGCGCATCGCGCGGCGCACCACGGCGGGCAGACGTTGCAGACGCTGCTTGAGCACGTAATCGGTTGCGCCGCGCTTGAGCATATCGACCGCGTGCTCCTCGCCCAGCAAGCCCGACACGAAGATAAACGGCGTATCCGGCGCGCGCTCGCTGGCGATGGTCAGCGCTTCGATGCCGCTGAAGGTGGGCATCACGAAGTCGGCGAGGATCACGTCGAAGCGCTTCCTGGCGAGCGCATCGAGGAAATTGGCGGAGTCGTACACGATCGACGCGTCCACCGTGTAATCGGCGCGTTCCAGTTGGGCGATCGTCAGCTCCGCATCGAGTGCGTTGTCTTCGACGAGAAGCAGATGCAGCGGCTGCATGGTCTTAGGCGGCCTCGCTATGGTACGGGCGCGGGCGCGCGCAATCGCCTGAAAGGTTCATCGAAAAGAAGTTCATTGTGCCGAGGGCAAACGGCGAAAACGTGTCGATCCGGGCGGCGGTTCGTTCAGCACGGCCCAGAACACGCCCAGATCGCTGATGGCTTCGACGAATTCGCCGAACTCGACCGGCTTGACGACATAAGCATTCACACCCAGTTCGTAACTGCGCACGAGATCCTGTTCCTCGCGCGATGAAGTCAGCATGACCACCGGAATGCTCTTGAGCGTTGCATTGCCGCGAATCATGCCGAGCACTTCGAGACCGTCGATTTTCGGCAGCTTGAGATCGAGCAGAATCACGGCGGGATTGCCCGGCGCGCGTTCCTTCCAGTCGCCTTCGCAAGTCAAATAGTCGATGGCTTCCTGACCGTCGCGGGCGACGATCACTTCGTTGGCAAGCTGGCTCTTGTCCAGCGCGACGAGCGTGAGTTCGAGATCGTTCGGATTGTCTTCGACGAGCAAAATCGGTTTAAGCATGGTCTGATCGTGATGTTGTCGGCGCGCCCGATACCCCCGGTACGCCCAATACTGCGCCTTTCACTTCGCGGAACACGACCGGCAGGGAGAAATAAAATACCGCGCCTTCTCCGAGCCGCCCTTCCGCCCACGTGCGCCCCTCGTGCCGCTCCACGATGCGCCGTACATTCGCAAGGCCGATTCCCGTGCCCTCGAATTCCTCCGCGCGATGCAGTCGCTGGAACACGCCGAACAGTTTGGCCCCGTATTTCATATCGAAGCCGACACCGTTGTCGCGCACGCCGACGATGTATTCATCCTCGGTGCGGGTGGCGAATATCTCAATTTTCGCCGATTCCCGCGTCCGCGTATATTTCACCGCATTCGAAATCAGGTTGCGGAGCGCCAGTTGCAGGAACGCGGCGTCGCCGGTCACGCGTGGCAAGGAACCGACGATCCACTCTATTTTTCGCGCCGGCACTTCCTGCTCGTACTCGTGCACGATCACGCGCACCAGTTGACCGAGATCGACTGGCGCGGGCCGGAGGGCCGCGCGGCCCATTTGCGAAAACGTAAGCAAATCATCGACCAGCGTGCCGGCGAAGCGCGCCGAATCGAGCATATTGTTCAGAAAACGGCGCGCTTTCTCCGACATGCTTTCGCCCGCTTCCTCGCGCAGCAAATCTCCGTATCCGGCGATATGGCGCAGCGGCGCGCGCAGATCATGGGAAACGGAATACGAAAACGCTTCCAGTTCCTTGTTCGCGCGCGTGAGTTCGGTGGCGAGTTCGGCGCGTTCTTCCGCGCGCCGCAGGACGATATTCAGCAGCGCGCCGCGCAGTTCGCCCGCGATTTCGATTTCGCCCGGACGCCACAGCGCCGAATGCCCGCGCACGGTTTCGAGCCACGGCGAAAAACTGGTGCGCGGCGCGCTTGCGCCGTCGGCATCGGTGATCTTGACCGGCTCGCCCGCCCATTTAATGGTCTGCATCAGTTCGGGCCGAAACCATAACAGGTAGTTGCGGAAAATCTGCGAAACCGGCACCGCAAGCACGCCGCACGCACGGTCGATATGCGCCTTCGCGGGCGTCCACTCGCGCGCGAGCGAATCCGTGGACCACACGCCCGTGGTGTTTTCCGCGAGCCAGTGCGTGAGATCGCGCACCGTGTCTTCATCGGGCGTCGCGCCCATCAGCGTGATCTGATCGTTCAGCACGATGGCCGCGCCCGCCGAGCGCGCGAAGCTCAGCACATCCTGCGGCACCGAACGCAGACCGGCGACGAAGTTGTCGTGCTCGCCCATCGCGCCGATCAGACGGCCCATCGTGCGGCGCAGACCGGCGAGATATTCGCCTTCCGCGCGCTCTTCCTTCGCTTCGATCTGCAGGGACAGCATATGTCCGAGATGCTCGACCGCCACGCGCGTGTTGAACGGCACGACGCGCGCGTGGTGATCGTGGCAGGAAATAAGGCCCCACAATTTGCCGCGCACGACGATCGATACCGACATCGACGCATGCGTGTTCATATTGCGCATGTACTCCAGATGCACCGGCGAAAAGCTGCGCAACGTGGCATACGTCAGATCGGTCGGATGGCCGGTGATCGGATTGAGCGGCGGCACGAGGCGCGCGGGCGTGTAGTTCACGTCGGCAACGAGGCGGATGCGGTTGCGCAGATACAGCGCGCGCGCCTGTCGCGGAATGTCGGACGCCGGAAAGAACTGATGCAGGAACGACGCGTAGTCTTCATCGCGCGATTCGGCGAGCACGTGGCTGCGGCCTTCTTCGTCGAAGCTATAGAGCATCACGCGGCCAAAGCGCGTGATTGCGCGCACTTCGCGCACGGCGAGTTCGGCGAGCGCCTGCACGGTCGCGGCATCCTGAAGGCCGCGCGCAAACGTTCGTGTGAGCGGATACATCGACGCGAACGCCTCGCCATCGGCGGCCGCCGCTTCCATTTCGACGATCAGCGTGCCGTCATGCCGATGTATCGTCACGTCGAAGCGCCGATTCGATGCAAGCTGTGGTGCAAGCGCGCAATCGATCGCGCCGACATACAGCGGCGAATCTTCGAGTTCGACATTGCGCGCGGCATCGGCGACGCGTTGAGCGCCGGTCTTGCCGAACAGCGCGTCGAGCGGTTGCGTGAGCAGCGTTTTCACATCGCCATTGATCAGCGATGCAAGATTCTCGCTCGCCTGCACGATATGCAGATCGCCGCTCAGCGCGACGAGATAACCATGCGGCTGAATCCCGCCCGGCACGTGGATGGGTTCGGCGTCACAGTCCTTGCTCGCGATGCCGGAATCCAGCGTGCGGCGGCGTGCTTCGGCATCGGGCGGGCCTTGGTGCGATTCGTGAGCCTCGCTCATGCGCTGGCCTCCGGCGAGTCCTGCAACTCCGGACACAGCCACGCCTGCATGGTTTCGAATGTCGCGATGGCGGCGCGCACGGCATCGTCGTATAGCGATTCGGGCACGGATGCGGCGGCGGTCTCGCGGAACGCGTTCCACATGCTGCCGGTGCGCGCGCCATAGCCTTCGAAATACGCGTTGCCCTGACCGGGTTCGAGACTCAGCATCTGCGCGACGTGCGGCGCGATAAATCGGCCGCCGAGCGTGGAGCCTTCCATCACGTACATCGAACCGAAGATTGCGCCGATGTTGTTCAACTGCGGCAAGTCGTAAAGCGCATCCGCATGCGGCACGCTGCCGGTGGGACGACGCTCGCCGGTGAGCGCATCGAGATCGGATGCGAGCCAATGCGCCTTGCGACGTGCATCGAAAAACGTTTTGAGCGATGCGGGCATCACCGCGCTGATCGCGTTTTCCCACGGCGCGACATAACCATAAAAGCGTTCTAGCAACGCGATGTATTCGTCGCGCTGAAGGTCTCCCCGCATCATGTCGAGTGCGTTTTCCAGCCGCGTATGGCACGCGGCGGTTTCATGCTTGAGGCGGGAAAGTAGATCGTGTGACATGTTCCGTTGGACTGGGCCTGAGCGTTCGATGCGGGCAATGGCGCACGTCACGATGAAAAGATCGGAAGGGCTTACCGGGGACGCGCGTTCATCAAATGAACGAACCGGTATAAATAACGCGCCCCTGAAAGCTTGCGTGAATATCGATCCATTCTACGCATCCGCCCGATGCGAGTCATGCTCGACGTGCTGTTTTCACCGATCAGTTCACTTGGCCCGCTTCGCATCTTCATTGCGCTGCGTGGCTCGCTGATAGTCGTCAGCGCCACGCCGATCCGTATCGACGATTCCGCGTTTGATATCTTCGTGCGCCTGCTTGCCGACATCGCGCGGCTCGTGATCGTCCTGCGATTCGACGCTTTGATCGGCTTCATGCGGTAACGGCACGTTGTCGTCTTTTTCGTGCTTGCTGTGGGGCACGCTTTCGGGTGCCGGATGCGCTTGCTTCATTTTTCCTCTCCCTGTTTAACGCCTACGCCAAGGCGTTTTTTCATCGCGACAGTCAGACGCTGGCGCTTTGTTGCGTATCCTTTCCACGGATCGCCGCGTAGTGCTTTCATACGTTCATGCGCCTTATCGATGTTCCATTGATCGCCGCTTTTGATGTCGTCGAGTTCATCCCAACTGATCGGCATGGACACGCCAAGCCCCGGACGTGCACGCAAAGAAAATGCCGCCACCGTGCTCGATCCGCGGTTATTGCGCAGATAGTCGATAAAGATTTTTCCCTTGCGATTCTGCATGCCCATCTTCGCGGAAAAGAGCTTGGGCAAGGTGCTCGCCATATGCTGCGCGACCGCTTGTGAGAAGTCCTTCATATCGTCCCAACTCGCCTGCTTCGCAAGCGGCACGATCACATGAAAACCTTTTCCGCCGCTTGTTTTGCAGAACGATTCGAGACCCAGTTCGGCGAGCAGATCGCGCGTGAGCTTCGCGGCTTCGATCATGCTTTTCCAGCCGATGCCTTCGCCCGGATCGAGATCAAACACCATACGATCCGGCTTTTCGATATTCGATGCCACCGCGTTCCACGTATGCAGTTCGATGGTGCCCATTTGCGCGGTGCCGACCAGCGCCTGCGCCGATTCGATCGTCAGCAGCGGCGGATGCCCTGGATCGATATCCGCATGCTGCGTGATATGCGGAATCGCGAGCTTCGCGCTGTGCTTCTGAAAGAACAACTCGCCGTCGATATCTTCGGGCGCGCGCACCAGCGACACGGGCCGATCCTGCAAATGCGGCAGCATCCATTCTGCGATCGACGCGTAGTAATCGACCACATCGAGCTTGGTATGCTTGCTCGCCTTATCGATAATTCGATCAGGATGGCTGATCTTTACGCCCTCCACTTCGGCTTTATCGACAGAGGTTTTCTTCGCGGTTTTACTAGCGGTTTTACTAGCCTTGACCGGCGCCTCCTTGACGATCTGCTTTGCCGGTTTATCGTCACGCAGACTGACGAACGATGCTTGTCGCACGATGCGCTCCTTGGTCCATTCCGCGAAATTGCATTCGGCCACGAGGTCCGGCTTGACCCAATGCACGGCTGTGCGGCTGCGTTCTTGCGGCTCTTTTGCAAAAGGCATGGTTTTGGTTTCGCGCTTGTCGAGTTCCTTCTTGATCGATGCGAGCAGCTTCTGATCGAAGCCGGTTCCCACGCGTCCTGCGTATTGCAGATCGCCTTTCGAGTCATACACGCCGAGCAGCAACGCACCGAACGCCGCGCGGCTGCCCGTCGGTTCCGAATAACCGCCGATGACGAATTCCTGCCGACGTCTGCATTTGAGCTTGATCCACGCGTTACTGCGCCCCGACACATAGCCACTGTCGATCTTCTTGCCGATGATCCCTTCCAGCGCCATATCGCAGGCGCTTTTCAGCAAATCGTCCGCTGCGAATGCGAAGTCTTCCGAGTAACGCAACACCGGATCGTCGATGGGTTCGATCAGCGCTTTCAGCAACGCGCGCCGTTGCACGAGCGGCACGTGACGCAGGTCGTAACCGTTCAGAAACGGCAGATCGAAGAAATAGACGACGATGTCTTGCGGACGGCCCACATCGAACGCATTCTGAAGCGCCTGGAAATCGGGCAAACCACGACTGTCCAGCACGACGGCTTCTCCATCGAGCCATGCATTATCGATATCGAGTTGATCGAACGCCTTGACTTGCTTGCTGAACTTAGCGGTCCAGTCGTTGCCATTGCGCGTGTAGATCATGATCGCGCGCTTGCCCTTGACTGTCTCGATGCGCGCGAGCACGCGATATCCATCGAACTTTATTTCGTAGATCCAATCATCGCCGGGCGGCGCGGTATCGACCAGGGTGGCGAGTTGCGGCTTGAGTGTCGCGGGCAGCTTCGCTTTCTTCGCACCTTCGATCGCTGGTTCGTGCGAAAGCGTTCGCAAGGACTCCGCATTTCTATTCGCGACGATATCGGGATGTTCGTGACCGTTTGCTTTCTTGCTGACGGTTTTGGTTTTGGTCTTGCGTGCAGGTGTTTTCTGCGTTTTCCTCTTCTGCGCGCCGGGTGAATCGGACAACACGCTGCCGGGCTTTTTGACCAGCACGTCGTATTCGGATTCGGGACGTGCGTCGTCATCGCGCTCTTTGATCAGCAGCCATTGCTCCTTATCGCCGCTGCCGCGCATATTGCTTTTGACCAGCGTCCAGCCACCGTGCAGTTTTTCGCCATCGAGCGTGAATTTGAGCTTGCCTTTCTCATACTCGCGCGCCGCCTCCGCGATCGTGCCCGTTTGCGGCGACCACGTTCCGCGATCCCACACGATTACACTGCCCGCGCCGTAATTTCCCTCGGGAATATCGCCTTCGAAGGAACCATAGTCGAGCGGATGATCTTCGACATGCACGGCCAACCGCTTCACCGATGGATCGAGACTCGGTCCTTTTGGCACGGCCCATGATTTGAGCGTGCCATCCAGTTCAAGACGAAAGTCGTAGTGCAGACGGCGCGCGTCGTGTTCCTGTATCACGAACGACAATGCTTCGGATCGCTTACTTTTTCGCGCAGCGCCGGAAGGCTCCGGCGTCTTGTCGAAGCTGCGTTTGCGTTGATAGGTATCGAGCTTGCCGGCCATGACTTACGCACGCTTGCGACGCGTGGTCTTGCGCGCCGGACGCGCGGGTTCGTCATCTTCCGCAGGAGCGGCCTTGGATGCGGCCTTTTTCGCTGGCGCGCCGCCTTTGAGACTGCGCTTGAGCAACTCGGAAAGATCGAGAATATCCGCCGATGCTTTCGCCTCGCCGCCCTCCTCGACCTTCATCACCTCGGCGACCTTGCCCTGCTTCACCTTCTTATCGACGAGCGCCATGATGTCGTCGCGGAAGGTGTCGTGATATTTGCCGGGATCCCAGCTATCGCTCATATCGTCGATCAGGCGCTTGGCCATGTCCAGTTCCTTGGGCGTGACGCCGGCTTTTTTGGTGTCTTCGTCGGGGAACTTGAACTGATCGAAATCGCGGACTTCATCGGCCCAGCGCAAGGTGTTGAGCGCGAGCGCGGGACCGACCGGAATCAGCGCGGCGAGATGCTGCTTGTTATGCAGCACCACACTTGCAATGCCGACTTTGCCGGTGTCCTTCAACGCATCGCGCAGGAGCGCGTAGACCTTTTCGCCTTTGCGATCAGGCGCGAGGTAGTACGGCACGTCAAGCGAGAGAAACGAGATTTCGGGCGCTTCGACGAAGGCGAGAATATCGACCGTTTGCGTCGATTCGGGATTGGCTGCGCGGATTTCGTCGTCGGTCATCACCACATATTTGCCTTTCTCATACTCGAAGCCGCGCACGATGTTGTCGCGCGTGACTTCCTTGCCCGTGTTTTTGTTGATCTGCTTATAGCCGATGGCGTCCATCGACCGTTTATCGAGCAGATTGAAACCGACCTTTTCCGACTGCGTGGCCGGATAAAGTTGCACGGGTACGTGGACCAGGCCGAAGCTGATCGCGCCCTTCCAGATCATGTGCGGCATCGCGATGTCCTCCCTGTCGGAATGGTTAGGAAGCACGCGGAATGGCGTGCGTCGGGGACTAGCGCAGGAAGTGTGCCAATGGCTGCGGGCGTTAGTGTGCGTGGATTGGCAAGAGGTGATCTGTAAGCTTTACTGAGTATGTTGTGGCGTTGGTACCGATTACGGCAGCATCAAAAAAAAGACCGTTAGTTGCAAACTACAAGCATCAAAAAGCCGGCGATGACTCGCCGGCTTTTGCTACTTCCGATCCGCCGTCACCGTGAGTTGCGTCCCATCATCCAACGTCACGACCTTCTTCGATCCTGTCGAAGTCGGCATGGAAAACCGCACGATCTGACTGAACCGATTATCCGTCGGACATTGCAGACTCTTGCCGCCCACCTTGACCGTGCTCACACCCTTCGGTGCATACGCCCGAAAACTGATCTGCACATTGGCCGCGCCGTTATCGCCGACGACCGATGCAAACCGAATCT
>NZ_JAQFVG010000324.1:43493-139851 GCF_029439455.1 Caballeronia sp. BR00000012568055 | reverse complement strand
CTGCACCTGCCTGATTGCCGCGCCGTTCGCGCTCTTCGGCACCGACGATGCATTCGGACATCCATCCGCCACAGCCTGAGCCCCGTTCGGCGCAGAACCCTGCCACGTAAAGTCGTCCGTTTGACCCGAGCGAATCGTCCGCGTCTCCGATTCGTTGCCATAGTTCTTCGACACCATTTTCACGGTGTATTTGATCGGCCCGTCATTGGCCGCTTCGTTCTGTACTTTGATGCCCGGCGTCGCGTGCGCCGAAACGATGGCGCCGATCGCGAGCGCGCCGACAAAAATGCGACTGACGTTCGAACGACGATTCATCCCGAACCTCCGTGATAAGCGCTGTGCGGAGCCAGTCTAGCGCCGCGCATCACGGGAAATCGTAGTGGAAAACCCGTGGCGCGGCATGGCGAAAATCAAGCGCCGTTCGAATTCGCTCGTCGCTTTAGAAGCCCGTCATCACCAGCTTGCCGATCGCGCGCCCTTGTTCCAGCAGCCGATGCGCCTCGCGCAGATTCGCCGCGTTGATCTTGCCGAGATCGCGCCCGATGGTCGTACGCAGCGTGCCTGCGTCGATCAGCCGCGCCACTTCGGACAAGAGCTTGTGTTGTTCGATCATGTCCGGCGTCTTGAACATCGCGCGCGTGAACATGAACTCCCAATGAAACGCGCCGCTCTTCGATTTCAGCAATTCGACCGGCAACGGCTTCGCATTTTCGACAATCGTGCAGATGCCGCCCTGCGGCTTGATGACTTCCGCGGCGGCCGGGAAATGTTTGTCGGTATCGTTGAAAATCAGTACGTAATCGACTTGCGGGAAGCCGATTTCCTTCAGTTGCTGCGGAATATCCTCGAAGTGATTGACGATATGATCCGCGCCGAGATCCTCCGCCCATTTCGCCGATTCGGGCCGCGAGGCCGTCGCGATCACCTGAAGCTTCGCCACGCGCTTCGCCAGCTGAATGCCGATCGACCCAACCCCGCCCGCGCCGCCGATAATCAGCACCGATTTGCCCGCGTCCTTCCCTTCCGCCGATACGCGCAGCCGGTCGAACAGCGCTTCCCACGCGGTGATGGTCGTCAGCGGCAAGGCAGCAGCGCACGCAAAATCGAGCGACTTCGGCTTGCTTCCGACGATGCGTTCATCGATCAGATGGAACTCGCTGTTCGCGCCAGGACGCGTGATATCGCCCGCGTAGTAGACCGGATCGCCGACCTTGAACAGCGTCACGTCCGGACCGATGGCCTCGACCACGCCCGCCGCGTCCCAGCCGAGCACGCGCGGCTGCGCTTCCGTTTTGTCCTTCGGCGCGCGCACTTTGGTATCGACCGGATTGACGGCGATGGCTTCGATTTTGACCAGCAGATCGTGACCGGTGGGCATCGGCTTATCCAGTTCGATATCGATCAGCGATTCGGGGTTGGAAATCGGCAGATAACGGGTGAGGCCGATGGCTTTCATTTGTGTGTGGCTCCGTTGAGGTTAGTAGGTTCATCTTAGTGCGCGCCACCTTCGCTGAAAACCGCGATAATCGCTGAAACATCTTTCGGAGAATCCATCGAATGAGTGGCGATTCGTGGTCTGAGCAGCGTGATCGGCTGGATTTGCTCGACGTCAGCCTGTTCATGCGCGCCGCCGCTTTGGCGAATCTGTCGTCGGCGGCGCGCGAGTTCGGGCTGTCGCCGGCGGTGGCGAGTGCGCGTATCGCCGGGCTGGGGCGCATGCTGGGCGCGCGGCTGCTGCATCGGACGACGCGGCGCGTGTCTGTCACGCAGGAAGGCGAAATCTTCGCCGCCCACGCCCGCGATCTGCTCGATAAAGCCGATGCCGCGCGCGCCTCCGTCGGTCATGCGCGCGAGCATCCGCATGGGCGGCTGCGCGTGACCATGCCTTCGTCGCTCGGGCGTCAGCATATTTCTCCGCTGATTCCCGCGTTCCTTCAGCAATATCCGGGCGTGAGCATCGAATTGCGCATGACGGATCAGATCGTCGATCTCGTCGATGAAGGCATCGATCTCGCCATTCGTATCGGCGCGTTGAAGGATTCGACGCTCATCGCGAAAAAACTCGCGAGCAATCGCCGTGTGCTGTGCGCATCACCCGCGTATCTGGCGAAGCATGGCAGGCCGACGCATCCTGCCGATCTCGCGCAGCACGAATGCGTGATCCTTGCCGATCAGCGCGATTGGGCCTTCGTCACGCCGACCGGTGTGATCGATGTGCGCGTCTCGGGCCGCCTCGTCACCGACAACGGCGAAGTGATCCGCGATGCGCTCGCGGCGGGCATGGGCATCGGCCTGAAATCGACGTGGAGCGTCGCGCCTTTGCTGGCGAGCGGCGAACTCGTCACCGTGCTCGATGACTATCCGCTCGCGCAGACGGTCGCGATCTGGGCGGTTTATCCGAGCCGCGCGTTCGTGCCGCCGAAGACGCTCGCCTTCATCGACTTTCTGACCGCGCAATTCGGCGAGCCGCCGTACTGGGATGTCGATCCCGCGAACGTTCAGCGCTGAAGGTTCTTTACAATGTCGGCTTCGCGCCCTGACCTCATTCCGTCGATGAACCTCGTCATTCAAAGCCTCGCCCCCATTTCCGATGATCATCTGCGCCCGCTCGCCGCGCTCGCCCGTTCGCGCGAAACGAAGCGCATCAGCGAAACGCTCGTGCGTCTGATCAATGCCGATCCGATCCAGCGCCCCGACATCGACGCGTATTGCGGCGCGCATCGGCTCGATTACGCGTATATCGCGCCGGACGCGAAGCTGGCCGACTTCGGCCTCGTTGCGATGGATATGGATTCGACGCTCATCACGATCGAATGTATCGACGAAATTGCGGATTTTTGTGGGCTGAAAGCCGAAGTCGCAGCGATCACGGAAGCGTCGATGCGCGGCGAGATCAAGGATTTCAGCGAAAGTCTGACGCGACGCGTCGCGCTGCTGAAGGGACTTGAAGCAAGCGCCTTGGAGCGCGTCTATGAAGAACGTCTGCGTCTCTCGCCGGGCGCGGAAAACATGCTGGAAGGCGCACGCGCGGCGGGACTGAAAACGCTGCTCGTCTCGGGCGGCTTCACGTTCTTTACCGAGCGATTGAAAACGCGCCTCGGCCTCGACTATACGAACGCCAACACACTCGAAATCGTCGATGGCAAGCTGACCGGCAAGGTGCTCGGCGAAATCGTCGATGCAGATGTGAAGGCGCGCACGCTGCGGGAAACGTGCGCGGCGATTGGCATCGATCCGAAGCGCGCCATTGCAATGGGCGATGGATCGAACGATCTGAAAATGATGGCGGAAGCGGGTCTGTCGGTGGCGTTTCGCGCGAAGCCGATCGTGCGGCAATCGGCAAGTCTTGCGTTCAACTTCATCGGATTGGATGGTTTGTCGCGTTTGTTTTAATGCTGAACGGCGCCTTTTTTCAAAGGCGCCGCGTTTCATTTTTCACGCAAAGGCTTTAGCCAAAGCCGCTTCGATATCCGCGCGCAAATCGCCCACTTCTTCCAGGCCGATGTAACACCGCACCAGCACGCCGTCATGCGGCCATTGCGATGCGGTGCGCATCGAGCGCACGTCGTACGGCATCGCGAGACTGTGCGAGCCGCCCCAACTCCAGCCGATCGAGAACAAGTCCAGCGCTTCGACGAAGGCATCGACTTGTGCGGCGGTGTATCGCTTGTCGAACACGATGGAAAACAAGCCGCCCGCGCCGCCCTTGAAGTCGCGCTTGAAAATCTCGTGGCCGGGGCAATCCGCAATCGCCGGATGCAGCACCGCCGATACTTCCGAACGCGTCTTCAGCCACGTCGCCAATTCGAAGGCCGCGCGATCGTGCGCTTCGTAACGCAGTTTCATCGACGACAAACTGCGCAGCACGAGCGACGCATCGTCCGATGAAACGCCTACGCCCAGCCGCATGCGCGCGCGCTTGAGCTTCTTATGAAGCTCGACATCGCGCATGATGGTTGCGCCCATCAGAATATCGCTGCCGCCTGACTGATACTTCGTCAGCGCCTGCACCGAAATATCGACGCCGTGATCAAAAGGCTTGAACGCGAGTCCCGCCGAATACGTGTTGTCGATCGCCGTGACGATGCCCTTCGCGCGCGCGACTGCGGCGATGGCGGGCACGTCCTGCACTTCCATCGTCACCGAACCGGGCGCTTCGAGCCAAATCAGCTTGGTGTTCGCGCGGATCAAATCGGCAATGGCTGCGCCGATCATCGGATCGTAATACGTCACTTCGATGCCGAAGTCTTCCACCAGCCAGTCGGCGTGATCGCGATTCGGTCCGTACGCATTGTCGGGAATCAGCACGTGATCGCCCGATTTGACCAGCCCGAAATACACGTTCGAGATCGCCGCAAGTCCGGACGGCTGCAACAGCGCGTACTCGCCGCCTTCGATGGCCGCGAGCCGTTGCATAAGCGCCATCGTGGTGGGCGTGCCGTGCAAGCCGTAACGCCATTTGGAATCATCGCTCCAGACCAGCGAACGCATGCTCGCGAGATCCGGAAACACCACCGTCGATGCCCGCGCCACCGGCACCGAAAACGATGCGAATCCCGGCGTAATGTTGTCTTCCGACTGGACGATGCGCGTCTGCATGTCGAGCTTTTTGCTGCTTGATTCAGTCATAAAAGTCTTTATTCGCCGATGATCACGTTGCTGGTACCGCCCACGGAATTGCGCGGCGGCGCCGGTTCCAGCGATGGCGCGGCCGGCTTGCTGCCGCTCAAAGGCGGAAGCGTTCTGCCAGCAATCGCGGGACGCAAATCGAAGGGCTGCGGGTTCGAATCGTCCGGGTTCATGCGTTCGCCGGACACGCTGCCGTCCGCCGCGAACTTGCCGACCCAGTTGCCGGTGATATGCGTGCCGTCGTTCGATTCCTCGATTTCCAGCGTATCGCCGTCGCGGTCGCCTGCGACCAGAAACACCGCAGGATTGCCGATGAATTGATACTCGCCGTGAACGCCCGATGGATCGTCTTCGGGACCGGATTTCGCGCCGAGTTTCATATCGATCTGCTTGTCGCCGAGCGTGCCGATATAGTGCGGAAACTTCGCGTACTCCGGGTTCGGCGTCAGCGGTTTGACGGGCGGCGCGGCGAGCGCCGCGATCGCTTCCTGCGCGCCGTGTGCGTCCGCACCGATCGGCTCGCGCTGATCGGGCGGCAAGACACCGGCCGCGCCGGACGCGCCGGGTTGCATCGGTGAGTTACAGCCTGCCACGGCGAGCGCCGCGGCGAGGCATGCCAAAGTAATACTTCGATTCATCCTTCCATCCTTCAACACTTCAGATACGCTCGAAGATCGCCGCGATGCCCTGCCCGCCGCCGATGCACATCGTCACGAGCGCATAACGCCCGCCGATGCGTTGCAGCTCATACAGCGCCTTCACGGTGATCAACGCGCCGGTCGCGCCGATCGGATGCCCGAGCGAAATGCCCGAGCCGTTCGGATTGACCTTCGCGGGATCGAACTTCAATTCCTGCGATACGGCGCACGCCTGCGCGGCGAACGCCTCGTTGGCTTCGATCACGTCGAGATCGTTCACGGTGAGGCCTGCGCGCTCCAGCACCTTCTGCGTTGCCGGCACGGGACCGATGCCCATGATCTTCGGATCGACGCCCGCGTGCGCATAAGCAACCAGACGCGCCAGCGGCTTCACGCCGCGCTTTTCCGCGACGCCACGTTCCATCAGCACGACGGCCGCGGCTGCGTCATTGATACCGGATGCGTTGCCCGCGGTAACCGTGCCGTTTTCCTTCGCAAAAACCGGCTTGAGCTTGGCAAAGTCTTCGGCGGTGGCGTTCATGCGCACATGTTCATCGCGCTCGAAAACCGTGTCGCCTTTTTTCGATGCCAGCGTGATCGGCAGAATCTGGTCCTTGAAATAGCCGGCTTCGATTGCCTTCGCCGCGCGCCGGTGCGATTCCAGCGCCAGCGCGTCCTGCATCTCGCGCGTAATGCCGAACTTCGCCGCGACGTTTTCCGCGGTCACGCCCATGTGGATCTTGTCGAACGGATCGTTCAGCGCGCCGACCATCATATCGACGATGCGCGCATCGCCCATGCGCTGGCCGAAGCGTGCGGCGGGCATGATGTACGGCGCGCGGCTCATGCTTTCCGCGCCGCCGCCAATGGCGATATCCGTATCGCCCAGCAAGATGGATTGCGATGCCGAGACGATCGCCTGCAAGCCCGATCCGCACAGCCGATTCACCGTCAGCGCAGGCGCATGTTGCGATACGCCGCCGTCCAGCGCCGCGACGCGCGCGAGGTACATATCGCGCGGCTCGGTCTGGATCACGTTGCCGAACACGACATGACCGACGTCATCGCCCGTCACGTTTGCGCGGGACAACGCTTCGCGCACCACGCGCGCGCCGAGATCGGTCGGAGCGAAATCCTTCAGCGCGCCGCCGAAATCGCCGATTGCCGTGCGTACGCCGCTTGCCACCACCACTTCACGCTGCATGTCTGAGTCTCCATCAGTTGTGATTCGTGATTCGGTTCGACAGACGCCCCGCGCGATCATTCCGCAAGTGCACGTTCCACTGTCGCTTTGTCGGGGATCGGTGCGACCGCGCCGTAGCCTTGCGTGGACAATGCCGCCGCGACGTTCGCATAGCGCGCGGCCGCGAACGGATCGTCACCCGCGACGATGCGCGCGATAAACGCGCCGCCGAAGCAATCGCCCGCGCCGGTGGCATCGACCGCATTGACGACGCGGCCCGGCACCACACGACGCTCGTCCGGCGTGGCGATATACGCGCCTTCCTTGCCGAGTTTCAGCGCGACGACCTTCGGCCCGAGCGCGAGCAGCGCATCGACGATGGCGTCCTTGTCTTCGTGGCCGGTGAGCAGCGTGACATCGTCCCAGCTCGGCAGGCAGATATCGGTCTGGCGGATGGCTTCGAGCATGACCGCGCGGGCGCGCGCCAGCGGCCAGAGTTTCAGGCGCAGGTTCGTATCGAAACTGACTTTGACGCCGTGCGTGTGCGCATGGTCGATAGCGGCGAGCGCGGCATCGCAGGCATTCACGCCGATGGCGAGACTGATGCCCGACAGATGCACGACCTTGGCGGCGGCGATGGCATCGAGCGGCAGATGGGACGGCGCATAACGGCTCGCCGCCGAACCCGCACGCAAATAGTCGAAGCGATGCCCGTTCTCGCCGTGCGACACGAAATACACGCCCGTCGGCGCGTCATGATCGACACGTACCGTTGATGTATCGACATTCTCGGTGCGCCACAGATCGAGCAGCAATTGCCCGAACTGATCGTTGCCGACGGCGGACACGAAGCCCGTCGCCGCGCCCTGCCGCGACGCCGCAATCAGAAAATTCGATACATCGCCGCCGAAGCCTTGCAGATAGTTCGGCTCACCGCGGGTCGATTGATTGAACTCGATCATCGCCTCGCCGAGTGCGAGGATCTGCGCTGTACGCGGCATGGTCAAACCTCGCCCCAGAGATCGTGGCCGTCCGCGCCGGTGATTTTCACCGAGACGAAATCGCCGGCCTTGTAGCGTTTCGATGCCTTCGTCGCCGGCGCGATGTACACCACGCCGTCGATTTCGGGCGCATCCGCTGCCGTGCGGCCGACGCCGCCTTCGCTGCTGGTTTCATCGACGAGCACTTTCAGCGTCTTGCCGACCTTTTTCTTCATGCGCTTCGCCGACAGTTCTTCGGCCAGCTCCATGAAGCGCGCGCGGCGTTCTTCGCGGACTTCGTCGGGCAACGCGCCTTCGAGTTCGTTGGCGGTCGCGCCTTCGACCGGCGAATACGCGAAGCAGCCGACGCGATCCAGATCCGCTTCGACGATAAAGTCGAGCAGCGTCTGAAACTGCTCTTCGGTTTCGCCCGGAAAGCCCGCGATGAACGTGCTGCGAATGGTCAGGTCCGGACAAATCTCGCGCCACGTGCGCACGCGTTCGAGCACCTTCTCGGCGTTGGCGGGACGCTTCATGCGTTTGAGCACCTCGGGATGCGCGTGCTGGAACGGCACGTCGAGATACGGCAGCACGTGGCCGCGCAGCGGACCTTCGGCCATCATCGGAATGACTTCATCGACGCTCGGATACGGATACACGTAATGCAGACGCACCCACGCGCCGTATTGCGATGCCAGTTCGCCGAGCGCGCCGACCAGATCGGTCATGCGCGTCTTCAGCGGCTTGCCATTCCAGAAGCCCGTGCGATATTTCACATCGACGCCATACGCGCTGGTGTCCTGCGAAATCACCAGCAGTTCCTTCACGCCGGACTTGAAGAGATTCTCGGCTTCGAGCATCACTTCCGCGACGGGACGCGAAACGAGATCGCCGCGCATCGACGGAATAATGCAGAACGTGCAGCGATGATTGCAGCCTTCCGAAATCTTCAGATACGCGTAATGACGCGGCGTGAGCTTGATGCCTGCGGGCGGCACGAGATCGGTGAACGGATCGTGCGGCTTCGGCAGATGCGTGTGGACCGCGTTCATGACCTCGTTGGTCGCGTGCGGACCGGTCACGGCCAGCACCTTCGGATGCACTTCCTCGATCAGCCCGGTGCCGCTCGCGCTCTTCTTCGCGCCCAGACAGCCGGTGACGATCACCTTGCCGTTCTCGCTCAGCGCCTCACCGATGGCGTCGAGACTTTCCTGCACGGCTTCATCGATAAAACCGCAGGTATTGACGACGACGAGATCCGCGCCGTCATAGGAACCGGAGATTTCGTAACCCTCGGCGCGAAGCTGAGTGATGATCTGCTCGCTATCGACGAGGGCTTTGGGACAACCGAGACTGACCATGCCGATTTTCGGCGCGGGCGTGCTAGTGCTTGATTTCAAAGGCGTATTCACGGGGACATCCAGAAAGGGGCGCGGGCAGCGGCCGCGCGCGCCGCCAGAAAAGGCGAATCCGATATTTTAGCTGGTTACGCGCGAGGCGACTGCCGGACCGGCTTGCGGACCGATGCGATCACGCGCACCTGATGAGAACATCAGCCGGAATAGGCAAGCCCTCGTGCAGCCGGCGAATCATGGCGGACTCATCGCGCACTTTCCCGCAAGCAAATGAGCCTGAAATCGTCGCCCTAAATACTGATAAGAGGCGATTTCTCGCGTACGTTTCCGACGCGCCGCCGGATTCGCCGCTGCTATCGCTTCTTCGATGTGATGGTGAAACGCGAAACCAACCGCTATCTGTCCGAGGACTACGCTTTCTGCCGCCGCTGGCGCGGTTGCCTATCGCGGGGATTTCGGCGCGGCGTTCGCGCAAGATCCGGCGAGAGCGGTCGGCGGGCAGTGAGGCTTACTTTTTCTCGGGAGTCGGCGTATTGGGCGTCGGGAACGGAAACGTGTTGAACATCGTCTTCGCCTGGTTCTGCATCTGCTCCTGCATCTGCACGAACATGTTTTTCGACTGCTCGATATAGCTGGTCATCATGCCCTGCATCATCGGCGCCTGCATGTTCATGAATTGCGACCAGACTTCCGGGTTCAGCGCGTTGCCGTCATAGATGCCCTTGCTTTGCTCGGACAGCTTCTGCTGGATATCGATGAACGCCTGGATGTTCTTTTCCAGATACGTGCCCATCATGCCTTGCATCGCGTGGCCGTAGAAACGGATGATCTGCGAGAGCATCACCGATGAAAACATCGGCAATCCGCCGCTTTCCTCTTCGAGAATGATCTGGAGCAGGATGCTGCGCGTCAGGTCGTCGCTGGACTTGGCGTCCAGCACCTTGAAGTCTTCCTGATCGAGCACGAGTTGCTTCACATCGGACAGCGTGATGTACGTGCTCGTCTCGGTGTCATAGAGGCGCCGGTTCGGATATTTTTTGATGAGTCGTTCGGCGGATTTCTTTGTAGTAGTAGTGGTGGTCATTGAACGCCTTTAAACGCAAGACTTTACTGCGATGGCAGCAAGCATGTCTTGCGTTGTCGCAAAAAAGCGTTGCTGCGTGTTCGCCGCATCGTTGATAAATCCGGCGAGTGGCGGCTTCCCGTTCGCGCACGTGGCAGGCGCGCTCAGGCGGGGAGCCACCGCCCGTCAGCCCATGTGCAAGCCGCCGTTCAGCGAGAAGTCCGCACCGGTCGAGAAGCCCGACTCATCGGACGCCAGCCACGCGACGATCGAACCGATTTCAGCCGGCGTGCCCAGACGGCGCACCGGAATCGTCGCGACGATCTTCTCCAGCACTTCCGGGCGAATGGCCTTCACCATGTCCGTGCCAATGTAGCCCGGCGACACCGTGTTGACCGTCACGCCCTTGGTCGCGACTTCCTGCGCGAGCGCCATCGTAAAGCCGTGAATACCGGCCTTGGCGGTCGAGTAGTTGGTCTGACCGAATTGCCCCTTCTGCCCGTTCACCGACGAAATATTGATGATGCGCCCGAAGCCGCGCTCAACCATTCCATCGATCACCTGTTTGGTCACGTTGAACAGGCTCGTCAGATTGGTGTCGATCACCGCGGTCCAATCTTCGTGCGTCATCTTGCGGAACACGACATCGCGCGTGATACCGGCGTTGTTCACCAGGATATCCACTTCGCCGACTTCGGCCTTGACCTTGTCGAACGCGTTCTTAGTCGATTCCCAGTCGCCCACATTCCCTTCCGACGCGATGAAGTCGAAGCCGAGCGCCTTCTGATCTTCGAGCCACTTCACGCGGCGCGGCGAGTTCGGGCCGCAGCCCACGACGACCGTGAAGCCGTCCTTGAGCAGACGCTGGCTGATGCTGGTGCCGATGCCGCCCATCCCGCCTGTTACATACGCTACACGCTTCGCCATTTCTCACTCCATTTTCGTTATGCGGACGGCTTTCTCCTGGCCGCCCGCTTGGCCCTTCCCAATACTGCTACCGGTTCTTACGGACGTTCTACCGCGAGCGCCACGCCCATGCCGCCGCCGATACACAGCGAGGCCAGGCCCTTCTTCGCATCGCGCTTCTGCATTTCGTGCAGCAGCGTCACCAGAATCCGGCAGCCCGATGCACCGATCGGATGACCGATCGCGATGGCCCCGCCGTTCACGTTGATCTTCGACTGATCCCAGCCCATTTGCTTGTGCACCGCCAGCGCCTGCGCGGCGAACGCTTCGTTGATTTCCATCAGGTCGAGGTCGTTGACGCTCCAGCCTGCGCGTTCGAGGCATCGCTTGGAGGCAGGCACCGGACCCATACCCATGATCTTCGGATCGACGCCGGCGTTCGCGTACGCCTTGATGCGCGCCAGCGGCGTGAGGCCCAGCGCTTCGGCCTTCTTCGCCGACATGACGATGACTGCGGCAGCGCCGTCATTGATACCGGATGCGTTGGCAGCCGTGACCGTGCCTTCCTTGCTGAACGCAGGCTTCAGGCTCGACAGCGCTTCAGGCGTCACGCCGTGACGCACGAATTCATCCGTGTTGAACAGCAGCGGATCGCCTTTGCGTTGGGGAATCGAGACCGGCACGATTTCATCGTTGAAGCGGCCGGACTTCTGCGCGGCTTCGGCCTTGTTCTGCGACAGCGCCGCGAACTTGTCCTGATCTTCGCGCGAGATTCCGAACTCGCGCGCGACGTTTTCAGCCGTCGTGCCCATGTGGTAGTTGTTATAAACGTCCCACAGGCCATCGACGATCATCGAGTCGATCAGCTTGGCGTCGCCCATGCGGAAGCCATCGCGCGAGCCCGGCAGCACATGCGGCGCGGCGCTCATGTTTTCCTGACCACCGGCGATCACGATGTCCGCATCGCCCGCGATGATCGCGTTGGCGGCGAGCATCACGGCCTTGAGGCCCGAGCCGCAAACTTTGTTGATCGTCATGCCGGGAACCATATCCGGCAGACCAGCCTTAATCACCGATTGACGCGCCGGATTCTGCCCCGAACCCGCCGTCAGAACCTGACCCAGAATCACTTCGCTAATCTGATCGGGCTTCACGCCCGAGCGCTCCAGCAGCGCCTTGATCACCGTCGCGCCGAGGTCAGGCGCCGCGATCTTCGCGAGCGAGCCACCGAACTTGCCAACAGCCGTACGCGCGGCCGATACGATCACTACGTCAGTCATTTTGGTTTCCTTTGGCATCGTCAGCCGATGCCGTTGCGATCAATCGAATGCGTTTTTCGTGATGCCAGTCAAGCGCTACGACGCTCAGGCGTCGCGCGCCATCACGTAGCGTCCCGGCGCCGGTTCGATCACCGGATACGCCTTCGAGCCTTGCGCCGCACCCGCTTTCACCTGCTCGCCCGCGTTCTCTGCGAGCCATGCCGACCACGTCGGCCACCAGCTTCCGGGATGCTCGGTCGCGGCGTCGAACCAGGTGTCGGCGTCTTCAGGCAACTGGTCGGCGTCGTCGATGATCCAGAAACTGCGCTTGTTCTTCGACGGCGGATTGATCACGCCCGCGATATGCCCCGACGCGCCCAGCACGAATTTCTGCGGGCCGGAGAGAATCGGCGCGGACGCATACGCCGATTTCCACGGCACGATATGGTCTTCGCGTGAACCGTAAATAAACGTCGGAAGCGTGAGGCTCGACAGATCGACGGACTGGCCGCAGACCTTGAGCGCGTTCGGCTCCTTCAGCTTGTTCTCAAGGTACGTGTTGCGCAGATACCAGACGCACATCGGGCCCGGCAGGTTGGTCGAATCGCTGTTCCAGAACAGCAGGTCGAATGCCTGGGGCGTGCGCCCTTTGAGGTAGTTATCGACGACGTAGTTCCACACCAGATCGTTCGGGCGCAGATACGAGAACGTGTTGGCGAACTCGACGCCGCGCATCAGTCCCGGCGGCGTGCCGTTCTTGCCGCCGATCGACTGCTCGCGCATCTGCACGTGCGATTCATCGACGAAGACATCGAGCACGCCGGTGTCGGAGAAATCGAGCATCGAGGTAAGCAGCGTCATCGAAGCCGCAGGGTCTTCGCCGCGCGCCTTGGCCACCGCCAGCGCCGTCGCCAAAATCGTTCCGCCGATACAGAAGCCCAGCGTATTGATCTGCGCTTCGCCGCTGATTTCCTTCACTGCGTCGATCGATTCGAGCACGCCTTCCTGCACAAAATCGTCCCACGTCTTGTGCGCAATGGATTGATCCGCGTTGCGCCACGAGATGATGAACACCTGCTGGCCCTGCTCCAGCGCGTAACGCACCAGCGAGCCTTCCGGCGACAAATCGAGAATGTAGAACTTGTTGATGCACGGCGGCACGATCAGCAGCGGCCGCGCATACACCTTCGGCGTGAGCGGCTTGTACTGAATGAGCTGCATCAGCTCGTTCTCATACACCACCGAACCTTCCGTCGATGCCACGTTCTTGCCGATCACAAAACGCGATTCATCCGACTGGGAAATCTTGCCGCGCTGCATATCGCCGAGCAGATTCATCATGCCCTGACGCAGGCTCTCGCCCTTGCTTTCGATCAGCGTCTTCTGCGCTTCCGGATTCAGCGCGAAATAGTTCGAAGGCGACGCAGCCGCGGCCCATTGCTGAACCGTGAAGCGAATGCGTTCACGCGTTTTCGGATCGCTTTGAACGGCGTCGGCCAGTTCTTGCAGATACCGCGCGTTGAGCAAATACCACGCGGCGGTGAATGCATACGCGGGCGTGGATTGCCAGGTGGTATCGGAGAAACGGCGGTCTTTCAGCGCCGAAGGATCGATCTGCTGTGCGCTCGCTTGCTTGAGCAAGTCGGCGGCATCGCGCGAATAGTCGCTTTGCAGTTGATGCAGTTTTTCCGGTGCAATCGCTGCCGTGGGAATTTTCGGTAAGGTCGGCAAGCCCTGCATCGCCGCGCCGAAGCCCGGCATGCTGCTCGCAAACTTGGCGAATTCGCCCATGCCGTTCATCTTCGACAGATCGGGCATCTGCGGCATCGCGCCAAGATTGCCGAGGTTGGCGAAGGGATTGGCCGATGGATCGGAAAACGCTTTGGTGAACGCACTGAATGCGGCGAAGGGCGAGGCGGCATCGCCTGCGGCATTCGCCTGAGGATTCATGCTTTGACCGAGCTTGGCCCACTGCGCGGGGTCAGCCACGCTGCGCCAGGCATTGAGCCATTGATCGAATGCCTGCTGCACGCCATTCTGTACGCCGGCTGGATCGGCTGATTGCGCCGTCGAGCTTTCGGCAGTACGGGAGCGGGAAGTTGAGGAAGAGTTTTTGGAAGCCATACCCGCTATTGACCTTGAGTCTCGCAAGACTGATTGCTGATGCAGGCATTGCCGGGCTTTGTTTCAACCAGCGCGCAAATGATGATGCGCCCTCTGCGCGCGGCAAGCATTGCCCTCGCTACGCCGTGCCCGATTGATCGAACTCCAGAAACATTCTTGCTCCGTAGCGCCGGACATGTCAATGCTTCGCCCCGATTTTGCCGCAGTGCGATATTTTTTTAATTATCGTTTTCCCCCATGCGAAATATTGCACTTGGCCGCTGTTGGGGCGATTGCTAAACGGCTGTGACAACACGCGCTATTAATGCCTGTTGTCTGTTTATTGTATTTATTCGCTGAGCCAGATCATTGCGGCCATTCGGCCAGTCGTCTTGTCACGTCGATACGAATAGAAGCGCTCTTTTTCCCTGACCGTGCAATGTGTGCCGCCATGAATACGCGACGAATCGATACCGATATCGCCTAAACGCAAACGCGCGAGTGCGTAGATATCGGCGAGGTATTTTCCGGGCGTGTCGATGGGTTTGAATGCGGCGGCGGTGGCATCGCGTTCATTCAGCAGCGAGGCGGATACGAACGCGTCGAGCACGTCTTCACCGACTTCGAATGCACTCGGTCCGATCGACGCGCCGAGATAAACATTCAAACGCGACGCAGACACGCCAGCCAGTTGCGCCACCCGCTCCCCCGTCTTCTCGACGATGCCCGCAGCAAGCCCACGCCATCCCGCGTGCGCGGCGCCGACCGCGCGGCCTTCGTCGTCGCAGAACAGCACCGGCATGCAATCCGCTGTCATTACGACGCTGACGACGTTCGGCTGATCGGTGACGCTGGCATCGGCGCGCGTGGTTTCGCCCGCGATACGGCGTGCGAGCACATCGGCTGCATCTTCGACTTGCGCGCTGTGAATCTGCGAAAGCCATGCGGCTTCCGGCAAGCCCGTCAGCGCCAGCGCGCGCCGACGATTTTCGTGGACCGCGCCCGGATCATCGCCTGTCGATAAGCCTAAGTTCAAACCGCCCGCGCCGGGTGTGCCGCCATCGAACGGGCCGGTGCTGACGCCGCCTCCGCGCGTCGTCACGAACGCTTTCACGCGCGGCGATACGCGCCACGCCGGCCACAGACAATGCTTCGGATCCAGCGCGGCGTTCGTCATTCTTCTTCGTCCTCGTAGTCGTCGCCTTCGTCTTCTTCGTCCCACTCTTCGTCGTCGCGCACTTCGTAGACTTCGACGAAATCGTCGTCTTCATCGAAGTCGATTTGCTCGTCCTGACCGAAGCCGAGCGCTTCGGCAAGTTCGGCCATGTCGTCGGGGACATCGGCGCGCCAGTGCACGTCGTTGCCTGTCGCCGGATGGATCAAACCGAGCCGCCACGCGTGCAAAGCCTGACGCGCGAACTCGTTGGGCAGCGGCCGGATCGAGCGCTTGCCGCGTGCGTGCCCGTAGACCGGATCGCCGAGCAGCGGATGCTGGATATGCGCGCAGTGCACGCGAATCTGATGCGTGCGGCCGGTTTCCAGATCGCAGTGAATCGCGCTGACGGGCTGGCCGTGCCACGTGGTGCGATCGACGGTGCGGAAATGCGTGCGCGCATGTTTGCCCGATGCGGTCTTCACCACCGCCATGCGCGTACGCTCGCGCGGATCGCGGCCGATGGGCGCATCGATGGTGCCGTCTTCCGGCATGTTGCCCCACACGAACGCCACGTAGCGACGCTTCACGGTGCGCGCCTGCATCTGACGCACGAGATCGGTCTGCGCTTCGAGCGTGCGCGCGACGACCATCAGCCCCGACGTCTCCTTGTCCAGCCGATGCACGATGCCCGCGCGCGGCAGACCTGCGGCTGCATCGCCGTATCGATAAAGCAGGCCGTTCAACAGCGTGCCGCTCCAGTTACCGGCAGCCGGATGCACGACCATGCCAGCGGGCTTGTTGATCACGACCAACGTTTCGTCTTCGTAGACGATATGCAGCGGCACCGGCTCCGCCGCAAACGCGAGCTGCTCGGGCAAGAGATCCGGCGTCAGCGTGATGACGGCATCGAGCGGAACGGGCTGACGCACCTTCGCGCGCGCGCCATCCACCAGCACGCGCCCTTCTTCGATCCAGCCCTGCATGCGGTTGCGCGAAAACTCCGGAAACACTTTCGCCAGCACCTTGTCCAGGCGCTCGCCCGCGAGATCGAGCGGCACGCGCGCGACGCGCGGCGCTTCATCGCCTGCGCGGACAGGGTTTGCATGGCCCGATGCAGCGTCGTCAGGCGAGTCGCTTGGGCTATAATCTTTGAGTTGGTCTTTGGTACTACGTGTACTTGAGCGGGTCATTTGGACGAGATTCAACGGGGGAAGCCCCGTGTGGTCGGTCGGGTCGGCAGGCAAGATTCGCCTGACTCACGATTACACGCAACGCTACGCTTCAACGTTACGGGCCGTAATCACTGCACGGGCAACCGATGCAAACACGGTCAGACACAGCTAGATTCAGCCAGGAAAAGCAAGCACTGATGCGATCCTTCAACACCTTTCATTCGATGCAGCAATCGATCAAGTATCTGGCGCTGGCCGCGAGCGTCGCCGTTATTACGGCCTGTCACGGCCTGCCGGAGAAGACCGACGAAACGGCGACCTGGAATAACAACAAATTATATACGGAGGCTCAGGACGCACTGAGCGGCCGTGACTGGGGCAAATGCGCCAAGTACTTCGAAGCACTCGAAGGGCGCGACCCGTTCGGCCACTTCGCGCAGCAGGCGCAGATCAACGTTGCGTACTGCAACTGGAAGGACGGCGAAACCGCCAATGCCGACCAGGCCATCGACCGCTTCATCAAGCTGCATCCGGACCATCCCGAGATTTCCTACGCGTACTATCTCAAGGGCATGATCCACTTCAACGACGACCTCGGTCTGTTCGGCCGCTTCTCCGGTCAGGACATGAGCGAGCGCGATCCGAAGTCGCTGCGCGAGTCGTATGACGCGTTCAAGGTCGTGGTCGATAAATATCCGCAGAGCAAGTACGCGCCGGACGCCGCGCAGCGTATGCGCTATATCGTGAACGCGCTGGCTTCGCACGAAGTGCACGCGGCGGACTATTACTATCGGCGTGGCGCGTATGTGGCGGCGATCAATCGTGCGCAACTCGCTATCCGCGAATACAAGAACGCGCCGGCGACCGAAGACGCGCTGCATATCATGATGCTGTCGTATCAGAAACTCGACCAGCCGCAACTCGCCGATGACACCAAGCGCGTGCTCGCGGCCACGTTCCCGGACAGCCCGTATGTGACCGGCAAGCGTCGCGCTTCGACCGAGAAGGCGTGGTATCAGATTTGGTAAGCGCGTTTTGATTGCGTGAAAGCAGAAAGGCCAGCGTTAAACGCTGGCCTTTTTCTTTTTTATTCAGCAACCGATTCGCTGAAGAACTCGCGCACGACATCGAGTTCGCGCGTGCGCTTGAAGGGCGGCAGGCTTTGCCAGATGCGGCGGCCGTAGGGCTTATCGACTAAGCGCGTGTCGCAGATCATCAGCACGCCGCGGTCTGTTTCGGCGCGAATCAGGCGGCCTGCGCCCTGCTTCAGCGTGATAACCGCTTGCGGCAACTGATGCACGGCGAACGGACTGAGGCCCTTCTTCGTCAGCGCATCGAGACGTGCGGCAAGCACCGGATCGTCGGGCGGCGCGAACGGCAACTTGTCGATGACGACGAGCGATAACGCATCGCCACGCACATCGACGCCTTCCCAGAAGCTCTGACTGCCGACGAGAATCGCGTTGCCATACGCGCGAAAGCGATCGAGCAATTCGGTGCGGCTGGCATCGCCTTGTACGAGCAGCGGATTTTGCCAGCCGCGCCGCTCAATGATGTCGCGCAGACGCGTCGCGATGCGATCGACCGCACGCAAGGTCGTACACAGAAAGAACACGCCGCCGCCCGATGCTTCGATCACCGGCAGCGCGGCTTCAAAAACCGAATCCGTGAATTGCGGCGACGATGGCTGCGGCAGATTGCGCGGCACGTACAACAAACCTTGCGTCGGATAATCGAACGGACTGGGCAAGGTCATGGAACGACGCGCGTTCAGACCCATTTGCGCCGCGTAATGCGTGAAGTCGCCACGCACCGAAAGCGTCGCTGACGTGAAGATCCACGCGCGCGGCACGCCAGCACGCTGCTTGGCGAAAATCGGCGCGACGGACAACGGCGTTTCGTGCAACTGAACCGTGTGCGAGAACACTTCGATCCAGCGCACCATTTCGTTCGGCTCTTCCTTCGCGACTTTCGCGGCCGTATCCGCACTTTCGACGACCGCGCGTTCCAGTTCGGTCGGCGGCGTGGTCCAGCCCGAAAGCAAGTCCTGCAACTCACGCGCGCGACGCACCAGCGCCTGCAACGACTCCGCACGTTCCGCATGCTTCGACAAGGCGGCCGCCAGCGCATCGAGATGCGTTTCGAGCGTGTCGAGCGCTTCGAACAGCGGATGAATGTCCGGCAGTTGCCCGACCGAAAATCGCGCCGAATCTTCCTTGAAAGCGAGCCGCAGATCGCGTGCTGCACGCTCCAGCGCCGCACCGAGTTTGGTCCAGTCGTCGGCATCGCGCGCATGACTCAGGCCTTCGGCGACCGTATCGCGTGCGAGTTCGAGGAATTGCGTGGTCGAGAGCGTTTCGCCGAAAAACAGCGTCGCCGTTTCCGGAAGCTGATGCGCTTCGTCGAAGATGATGGTGTTGGCCATCGGCAAAAGCTCGGCCATGCCGGTATCGCGCAACATCACATCCGCAAAGAATAGGTGATGGTTCACCACCACGATATCCGCCTGCTGCGCTTCCTTGCGCGCCTGCATGACGAAGCATTCCTTGTAATGCGGGCATTCCTGGCCGAGGCAGTTGTCACGCGTGGACGTGACCATCGGCCAGACGGGGGAATTTTCCGGGACGCTGGCGAGCTCGGCCTTGTCGCCGGTGCGCGTGATCTTGGCAAAGCGCACGATTTCCTGCAGATGCGCGGTGTCCTGACGCGTCGGCAGGCGGCCGTTGTCGGCAGTGCGTTCGAGATAATAGTGACACAGATAATTCGCGCGGCCCTTCAGCATTGCGACCGATACCGGCACGGCGAGCGCGTCGCGCACGGTCGGGATATCGCGCTGAAAAAGCTGGTCCTGCAAGTGCTTGGTGCCAGTCGAGACGAGCACCTTGCCGCCCCACAACATGGCCGGAACGAGATACGCGTACGTCTTGCCCGTGCCCGTTCCTGCTTCGACGATCAGCGTATTCTCGCCGCCATCGATCGCCGCCTTCGCGGTCGCAATACCGACCTCATCCGATGCCGGTTCTTCCGGCGCATACGGTTTATCGGACGGACCGAGCTTGCGCGCGGGACGACGCTGCGCTTCGAACATCGCGGGTTCGGGCATCGCGCGGCCGGACGCTTCCATCGCGGCCGCGACGGAGCGCGCCATATCGATCTGCGAGGCGCGCGGCCGATAGCCGTCGATCGCGCGTGCGAGCAGGCCTTCGGCGGCGAAAATGGCGTCGAGTTCGGTGCGGCGTTTGCCGCTTAAATCAAGCGGCGTTTGCGGGGTATCGCTGGAGTGTGCGGGTGAATTCAAAGCGGGATCGATCCTGCGGATTCTTGCTGCGAATGACGGCGCGGTGTGCGCCGAGCCGTCAGTGCGTGTCCGTATCCAGTTGCAACTGCAACAGCAGGATGGTGTCCTTGACCTTGAGCTTGCGCTTCTTGAGCCGCCTCAGTTCGAGGTCGTCGGCGCCGTCCATGCGGGCGATCAGGTCGTCCAGACCGTGATGCTCCGCCTGCAACTGCGCGATGCGATCGCGGATCATGGCGGCATCCGCGGCGGGTTGTCGGGGTGCACGGTTGGGCAAATTCAAGCGTTGCTGCATGCTCGGCCTCCTTTCATCCTTCTGCGCCTGCCGGCCGGAGATGTACTTCCGGACGACGACCGTTACTGGCCCTGCTGCTGTTGCTTCAACTGTTCCTGACGCTGCTGTTCCTCTTGCGCCGCCTGCTGCGCCTTTTCCTGCTGCTTGCGGGCGGCTTCCTTCTGACGCGCTTCGACTTCAGCGCGATGCGTCGCGGCGTCCTGCTGCTTCTGCTCGTAGCGATCGGCCTTCTGCGCGCGATCCTGCGCGTCCTGCACGCCGCGTGCGCGGGCATCGTCGAGCTTCTTCTGGTAGTCCGCCTGTTTCTGATCGTACGCCTTCTGATTCGCGGCGCGCTGCGGGCCTTCGGCGTTACGCTGCGCGGCGGCCAGCGCGTTCTGGCGCTGCTTGTCGTCGAAAGCCTGTTGATTCGACTTCTCTGTAGCGGCGCGGTTCGGTGCATCCGCGTCGTACTGCGCCTGCTTGATGGCGTTCTGCTGATCGCGCGCCTTCGCGCGTTCGGCGCGCTGCTCGTCGTCGAGCGCAAGCTGATCCTGCCGGATCACCTGACGCTTTTCGCGCATTTCGTTGCGCGCGCCGTCGAGACAATGATTCACGAAAAACTTGCGATAGCAATCGTGTTCCTTGACGCCATAGTTGTAGTCGTTTTCTTCGGTGCGTTTGTTGATTGCCTGCTGACGGCGTGAATAGTCGGCTTTCGCTGCATCGTCCGCACTTTTCGATGCAGCCGCATCCGACGCAAAAGAGGTCTGCGCGACTGCGGGCTGCATGGCAAACACGCACAGCAGCGACGACGCGCATGCCAGCACGCCCGACTTCAGGCTGAATGGCACCGCGAATGAAAGGCGAAATGTGGGCAAATTGATGAACGGCAACGTGATAAAGAATCCGATGCGAGACAGCCAGAGCGATGCCCAAATTCTATCACCGAGCGCCGGAGCGCTCCGGCATTTATGGCAAAATCCCCAGCTTCAGCAACCCGGCCCGCCAACGCACATGCGCCCGCGCCGCCTGTCTCCGCTCCTCGCTTCACCTTCACGACAGACGCGGCTCATGCGCTAAAACGAGCCAGCAGACAGCGCAATCATGACGGAAACCGTAGCACTCAAGATCGTACAGCGCATCGCCGCCGAACTCACCGTGCAGCCGCGTCAGGTGGCCGCCGCCGTGCAGCTTTTGGACGAAGGCTCGACCGTGCCGTTTATCGCCCGGTATCGCAAGGAAGTGACCGGCAATCTCGACGATACGCAACTGCGCACGCTCGAAGAACGCCTGATCTATTTGCGCGAGCTGGAAGACCGCCGCGCCGCCATCATCACGAGCATCGACGAGCAAGGCAAGCTCACCGACGAACTGCGAAGCGCCATTGAAGGCGCGGACAGCAAGCAGGTACTCGAAGACCTGTATCTGCCCTACAAGCCCAAGCGCCGCACGCGGGCGCAGATCGCGCGTGAAGCGGGTCTGGAGCCGCTGGCGCAGTCGCTGCTCGCCGATCCCACGCTCGATCCGCAAACCGAAGCCGTCAAGTTCGTCGATGCGGAAAAAGGCGTCGTGGATACCAAAGCGGCGCTCGATGGCGCGCGCGACATTCTCTCCGAGCAGTTCGGCGAAACGGCTGAAGTGCTGGGCAAGCTGCGCGAGCATTTGTTCAGCCAGGGCCTCGTCATGTCGAGCGTGATCGACGGCAAGCAAAACGAGGAAGGCGAAAAATTCCGCGATTACTACGACTACAGCGAAACCGTGCGCACGGTGCCGTCGCATCGCGCGCTCGCGCTGTTCCGGGGCCGCAATGCGGGCGTGCTGAGCGTGAAGCTCGGCCTCGGCGAAGAACTGGATGCGCAGATTCCGCACCCGTGTGAATCGATGATTTCGGGGCATTTCGGCATCATCAATCGCGGTCGTGCGGCGGATAAATGGCTGTCGGATGTGTGCCGCTGGTGCTGGCGCGTGAAGGTGCAGCCGCATATCGAAAACGAATTGCTGACTAAGCTGCGCGAAGACGCCGAACGCGAAGCGATCCGCGTGTTCGCGCGCAATCTGAAGGACTTGCTGCTGGCCGCGCCCGCAGGTCCAAAGGCCGTGATCGGGCTCGATCCGGGTCTGCGTACCGGCGTGAAAGTCGCAGTCGTCGATCGCACCGGCAAGGTGCTCGCCACTGACACGATTTATCCGCACGAGCCGCGTCGTGACTGGGACGGTTCGCTGGCGAAGCTCGCGCGAATTGCGCAGCAGACGCAGGCGGAACTGGTGTCGATCGGCAATGGCACGGCATCGCGCGAGACGGACAAACTGGCGAGCGAGCTTATCGCCAAGCATCCGGAAATGAAGTTGCAGAAGATCGTGGTGTCGGAAGCGGGCGCGTCGGTGTATTCGGCCTCGGAACTGGCGGCAAAAGAGTTTCCTGATATGGACGTGTCGCTGCGTGGCGCGGTGTCGATTGCGCGGCGTCTGCAGGATCCGCTCGCTGAGTTGGTGAAGATCGAGCCGAAAGCCATCGGCGTCGGTCAGTATCAGCATGACGTGAATCAGCGTGAACTGGCGCGTTCGCTGGATGCTGTCGTCGAAGATTGCGTGAACGCGGTCGGCGTCGATGCCAACACCGCTTCCGTCGCGCTGCTCGCGCGCGTGTCGGGACTGAATGCGACGCTTGCACGCAATATCGTTGATTATCGCGATGCCAACGGTCCCTTCCCCTCGCGCGAACATCTGAAAAAAGTCCCGCGTCTCGGGGATAAAACCTTCGAGCAGGCTGCGGGCTTTTTGCGCGTGAATAACGGCGAGAATCCGCTGGATCGCTCATCGGTGCACCCGGAAGCGTATCCGGTGGTCGAGCGGATTCTGGCGAAGATCAAGAAAGGTATCGGCGATGTGCTCGGCAAACGCGAAGCGCTGACGGGCCTTTCACCGACCGAATTCGTCGATGATCGTTTCGGCCTGCCGACCGTGCGCGATATTCTCGCCGAACTCGAAAAACCGGGCCGCGATCCGCGTCCGGAGTTCAAGACGGCGACCTTCAAGGAAGGCATCGAAAAGATTTCGGATCTGGTGCCGGGAATGGTGCTCGAAGGCGTGGTGACCAACGTGGCCGCGTTCGGTGCGTTTGTCGATATCGGCGTGCATCAGGATGGACTCGTGCACGTGTCGGCAATGTCCACCAAGTTCATCAAGGACCCGCACGAAGTAGTGAAGGCGGGTCAGGTGGTGAAAGTGAAGGTGCTGGAGACGGATGTGAAGCGTCAGCGGATCGCGCTGACCATGCGCATGGACGATGATGTGGCGCCGGCTTCGTCAGGTGCTGCGCAGTCGCGTAATAATTCGTCGCAGGATCGTCGTGGCGGCGAGCGCGATGCGCGTCCGAATCAGCGTCGTGAGCCGGAACCTTCAGGCGCAATGGCCGCAGCATTCGCCAAGCTGAAGCGCTAACGCAAAACTCAGTAGCCGCCTGCAAAAGCAAGGCGGCTACTGAATCGAAACAAGCTCAAATCTCGATCTTCGTCCCCAGCTCGACGACACGATTCGCGGGAATGCTAAAGAAGTCCGTAGGCTTCGCCGCGTTCTGATGCATCCACGCGAACACGCGTTCGCGCCAAACCGACATCCCCGGCAGTTCCGTCGGCACCACGGTCTCGCGTGCCATAAAGAACGATGTATCCATCAACTCGAAGGTCATGGCGTGTGTGCGCGTGATCTGTTCGAGCACGGCCTTCACGTCAGGCGTTTCGTTGAAGCCGTAGGCGGCTTTCACGAGAAACAGTCCGCCGCCAATATCCTTCACTTCCATGCGATGCGCGTCATCGACATAAGGAATATCGCGCGTGGCGAAGTTGAGGAAAATCGTGCGTTCGTGCAGCACTTTGTTGTGCTTGAGGTTGTGCAGCAGGCTCACGGGCACGAGCGAATCGCTGCCGGTCAGATAGATCGCCGTACCCGACACGCGATGCGGCGGATGCGCGAGCAATCCCTGCAGGAACGGCATCAGCGGAATACCGTCTGCGGCCGTGCGATCCTTCACGATCATGCGGCCCTTGTACCAGGTCATCAGCAAGAAGAACAGCGCCCCGCCGATACACAAAGGCAGCCAGCCGCCCTGCTCGATCTTCAGCAAGCTCGCGCCGAAGAAACCGATATCGATCATCAGAAACACGGTAATCATGCCGCCGACCAGCAGGCGATTCCAGCCCCACAGATTCACCATCACCACGGACACGAGAATGGTCGTGACCAGCATGGTCGCAGTCACGGCCAGACCGTACGCCGCCGCCAGATTTTCCGAACTCTTGAAGCCGATCACGATGCACAGAATGATGAACAGCAGCATCCAGTTGACGAGCGGAATATAAATCTGCCCGATCGCCAGATCCGACGTATGCAGGATCTTCATGCGCGGCACGTAGCCGAGCTGAATGGCCTGACTCGTCAGCGAATACGCGCCCGATATCACCGCTTGCGATGCGATCACGGTCGCCACCGTCGAGAGAATCACCAGCGGGAGCAGCGCCCAATCCGGCGCAAGCAAGAAGAACGGACTTTCGATGGCCTTCGGCGAATGCATCAGCAAGGCACCCTGACCAAAGTAGTTGAGCAGCAGTGACGGCATCACGATCATGTACCAGCCGCAGCGAATCGGCTTCGCGCCGAAGTGGCCCATGTCGGCGTAAAGCGCTTCTGCACCGGTCAGCACCAGCACCACCGAACCGAGCACGATATACGCCTGCAACACGTGCTGCGCCATGAACGATGCGGCGTAATACGGATTGAGCGCGACCAGCACGCCCGGCGCAAGAATGATGTGATAACCGCCCAGCACCGCAAGCGTCAGAAACCAGATCAGCATGATCGGACCAAACAGCTTGCCGACCACCGCCGTGCCGTGCCGCTGAATCCAGAACAGCGCAATCAGAATGACGATGGTGATGGGAATGACATAAGGCGTGAGCGTCGGCGCGGCCAGTTCGAGACCCTCGACGGCCGATATCACCGACATGGCGGGCGTAATGACGGCATCGCCATAAAACATGCAGGCGCCGAAGATGCCGAGCATCATCAGGATGCCGGGCAGTTTGCCTTTCTGGTTCACGCTGCGCAGCGCGAGCGTCATGAGCGCGAGCACGCCGCCTTCGCCGTTGTTATCGGCGCGCATGACGAACAGCACGTATTTGACGGCGACCACCATCACGATGGCCCAGAACAGCAGGGAAATAACGCCGAGAATGGAATCTTGAGAAAGCCCGATACCGTGCGACGGACTGAAGGCTTCCTTGAGGGAGTACAACGGACTCGTGCCGATGTCGCCGAAGACGACGCCGATGGCAGCGAGCGCAAGCGATGGCATCGAATGTTTGCGCTCTTGCGCGTGAGTCGAGTTAGTCATAAAAGCGAAATATCCGTCCAGAGCGGAAAAAACCGAACGCCATTCTATCTAACGCAGCACGCAAAAACGCCGTCTTGCTTGTTGCTCGAGCACCACGGAAGACGCGTACAGGAGTTTAGCATCGCGCTCTGAACACGTTGGCTCGCAAATCTGCAATGAGCAGACAAGCAAAAACGCCGTTCATCGAGCATGAAGCCCCATGAACGGCGTTCTGTTTTGAACGTGTCAACGATCAGCCGCGCGCGTTTTGCATGCCGCGCTTGATCCACGCACCGAGGTTGTGCGGGCGCACCGTATCCCATTCCTCGAATGGCTGATGAATCCACGGATTCGTTTCGAGAAACTGAACGTGATAGTCCGGCGTGACCTTCGAGCAGCCCTTGTACCAGAGCACCGCCGAACGCACGGCCGTGATCGCCGGATAACGCTCTTTCAGGTGCTCCTGCACGCGCGCCAGCGTCACGCCCGAATCGACCAGATCATCGACCAGCAGCACGTTGCCGGACAATTCGCCGCGCGTCATCGTGATGTATTGCGCGATATCGAGATCGCCCTGCTGCGTGCCCGCCGCTTCGCGATACGAACTCGTGGCAAGAATCGCCAGCGGCAGATCGTAGATGCGGGAGAGTTGATCGCCTACGCGCAGGCCGCCGCGCGCCAGGCACAGGATCTTGTCGAACTTCCAGCCCGATTCATGCACCTTGAGCGCGAGCAGTTCGATCAACCGGTGATATTCGTCCCAGTTGACCCAGAGGTTCTTTTCGTCGTTACGCGGGTCGGTCATCGCGATCATGATGAGGCTCTTTCAATTGCAAATTACGGTTATATACGAAATGTGGCCGCGTATTGGGGAATAGGCGGCCACATTCTTTACTGCATCAGGCTCGGTTCAAACGCTCGCGCGCTCAGACCTTGAACGGATGACGAAGCAAAATGGTTTCGTCACGATCCGGACCGGTCGAAACCATATCGATCGGCACGCCCGCGACTTCCTGCACGCGCGTGAGGTAAGCGCGCGCGCTTTCCGGCAGCGCATCCCATTGCGTGATGCCGATGGTGCTTTCCTTCCAGCCGCTGAAGGTCTCGTAGACCGGCTCGCAACGCGCCACTTCCGATGCGCCGCGCGGCAGGATATCGACCGGCTTGCCGTCGAGCGTGTAGCCCGTGCACAGACGCACTTCGTCGAGACCGTCGAGCACGTCGAGCTTGGTGATGCACAGGCCCGAAATGCCGTTGATCTGGATCGAGCGGCGCAGCGCGGCGGCATCGAGCCAGCCGGTGCGGCGCGGACGGCCGGTCACCGAACCGAATTCCTTGCCGACGGTGGCGAGCGTGAGACCGATCTGGTCCTGACGTTCGGCGTTATCGGCATCGTACAGTTCGCTCGGGAACGGGCCCGAACCGACGCGCGTGCAATACGCCTTGGTGATGCCGAGAATGTAGTTCAGACGCTGCGGCCCGATCCCCGCGCCCGCCGTTGCCGCACCCGCCACGCAATTGCTCGACGTGACATACGGATACGTGCCGTGGTCGATATCGAGCAGCGTGCCCTGTGCGCCTTCGAACAGCAGATTGCTGCCGGAGTGATTGGCATCGTAGAGACGGCGGGAGACGTCGGTGACCATGGGCGCGAGACGCTCGGCGTAACCGAGCATGGTGTCCAGCGTTTCCTGAAAATCGACGGCCTTCGCGCCGAGGTATTGCGTGAGCACGAAGTTATGGAAGTCGAGCGCTTCACGCAGACGCGTTTCGAACACTTCACGATCGAACAAGTCCTGCACGCGCAAGCCACGACGCGCCACCTTGTCTTCGTAAGCCGGTCCGATACCGCGCCCCGTCGTGCCGATCTTGCCCGCGCCGCGCTTGGCTTCGCGCGCCTGGTCGATGGCGACGTGATACGGCAGCACGAGCGTGGCCGCTTCGGAAATGAACAGACGTTTCTGGACGTCGATACCCGCCGATTCCAGTTCGTCGATTTCCTTGAACAGCGCTTCCGGCGACAGAACCACGCCGTTGCCGATATAACAGGCCGTGCCGGCGCGCATGATGCCCGACGGGATGAGGCGAAGAATGGTCTTCTTGCCACCGATGATGAGCGTATGCCCGGCGTTATGACCGCCCTGGAAGCGCACGACGCCCTGGGCGTGGTCCGTCAGCCAGTCGACGATCTTGCCCTTGCCCTCATCACCCCACTGGGTGCCCACCACGACGACATTGCGTCCTGGGTTCACATTCACTGCGCTGGCAGACATGTTGATTCGTTAGCTGGTTAAAAACGTATTTTACCTATGTTCTCGGGCACTTCCGAGTTTTTCGGGATACGTTTCGTGATTTCGTCACGCTCGGTTTATGTGCCGAGCGACGGGTGTTTCGCGATTTGACTTCTTACGCGCGCGGTTCAACGGCCCACTCGCCGTCGCGTTCGACCAGCACGCGGTCGAAGGCGAATTCGTCCAGATCGTGCTCGTGGCCCGGTAGCGCCTGAATCACCACTTCGCCTGCATCGCGCAGGGCGGAAATGGCGGCGCGCAGCGGTTCTTCGTGCTTCCACGGTGCGAGGATCGCGCTGCCGCGTGCATCGACGGGGGAAATGCGCGCCACTTCGCGCAGATCGAGCGAGAAACCCGTCGCCGGACGCGCACGGCCGTACGCAAGACCGACGTCGTCGTAACGGCCGCCGCGTGCAACCGCGTTCGGCACGCCATCGACGTAAGCCGTGAACATCACGCCGCTGTGATACGCGTAGCCGCGCAGATCGGCCAGATCGATCATCACTTCCGCGCCTTCGACTTGTCCCGCGAGGAACGCGAGGTCGTCGAGCGCGCGCGCGATCACCGGCAGATTCGGCAAACGGCCACGCGCGATGGTCAGCACCGAGGCATCGCCATACAGCGACGGCAGCGCGCGCAGCGCCTCGCGCGGCACCGGGCCGAGATGCGCGGTCAGTTCGTTCAGGCGCGGCACGTCCTTGCTGGCGAGCGCGTCGTACAGCGCTTCACCAAGCGATGCCGCCGCCGGTTCCAGTTCCAGCAGCGCGGCCAGCACGCCCGCGTGCGCCAGATCGAGCCGCACTTTTTGCAGGCCGGCGAGATGCAGCGAATCGAGCATCAGTTGCTGGATTTCGAGGTCCGCTTCCAGTCCCGCATGACCGTAGATTTCCGCGCCGATCTGAATCTGCTCGCGCGTCGCGTGCAGGCCGCGCGGACGCGTATGCAGCACCACGCCCGCGTAACACAGACGCGTCACGCCCTGACGATTCAGCAAATGTGCATCAATACGCGAGACCTGCGGCGTGATGTCCGCGCGCAGGCCGAGCGTGCGCCCGGACAATTGATCGACGAGCTTGAAGGTGCGCAGGTTGAGATCGGACCCGCCGCTGGTCAGCAGCGATTCGAGATATTCGAGCATCGGCGGCATCACCAGTTCGTAACCGTAGGAACGGAAACGATCCAGCAGATGGCGGCGCAACTCTTCGATCTTGCGGGCTTCCGACGGCAAGACGTCGGCGATATTCTCGGGAAGTAACCAGGTGGACATCGATACGTTTCCTACGAAGCGCGGTGTACGGCGCCGGGTTTCAACGCCCGCACCGGAAGACAGCAGACAAAGACAGATTAGGCGAAATTCTCAGATCGCAACTCAGGTGGCGATGAGCAGCAGAATCAGCCCGAGCACCATCGCCACCAGCCCGCCGATGCGGATATGGTGCGGCGGCCGTTCGGCGATCCGCCGGAACGTGTCGCGCCAGGTGGTCGGGAACACGAAGGGAAACATCCCTTCGATTATCAGCATCAACGCAAGGGCGAGCAGTAACGTCTCGAGCATGTCTCTGAGAAGAAAGCGCCGCCTCAGACAAGGCGGCGCGATGCGGGCGCGATCAGCGCCTCGTTATCGTTTCAGCGTAGCTGCGGGCGCGGACGTATCCGCGCTGCCGCCGTTCGGGCCGCGCATGAAGCGGAAGAATTCGCTGCTCGGGTCAACGACGATCACATCGCCCGGCTTGAACGTCTTCTTATACGCTTCCAGGCTCTTGTAGAACTGGTAGAACTGCGGATCGCGTCCGTAGGCGTCGGCGGCTATGGCGGCGGATTTGCTGTCGCCTTCGCCCTTGATCGACTGCGCCTGACTATAGGCATCGGCGAGAATTTGTTGTTGCTCGCGCTCGGCGTCGGCCTTGATCTTGTCGGCTTCGGCCGTGCCCTTGGCGCGCTCGTTCGCCGCTGCCTGCTGGCGCTCCGCGATCATGCGCTTGTAGACCGAATCCGCCACCGCCGACGGAAAGTCGATGCGCGTCATCTGCAGATCGACGAGTTGCACGCCGAAGGCCGCCGCAGCGCTTTCCACCGACTTCTGCGCGTCCGCGGCCAGCGTCTGCTGATTGCCGAGCGCATCCGTCAGCGTGCGCCTGGCGAAGCCGCTGGTGAGCGCGCTGCGCGCCAAAGCGACGATGCGTTCTTCAGCCGTCTGCGTGTTCTTCTCGTTGCTTTCGAAGAGCTTGAGCGGATCGGCGACGCGGTACTTGATGACCGTGTTCACCAGCACTTCGCTCTTGTCCGACGTGGCAAAGCGGTCCGCGCCCGCCTCGTCGATGGTCAGCGTACGCGTGTCGATCAGTGTGAGCGTCTGGAACGGAATCGGCAGTTTGAAATGCAGGCCGGGGCCGTCGAGCTGCGCATTGCTGTCGCCATGCGAGGAGACGATGCCCGCATGCCGTTCGTCGACGGTAAAGATCATCGACGAGCCGATAAACAGCACGATCACGATGGCGACGATAAGCGCGATGATTCGATTCATGTTCGCGCTCCTTATTGCAGGTCTTCGGAACGGCTGCGCGAGCGGAACGCATCGCGCGAGCGCAGCGGGTCGCTGGCGGCGTTCGCATTGCTGGCGGCGCTGGCGGGCGCGCTTGCCGTTGCAGGCGCCGGTGCGGGCACATTCTGCGCACGCGCTTGCGGCGCTTCGGCTGCCGGTGCGCTCGCGGGCGCGGCGGCGCTTGCCGGTGCTTCCGCCGATACCGAAGCCGCAGCCTGCTGCCGATTCTGCTCAACGAGCTTGTCCAGCGGCAGATACACCACGTTATTCCCCGACTTGCTATCGACGTACACCTTCGTGGTGCGCGAGTAGATCTGCTGCATCGTGTCCAGGTACATTTGCTGACGGATGACGGCGGGCGCCTTCGAATACTCGGCGTAGACCTCCTTGAAGCGCTCGGCATCGCCCTGCGCCTGCGTGACTTCGCGATTGCTGTACGCCGTCGCTTCGTCGATCATTTTCGCGGCGTCGGTCTTGGCGCGCGGGATCAGCTGATCGGCGTAGGCCTGCGCGGTATCGCGGGCGCGCTCGTTGTCCTGACGCACGCGCGAAGCTTCCTCGAACGCGGATTGCACCTGCGTCGGCACCTGCACGCTTTGTACGGTGACGCCGGTGATTTGCAGACCGCTGCGGTACGCATCGAGCGAAGCCTGAATCGATTCGGTCAGACGCGCACGCAAAGCCTGACGATCGCGATAAAGCAGGTCGTCGGTTTTCAGCCCGCCCGCGATCTCGCGAATAGCCGATTGCGCCGCCTGCGTCACCGTCGCGCTTTCGTCCTGACTGACGCTGCGGAACAGGAAGTCGGTCGGCGACTTGATCTGATATTGCACGGCGATGCGCACATCGACGATATCGGCTTCGTTCGTCAGCAGCGACGCATCACGCACATTGCCTTGCGACAACGCCGTGCCGCGCCCCACTTCGACCGAGCGAATCTGCGAGGTATCGACGATTTCATGCGACTGGAACGGGTACGGCAGACGCCAGTGAATGCCCTGCGCGACCGTCTGACGATACTTGCCGAACTGCGACACCACGCCCACATGGCCGTCCTGCACCACGAAGACGCCGCTGCCCAGATAAATCGCGATCAACACGCCAATGACGATACCCGCGCCAATGCGCGTGCCGCGCCCGTTACCTTCGCGCGGACCGCCGCCGTTGCCCGGCTTGCGTCCGAAAATGCCCGCGATGCGGCGGTTGAAGTCGCGCCACATTTCATCGAGATCGGGCGGGCCGTCTTCCTTGCCGTCCGGACGACGATTGTCCTGCGGACGCTTCGAGTCGTTCTTCACGCCATTGCCGTCGCCCCGCCCCCAGCGCGGGTCGTTGATCGAAAAGACGGCAGGCAGATGCTGCCGGTTGGACCGCTCGTTGTAGTCGTTCACTCGGTGATTCACCATTAGACAACCGGGTCGATGCCGGCTCGATGCAATCCGGAGCAGTTCAATGTCCGTGCTCGGGTACCTTATGTGCGTCACGTTTTTCGGCTGGCCGCTGGTCTTCCGGCTGTGCGTTCGTGTCGCCTTTGTCGTTGGGTCCTGCATTGGGTCCGGTTTCGTCCGACCCGGTCTGCATGGATTGCGTAGCTTCAGAGATTTCGTGCGGCTCCGCCAATTCGGCGAGCACGCTGGGCAAACCGGGACCGGCTTCGCCCTCGTCCGCCGCCGCGATTTCAGCGATGGCGGCGCGCAGCGCGTCGAGTCCCTGACCCGTGCGTGCGCTTAGGAAAACGCGCGAAATATTACCATACTCATCCCTTTCAACTGCCTCGCCGCGGGACGCGAGTTCGGGCACCGAATCGATCTTGTTGAAGACCAGAACCTGACGAATGGAGTCCGCGCCGATGCTGCGCAACACCTCGTTCACCTGATCGATCTGATCCAGCCGGACCGCGCTCGATGCATCCACGACATGCAGCAGCAGATCGGCGTGAATGGTTTCTTCCAGTGTGGCACGGAACGCGGCGACCAGTTGGTGCGGCAATTCGCGTATGAAGCCGACCGTGTCCGACACGACCACGTGCCCCGCTTCCTCGCCGAGATAGACGCGGCGGGAAGTGGTATCGAGCGTGGCGAAAAGCTGGTTGGCGGCGTACGCCAGCGCTTTGGTGAGCGCGTTGAACAGCGTGGACTTGCCCGCGTTCGTATAGCCAACGAGCGAGACCGACATGGTGCGATTGCGCTCGCGCTGACGCCGCTGCGTGCCGTGCTGACGACGCAGTTTTTCGAGCCGCGACTTGAGCATCTTGATCCGCTCGCCGATCAACCGGCGGTCGGTTTCGAGCTGCGTTTCACCCGGACCGCGCAGACCGATACCGCCCTTCTGACGTTCCAGGTGAGTCCATGCGCGAATCAGGCGCGTGGACAAATACTGAAGCTGAGCGAGTTCGACCTGCAACTTGCCTTCGTGGCTGCGAGCGCGCTGCGCAAAAATATCGAGAATGAGGCTGGTGCGATCCACCACGCGACGATTTAACGCAACCTCGAGGTTACGTTGCTGCGCGGGCGCGAGTGCGTGATTGAAGATGACGAGTTCGACGTCGGCCGCTTCGCACTGCAAACGCAGTTCTTCGACCTTGCCGCTGCCGATAAACATCTTGGCATCGGGACTTGAACGGCGGCCGGTAAGCGTGACAGCGGGATGGGCGCCCGCACTTTGCGCGAGCAGACTGAGTTCTTCGAGACTGGCTTCGAAATCGATCTTGCCGAAGTCGATGCCGACGAGCGCTGCGTTGATCAAATTGATGTTTTCGTTTTGAAGCGACCGGCGAGTCGCTGAATTTCACTATAGGTTTATTTGAGCGTGCCGGCCGCGACGAGGTTTAGGACGTTTCAGCGTCCGGGTGGAAGTTCACCGGACGGGCCGGCACGACCGTGGAAATGGCGTGCTTGTAGACCATCTGGGTGACCGTATTTCTGAGCAACACGACGTACTGGTCGAAAGATTCAATATTTCCTTGAAGCTTGATGCCGTTGACCAAGTAGATCGACACCGGCACATGCTCTTTACGCAGTGCGTTCAAAAACGGGTCTTGTAACAATTGCCCTTTGTTGCTCATAGCAAACTCCGTGTTTTTTTGCAGGTTGGAAGTATTGTTGGCGAAGAAAAAGAGATCCGCCGACAATCGCTACACTATAGCCGATTTTCGTTTTCGCACCAGCTTGGCCATTCGGCCAAAACCGGCGAAACGCTTGCTGCGCGCGGCTCTCAGTCCGCTGACGCTTTGCTGTCAGTCCTTATCGGCGTAAGGATTCTTGCTCGAACGAAACTCGATCCGCAATGGAGTCCCGGCCAGTCCGAACGTTTCTCTGAAGCGGCCTTCCAGATAACGCTTATACGTGTCCGTAATCGCGTCCAGCGCATTGCCGTGCACCACGATGATCGGTGGATTCGAGCCGCCCTGGTGCGCATAACGCAGCTTCGGACGCACCGGACCACGACGGCGCGGCTGCTGAAATTCGACCGCATCGATCAGGGCGCGCGTGAGCTTCGGCGTCGGCAGCTTGGCCATCGCGGCGGCGTACGCGTCATCGACCGATTTCATCAACGCGCCGATGCCGGTTTTTTCCAGCGCCGAGACGTAATGAAATTTAGCAAAGTCCAAAAACTTGAGCTTACGAGTGAGATCGGCCTTGGTGCGTTCGCGCACATGCGAATCCAGTCCGTCCCACTTGTTCACGCCAACCACCAGCGCGCGGCCCTGCTCCACCACGAAGCCGGCGATATGCGCGTCCTGATCCGAAATGTCCTGCTGGGCATCGAGTAACAGAATCACGACGTTGGCATCCGCGATCGACTGAAGTGTCTTCACGACCGAAAATTTTTCGATCGCTTCGAACACCTTGCCGCGACGGCGCAAGCCCGCTGTATCGATCAGGGTGTATTTGCGGCCTTGTCGCTCGAAATCAACATAGATGGAATCGCGCGTGGTGCCGGGCATGTCGAACGCGATCACACGCTCTTCGCCGATCAGCGTATTCACGAGCGTCGATTTGCCGACGTTCGGACGCCCGACGATCGCGATCTTCACGCCGTGCTTGGCCTTCTCTTCCTCGGTTTCTTCCGGCTGACCGGCATAGGCGATATCGAGCGCATCGTTGATCATCTCGGTCACGCCGTCGCCGTGCGCGGAGGAAATCGCGCGCGGATCGCCCAGTCCGAGTTCGTAGAAGTCCGATGCAACCGCCGAGTACTTCATGCCCTCGGCTTTATTCACGACGAGGAACAGCGGGCGGCCGGTCTTGCGCAGATAGTCCGCGATCGACTTGTCCTGCGGCGCGAGCCCGTTACGGCCATCGACGATGAATACGACGATGTCCGCTTCTTCCACGGCCTGACGCGTCTGCCGCGCCATTTCATGCAGGATGCCGTCTTTCGCAACCGGCTCGAAACCGCCCGTATCGACGACGAGATAGGGACGCTCGCCGCCGACGCGGCCTTCGCCGTAGTGGCGGTCGCGCGTGAGGCCCGGCAGGTCAGCGACGAGTGCATCGCGCGAGCGCGTCAGCCGGTTAAATAGAGTCGATTTCCCCACATTGGGGCGCCCGACGAGGGCAATTACGGGTTTCATCAGATGTTGTTCACGGTTGAACGCAAGGCTGGCGCGGGACGCGGGGTTCGTCCAAAGCCGCACGATGGCTGCGCTTGTCGAAAATTAGCATGGATTCGGCTTGCGGCACGCGCGGCGCGGTGGCCAAGCCTGTGGCGTTCGGTAGCCCGAGCGCCGGATTCGCTTTGTTGAGCCTCATCGCGACCCGACGAGGCGGCTTTCTTGCGCGGCGCGGGTCGTCTCTGCCTCGCGCGGCGCGCTTGTTGTTTCTCTGCCCTGCTTTTGCTCGCGGGTTCTGTGGAGTGCGCGCTGTTTTGATCGAACAGCGCGCCTCGTTCTTTCTCGTGCGGATCAGTCTCGCCGATCCTGCCGCATCGTCGAGTCAGACGGCGCGCGGGGTGCTGCTATCAGTTGTTCGGACGGAAGCCGTACAAATCGCCGTCCTTCGTTTGCACGACGAGCGTATTGCCCGCCAGCACCGGCGCGGCGGTGATGGCGCTGCCGTCCGTCGGCATGCGGCCGACCAGTTCGCCGTTGTCAGCCGACAGGAAGTGCACGAAACCTTTGTAGTCGCCGACCACGACCGCGCGGCCCAGAATGTACGGCACGCTGACGTCGCGGTTCTTCAGCTTGTCGTTCTTCCACAGCGGCGTGCCGTCGGTGGCGCGGAACGCGTTGACGACCGACCAGTCATCGCCGGTGGCGACGATCGTGTCGTCCTGCGCCAGACCGCTGTTGCTCGAATAGTTACGCTCCCAGTCCGGCTTGCCGCTGTTGGCATCGAAACAGCCGAGTTTGCCCTGGAAGGTCACCGCGCAAGTCTGGGCGCCGACGAGGCCCGGCGCGCCGGTCACGTCATTGATACGCTCGACTTCCGTCACGCCCTTCGGATACGACACCGGCGCTTGCCAGAAGGCATCGCCCGATTGCAGGTTGATGGCCGCGAATCCGCCGCCCGGGAAGCCGGCCAGCACCGCCTGATTGCCCGCGAACGTCATGCCCGCCGATACACGCAGATTCAACGGCACCGCGCGCAATTGGAAAATCCACTTCTGCTCGCCGGTCTGCGAATTGAACGCGATCACCTTGCCGTCGATGGTGCGCACGATCACCAGATCGTTGCCGACCAGCGGCGGCGAGACGATTTCGCCGGGTGCAGTGGCGGTCCACAGCAGCTTGCCGTCCGGACCGAGCACATCGACCTGGCCCTTCAAACCGCCGACCGCCGTGAGATTACCGTCACTGCCGACGCCCGCCGACAGATCGTCCTTGAGCTTGACGCGCCAGACATCCTGACCGGTCTTCGAATCGATCTTGGCGACCGAGCCGTTCGCGCCCGCCGCGTACACGAAGTCACCGACGGCGACCGGCGAGAACAGGTAGCGGCCGGCTTTGCCGACGCTTGCCTTCCACGCCTGATTGACGGTCAGCACCGGCTTGAAGTCCACGAGCGGTACCGGCACGCGACGTTCATCCTTGGTCGATGAGCAGGCGGCCAACAAGGCGGTCATCGCGCAGGCGAACGGCACGGCGTAGCGTTTCAGAAGTGTCATCGGTGGACGCAGCATTAGAAATTGAATTCGGTTGTTCGGCGGTCGCGCGTCTGCTCGATCGAAAGCGACGTCGCGACTGACTTACGGAGTTTTATGTTCGATGCGCAGCGCTTCAGCCGCCAAGCGCATCGAGCTTGAACTGGATCAGCTGGCGCGCGGAAGTGTCGTTCTGCGGGATCGTGTCGAGCGCGAGCTTGTAGGCGGCGCGCGCGTCGTCGCGCTTGCCTTGCGCTGCGAGCAGATCGCCACGGCGATCCGCGATCACGCCCTTGAACGAATCGAGCGGTTCATCGGCCAGCAGCTTCAGGCCCGCGTCGTAGTTCTTTTCGTCAAGCAGAACGAGTGCAAGCCGCAGCTTCGCGATCTGCTTGTACTCCGGATCTTTCGCGTGATCGATGGCCCATTGCAATTGCGTCTTCGCGCCGGCCGAATTGCCCGCCGTGTAAAACGCCTTCGCCGCCGTGAGCGCGGTCATCTGCGCGTAGGCCGTGCCGCTGAACTTGTCTTCCATGTCGGTGGCGACACGGCCGATCAGCGCCTGATCATTGCCATTGACGGCTTCCTGCAAGTGCTCATAAAGCACCGATGCTTCTGCCGCGTGACGGCGCTGCCAGAAATTCCAGCCGTTATACGCCGCGCCAATGACGAGCACGATAAGCACGATCCATGTCGTTGCATTACCCCATTTCGCCCACCAGGCTTTGACGCTTTCCAGTGATTCTTGTTCGTCGTGATAGCTCATCGTCCAGCTATTCCTTCCTGCTTCTCATTGCTTCGAATGCCGCGTGTTTGACCGCGTTGAATGACGCGAAAACGCCTGAAAATCAGGCATCCTCGTCGTCGGCGGATGCAACCATCGCATTGATTAGATATTCGGTCAAGTCTTCCGCCGGAACGTTGACTTGTTCGTTCTTCTGGCCGCCGTCGGTTTCATTTGCCGTACGACGCAACGACTTCACGCCGATGGTGCCCTGCGCGAGTTCGTTCTCGCCGAGCACGACCGCGAACGCGGCACCGCTAGCATCGGCCTTCTTCATCTGCGATTTGAAACTCGCCGATGCACCGTCCGGGCTGCAATGCAGAATGACATCGAGGCCCGTATCGCGCAGACGTTCTGCGACGATAAATGCCTGCTCAGCCGCCGCTTCGCCCTGATGCACGACATACACGTCCGTGCCTTCGGCTTCCGGCACGAGCTGCTCTTCCTTCAGCAGTTCGAGAATACGTTCGACACCCATCGCCCAGCCGCACGCGGCGGTCGGCTTGCCGCCGAGTTGCTCGATCAGCGGATCATAACGGCCGCCACCAGCCACCGTGCCCTGCGCGCCGAGCTTGTCGGTCACCCATTCGAACACGGTCAGATTGTAGTAATCGAGACCGCGAACCAGACGCGGATTGATGGTGAACGGAATGTTGTTGGCCTTCAAAAGACGCTGCACGCCTTCGAAGTGCCTGCGCGATTCATCGCCCAGAAAATCCACCAGCTTCGGCGCGTTTTGCGCGACTTCCTGCATGGCCGGATTCTTGGTGTCGAGCACGCGCAGCGGATTGGTGTACAGACGGCGCTTCGCTTCTTCATCGAGCACATCGACGTGCTTTTCGAGATACGCGATCAGTTCCTTGCGATGCGCCGCGCGCTCTTCCGCCTGACCGAGCGAATTCAGTTCGAGGCGAATGCCGGTCAAACCGAGGTCGTCCCACAGACGCTGACACATCATGATGATTTCGGCGTCGGTATCCGGACCCGCGAAGCCGAGCGCTTCCACGCCGACCTGATGGAACTGACGATACCGCCCACGCTGCGGACGCTCGTGACGGAACATCGGGCCGACGTACCACAGGCGCTTCGGGCCGTCGTACAGCAGATTGTGCTCGATGGTCGCGCGCACCACCGCCGCCGTGTTCTCCGGGCGCATGGTCAGATGCTCGCCGTTGAGCGCATCGGTGAAGCTGTACATTTCCTTTTCGACGATATCAGTCACTTCACCGATCCCGCGCGTGAACAACTGCGTATGCTCGACGATCGGCGTGCGGATGTTCTGATAGCCGTATGCGCGCAGCATCGACTTGACGGTGGATTCGAAGAAGTCCCACAACGCGGCATCCTGCGGGAGGATGTCGTTCATGCCCTTCACGCCACTCAGTTTTTCGAGCCGTTTCTTCTGTTCAGTCATCTGTCTTTGAATTTATGCAGCGGATGTTTCTTCGCGCTTTCCATACGTCCTTTCGACGTAATCGGACACGATCTGCTGGAACTCGACCGCGATATTCTCGCCGCGCAGCGTCTTCACCTTCACGCCGTCAATAAACACCGGCGCTGCGGGATTCTCGCCTGAACCCGGCAAGCTGATGCCGATATTCGCGTGCTTCGACTCGCCCGGTCCGTTGACGATGCAGCCCATGACGGCGACGTTCATCTTTTCGACGCCGGCGTATTTCTCGCGCCAGTCAGGCATCGAAGTGCGCAAATAGTTCTGAATTTGCGATGCGAGTTCCTGGAACAGCGTGCTGGTCGTGCGTCCGCAGCCCGGACACGCGATGACCATCGGCGTGAAGGAACGCAGGCCCATGGTCTGCAGAATTTCCTGACCGACGACCACTTCGCCCGTGCGTGCGCCGCCCGGTTCCGGCGTCAGCGAAATACGGATCGTGTCGCCGATGCCTTCCTGCAACAGCACCGACAACGCCGCCGTCGATGCAACGATACCCTTCGATCCCATGCCCGCTTCGGTCAACCCAAGATGCAGCGCGAAGCTGCAGCGCCTGGCCAACTCGCGATACACCGCAATCAGATCCTGCACGCCGCTGACCTTGCACGACAGAATGATCTTGTCGCGCCCGAGGCCAATATCCACCGCGCGTTCCGCCGAGCCGATCGCCGATTGAATCAGCGCTTCGTACATCACGCTTTGCAGTTCCCACGGCGTCGAACGCGCGGCGTTTTCGTCCATCATGCGCGCGAGCAGATCCTGATCGAGACTGCCCCAGTTCACGCCGATCCGCACCGGCTTGTCGTACTTGATGGCGGCTTCGATCATCTGCGCGAACTGCGTGTCGCGCTTTGCGCCCTGACCAACGTTGCCCGGATTGATCCGATACTTCGACAGCGCTTCCGCGCACGCCGGATAGTCACGCAACAGCAAATGGCCGTTGTAGTGGAAGTCGCCGACCAGCGGCACCGAGACGCCCAGGCGATCGAGTTGATCGCGAATATGCGGCACTTCCGCCGCCGCTTCCGGCGTGTTCACCGTGATACGCACCAGCTCCGAACCGGCCTGCGCGAGTTCCTTGATTTGAATCGCAGTGCCGATGGCGTCTGCCGTGTCGGTGTTGGTCATCGACTGGACGCGCACCGGCGAATCGCCACCGATGGTCACGAGCTGGCCGCCCCAGCGCACGTCGACCGCATGCGACACGCGGCGCGGCAACGGACCGCCGAAGACCGGCTCGGTCGAGCAAATCTTGCTGCTGATCAGGGATTGAGCTTCGGATTGCATCGAAAAACCCTTTGGCAACGTGTACGCCACTGACGGCGCGGTTGCAAATGTGGAACCTCAAACGGGCATCACGACATGGCTGCCGTGATGCCCCTGAATTTTCAGCGCGCGGAATTCCGCTGCTTTAAGGCAGAGTGAGACGCGCCACGTTACCGCGTGCGGAGGAATAACGCTTGGCATCGACCGGTTCGTCATCCACCGACAGCGACTCGACGCCCTTCACATTGCCGACGGTCACCTTGAACGGCGCCGTGCCTTCGACACGCTGCGTGCTGCCCGCATGCACGAGGCCGGAGAACACTTCCTTGTTGTCCTTGCCACGCACGCTGAACCAGCTATCCTCCTTCACCTTCAATTCGATTGCATTGCTGCCCGTGCCCGCGACCGCAGGTTCTGACGCCGATACTGCCGCCGCTGCCGCCGCTGCCGAAGCCGGCTTTGCAGCCGCCGCAGGCGCACTTGCCGGCGCTTGCACGACCGACGACGACGCCGGCAGCGCATTCGTGCCCAGCGGACGCGGCATAGGCTGTTCGTTCGGCGACGCCGCCACTTCCGGCAACGATGCAGCTTCGCCCGTATTCGCGGCTGCGGCTTCGTCAGGCGTCTGCACGCCGGATGCGGCGACCGTATCGCTCGTACTCGACGAGGCCGTAGTCGCCGCGCCCGTGCTGGCGCGCAGACGCGCGAGCCACGTGGACGAGTCGCCACCGGTGTGCCACATCACGACCGCGATCATCCCCACGATCACCGCGCCGATGCCCCACATCCACGAACGCTTGCGGCCTTGCGAACTGCCAAGCGGCACCGACACGCGCGTACGCGGCAAACCCACCGCCGCCGACGCCGGCACTTTCAGATTGTGCTCGATCGATGCGCCATCACGCCGAAACGCCGCCGTGAATGGCGCGGGATCGGCGCCGAGAATCTTCGCGTAACTGCGCACGATGCCCGCGGCAAACGTGCGGTCCGGCAACTGGCTGATATCGCCCGATTCGAGCGCAAGCAGCTTTTGCGGCGAGACCTTGAGGCGCGCCGAAACGTCGTCGATCGACCATGCCTTGGCTTGCCGAAGCTGCGCGAGACGCGCGCCGACAGCAGGAATGGAGTCCAGAGGCCCCGCCTGCGTCTCGTTCGATGCAGCCGCTCCGCCAGCCGTCCGGGCATCGCGCGGACTGCCCGACTTTTCGCCGGCATTTTCGCCGGTATGACTGCCGAAAGGCGCCGGGTGCTGCGGCTCACTCATCCCAATTTCCTCGCATCGATTCTTATATATAGCGCCAGTGCGCCGTGAGTTGCACAAAACCACGTGAACGATACAACTCTGGCGCGGCCGCAGACCGCTTTATAACAAAATGTTCGGCTTTACGTGCCGGAACACCGCGCTTTCTGCGCTTTTTGTCTAATTTTTTCTATTACTCGGGTAATGATTCGATACTGCGTCAGACAGGACGCACCTCGATCACCTTGCCCGCCGCACGGCCCATGCGCTCGGCAAGCTTCGTGCGATCCTTCACTTCACCCGCCAACTGGCCGCAGGCGGCGTCGATATCGTCGCCGCGCGTTTTGCGCACGGTCGTGACGATGCCCGCATCCATCAACACCTGCGCGAAACGCTTGATCTGCTCGTTCTTCGAGCGCGTCAGGCCGGATTCCGGGAACGGATTGAACGGGATGAGGTTGAACTTGCACGGCACATCGCGCGTGACCGCGAGCAGTTCGCGTGCGTGCTGCTCGGTGTCGTTGACGCCGTCGAGCATGCAGTATTCGAACGTGATGAAGTCACGCGGCGCTACCTTCAGATAGCGCTGGCAGGCCGCCATCAGTTCGCGCAACGGATACTTCTTGTTCAGCGGCACGAGCATGTCGCGCAGCGGATCGTTCGGAGCGTGCAGCGAGACGGCCAGCGCCACCGGCAATTCTGCGCCGAGCCGGTCCATCATCGGCACGACGCCGGAGGTGGACAGCGTCACGCGGCGGCGCGACAGGCCGTAGGCGTTATCGTCGAGCATCAGGCGCATGGCGGGAACGACCGCGTCGTAATTCAGCAGCGGTTCGCCCATGCCCATCATCACGACGTTCGTAACAACGCGCTCGCCCTTGCCCGGCCCACCAACCTCGCGCCCGAGCGACCGACGCAAGGCGAATTCCGCCATGCGCAACTGACCGATGATTTCACCGGTCGTGAGATTCCGTGAGAAGCCTTGCTTGCCAGTCGAACAGAACCGGCAGTTCACCGCACATCCCGCCTGCGACGACACGCACAGCGTGCCACGCGTTTCTTCGGGGATATACACGGTTTCGACCGCATTGCCGTTGCCCACATCGATCAGCCACTTGCGCGTGCCGTCGGTGGAAACGTGATCGCGGACGATATCGGGCATCGCCATATTGGCGCGGCCCTTGAGTTTTTCGCGCAGCGATTTCGCGAGATCCGTCATGCCGTCGAAGTCTTCCGCGCCATACTGGTGGATCCAGCGCTGCAACTGCTTGGCGCGAAACGGCTTTTCGCCCAGGCTGCCACAATACGCGGTGAGCCCGGCGGCGTCGAGATCGAGAAGATTGACGGTGGTGCTGCTCGTCATGTCGAGTTCTGCCATTTCAAAATTGCGAAGCCCGGACGGGTGTTCGAAACACATTCCGGGACCGTTCGCGCCAATTCCTGCTTATTTTTGAACCGCTATTCTTGCTCTTGAGGCGCGATGCCGTGACGGACGCCCGTCACAGCGACGAACATTCAAGGTTTAACGCGAGTACACGTTCACTTGCGGGAAGAAGAACGCAACTTCTTGCGCTGCCGTTTCCGGAGCGTCCGAGCCGTGCACAGCGTTCGCGTCGATGCTGTCAGCGAAGTCGGCGCGGATGGTGCCCTTGTCGGCCTTCTTCGGGTCCGTTGCGCCCATCAGGTCGCGGTTCTTCAGAATGGCGTTTTCGCCTTCCAGCACTTGAATCTGCACCGGGCCGGAGATCATGAATTCGACGAGGTCCTTGAAGAACGGACGTGCTGCGTGAACAGCGTAGAACTTCTCAGCGTCGGCGCGCGACAGATGGACCATGCGCGAAGCGATGATCTTAAGGCCTGCGCCTTCGAAACGGCTGTAGATCTGGCCGATAACGTTCTTTGCCACTGCGTCCGGCTTGATAATCGACAGGGTGCGCTCGATCGCCATGAAAAACTCCAAAAAATGAATAAGTTACGGATTAAAACGAATCGACAATTGTAGCACGAAGCAAGGTATGATTGCGATTGAAACCTTACGGCACCGTAAGGATCAAAGCATCAACAGGCTGAGTTCAGTTAGTCTCGGAAAAAGCTTCCAGAACCATTGAATTCGGCGTGCGCGGGGGCCATATTGGTGCGAAAGGCGACTTTGCAACGCTTTATCACGCAAGCCGCCGGATGCGCCCTAATAATGGCTTAAGTCGCGCACCTTATCATTCGTGTATGACGGATGTCGCTTCAGAACCGACAGACAATTGGAGCAAGGAGAAACCATGAACGAATCACCCTACAGCTTTGGCCGCAACGGCAGCGTCACCTCGGTGGAAACGCGCAACCGCGTGCTGCGCAACACCTATTGGCTGCTCGCGCTCTCGATGGTGCCGACGGTGCTCGGCGCGTGGGTCGGCGTGGCAACCGGCTTCTCGCTGTTCGCGGCGACCAGCCCGACGATGAGTTTCATCGCCTTCCTGGCGATTGCGTTCGGTTTTATGTTCGCGATCGAAAAGACCAAGAACAGCAGCGTCGGCGTGCTGGTCCTGCTCGGCTTCACGTTCTTCATGGGCCTAATGCTCTCGCGTCTGCTGAGCTTCATCCTGGGCTTTTCGAACGGACCGCAGCTCATCATGATGGCGTTCGGCGGCACGGGCGTGATCTTCGCGGTCATGGCGACCATCGCCACGGTTAGCAAGCGTGACTTCTCGGGCCTCGGCAAGTTTCTGTTCATGGGCGTGATCGTCATTCTGCTGGCGGCGTTCGCGAACATCTTCCTGCAACTGCCCGCACTGATGCTGACCATCTCGGTGCTCGCCATCGTGATCTTCTCGGCGTATATGTTGTTCGACGTGCAGCGCGTGGTGAACGGCGGCGAGACGAACTACATCAGCGCGACGCTGGCGATCTACCTCGATCTGTATAACGTGTTCACGAATTTGCTGGCACTGCTCGGCATTTTCGGCGGCAACCGCAACTGATCCGGGTTTCGCTCGCAGCAATAAAAAAACCGGCCTTTATCGGCCGGTTTTTTTTCGCCTTGCTGAAGCTCAATCGCGCTCGAACAAGGCAATCGATTCGACGTGCGATGTATGCGGGAACATGTTCACTACACCTGCCCCCTTCATCCGATACCCCGCCTCATGCACCAGCAGTCCCGCATCGCGCGCGAGCGTAGCCGGATTGCACGATACGTAAACGATACGCTTCGGCAGCATCGCTTCGTCGCCGGCTTGCGCGAGATCCGCGAGCGCCTTCGATACGGCCAGCGCCCCTTCGCGCGGCGGATCGATCAAAAATTTATCGAACGCGCCGAGTGCGCGCATATCGTCGGCGGTGACTTCGAACAGATTTCGGCATGCGAACGACGTGTGTCCATCGACACCGTTCTTCTGCGCATTTTCGAGCGCACGCGTCGTCAACGCCTCGCTGCCTTCGATCCCCACGACCTCACGCGACAAGCGCGCCAGCGGCAGCGTGAAATTGCCTATACCGCAGAACAAATCCAGCACGCGATCATTCGATTCCGGCGCGAGCAGCGACAACGCGCGAGCCACCAGCACGCGGTTGATCGCGTGATTCACCTGCGTGAAATCCGTCGGCTTGAACGGCATGCGGATATCGAATTCCGGCAGCGTGTACGCCAGTTCCTGATCGAGCGGATAGAACTGGTACACCGTGTCCGGACCTTTCGGCTGAAGCCAGAACTGCACCTTGTGCTGATCGGCGAAGCTGCGGATCAGCGCCTCGTCGGCTTCGGTCAGCGGCTCGAGAATGCGCAGCACCAGCGCCGTTACATCCGTTCCCACCGCGAGTTCGATCTGCGGCATGCGATCGCGAATCGACAGACCCGCGACCAGTTCGCGCAGCGGAACGAGCATCGCGGAAACGTGCGGCGGGAGCACTTCGCAACTGGTCATATCCGCGACGTAACTGCTTTTGCGCTCGTGGAAGCCGACCAGCACGCCGCCCTTCTTTTCCACGTGCCGCACCGTCAGCCGCGCGCGATAGCGATATCCCCACGACGGACCGTGAATCGGACGGAACATGGTTTCGGCACGCAGCTTGGACAAATGCTGGAGATTGTCTTCGAGCACGCGCTGCTTGACGGCGATTTGCGCGCGCACGTCGAGATGCTGCATCGAACAGCCGCCGCAGATGCCGAAAAACTGGCACTTCGGTTTCGCGCGGATTACGGCCTCGCGCAGCACCTTGACGACCTGCGCCTGCTCGAAACTTGGCTTCTTGCGATAGCTGGAATAGCTCACGCGCTCGCCCGGCAACGCGCCTTCGACGAAGATCACCTTGCCCGGCTCGCCGTCTTCGTTGACAGTGCGGCCGACGCCGCGCGCTTCCATATCGAGCGATTCGATTTCGAGTTCCGGCGCAACGAAATTCGGGTCGGGCGTGACGGTTTTGGCCGGCGCGGCGCGGCGGCGATGGACGAGTTTTCGAGAGGCTTCAGACACCTGCGTACTTCCTGTACTTTTTAAAGATGAGCGTGGGGCGAAGGCGAGATTGTAGACGAACGTCACGCGCTCACTTGCCGAACGCCGCCAGATATTCCTGCCAGTGCGGCGAGGCTTCCTGCGCCAGGGCGTTCTTGACGAAGTTGATTTCGTCCTCGTATTCGTCCGGCGTGAAACCGCCGCGCATCATCTGGAACCGGCAATACATCAGATACGTATTGACGACGTCGGTCTCGCAATAGTTGCGGATTTCTTCGAGTTGCCCGTCGCAGTAAGCGTCCCACACCTTGCCGCCATCCATGCCGAGCTTGCCGGGAAAACCACAAAGTTTCGCGAGCGCATCGAGCGGCGCATTGGCGCGCGCCTGATACATCGCGAGCACGTCCATCAGATCGATATGCCGCATGTGATAACGGCTGATGTAATTGTTGTATTTGAAATCGCGATCGTCCTGGCCGAGGTCCCAGTATCGCGGCGCGGCAATCGCGTTCACCAGCGCCCGGTAATGGAGCACGGGCAGATCGAATCCGCCGCCATTCCACGACACCAGCTGCGGCGTGTACTTTTCGATCACGCGATAAAACGACTGGATCAGCGCCGCCTCGCCATCGCCTGGCGCGCCGAGGGAGCGCACGCGAAAGCCGGTGTTATCGCGGAACACGCAGGAGATCGCCGCGACGCGTTGCAGATGATGCGGCAGAAAATCATTGCCGACGCGCTCACGACGCGCTTCGAACGCGTGTTCAGCGACTTCGCGATCGGAGAGATCGTCGGGCAAATCTTCGAGACGGCGAATACCGTCGACATCGGGAATGGTCTCGATATCGAATACGAGAATGGGTGTCATGGAATGCGGATGCGCGACGCCCTCGCGAGCGCCGTTTTTACTAAACGAGAGTCAAAGCACGGCGTCCTTGCGAACGCCATTGGAGGCGAAAAAGCGCTTGAGCCGTACCAGCGCTTCCTGCTGAATCTGGCGCACACGCTCGCGCGTGAGGCCCATTTCATCGGCAAGTTCTTCGAGCGTGGCGGGTTCGATATGGTTCAGCCCGAAGCGCCGTTCGATTACATGCCGATGCTTATCCGATAAACGCGACAGCCACAGCCGCGTCAGCGATTCCAGTTCGCGATGCTGCACTTCCGCGTCCGGCGACTGGCTTTGGTCGTCCGACAACAAGTCGAGCAGGCTGCTGCCCGGATCGAGATCGAGCGGCGCGTCGAGTGAAGCCGTGTGTTCGTTGAGCGCGAGGATATCGGTGACTTCCTCGGGCGTCTTGCCGGTGAGATAAGCGATATCGTCGATGCTCGCATCGCGCCGCTCGGGCGCGACGGCATCGTTCGAATTGGCGGAATTTTTTTCCAGATGGCGCTTGGCGCGCAACACCTGATTCAGTTCGCGGATCACGTGCACTGGCAGTCGCACCGTGCGCGCCTGATTCATGATCGCGCGCTCGATGCTTTGCCGAATCCACCAGGTGGCGTAAGTCGAGAAACGGAAGCCGCGCGTCGGATCGAATTTTTCGATGGCGTGCATCAGACCGAGATTGCCTTCCTCGATCAGATCGAGCAGCGGCACACCGCGATTCAGATAACCCTTGGCAATGCTGACGACGAGTCGCAGATTGCGCTCGATCATCACCTGCCGCGCTTCGAACTCGCCCGCCTTGGCCAGACGCGAATAACGCTGCTCTTCCTCAACGGTGAGCAGCGGTTTTACGCTGATTCGATTCAAATAATGCTGAATGGTGTCGGCAGTGAGCTCAGCCTGCAACATTGAGCGGAAATCATCCGCATCCGGGGGGGAATCGTTTGCGGTCTCGCTCGATTCTTCGCCGCTTTTGCCGCGACTATTACCTTCTTCGTCGGAATCGACATCGACATCGATATTTTCCGCGTCTTCATCGCGGGTCGAAGCGCCCTCTTCCGCCGACACTTGCAAAGGTCGGCTGATCGTCTCAGTCTCGGCTTGCGGCAGGCGGCGCTTCGTTTTCGGCATGATGGCTCGCTTTATTGCGGCGGCAAATACTTCAGTGGGTCAACAGGTTTTCCCTGCCGGCGAACTTCGAAATGCAACATCACACGGTCTGAATCGCTGTTGCCCATCTCAGCGATTTTCTGCCCCTTGGTCACCGCGTCTCCCTCTTTTACCATCAAAGCGCGGTTATGTGCGTACGCCGTGAGAAAAGTTGCGTCGTGCTTGATGATAATGAGATTGCCATAGCCGCGCAGCCCGTTTCCGGAGTAAACCACGCGTCCATCCGCCGACGCAATGACTGCATCTCCCGCCGCGCCGCCAATGTTCAAACCCTTGTTCTTGTTGTCGTCGAACGTGCCGAGAATCGGACCGCGCGCCGGCCAGATAAACGCCGGCTGAGCCGCCGCGCCGTTATCCGCGCCGGGCGTCGCCGGCAGGTTCGGCGCTGCACCCGCTCCGCCCAGTGCCGCACCCGCCGCTGCCGCACCAGGCGCGGCGCCCATGCCCGAATTCGGACCGTAGTACGGCGGCTGACCCGTTGCGCCCGTCGTCACGCCCGGTTGCGCATAGCCGTTGTTCGCGCCGTTCAGCGGCTGCGCCTGCACGCCGCCACCGACGATCGGCGCCGTAGCCACACCCGGCGTGGTCGCGGCGACATTCGCGCCCGGCGGCACCACGCGCATCAGCTGGCCGACTTCGATCGCGTTCGGATTGGTCAGGTTGTTCCACGCGGCGATATCGTGATAATTCTGACCGTTTTCCAGTGCGATCCGATATAGGGTGTCGCCCGGTTTCACGCGGACATAACCCGGCGGCGGCGGGCCGTTATCGGGCGTCTGGGTGGCGGTCGTGCTGATCGGCGCGCCCGTCTTGTCGACGACCGGCGCCATGTCCATGCGCGTGGAACAGGCTGCCAGGGCAGTCAGCGCAAGCACGCACACGCCGCGTTGCGCAGCCGTCAGGCGGTCGGTCAGGCGCGCGTCGGCACGGCTCTCCTGGAAAGCACGCAAGATACTCATCGGTGTCAAATCACTCCGGATTTCAAAGGTACAAAGAATACGCGATCCAACTGCTCTTCCCGCCACTGCGATGCCGATACGCGTGTAACAAGCGTGAGCACCTGCGACTGCGCGGTCTGCGAACCGACCGGCGCGACAAGCTTTCCGCCCACCGCCAGTTGATCCAGCAAGTCCTGCGGCACGTCGAGGCCCGCGCACGCGATCACGATGGCATCGAATGGCGCGGCGGCGGGCAGACCGAGCCGCCCGTCGCCGTAATGCAGCCGGATATTCGGCACGCGCAGCGGCCGAAGATTGAGCTTGGCGCGTTCGGACAACGGCCGAACGCGCTCGATGGAATACACCTCACCCGCCACCTGCGACAGCACCGCCGCCTGATAGCCGCAGCCCGTGCCGATTTCCAGCACCTTGTCGAGCTTGCGGCCGGCCGCGACCAGTTCGATCATGCGCGCCACCACCGACGGCTTCGAGATGGTCTGGTGATGACCGATCGGCAACGCGGCATCTTCGTACGCCTGCGCGGCCAGACCCGGATCGACGAACATATGGCGCGGCACCACCGACATGGCGTTCAGCACGCGCGGGTCGGTGACGCCGTTGGTGCGCAGCCGTTCGACCATGCGCTCGCGGACCCGTTCCGAGGTCAGCGTCTGATTGGTATTGAGCGCGACGTTCGGTGCGCCTTTCTTCGTTGCAACGCTGGCCGCGTTCAAATCGCGTTCGGGTGCGCGCGGCGCGGTGCGCAACGCGTTCGGTCGCGGATGCGGCGTATGCGCCGCGTTCGCAGTCCGCGCCGCCGTGCCCGGAACCGGTTTCGCAGGCACAGTCGCCGGCTTGGCGACGACTTTCGACGCAGTTCCTGTCACAACCGTCGACGCCGCGCCTTTGCCGCGCGAAGCATCCGCGCGACTGCCCGGCTTGCGTGGCTCGCGCACGAGATCGGCGAGCGCCAGCGGGAAGCGCTTGGCGCGCTCGTCGGTCATGAGCGGCGGCTCCCGGCGTTCGCCCATTCGCGGGTTTCGGCCATCAGCGCGTTATGTGTGAGATCGAGTTGCAGCGGTGTAATCGAGACGAAGCCGTTCGCCACCGCGTGGAAGTCGGTGCCTTCGCTGGCGTCGAGCGCATCGCCGGACGGACCGATCCAGTAGATCGGGTTGCCGCGCGGATCGCTCTGGCGAATCACCGGCTGCGACGGATGGCGCTTGCCCAGCCGCGTGACTTTCCATTCGCGCAACTGGTCGTAAGGCAGGCTCGGAATGTTCACGTTGAGCAACGGATGGCCGGGCATCGGATGATCGAGAAAATGCGCGACGATTTCCGCGGCGACGCGAGCGGCATCGTCGAGATAAAGCCAGTCGCGCCCGACCAGCGAAAACGCGATAGCCGGAATGCCGAACATAAAGCCTTCCGTGGCGGCGGCGACCGTGCCGGAATACAGCGTGTCTTCGCCGACGTTCTGCCCGTTGTTGATGCCCGACACGACGATGTCCGGCTTGTGCTCCAGCATGCCCGTCAGCGCGATATGCACCGAGTCGGTGGGCGTGCCGTTGACGAAATTGAAACCGTTGGCCGCCTGATGAATGTTCAGAGGCCGCGACAGCGTGAGCGAGTTGGACGAGCCGCTGCAGTTCTGCTCGGGCGCCATCACCGTCACTTCGCCGATCGGCTGCAAGGCGTCGTGCAGCACATTGATGCCGCGCGCCAGATAGCCGTCGTCATTGCTGAGTAGGATTCGCATCCGGCGATTGTAACCGAGGAAACATGGCACGCGAACGACTGCAAGGCTCGCTACACTGAGGCCAGTCCATCAAGGAGAAACCATGCGCGCCGTACGATGCAACCAGCACGGATTACCCGATTCACTCGCGCTCGAAACCCTGCCCGACCTGCATCCCGAAGCCGGCGAAGTCGTGATCGATGTGAAGGCGGCGAGTGTCAATTTTCCCGACGTGCTGATCATTCAGAACAAGTACCAATTCAAGCCGCCGCTGCCGTTCACGCCGGGCGCGGAGTTCGCGGGCATCGTGCGGGAAGTCGGCGCGGGCGTGACGCGCTTTCGCCCCGGCATGCGCGTGGCCGCTTATACCGCGCAAGGCGCGTTCGCGGAGTAGGCGTGCGCGAACGAGGGGGCGTGCATCGCGCTGCCCGACGCCGTGAATTTCGTCGATGCCGCCGCCTTTCCGCTTGCGTACGGCACGTCGTATCACGCGCTGGTCGATCGCGGTCAGTTGAAAGCCGGCGAGACGCTGCTGGTGCTGGGTGCGGCGGGCGGTGTCGGGCTGGCGGCGATTCAGATCGGCAAGATCATCGGTGCGCGGGTGATCGCGGCGGCATCGAGCGAGGAGAAGCTGGCGTTCTGTCGCGAACATGGCGCGGATGCCGGCATCGACTATACGAAAGAGGATTTGCGCGAGCGCATCAAGGCGCTGACAGGCGGTCAGGGTCCGGACGTGATCTTCGATCCAGTCGGCGGTGCGTATGCGGAACCGGCGTTTCGAAGTATCGGCTGGCGCGGGCGCTATCTCGTCGTGGGTTTTGCGAACGGCGAGATTCCGAAGCTGCCGCTCAATCTTGCTCTGCTGAAAGGCGCGAGTGTGGTCGGCGTGTTCTGGGGCGATCATGTGCGGCGCGAACATGCGCTCGCCGATCAGGAATTCGCAACCATGCTCGAATGGATCGATGCTGGTACGCTGCGCCCCGTCGTCACAAAACGTTATGCGCTGGAAGACACGGCGCAGGCGCTCGACGACATGATGAATCGTAGGGTGACGGGGAAAATCGTGATTGAGATGTGAGGATAATTAGCGGCCCGAACGCGCTTCGGGCAGCATGGCAGCGTGGCCCGATGCGTGATTATGCTCGGGTCGCAAATGTGCATCCCGCAAACTGTGAAACGCCGCCGACACGCGCCGCACCGTCAGCAGGCGCTTCCACAAACGCTCACGCAAACCGCCGAACGGCAGCACCGCAGGCGGCAAAGCGACCGCGCCCGGTCCCCAACCGGGACGCCACGAGCGCGCCAGCCCGCGCCGCATGAACAAGGTCAAGGTCGGCACGCCGATCGACGACGCCAGATGCCCCAGCCCCGAATCATTGCCAATAAACCATGCCGATTCCGCGATCCACGTCGCGACATCGCTCAGGCGCGAGAGCGCGTTGATTTCATAGCGATGCGTGGCGATATCGCGCCAGTCGGCGAGTTCATCGGGTGAAACCAGAAAGCTCGGCTGCATTTCCCGGCGCGTCAGCACGCGCGACAGCGCAAGAAACTTCGCGCTCCCCCACATCTTCTCGGGATGGCTGCCGGTCGGATGAATCACCACGCGATTCGCCACGCGCCCGCGCGCCACGCCAGCCGGCACGACCATGCCGTTGGAACGCGTCACGTCGTTCAGATGCAGCACATTCACGGCGATATCCACGATCCGGTCGATCATATGCTTGGTGCCGCCGTACTCCGGCAGTGCATCGAGACGAAGCGTGCTGCCGGAACGGCTGAGCGAGGATGCGTAGTTGGTCGGACGCACTTCGATCACGGTATCGAACGCGGCTTGATATTCGTGCGCGCGCCCGACGGTGATACGCGGAAACCAGTCCGCGAGTTGCTCCGCGACCCATCCGAACACGACCGGCTCGTAGCCGTTGCGAACGAGATTTTCGACGAGGACGAGCGCGATAAGGCTGTCACCGATCGGCTGTGGCAGCGCCACTGCAACGGCGCCGTCGTGATGGAGTTTCATCCCTGTTCTCGTGGGATCGTGTGCGAAACACTTGACTCATGAAATGAAGGTCAACGCTTTGTCGGGCGTTGACTGCGCGAATGCATGACGGCAAAAGGATGCCGCGACGCGCGTGAAAACATACCTGAATTGTGTGAACCTAGGTAACACCTTTTGTGGCGCACGACGAGATTTTTCCAGCCGGGCGCTTGTACGCCTTACAACTTCTCGGTTCCACCACTTTTCGGCTGCCATTTCATCAGCCGCCGCTCCGCCAGCGCGACGAGCCCGTCGAGCACCAGCGCGAACGCCGTCAGCACGAGAATGCCGGCGAACACGGTGTTGATATCGAAAGTGCCTTCGGCTTGAAGGATCAGATAACCGACGCCGCGCGCTGAACCGAGATATTCGCCGACCACCGAGCCGACGAACGCCAGCCCAACCGATGTATGCAGGCTCGAAAACACCCAACTCGTCGCACTCGGCAAATAAACATAGCGCAACAGTTGCTTGCGATTCGCCCCGAGCATGCGCGCGTTGGCCAGCACCACCGGGCTCACTTCCTTCACGCCCTGATAGACGTTGAAGAACACGATAAAGAACACCAGCGTCACGCCAAGCGCGACTTTCGACCAGATGCCCAGGCCGAACCAGACGGCGAAGATCGGCGCGAGAATGACGCGGGGCATCGAGTTGGCGGCTTTGATGTAGGGATCGAGAATGGCGCTGGTCATCGGCGCGAGCGCGAGCCACAAGCCGACGCCCAGCCCCGATACCGTGCCGATCACAAAAGCCAGCACGGTTTCGATCAGCGTGACCCACAGGTGAATGTAAATCTCGCCGCCCGTGAACCATTCCCAGATACGCACCAGCACCTTCTGCGGCTCGCCGAAGAAGAACGCGGCCTTGTTGGCATCGTCGAAATAGAACGGCGGGAGCAGCGTGGGACTGGTCAGCACGTACCAGAGCACGAAACACCCGACAAGCAGCGCGCCCTGCCAGACGGCCAGATTCGCGCGTGTCGGGCGCAGCTTATTCCACATGATCCTGTCGCCTCAATTGCTGCTGATAACCCTTCAGCACTTCCTCACGCAGCACGCCCCAGATTTGCGCATGCAGTTCGACGAAACGCGGATGCGAGCGAATCTCGGCGACATCGCGCGGGCGCGGGAGGTCGATCACGAATTCGCCGATCGGATGCGTGCCCGGCCCCGCCGACAGCACCACCACGCGATCGGACATCGAAATGGCCTCGTCCAGATCGTGCGTGATGAAGAGCACGGCTTTGCGCTTCGCCGCCCATAAATCGAGCAGCTCGTTTTCCATCAACTGACGCGTCTGGATATCGAGCGCGGAAAACGGCTCGTCCATCAGGATGATGTCGGGATCGAGAATCAGCGTCTGCGCCATCGCGACGCGCTTGCGCATGCCGCCCGACAACTGATGCGGATATCGATCGCCGAAGCCGCCAAGGCCCACGCGCTTGAGCCATTCTTCGCCGCGCGCATCGGCTTCGGCTTTCGGGACGCCGTGGAAGGCGAGACCGGCCGTGACGTTGTCGAGCGCGCTGCGCCAGGGCATCAGGCCATCGGCCTGAAACATGTAACCGGCGCGCTTGTTGATGCCTTTGAGCTTGTCGCCGAACACGCTCACCGTGCCCAACGAAGGCTGCAACAGCCCCGCCGATACATTCAGCAGTGTGGACTTGCCACAACCCGTCGGCCCGACCACGGACACGAACTCGCCCGCCGCGATGGACAGCGTGGTATCGCGCACGGCGGTGTATCGCGCCTGCCCGCGCTCGCGCGATGCGAACGTGCAGGTCACGTTCTCCAGCGCAAGCGCCGAAGCTGACGAGGCGTTCATCGCTTAGGCCTTGACGTTGGCCAGCGCCTTCTTCACGAAGTCGTTGGTCCACGTTTTCGACAAGTCGATGGTCTTGCCCTTCAGCGTTTCATCGAACGCCTGAAGCGTTTTGAGCGATGTCGCCGGGCCGTCTTCGGGCATCAGGCCATCGGGCGACATGGCTTCCTTCACGTGCTGCCACGAGTCGAGATACAACGCGCGGTCGCCGAGCAAATAGCCTTCCGGCACGGTCGCGATCAGTTCCTTGCCGGACGCCGATTGCAACCATTTGAGCGCACGCACCATCGCATTGGTCAGCGCCTGCGTCGTGTTCGGATTCTTCGTGATGAAACTCTGCGACGCATACAGGCAGCCCGCCGGCATATTGCCGCCGAACACCGTTCTCGTATCGGCAAGCGTGCGCGTGTCCGACACGATGCGGATATCGCCCGCGCGGTCGAGCTTGGTCATGACCGGATCGAGATTGGCGATGGCATCGATCTGACCGGATTCGAGCGCCGCAATCGCCCCCGCTCCCGCGCCCACGCCGATGAACGACACATCGGTCGGCTTGATGCCGGCTTTCGCCAACGCGTAAGAAGCCATGATCGACGTGGACGAACCCGGCGCGGTCACGCCGATCTTCTTGCCTTTCAAATCCGCGATGGACTTGAGGTTCGGCATCGCCTTCTTCGATACGGCGAGCACGATCTGCGGTGCACGTCCTTGCAGCACGAATTCGCGGAAATACTGGTTCTTGGCCTGAAGCAACAGCGTGTGTTCGAACGCGCCCGAAACAACACCCGCGCTGCCGCCGACAGCCGCCTGCAACGCCTTCGCACCGCCCGCGAAATCGCTGATTTCGATTTCGAGGCCTTCGTCCTTGAAGTAATTGCGGCGCTCGGCAATGGTGAGCGGCAGGTAATAGAACAGGTTCTTGCCGCCGACGGCGATGGCCACTTTGGTCTGTTCGAGCTTGGCCTGCGCGAAGGCGAACGGCGCGCCTGTGAGTGCCCCACCCGCGAGCACGGCGCCGCTCGCGATGAACGTTCTGCGTTGCATCGTTATTGTCTCCTTGGAATTCTTCTTTTCTTGCGCGCGCTTTAGATGATTTTGGCCGCGCGCAGTCTCGCAATATCGTCGGGATGATACCCGAGCGTTTGAAGCACTTCATCGGTGTGTTCACCGAGTTGCGGACCGAGCCAGCGCGTTTCCCCCGGCGTTTCCGATAACTTCGGCGTCACGTTCGGCAGCGTGATTTCGCGGCCGTCCTGCCACGGAAAACGCTGCAACATCTGCCGCGCGATGAACTGCGGATCGGTGAACATATCGGCGACGCTGTAGATGCGGCCCGCGGGCACATCGGCGGCGTTGAGCACGGCGAGCGCTTCATCGATACTGCGCGTCGAGAGCCACGCGGCGATGGCGTCGTCGATTTCCTGCGTGCGCGGCACGCGGCCATCATTCGATGCGAGCGCGGGATCGTTGGCAAGATCGTCGCGTTCGATGGCATTCATCAGCCGCTTGAAAATGGGATCGCTATTGCCGCCGATCACGATGCTGCCATCGCGACACGGATACGTATTCGACGGCACGATTCCCGGCAGCGACGCGCCGGTCCGCTCGCGCACCATGCCGTACACGCCGTACTCGGGCACCACGCTTTCCATCATGTTGAAGACAGCTTCGTAGAGCGCGACATCGACCACCTGCCCTTTGCCGCCATTCACTTGCCGATGATGCAGCGCCATCAACGCGCCGATCACGCCATGCAGCGCCGCAATCGAATCGCCGATCGAAATACCGATGCGCGGCGGCGGCAAATCCGGATAACCGGTGATATGCCGCAAGCCGCCCATCGACTCGGCAATCGCACCGAAACCCGGACGGTCGCGATACGGCCCGGTCTGCCCATAACCGGACAATCGCACCATCACGAGACCGGGATTTTCAGCGGCCAGCACTTCGTAACCGAGTCCGAGCTTTTCCAACAAACCCGGCCGGAAATCCTCGACGACGATATCCGCTTCCTTCGCCAGCCGCCGCACGATCTCCTTGCCTTCCTCGGCTTTGAGATTGACGGTCACGGATTTCTTGTTGCGCGCCTGCACCGCCCACCACAGCGACGTGCCGCCCACTTCGGGATAAAGCTTGCGCCATTTGCGCAGCGGATCGCCGCCATTCGGATCTTCGATCTTGATGACGTCCGCGCCGAATTCGCCCATGAAGCGCGCGGCGAACGGCCCGGCGATCAGCGTGCCGAGTTCCAGCACCTTGACGCCTGCGAGTGGTCCCGTTGCGCTCATGGCTGTGTCTCCGTTGAATGTGTTCTTTTAGAGCGGGATATCGAGCGGCTTGAAACGCGGCGTGCCATCGGCGAGCGTTTCGTTGAGCATCGCGGCGGGACGCACCCACAAACCTCGCTCGTGCGGCCACAGATGTTCATAAACGATCATCGATTCCTCGGTTTCCGAGTGCCGCGCCACCCCGATCACGCGATACAACCCGCCCTTGTAATGACGATGCGTCGCGTCTTTGAGCGCCTCTTGTTCAGTCATGGTGAGATTCCTTTAAACGGAGCGGCGATCGAGCATGGCGCGCGCGATGGTGCCCGCATCGACATATTCCAGTTCGCCGCCGACCGGCACACCGCGCGCGAGCCGCGTCACCTTCAGCCCCTTCGATTTCAACGTCTGCGCGAGGTAATGCGCCGTCGCTTCGCCTTCGTTCGTGAAGTTGGTGGCGAGCACCACTTCCTGCACGACGCCGTCCATTGCGCGATTGATCAGGCGTTCGAAGTGAATCTCTTTCGGACCGATGCCGTCGAGCGGACTGAGCCGCCCCATCAGCACGAAATACAGGCCTTTGTAGGTCAGCGTCTGTTCGAGCATGATCTGATCGGCAGGCGTTTCGACCACGCACAAGAGCGCCGGATCGCGCTCGTCGTCGCTGCACACTTCGCAGATTTGCGCTTCCGTGAAGGTGTTGCACATCTCGCAGTGCTTGAGATTTTCGGTGGCAAACAAGAGCGACGCGCCGAGCTTTTCAGCGCCCGCGCGATCGTGCTGCATCAGGTGATACGCCATGCGCTGCGCCGACTTGGGACCGACGCCGGGCAGCGCACGCAGCGCTTCGACGAGCGCCGACAAAGCGGAAGGTTGTTTCATGTGTCCTCAGATACGCGCCGCTTTCGCATCGGCGCGCACGCGCACGATTAGAACGGCAGCTTGAATCCCGGCGGCATCGGCATGCCGGCGGTCATGCCGCTCATCTTTTCCTGCGTGGTGGCTTCGGCCTTACGCACGGCGTCGTTGAACGCGGCGGCGACCAGATCTTCGAGCATGTCCTTATCGTCCGCGAGCAGGCTCGGGTCGATGGACACGCGCTTGACGTCGTTCTTGCAGGTCATGGTCACCTTCACGAGACCGGCGCCGGACTGGCCCTCGACCTCGATCAGCGCGAGCTGGTCCTGCATCTTCTTCATGTTTTCCTGCATTTGCTGAGCTTGCTTCATCAGCCCGGCGAGTTGGTTCTTCATCATGATGGCTCCTTGGTGCTTGATAACGGACGGGCGCGCGTGATGTCTGCGCGCCCGGAAATGGTGTTGGCTCTTAACGTGCGCGTGCGGCGGAACCCGCCGCGTCGCCCGCGATCGGCTTGATCGAACCTTGAACGATGCTCGCGCCGAAATCGCGGATCAGCGATTGCACGAACGGGTCCTGCCTGATTTCCTGCTCGGCTTCCTGCTGACGACGCGCGCGGTCGGCGGCATCGAGCGCGGCGGCTGTGCGGCGCGCGGGCGCGACGCTGACGTTGACTTCGAGCGCGCGGCCCAGTTTCTCGGCGAGCGCGGCCTTGAGTTTCGCCACATGCGATGCATCGGTGTACATCTGCACGGGTACGGCGAGGGTGATCGAGTTCGCGTCGCAGGCGGTCAGTTCGCTGTTGAAAGCGAGCTGGTAGGACACGCCCTTCAGCGGCAGATCGACCGCGAGCGCGGGCCATTCGATATCCACGCCGATGGCATCGAGCGGAACGGCGGGCGGCAGCGGTGTCGTATCGATTTTCGGTGCGGGTGCGGCAGCGGGTGCGGCGTCGAAACGCATATCGTCGGGACCGCTTTCGAAGGCGGGCACGAAGCCGTCGTCGGGCGGGCCGAAGTACGCATCTTCCGACGATGCCGGTTGATAGTCGTCCGGTGGCATCTCTTCCCACGGCGGCACGACGTTCGATTCTCTTGCTTGCTTCGGCTGTGGCGCGGGCGCTTGCGCTGCGGGTTCGCGCGGCGTCGGCGCTTTCACTTGCGGTGCCGGTTTGGCTGCTGCGACGGGCTTCGGCGTTGCCGCCGGTGCCGCACGCCCGCCTCTGTCCGACGAGAGACGCATACCCGCGCTGCGCAATACATCCAGCGCTGCGCTCGCACCGCCCGCTCCGCGCGATACCGGTTCCGGCGCTTCCTTAACAATTTCTTCGGTGGCCTGACGGACAGCGACAGCAGGCGCGGTCGGCTCGGGCGGCGGCGTTTCGATTTCGCGTACCGGAGGAGCCTGCACTTTCACTTCCACGACCGGCGCAGGCGTTTTGGCTATCGGCGTTGCAGAAGCCGCAGCAGCGACCGGCGCTGCAGCACGCGCACCCTTCGCACCCGTTGGCGCATCCACCGCGACGCCACCACCACCGCCGCCCGGTCCACCCGCGGGTTCGAACGCGAGCATGCGCAGCAGCGTCATCGTGAAGCCGGCGTATTCATCGGGCGCGAGGCCCAGTTCGCCCCGTCCGACCGTCGCGATCTGATACAACAACTGAACCTGCTCCGCCGACAGCATCTCGGCGAATCGACGAATATCTTCCGCTTCGGGCCACTCATCGAGCACCGATGCCGGCGCAAACTGCCCCCACGCAATTCGATGCAGCAAACTCGCCAGATCCTGAAGCGCCGTCGAGAACGACAGGCTGCGCAAAGCCATTTCATCCGCGATGGAAAGCACCAGCGCGCCATCGCTCGCGGCGAGGGCATCGATGAGACGAATCAGATAGCTTTGATCCAGCGCGCCGAGCATGCCGCGCACCGCTTCCTCGGTCACCTGATTGGCCGAATACGCAATGGCCTGATCGGTCAGAGAAAGCGCGTCACGCATGGAGCCATCCGCCGCGCGCGACAAAAGCCGCAGCGCCTGCGGCTCGAACGCGATCTGCTCCTGCCCGAGAATATTCTCCAGATGCGTGACGATATGCCCCGCCGGCATCTGCTTCAGATTGAACTGAAGACAGCGCGACAACACCGTGACCGGAATCTTCTGCGGATCGGTGGTCGCGAGAATGAATTTGACGTGCGGCGGCGGTTCTTCCAGCGTCTTCAACATGGCGTTGAAGGCGTGGTTGGTGAGCATGTGCACTTCGTCGATCATATAGACCTTGAAGCGCGCATCGACCGGTGCGTAGACCGCGCGCTCCAGCAGCGCCGCCATTTCATCGACACCGCGATTGCTCGCCGCATCCATCTCGACATAATCGACGAAACGACCTTCGTCGATTTCCCGGCACGCGCGGCATACGCCACACGGCTTGGATGTCACGCCGGTTTCACAGTTGAGCGCCTTCGCAAAGATGCGCGACAGCGTGGTTTTGCCGACACCGCGCGTACCCGTGAACAGATACGCGTGATGCAGGCGGCCGCCGTCGAGCGCGTGCGTAAGCGCACGAACGACGTGCTCCTGGCCGACGAGCGACTCGAACGATTTCGGCCGCCATTTGCGTGCGAGAACTTGATAGGTCATGCGCGAAATTGTATCAGCAACGACTCGCGTCAAATGCCGCAAACCAGCGCCGATACGCGCATTCGAGCCGTGAAAAAATCACGCCGAAAAGCAGCGAAGAGATAGGAGAAAACGCGGGGAGAAAAAAGAAAATGCAGAGAAAAGCGGAAGGTGACGAGCCCGACCCTCGGCACTGGTAGAAAACGGCTGTGGCTGCTTCGTTCCCGACCTGACCAGGTTGACCGCGCCACCATGCGAGGAGGCCCGTCACGACGAATCATAGCACGCGCGCCTATCCGTCCGATAGCCTCTAACATCGTGTGAAACCACCTCTTGCACTCCGTATTTGAAGCCTCATATCGTCCCTATCGGCACCCGGCAACGGATAGCAAAGTAGGCTAAGATGCAATGTGAATCACGCGTGAACGGGGCATTAATGATTGGTCGATGCCCCGTCGCGGATCATTTGCAGCCTTGCGCGAGCCTTTTTGGCGCACGGCGAACGGGCCTGTTCTGCCCTTCTCCGGCCCGTCAGGCGACGTAACTTTTTTCAGTTTTGATGTATCGTGGCGAGCAATCAAACGCGGGCCTCGAATCCCTAGAGGTATTCAGACAATGAGCGAATCAATCAAGCACATCAGCGACGCGTCCTTCGAACAGGACGTCGTCAAGTCGGATAAACCTGTCCTGCTCGACTTCTGGGCCGAGTGGTGCGGTCCGTGCAAGATGATTGCCCCGATCCTCGACGAAGTCGCGAAGGATTATGGCGATCGCCTGCAGATCGCGAAGATCAATGTGGACGAACATCAGTCCACGCCGGTGAAGTTCGGCGTGCGCGGTATTCCCACGCTGATCCTGTTCAAGAATGGCGCCGTGGCCGCGCAAAAGGTCGGCGCATTGTCGAAGTCGCAACTCACCGCGTTCCTCGACAGCAACCTGTAAAAGCATCCGATGAAGACGCTTTGATCTCTGGTTAAAGCGTCTTCGGCATCCAGGCATGGCCCGCCGATGTTGTTTACCGACAACATCGGATCGAGAAGCCCCGACCTCGCCTTATCCGAGGCCCGCGCGGCGTGTGCTATGCTATATTCACAAGAGTTCAAGAAGTACTAAGTCCTAGAGCGGTTCCGCTCACCTCTTCTCCCAAATCTTTCTGTCGCACCTCTCTCCCTGGCGGGAAATCCGTATGCATTTATCCGAGCTCAAGTCTCAGCACGTGTCTGCACTGATCGAGATGGCCAATGGCCTCGAGATCGAAAATGCGAACCGCCTGCGCAAGCAGGAACTGATGTTCGCGATTCTAAAAAAGCGCGCCAAAGCTGGCGACACGATTTTCGGCGACGGCACCCTCGAAGTGCTGCCCGACGGCTTCGGCTTCTTGCGCTCACCCGAGACGTCGTATCTCGCGAGCACGGACGATATCTATATCAGCCCGTCACAGATTCGCCGTTTCAATCTTCACACGGGCGACACCATCGAAGGTGAAGTACGTACGCCGAAAGACGGCGAGCGTTATTTCGCGCTGGTGAAGGTCGATAAAGTCAATGGTCAGCCGCCTGAGGCCTCGAAACATAAGATCATGTTCGAGAACCTCACGCCGCTGCATCCGAACAAGCCGCTGCCGCTCGAACGCGAAATGCGCGGCGAGGAAAACGTCACGGGCCGGATCATCGATATGATCGCGCCGATCGGCAAGGGCCAGCGCGGCTTGCTGGTGGCGTCGCCGAAGTCGGGCAAGACCGTGATGCTTCAGCATATTGCGCATGCGGTGAAGTCGAATCATCCGGACGTCATCCTGTTCGTGCTGCTGATCGACGAACGTCCTGAAGAAGTGACCGAAATGCAGCGCTCGGTGCGCGGCGAAGTCATCGCTTCCACGTTCGATGAACCGGCCGCGCGTCACGTGCAAGTGGCCGAAATGGTCATCGAAAAGGCCAAGCGTCTGGTCGAAATGAAGCACGACGTCGTGATTCTGCTCGACTCCATCACGCGTCTGGCGCGCGCCTACAACACGGTGGTGCCGGCGTCCGGCAAGGTGCTGACCGGCGGTGTCGATGCCAACGCGCTTCAACGTCCGAAGCGTTTCTTTGGAGCTGCGCGGAATATCGAGGAAGGCGGTTCGCTGACCATCATCGGCACGGCGCTGATCGAAACCGGCAGCCGCATGGACGACGTGATCTACGAAGAGTTCAAGGGCACCGGCAATATGGAAGTGCACCTCGAACGTCGTCTGGCTGAAAAGCGTGTGTATCCGTCAATCAATCTGAACAAGTCGGGCACGCGTCGCGAAGAACTGCTGATCAAGCCGGATGTGCTGCAAAAAGTCTGGGTGCTGCGCAAGTTCATTCACGACATGGACGAAGTCGAAGCGATGGAATTCCTGCTCGACAAGATCCGTCAGACGAAGGGCAATTCCGAGTTCTTCGACATGATGCGTCGCGGCGGTTCCTGATCCGTGTTGCGTCTGCGTTCGATAAAACCGCCTGCTTCGTCAGGCGGTTTTTTGTTGTTCGCGCTGCGTACAATTGCCGTCTGTCTTTAGCATCCGGACCGCACGATGGCCAATCCCCTAAATCCCTTTTCCCGCTGGTTCGGCGCGCAACGCCGCGAGCGCGCGCTGCGCAAATACGCGATCGATGACGCCCTGTGGCGCGCCACGCTTGACGCGTATCCCTTCTTCGCCCATCTGAACGCGGACGATATTCAGCGCCTGCGCGATCTCGCCAGTCTGTTCATCGCGCAGAAAGAGTTTTCGACTGCGCACGATCTCGAACTGACCGATCAGATGATCGTCGCGATCGCGGCGCAGGCGTGTTTGCCGGTGCTCAATCTCGATCTCGATTTGTATCGCGGATGGGTAGGCGTGATCGTCTATCCGGGCGAGTTCATCATCCGCAAGACGGTGGAGGATGAAGACGGCGTGGTCCACGAAGTCGAACACGATGCCAGCGGCGAAGCGTGGGAAGGAGGTCCGGTGGTGCTGTCGTGGGAAGACGCGCAAATGGCCGATGGCTCCGACGCGTACAACGTCGTCATCCACGAATTCGCGCACAAGATCGATATGCTGAACGGCGAAGCGGACGGGCATCCGCCCTTATTCCGCAAATGGCACGCGCCGCTCGATTCCACCGCCTGGGCCGATATCTTCGACAACGCCTACGACCAGTTTTGCGCCCGCGTCGATGCCGTGCCGGAGCGGCGCTGGAGCCGTTTCGAGCGCGATTCGCTGATCGATCCGTATGCGACGGATCATCCGTCGGAGTTTTTTGCCGTGTGCAGCGAGGCGCTGTTCGTGACGCCGCAAGCCTTCGAGAAGGACTATCCGGAGCTTTATCGGCTGCTGGCGCGGTATTACAGACAGGATCCCGCCGCGGTTGGCGCGCTCTCGGCGCACTCGACTGAACCTGCAAAAAAGATGTCAACCGACTGATTTTCTGGCATAATCGCCGTTTTTCGACCCTAGGCAAGTGACCCGCTAAGGCCGCTTTTTCAAACCGAAAGCGCAGCGAGTTGGCTACCGCCAGATACCAGGAAACACCATGAAAGCAGGCATTCACCCGGATTACCGCGAAGTTCTGTTCATCGACATGTCGAACGACTTCAAGTTCGTAACTCGCTCGACCATCCAGACGCGCGAAACCGCCGAATTCGAAGGCAAGACGTACCCGCTGGCAAAGATCGAAGTGTCGTCGGAATCGCACCCGTTCTACACCGGTCAGCAAAAGATCATGGACACGGCCGGCCGCGTCGAAAAGTTCAACAACAAGTTCGCACGCTTCTCCACCAAGAAGTAAGTCGGGCTTTAAGGTTCAGCGAAAAAGGGCAGCTCAGGCTGCCCTTTTTGCTGCCCTTTTTGCTGCCCTTTTTTGTCTCTGCACATTGTCTATATCAGTTCCTTACGCGGCATTGCCATTGCTGAGGTCACGCGTAAAGAGTGTTGCGCATCGTTACCTGCGGCCCGGCGCGCGGTGACGCGTCCCCCACGCGCGACTACAATGCCGGATGCTTCGACCCCGCCGCGTCAGAAAACACGCATTCCAGCATGACTTGCGGCCCGTCTCTCCTCCAAAGCCTTATCGCATGCGATCTGTCGTTCGTCTGACCGCCTCCGCCACCAGCGCCCTGCCGCGCTGGCTGCTGCTCGCCATCTGTATCACGTATGCCTCATTCGGCCTGTTCGGGCGCGACCCGTGGAAGAACGAGGACGCCGCCGGTTTCGGCGTGATGTGGACGATGGCCAATGGCGATGCGCGCGACTGGCTGCTGCCGAATCTCGTCGGCAAGGCGCCGACACAGGACGGCCCGCTGATGTACTGGCTCGGCGCATCGGCGATTCGCCTGCTGAGTCCGTGGGTCGATGCGAGCAATGCATCGCGCGTGGTCACGGGTTTGCTGTTCTGTCTGGCGTGTGCATTCGTCTGGTATTCGGCGTATCTGCTCGGCCGGCGCGATGAGGCACAGCCGTTCAAATACGCGTTCGGCGGCGAGCCGGAACCGCGCGATTACGGCCGCACGCTTGCGGATGGCGCGTTGCTGATTCTGCTCGCCTGCTTTGGTCTGGCGGAGCGCGGCCACGAAACCACGCCGCAACTCGCGCAATTCGCCGGCACCGCCATGCTGATCTACGGCCTCGTGCGCAGCCTCGACAAGCCGATCCACGGCGCGCTCGTCTGGGGTCTGGCGATCGGCGTCGTCGGTTTATCCAGTTCGCCGGTGCTGGTGTTCGCGCTGCTGCTCTGCACGCTCGCGATGACGATCATCGTGAAGCAAGTGCGCGCGTTGCCGTTGCTGATTTACGGTCTGCCGGTCGCGGTTGTGCTGATCGCCGCGTGGGTTCTGCCCACGCTTCATTTCTATCCCGACGATGGCGATTGGTGGCTGCATCAATGGTGGCGCAATAGCTTTTCCTTTTTCTCCGGCGCGCCCGGTTCCGTGCTCGGTTACGCGCTGAAAAATCTGCCGCTGTTCACGTGGCCCGCATGGCCACTCGCGATCTGGGCCTTCGTGAGCTGGGGCGGCATGCGCCGCTCGCCGCACGTCGCCGTGCCGCTGTCGATCATCGGGCCGTTGCTGGTGCTGGTGATCCTCAGGCGCACGAAACCAATCGCCTGTTCATGCTGCTGCTGCCGCCGCTGTCGGTGCTGGCGACTTTCGCGCTGCCGACGCTCAAGCGCGGCGCGATCAACGCCATCGACTGGTTCGCGATGCTGAGCTTCACGATCATCGGCTCGCTGGTGTGGCTGGTGTGGACCGCCGGCATGATCGGTTTTCCCGCGGCGATGGCGCGCAATCTCGCGCGTCTTGCGCCGGGCTTTCATCCTGAATTCAAGCTGCTGTCGTTTGTCTGCGCGGTCGCCGTGACGGTCTGCTGGTTCATGCTGGCGCGCTGGCGTCTCGCGCGGCATCCAAAGGTGTTGTGGCGCAGCGTCGTGCTGTCGAGCGCGGGCACCACGCTGATGTGGGTGCTGCTGATGACCTTGTGGCTGCCGGTGGTGAACTACAGCCGGACGTATCGCGATGTGGCGGAGCAGATTGCCGAGCACCTGCCGCCCGACTACAACTGCATTTCCCCCGCACGTCTGGGCGATGCGCAGATCGCCACCTTCGCGTATTTCGGCGGCATGCATTTCGCATTCGATGAAGACTGCGACGTGATCCTGCGTCAGGACCCGGCCGACTACGGCGATCCGCCGTCGATCTCGGCATTCCAGTGGAAGCTCGTGTGGGAAGGCCGCCGCGTCGCCGACCGCGATGAGCGGTTCCGCCTCTACGTGCGTATCGAGCGCCCGACGCCGCCCGAGAAAAAGCCGCTGCGCCCGAAGAGCCTGCGCCGGCCGCAATAACGCATGCGCGCTATGCACAACACCACCACCGGCATGTTCAGCGATGTGCGCAAGATCGCCGCGCTCGCGTGGCCGGTGCTGATCGGCCAGCTCGCGGTGATCGCGTTCGGCGTGATCGATACCGCGATGGTCGGCCGCTTCTCCGCCACCGATCTCGCCGCACTCGGCCTTGGCGGCTCGGTCTACATTTCGGTGTATATCGGCCTGACGGGGATTCTGGTCGCGCTTCAGCCGATTGCGGGGCAACTTTTCGGCGCGGGACGCGAAAGCGAAATCGGCGAGGAAACGCGGCAGGCGTTTTGGCTGGCGGCGGTGCTGACCATCGTCGGATTCGTGCTGCTTTATTATCCCGAGCCCTTGCTCAGTCTTGCGAAAGCGCCGCCCGCGCTGCATGACCGCACGGTGGATTACCTGCGGATTCTGTCGTTCGGTCTGCCTGCGAGCCTCGCGTTTCGCGTCTATAGCTCGCTGGCGAATGCAGTCGGCAAGCCGCGACTCGTGATGTTTCTGCAAGTGGGCGGACTCGTGCTCAAGTTTCCGCTCAATACGTGGTTCATCTTCGGCGGCTTCGGCGTGCCCGCGCTCGGCGGTCCGGGCTGCGCGCTGGCGAGTTCGCTGGTCAACTGGGCATCGGCGATTGTCGGCATGACGGTGTTGATGCGCGTCGAGTTCTTCCGCCCGTTCGGGATTTTTTCGCGCTTCTGCTGGCCGGTGTGGCGGCGCCAGATCGCGCTGTTGCGGCTCGGCATTCCGATGGGCCTGTCGTATCTGATCGAAGTGACCTCGTACACGTTCATGGCGCTGTTCATCTCGCGCTTCGGCACGACGACGCTCGCCGGGCATCAGATCGCCGGCAATCTCGGCGCGGTGCTGTATATGACGCCGCTGTCCATTGGCATTGCCTCTTCGACGCTGGTGTCGCAAGCGCTCGGCGCGCAGAAGTACGACGACGCCCGGTCGATCTCGTGCCACGGCATTGGCATGGCGTGCGTGCTGGCGCTCGTGTACGGCGTGGCGCTCGTCGCCGCGCGCCCGCACATCATTGCGGCCTATACGCCCGATGCCAACGTGATCGCCGCCGCCATGCCGCTGGTGCTCATCATCTTCTTCTATCACCTGTGCGATGCCTTGCAGATCACCACCGCGTTCATCTTGCGAGCGTACAAGGTCACGCTGGTGCCGACCGTTATTTACGCGATCGCGCTGTGGGGTATCGGATTGGGCGGCGGGTATCTGCTCGGTTTCGATGTGGGCGGCGCGGTGCCCGAAGCCTTGCAGGGCGCGCGCGGCTTCTGGATCGCCAATACGCTGAGTCTGGGCGTCGCGGGTATCGGCTTGTTCGTGTACTGGCGGCGCGTCAGTGCGCGGCATGTATCGCGTGTGAACGCGGACTGACGTGTAAAAGCATCATTGTCAGAAAGAAGCGCGTAAGGCTCCGTTAGAATCGCCGCATCGAGGGAAACTCGGAGCGAGTGGATGAGCCGCATCACAACACAAAAAAAATGGATTCTCGCCGCAACCGCCCTGCTGACCGCGCTGTCGTTCGGCGTAGCGATGCATCGGGCCGACGCCGCGCGCGTCACGACCGTCTCGCCGCAAGGCAAGGTCGCGCAAGTGAGGCAAGTCGTCGTCAAGTTCGACGAAGCAATAAGCGCGTTCGGCGATCCGAACGCCGCGCCGCCGGGCAAAGTCACCTGTAGCGGCGCGCCTGCTGCATCGACCAAAGGAAGCGCGCGATGGATCGATCAGAAAACGTGGGCGTTCGACTTCGAGAACGACTTGCCGCCAGGCGTGCGATGCGCGTTCGATCTGAAAGACGGCATCAAATCGGGCGCGGGTAACGCGCTTTCCGGCCCGCAACACTTCGCATTCCAGACGGGCGGTCCGTTCGTCACGCGCGTGATGCCGGCTGGCGGCGAGATCGAAGAAAATCAGACCTTCGTGTTGCGTCTGAACGGTCCGGCGACGCAGGCATCCGTGCTCGATCACGTCTGGTGCGAGACGAGCGCATTGGGCAATCGCATTCCCGTGCGTACCGTCGATCAAACCACGCGCGATGCCCTGCTCAAGCATTTCGATATGCAGAAGGAAAGCGAGCGCGTGCTGACGCTCGCGTGCCAGCAGACCTTGCCGGCGGCATCGAAAATGCAGCTCGTATTCGGCAAAGGCGTGAGCGGACCGAGCGGCATCGCCAACGATGTGGAGAAGCGCTTCGATTTCAACGTGCGCGAACCGTTCCAGGCCAGCTTCACATGCGAGCGCGAAAACGCCAAAGCGCCCTGCACGCCTTTGCGTTCGCTGAAGCTCAATTTCACTGCGCCGATCAGCCGTGAAGATGCGCAGAAGTTCGTCCTGCGCGGCCCGAAAGGCAACACCGCGCCCGCCTTCAACGCCGATGACAAAAGCACCGAAGTCAGCGATCTGGAATTCGCCGCGCCGCTGCCCGAACGCGCCGATCTGACGATCGAAGCACCCGCGAATCTGAAGGATGTCAGCGGCCGCGCACTCGCCAACGCCGATCTCTTCCCGCTCAAAACCACCACCGCGCCGATGCCGCCGCTCGCGAAGTTTTCGTCGGGCACGTTCGGCATCATCGAGCGATTCGCGGAGCCGGATATGCCCGCGATGCTGCCCGTCACGCTGCGTCACGTCGAAGCGGATTTGCATGTGCAGGGGCTGAATTCCGGCACCTCGAACGTGACGACGATGAAGCCCGATGCCGACGCCGATATCCGTCGCTGGATGCGCGCCGTCGATCAGTTCGATGGCATTTCGATGTCGCGTTCCTCGGTGCAGGAACGCATGCCGGAGATGCTCAAGAACGGCATCAAGCCGGTGATCATTCCGAACACGGACGGGTCGGTATCGAAAGATCCGCAACTGGATATTCGCTCCTTGTCGATGCTGACGAAGCGTCCGGGCGTCGAAACATTGAACCTGCCCGCCGCCGATCCGAAAGCGCTGCGGCCGTTTGAAGTCGTCGGCATTCCGTTGACGAAGCCTGGTTTTTACGTGGTCGAGCTTGCCTCGCCAGCACTCGGCGAATCGCTGCTCGGCAAGAATCAGTCGATGTACGTACGCACGTCCGTGCTCGTGACCAACCTCGGCGTGCACTTCAAGCAAGGCCGCGAAAACAGCCTTGTCTGGGTGACGACGCTCGACAAAGGCAAGCCCGTGCCGAACGCGGCCATCCGCGTGACGGATTGCAACGGCGATGAAATCGCCACCGGCAAAACGGACGCGCAAGGTCTCGCGAAGATCGACAAGCCGCTCGCCGCGCTCCACGAATGCAATGACAACAGTCTCGCGTGGGGCGGCTTCTTCGTGTCAGCGCGCATCGACGATCCGACGGGACCGGACATGGCGTTCGTGACCACGGACTGGAATCGCGGAATCGAATCGTGGCGCTTCAATGTGCCGACCGATATGGACGCGAAGCGCACGACGCGCGCGCATACCGTCTTCGATCGCACGTTGTTGCGCGCGGGCGAAACGGTATCGATGAAGCATTTGCTGCGCGTGGAAACGCTCAAGGGTTTTGCCTTCGCGCCGCAGAATCCGACGCGCGTGACGATTCGCCATGTCGGCAGTGGCCAGACGTGGCATATGCCGCTCAAATGGTCCGCCGATCACAGCGCCGATTCCACCTTCCCGATTCCCGCCGCCGCGAAACTCGGCGAATACAGCGTCACGCTCGACAACGGCACCGCCAACGATGAAGACGACGACAACGACAGCGGCGTCACGCAATCGTACGAATCGGGCAGTTTCCGCGTCGAGGAATTCCGTCTGCCGGTTTTCAAAGGCTCGATTACCGCAGGCGATACCAAATCGCCCGGGATGATCGCGGCAACCGAAGCGCCGGTGAACGTGCAGATCGAGTACGTTCAGGGCGGACCGGCATCGAATCTGCCGGTGCAGGTTTCCGCGCTCGTGCGCGATGCGTCGCCGCCGTTTGCATCGCAATACGAAGCGTTCAATTTTGCGCCGTATCGCAAGCCGGCCAACGATGGCGCGAGTGCGCCCGCTGAAGATGAAGACAGCGAGCAGCAGGCGGATACATCGACCAAACTGATCGCCGATAAACAGCGCGTGACGCTCGATCGCGATGGCGCGGGCAAGCTCACGCTCAAACCGCTGCCTTCCTTCGATTCACCCAAGCGGCTCGCGCTCGAAGCCACTTTCTCCGATCCGAACGGCGAAGTGCAGACCATCAGCGGCGGCGCGATTTTGTGGCCCGCTTCGGTCGCGGTCGGCGTGAAGGCGGGGCATTGGGTATCGGTCGGCGGCGCGCTACCGGTGCAGGCGCTCGCGCTCGATTTGCAGGGCAAGCCGCGCGCGGGGGTATCGGTGGAAATCAAGGGCGTGGCGCGCGTGATGTCGAGTTCGCGCAAGCGCATGGTCGGCGGTTTCTATGCCTACGACAATCACACGGAGATCAAGGATCTGGGCTCGCTGTGCAGCGGCAAGAGCGACGATCACGGCATCGTGTCCTGCGAGGTAAAGCTGAAGGACGCGGGCAATATCGATCTGATCGCGGTCGCCAAGGACGGCGACGGGCACGCGGCGAACGCGAGCACATCGGTGTGGGTCACGCGTGAAGATGAACTGTGGTTCGGCGGCGAGAACACCGATCGTATCGACGTGTTGCCGGAAAAGACCAGCTACGAACCGGGCGATACCGCGCGCTTCCAGGTGCGCATGCCCTTCCGCTCCGCGACGGCGCTGGTGGCCGTGGAGCGCGAGGGTATCGTTGAGACGCATGTGGTCGAGTTGAACGGCAAAGACCCGACTGTGGAACTGAAGGTGCAGGACGCGTGGGGGCCGAATGTGTATGTGTCGGTGCTCGCGCTGCGCGGGCGCATCCGCGATGTGCCGTGGTATTCGTTCTTCATGTGGGGGTGGAAAGCGCCGGTCGAATGGGCGCGCGCGTTCTGGTACGAAGGCCGTCAATATCAGGCACCGACGCCGCTGGTCGATTTGTCGAAGCCCGCGTTCCGGTATGGACTGGCATCGATCAAAGTGGGCACGGCATCGCACAAGCTGGCGGTGAGCGTGACGCCGGATGCGAAGTCGTACACGGTGCGCAGCAAGGCGCATGTGAAGGTGAAAGTCGCGTTGCCCGATGGCAAACCCGCGCCCGCGGGTACGCAGATCGCCGTTGCCGCCGTCGATGAAGCCCTGCTCGAACTGATGCCCAATCAAAGCTGGGACGTGCTCGATGCCATGCTTCAGCAGCGTGCGTATGGCGTCGAGACATCGACGGCGCAGATGGAGATCATCGGACGGCGTCACTTCGGGCGAAAGGCGGTGCCGGCGGGCGGCGGCGGCGGTCACAGCGCCACGCGCGAATTGTTCGATACGCTGCTCGTCTGGAACCCGCGCGTCACGCTCGATTCGAACGGCGAAGCGTCCGTCGATGTGCCGCTGAACGATGCGCTCACGCGCTTCCGCATCGTCGCGATTGCGGCGGTTGGCGCGGGACAGTTCGGCACGGGAAGCGCATCGATCCAGAGCACGCAGGACTTGCAACTGATCTCGGGCCTGCCGCCGCTCGTGCGCACGGGCGATGCGTTCCGCGCACAGTTCACGCTGCGCAATACCACGTCACGCACGATGCACGTCGTGGTCACGCCGCGCGCCGGATCGCTTGCGCTCGATGCGCGCACGGTCGATCTTGCGCCGGAGTCATCGCAGGAAATCGCGTGGGAGGTGACGACGCCGGATGTGTCGTCGCTCGATTGGACCGTAAATGCCGCCGAACAAGCAGGCCCGAAGGCTAGCGATGCGGTCAAGCTCACGCAAAAAGTCGTCCCCGCGATTCCGGTCAACGTGCAGCAAGCGACCATCTCGCAAGTGGACGGCACGCTCACCGTCCCCGTCGCCCCGCCCGCCGATGCCGTGAAATCGAGCGATGGCGCAATACGTGGCGGCATCGCCGTGTCCTTGCAGCCGAAGCTCGCCGATGGCCTGCCCGGCGTGCGCCGCTGGTTCGAGCGTTATCCGTACAATTGTCTTGAGCAGCAGACCTCGCGCGCGCTCGGCCTGATGGACGCGGCGCAATGGCAAGGCGTGCTGACGCGCATGCCGTCGTATCTGGATCGCGATGGCCTCGCCAACTACTTCCCGCCGTCCGACGATGAACGCCCGACCGGCAGCCCGGCGCTGACCGCCTACCTGCTCTCCGTCACCGACGACGCTGCGAAGGAAGACAAGCGTTCCGCCCTGCCCGCCGATGTCCGCGATCAGATGGCGGCGGGTCTGGCGAATTTCATCGACGGGAAAATTCAGCGCAAATTCTGGGCGCCGCGCAACGATCTGGACTACGAGAAGCTCGCCGCGATCGAAGCGTTGTCGCGTTACGGTCTTGCGCAGGCGCGCATGCTCGGCTCGATCACCATCGCGCCGGATCAGTGGCCGACGTCCGCCGTGCTCGATTACTACGCGATTCTGTCGCGCGTCGATGGCATTCCGGGGCGCGATGAGAAGCGCGCGCAGGTCGAGCAGATCGTTCGCGCGCGGCTGACGTATCAGGGCACGCGCCTGACGTTCTCCACCGAACGCGACGACGATCTCTGGTGGCTCATGACCGGCACCGAAACGAACGCCGCGCGCACCGCACTCCTTTTCGCCGATGCACCCGGCTGGAAGGATGAAATGCCGCGTCTTGTCGCCGGATTGCTCGCGTTGCAGAAGAACGGCGCGTGGCAGACGACGACGGCGAATCTGTGGGGCTCGCTCGCGGTCGCGCGCTTCTCGCGGTTGTTCGAGAGCACGCCGGTGACAGGCAGCACGGCGATTGCGCTTGGATCGGCGTCGCAGAGCGTGGATTGGAGTGTTGTTCCGAGTGTTGTTCCGAGTGTTGTTCCTAAAGCCGCGCCCGCTTCTGCCACCGCCATCACGAAAAGCGCGAACACGCGCAGCGTCATGCTTCCATGGTCCACCGGTTCGCTCACGCTCACGCAGCAAGGCACCGGCAAACCGTGGGCGACGATCGAAAGCCTCGCGGCGGTCGCGTTGAAAGCGCCGTTCGCGGCGGGTTATCGGATTTCGAAGACGGTGACGCCGATCGATCCGGCCACCAAAGGCGTGCTCACGCGCGGCGACGTCGTACGTGTGCATCTCGACATCGATGCGCAAAGTGACATGACCTGGGTCGTCGTCAACGATCCGATTCCCGCCGGCGCGACGATTCTCGGCTCCGGACTGGGCCGCGATTCCGCCGCCGCGACAGAAGGCGAGAAGCCGGATCAGGGCGGCGCGTGGCCGACGTTCGTGGAGCGCGGGTTCGAGGGGTATCGCGCGTATTACGACTATCTGCCGAAGGGCAAGCTGCAAGTCGAATACACGATGCGCCTGAACAATGCCGGCACGTTCGGCATGCCGCCGACGCGCGTCGAAGCGCTCTACGCGCCCTCGTCGTTCGGCGCGTTGCCGAATGCGAACGTGGTCGTGAAGCAGAAATGAAACGCGCCGCCTGCTTCGTCATCGCATCGATACTGAGCGCGGCGGTGCACGCCGCGCCGAGCTTCGACGAAGTGCGCGCGAAGTGGCGCAGTTCCGACTGGGTGCTGCTCGCGCGAGATGGCGAGCCGCTTCAGCGTACGCGTATCGATAGCCACGCGCGGCGCGGTGATTGGGTCGCGCTGGCGGATGTCTCACCAGCGTTGCGCGAAGCGATCGTCGTATCGGAGGACAAGCGGTTTTACGAGCACGCGGGCGTGGATTGGCGCGGCGCGGCGGCGGCGGCGTGGGGAAATCTGTGGAACACGCGCACGCGCGGCGCATCGACGGTGACGATGCAACTTACGAGTCTGATCGACGATGAAGGCAAGACGCCGGGGCGTCGCTCGGTCGGCGAGAAGGCGCAGCAGACGGTCGAGGCATTGTGGCTCGAACGCTCGTGGCGAAAAGATCAGGTGCTCGAAGCGTATCTGAATCTGGTGCCGTTTCGCGGCGAGATCATCGGTTTGTCGGCGCTGTCGCAGACTTTGTTCGATAAAGCGCCGTCCGGGCTGGATGAACGCGAAGCCGCGCTTGCCGCCGCGTTGGTGCGCGCGCCGAACGCGCCTTATGCAAAAGTGAGCACGCGTGCCTGCGCGATTCTGCGCGATATGCATGGCAATGCCGCTGCAAAAGCCGATCCCTGCATCAATCTGGACAGCTACGTTCAGTTGACTTTGACGCGTACCGCTTCCGCATCGTCAATCGCGCGAGGCGACGACGCGCTCGCGCCGCATTTCGCGCGACGTATCGCGAGTGAAGTGCATCCGCAGGCGGGCACGCGAATCCGTTCATCGCTCGATGCGCGCCTTCAGCGCTTCACACGCGACACGCTCGCCCGCACGCTCGCCGAACTCAACGCGCGCGCCCATCCGCGCAATGTGCACGATGCAGCGGCCATCGTTATCGACAACGCTTCCGGCGATGTGCTCGCGTGGGTCGGCTCGGCGGGCGGTTTATCGAACGCGCCGGAAGTCGATGCCGTGCTCGCGAAACGTCAGGCTGGCTCCACGCTCAAGCCGTTCCTCTACGCGCAGGCCATCGACGAAAAGCGCCTCACGGCCGCGTCCCTGCTCGACGATGCCCCGCTCGATCTCGCCACCGGCGGCGGTCTCTATATCCCGCAAAACTACGATCACGACTTCAAGGGCTGGGTGAGCGTGCGCACGGCGCTCGGCTCGTCGCTGAACGTGCCGGCGGTGCGCACGCTGGTGATGGTCACGCCGCATCGCTTCGCCAAAACGCTGGTCGCGCTTGGTCTGCCGCTCACGCAGGCGGGCGATTACTATGGCTTCAGCCTCGCGCTCGGCAGCGCGGACGTGACGCTGGCGTCGCTGGCGAATGCGTATCGGGCGCTGGCGAATGGCGGTATCGCGCGGCCGGTTTTCGATCTGGCGGACCACGCGGCGGCACCTGCTGGCACGCGTATATTCAGCAAAGACGCGAGCTTTATCGTCACCGACATCCTCGCCGATAACAACGCGCGCACCCGCACCTTCGGCTTCGACAGCGTGCTCGCCACGCGCACCTTCAGCGCCGTCAAAACCGGCACCAGCAAGGACATGCGCGATAACTGGGCAGTAGGCTTCACTTCTCGATACACCGTCGGCGTATGGGTCGGCAACGCGGACGGCGCGCCGATGTGGGACGTCTCCGGCGTAACCGGCGCGGCCCCCGCGTGGAACGCGATCGTCAATTATCTCGGGCGGCGTGCCGGAAGCCGCGCGCCCGCCGCGCCGGACGGCGTAGTGCGCAGCCACGTCGCGTATCAGAACGATATCGAGCCGTCGCGCGACGAGTGGTTCGTACGCGGCACGCAGATGCGCGATATCGCGCTGACCGCATCGACCACATCGACGGATGCGAAAGCCGCGCGCATCGGCGCACCGACGGACGGCACCATCTTCGCGCTCGATCCCGACATTCCGCCCGCCCGGCAGCGCGTGTGGTTCGAACGCACAGGCGGCGCGCGCCTGAACTGGCGGCCCGACGGCAAACCGTACGGCCAGGACGCGCGCGCCGCCTGGCTGCCGTGGCCGGGCCGCCACACACTCGAACTCGTCGATACACGCGGCGAAATCGTCGATTCGGTCGGTTTCGAAGTGCGCGGCGCGTTTGCAAAGACCGCAGCAAAACCGGCAACGCACGCATCCAAATGATGCAAAACATTGGCATCACGAAACGACACGGCGCTCTGGTCTGTCCATTGGCAAGAAAAAATGCACGGCGTCATCCGCACGACGCGCCGTAACGTTAAAGATTGTGGCGACGCGCAGTGCGCGATGCGGGGTCGTGCACAATTCGAGCCACTATGGTTCAGGCGGGTTTTCTCGTACGAGGTTCATCGGGCTGTTTTGTCCTATGCTTGATGGCAACGTCCTTGAAAGGCCTGAACTTATCGATTTGTCATTCTTTTCTCTAAGCCTGGAGTGCCGTCATGCTGAAAAAGCTGCTGATGCTGTGCTTTGCGTTGATGTTGTCCGTGGGTTCCGCGTTCGCCGCGGTCGATGTCAACACCGCCGATCAGGCCGCGCTGGACTCGGTCAAGGGTCTGGGGCCGGTGAAGTCGAAGGCCATCGTCGATGAACGCACCAAGAACGGCCCGTTCAAGGATGCCGACGATCTCGCCAACCGCGTCAAGGGTCTGGGCACCAAGTCGGTCGCGAACCTTGAACAGAACGGATTGACCATAGGCGGATCGTCAGCGCCGCCGACGGGCAAGACCAGCAGCAAGCCGACGTCGTCAGGCGGTGGCAGCGCAGCGCCTAACTCGACGATCAAGTCATCGACCAGTGCGACGGCGGCGACTTCGCCTGCTGCGACGACCGCGCAGACGCCGGCTGCATCGCCTGCTTCGGCTGCTGCGCCTGCGTCCAGTGGGAAGGCATCGAAGAAGTCGAAAGCAGCGGCGGCGACCACAGCTGCAGCTGCATCCGGCACCACCGCCGCCAGCGATGCCAAGCCTGCCAAGACCAAGCGCAGCAAGAAGGACAAGGCCGCGAGCGCCGCTGCGGCCAGCCAGTAAGTCAAATCGAGCGGGATGGCGCGAGCGAACCTCCGAACCTGAGTGAGCGCGCGCCGTCCAACCGCCAGATTCAAACCGTTGTCGCTGCATGCGAATCCGCGTGCAATCCCCCGTAACCTCTCGTAGTGAGACCGTCATGAGCCTACTCGATATCCTCGCCTCCACTCTCGGCAATTCGCAACAAGGCGGCCAGCCCGCGCAATCCGGTCAGGCCGCGCTGATCGCTGCGGCGATGCAATTCATCAACAGCCAGCCGGGCGGCCTGATGGGCCTGCTCGCCAAGTTCCAGCAACACGGCGCGGGCGATGTCGTGCAATCGTGGATCGGCAGCGGCGAGAACAAGCCGATCGATCCGGGCACGCTCACGAACGTGCTCGGTCAGGACAATGTCGGCGCGCTCGCACAGAAAGCGGGTGTATCGGGCGATCAGTTGTCGGGCATGCTGGCAGCAGTGCTGCCGCATCTCGTGGATCGCGCGACGCCGAATGGCGAAGTGCCGGCGAACGGGCAACTGGATTTGTCGAGCGTGCTGGGTTCGCTGGGTGGACTGGCGGGCATGTTCGGCAAGGGTGAGCCGCCGAAGGCCTGAGTTTTTTGCCGATGGGTGGATAGGAAAACCCCCGCATGGCGTGAGCCGTGCGGGGTTTTGTTTTTTTTAGCGTGCCGCAAGACGTGATGCCATGTCCGCGATCACGGCATAGCGAATCGTTCGCAGGCATCGCAATTCGCCGCCGAAAGTGGCGGCGAGATCAGGCCGTGCCACGAGGCGCGTGGCGTTGTCTTGTTCCACTTGCGCATACAACTCGGCAGCCACACGCGTGATCGAACCGAGGAGGTTGTCGAGCAGGCGCTCTGCTGTCGCGCGCGCAAGGCCAAGCGCGGCGGCAGCGCGCAGCATCAACGCGCGATCGAAATCTTCGTAGTACCGCGCGCCGAGAATGTCCCACGCGAAGGACGCACGCTGCGGCCAATCGGTCTTTTGATATGCAGGCGTGCCGTACGCCGCCACGCTCAACAGATCGTAAAACGGCGCAAGCTCGATGCCATCGTGCGAAACGAGAAAGCTCAGGTTTTTCAAATGCGCGTCCGAATTGCCGACGAGCACGTTGAAAACGAGCCACGAAAACAGTCGCGTGCGCGCCGACGCCTGATTGCGGCAACGCGCCGCCAGCACGGCGAGTTGTTCGACGCTGCCCTGCTCATACTTGAATGTGCGCGAGAGGTCGAGCAACTGACAGGCATCGATCGTATGCAGACGCCGCCATTGGCCTTCGCGTGATTCACGATCGAAGCGATCGACGAGGTACACGGGTGAAGGCACATATCGCCGATGCACATCGGGCACGTCCAGACGCAACTTGTCCGCCAGCTTCATCACGAACCATTCGTTGATGGCCGAGTGCGGATAATCATCGTTATCCTGATGATTCGGTTTGAGGATATGCGTGGAAGGTGTGATTCCCGCAGGCTCGAATAGCGCGTCATTGCGCAATACGACTGCAAGTTTGTGCTGCGCGCCCGCCAGCGACATACGCTTGATCGCGTGGTGAGTGAGCGGCACGCGTGGCAAGGCATCGATACGCAATTGCAGCGCTTCGTCGGACAAAGGCCGTTCCGCTGGCTCCTGTGCCGAAACATCGCCTGGCGGCAACAGTGTGACCGAGCCCGCCGATTCCGCGCCGTAATGCTCGAGCAACGCAAACGCATCCGCTTCGTTGCGGATACCGGCATCGCGCGCGAGCAAGGCGCGCTGTCCTTCCTCGGGCAACAGATTGTCGAAGTACCACTGGATCGAACGGCGCGAACTGCCGTCGAGAATCGACGCTTCTTGCAGCGGCAAGGCGGGACTCAAAGGATAACGACCGGCATTCGCGAGCCACGAGGGAAGATACGTAAACGACCAGATATCCCGATCCGCATTGAGCACGCCGACTTGCACGTCATTGATACTCGCGATCAGATCGCGGCGCGAAGCGTCAGCTGGTTGCTGCTCAGGACTCACCTTGCTGCTCCTTATCGCGCCGACGCTTTTCCGCCCTTGCCGCGCGCCCGTACTGGCCCATCTTTTCGCTGGCATAACGTTCGCCGACGCCGTCCGGGACATCGACGATCACATGCACACCCAAGCCTTCGAGCACTTGGAAGAGCTTGCCCCACTGCACGCTCTCGGCGCCGCTTTCGACCTTGCCCAAGAAGCTCTCGCTCACGCCGATGGCACCAGCGGCATCGTCTTGGCGAAGCTTTTGACTCTTGCGTGCGGCCCGCACTGCCGCGCCAATATCACCGGCGCCTCTGATTTCGATTTCCATAGAAATCCTTGCGATCGAATGGATTTTACCGAATTATTGTATGCGCTCACAATAATCCGTGCAATCACACGGATTTCATCCCTGTCGCAGCAAAATTTCAAAAAATCCCTACGTTCGCAAGGATAAAAGCAAGAAGGGCAGCGGATCGCTACGCTGCCCTTCCTCAAGCGCCAGCTAAAACCAAGCGCTTAATGAACCACTCGATCAAACACGAACTTCCCATCCCGCACATCGACCGGAATCACATCCTTCGGTCCGAACCGTCCAGCGAGAATCAGCTTGGCGACCGGATTCTCGATCTCCTGCTGAATCGCGCGCTTCAACGGCCGCGCACCGAACACCGGGTCGTAACCAACCTTGCCGATCTGCTCCAGCGCCGCTTCCGACACATCGAGCTGCATCTCAAGCTTCGCCAGCCGCTCGTGCAGACGCTGTAACTGAATCTTCGCGATCGATTCGATATTGCTTCGATCCAACGAATGGAACACCACGACATCGTCGATACGGTTCAAGAATTCCGGCCGGAAGTGCAGCTTCACTTCTTCCCACACGGCATCCTTCACCTTTTCCTGCGGCTCGCCGACCATGCCCTGAATGACCTGCGAACCAAGGTTCGATGTCATCACGATCACCGTGTTCTTGAAGTCCACGGTGCGGCCTTGTCCATCGGTCATGCGGCCATCATCGAGCACTTGCAAGAGCACGTTGAACACGTCCGGATGCGCCTTCTCGATTTCATCGAGCAGAATCACGCTGTACGGCTTGCGGCGCACGGCTTCGGTCAGATAACCGCCTTCCTCATATCCGACATAGCCCGGCGGCGCGCCGATCAGCCGCGCGACGCTGTGCTTCTCCATAAACTCGCTCATGTCGATGCGGATCAGATGATCTTCCGAATCGAACAGGAAAGCGGCCAGGGCCTTGCACAGTTCGGTCTTGCCCACGCCCGTCGGCCCGAGAAACAGGAACGAACCATACGGGCGATTCGGATCCGACAAACCCGCACGCGAACGGCGAATCGCATCCGCCACCGCGCCGATGGCTTCGTCCTGACCGATCACGCGTTCATGCAGCTTCGCTTCGATCTGCAAGAGCTTTTCGCGCTCGCCCTGCATCATGCGCGCGACCGGAATGCCCGTCGAACGTGACACCACTTCCGCGATTTCCTCCGCACCAACTTGCGTGCGCAACAAACGCGGACGCGTCGGATTGTTCTGCTCCTGGGACTCGGCCTGCGTCACTTGCTTCAGACGCGCTTCGAGTTCCGGCAGCTTGCCGTACTGCAATTCCGCGACCTTTTCGAGCTTGCCTTCACGCTGCAAACGCGTGATATCGGCGCGCACTTTTTCGATCTCTTCCTTCAGTTGCGCGCTGCCCTGCACCGCCGCTTTTTCAGCCGTCCAGATTTCTTCGAGGTCCGAATATTCGCGATTCAGCCGCTCGATTTCCTCTTCGATCAACTGCAGACGCTTCTGCGAAGCCTCGTCCTTCTCTTTCTTCACCGCCTCGCGCTCGATCTTCAACTGAATCAGCCGGCGATCCAGCTTGTCCATTTCTTCGGGCTTCGAATCAATTTCCATCTTGATGCGCGACGCCGCTTCATCGATCAGATCGATGGCCTTGTCCGGCAAAAAGCGGTCCGTGATATAGCGATGCGACAACTCCGCCGCTGCGACGATCGCCGGATCGGTGATCTCGACGCCGTGGTGCAGCTCGTACTTTTCCTGCAAGCCGCGCAGAATCGCGATGGTCGCTTCCACCGACGGTTCATCGACGAGCACTTTCTGGAAACGACGCTCCAGCGCCGCGTCCTTTTCGATGTACTTGCGGTATTCATCCAGCGTTGTCGCGCCGATGCAATGCAGCTCGCCGCGCGAGAGCGCGGGCTTGAGCATATTGCCCGCGTCCATCGCGCCTTCGGCCTTGCCTGCGCCGACCATCGTATGAATTTCGTCGATGAAGACAATCGTTTGCCCTTCATCCTTGGCGATATCGTTGAGCACGGCCTTCAGGCGCTCCTCGAATTCACCGCGATACTTCGCGCCCGCGAGCAGCGCTGCCATATCGAGCGACAGCACGCGCTTGCCCTTCAGCGTTTCCGGCACTTCGCCATTCACGATCCGCTGCGCCAGTCCTTCGACGATCGCCGTCTTGCCCACGCCCGGCTCGCCGATCAGCACCGGATTGTTCTTGGTGCGGCGCTGAAGAATCTGAATCGAGCGACGGATTTCATCGTCACGGCCGATCACCGGATCGAGCTTGCCGGCACGCGCGCGCTCGGTCAGATCGACGGTGTATTTCTTGAGCGCTTCGCGCTGGCTTTCCGCGTCCTGGCTGTTGACCTGCGCGCCGCCGCGCACCGCGTTGATCGCGGCTTCCAGCGACTTGCGCGTCAGACCGTGCTGCTTCGCCAGACGACCGACTTCGCCTTTATCGTCAGCCACCGCAAGCAGGAACATTTCGCTCGCGATGTAGGTGTCGTTGAGCTTTTGCGCTTCCTTGTCGGCGTTGTTCAGCAGGCCCGCGAGATCGCGGCTGACCTGCACGTTGCCATCGGTGCCCTGCACTTGCGGCAGACGCTTCATCGCATCGTTCAGCGAGGTTTGCAGCGCCTGAACCTGCACGCCGGCGTGCGACATCAGCGAGCGCGCCGAACCGTCCTGTTGCGCGATCAGCGCAGACAGCAGGTGAACCGGCTCGATATATTGATTGTCATGCCCGACCGCGAGACTTTGCGCATCGGACAGGGCTTCCTGAAACTTGGTAGTGAGTTTGTCGATTCTCATTTTTTGAACCTGCTCCAATTCTTGAATACATCCGAAATGAGGCGGTTTTTGCCGGTTTCAAGCGCGGTTTGGCCCGAAACCGACAATAATTTCGCTTTTCGACCACGGACGGCGCCGCGATCGGACGCCTGAGAAAGACTACCGCGTTCAGCTTTCGTTCGTCTGCCGCGTGCACGGCGAGACGACCGGCAAGCGCTCAGTTTTGCTCGTGCGCGTACGGGACAACCGGAGCGATCGGCACGATATTGAGTATTCGCGCGAGTTCGCTGGCAGGTTTCGCCAGTTCGCCGACGGTGTGCTTGTCGAGTTCAGCGAGAAACGCATCGCGCGCGGCGGCGAATACGCCTTTCAGACGGCAGGCCGGTTCGATCACGCAGCCGCGCCGCCCTTGTCCTTCGGTGAAGCAATTGACGAGCGCGAAGTCGCTTTCCGTCTTGCGCACGACCTCGCCGATGGTCAGCGAATGCGTACGCTCAGCCGCGCGCAAACCGCCGTTACGGCCGCGCACGGTTTCGACCCAGCCCAGTTCGCCGAGCTGCTGGACGATTTTCATCAAATGATTCTTGGAGATTCCGTAGGCATCGGAGATCTCCTGGATGGTCGATAAGCCGGATGGACGCACCGACAAGTAGATTAGAACGCGCAAAGAGAAATCGGTGTAGTCGGTCAGTCGCATAGTGTGCGATCGGTACAGTGAGTGGCAAAAGCGGACTGGTGGCACCGCGACGACCGCAGCGTCGAAAGTCCGGGCATTGGCAAAACATGTAGACCTGTAGTGTGGGGCTGACAGGACTAGCATCGACAGCAAGAAGCAATCATCACGCCTGTACGAAAATTATGTTTTTGGACATCGATTGCATGCCTTTCGTACAAAATCGGACAGAAAATGACGGCGTCCGCTTTCATTTGTTCCATTTTGCGTCATATTCGACCGCGACAACAGCGAAAACGAGACACCATCGTAGGCGCGCGCAATTTTGTTTTATTGATCCAACGCTAATGAACAGCATGACCAACCCTTCCGAACTCAAGCGTGAGCGAACGCCCGATGAAGCCAACATTCGCTCACTCGTTGAAGCTTTTTACCGTCGCGTGGATGAAGATTCTCTGCTCGGCCCGATTTTTTCGCGCGAACTCACCGGACGATGGGACGAGCATCTCGCCAAGATGACGTCGTTCTGGTCGAGTCTCGTGCTGGGCACGAAGGGGTATCGCGGGAACGTGCAGGAGGCGCATCGGCCGCTCGGGGATATCGAGCCTCGCCACTTCGCGCGCTGGCTGTCGCTATTCCTCAATACCGTGGAGCAGCGTTACGAACCGGCTGCCGCTGTGCAATTCATGGAGCCGGCGCTGCGCATTGCGCACAGCCTTCAGTTGAGCAAGTTCGGATGGGATTATCAGATTCCTGCCGAGCAACAGGAATTGCTCGCGGCGCTCAGGCGTCAGCGCACGGGTGCCGATGAACCCGAGCCCCGTTTCCCCGAGCGTCCTGCGGGCGAGCCGTTTCCGGCGAAGTTCGTCGGCAAGTCGGACGATTAAGACCAGCGTTTGAGCGCGGTGTCATCGGATTCGCGGGCATCGACCCAGCGTTCGCCTTTTTCGGTCTTCTCTTTCTTCCAGAACGGCGCTTGCGTCTTCAGATAGTCCATCACGAAGGCGCACGATTCGAACGCATCCGCGCGATGCATCGCGGTGGTCGCGACCAGCACGATCTGATCGAGCGGCTTGAGCTTCCCCACGCGATGCACGATCAGCACGTCCGACCCCGGCCAGCGCGCGCGCGCCTGCTCTGCAATCGCTTCGAGCGATTTTTCGGTCATGCCGGGATAGTGCTCGAGTTCCATCGTCTCAACGGCGCTGCCTTCGTTCAGATCGCGCACCGTGCCGACGAAGCACGCAACCGCGCCGACTTTTGGGTTGTCCGCGCGCAAGGCAGCGACCTCGGCGCTTAAGTCGAAATCGGCTTCCTGTACGCGGATTTTCTGGAACGAAGCCATCTCAGCCGCCTGTCACGGGCGGGAAAAACGCCACTTCGCAGCCATCGGTGATGCGCTGCGCCGCGTTCGTCATTTCGTGATTGCAGGCCATGCGCAATGCGCGGCCTTCCGCGAGCGTTTCGGCCCACACGCCGCCGCGAAGACGCAGCCACGCGCGCACATCGCCGACGTTGACGACGGTGTCCGGCACATCGACGGTTTCGTTCGCCACGCCGAGCGCTTCGCGCACGCTGGCAAAAAATCTCAGTTCGATTCGCATTGATTCTCTACCGCAACAGTTCCGAAAAAGGGATGAAGCGCACCGTCTCGCCCGCGCTGATGGCGTGATTCGGCGGATTGTCGATCAGGCCATCGCCCCAGACGGTCGAAGTCAGCACCGCCGAGCTTTGATTCGGGAACAGGTCGAGGCCGCCCGCATCGTTCAGGCGGCCGCGCAGGAATTCGTTGCGGCGATCGCCTTTTTTCTGGCTGAAGTCGGCGCGCATCGAATAGATGCGGGGCGTGACGTGTTCAACGCCTGCGAGCCGCAGCAAAAACGGCCGCACGAACAGCAAGAACGTGCAGAAACTCGATACCGGATTGCCCGGCAAGCCGATGAAATACGCCTCGCCGAGATCGCCCGGATCGCCGCCCGCCGCTTCGCCGCGACGCACCGCGCCGAACGCAAGCGGCTTGCCCGGTTTCATCGCGATCTGCCACATATTGATGCGGCCTTCCGCTTCCACGGCCGGTTTCACATGATCTTCCTCGCCGACCGATACGCCGCCGCACGTCAGAATCAGATCGTGGCCGAGCGCGGCGCGGCGCAGCGTATCGCGCGTGGCGTCCAGCCGATCCGGCACGATACCCAAATCAGACACCTCGCAGCCGATATTCTCCAACAGCGCACGCAGCGTAAATCGATTCGAGTTGTAGATCGCGCCGGGTTCGAGCGGCTCGCCCGGCATGCGCAGTTCATCGCCGGTAAAGAAGATAGCGACGCGCACGCGGCGCACGACATCGAGCGTCGCGCAACCAACCGACGCAGCGAGTCCGAGCGCTTGCGCGGTCAATCGCGTGCCAGCGGGGAGAATCACCGCGCCGCGCTGAATATCCGCGCCCTGCTTCGTGATCCAATCGCCCGCCGGCGCAGCCTGAGCAAAGGACACGCGGCCATCGTCCGAAACGCTCGCCATTTCCTGCATCACGACCGTGTCCGCGCCGGGCGGAATCGTCGCACCGGTGAAAATGCGCGCCGCCGTGCCTTCGGCCAGCGCCTGCGCCGCGTGTCCCGCCGGAATCCGCTGCGATACTGTCAGCGTGACCGGCGCGTTTTCGCTCGCGTTGGCCAGATCGGACGCGCGGACCGCGTAGCCGTCCATCGAACTGGTGTGCATCGGCGGGACGTCGAGCGGCGAAACGACATCGGCGGCGAGCACGCGATTCAGGGCGTCGAGCGTATCGATGGTTTCGCGCTCCGGCACGCGGCGCGCGGCATCGAGCAAAAGACCGAGCGCCTCGGCGGTGGCGAGCATCGGCGGGCGCGCGGGTGCGTTATGCGGGGCGTTATGTGGGGCAGCAGGCGTGGGAGACATAGACGCGGCGTAATCGATTTAGACAAGCAACTATTGTAGCGACATGATCGCGAGCATCAGGCGCGTACGGCATAAGCCGAACATGCGCCAGTGATACACTCGCACCACACTTCCCACGTCGATTTCCATGAAATTCTGTTCCGTCTGCGGCCATGAGGTCAGCCTGAGCATTCCGCCCGGCGACAACCGCGAGCGCTTCGTCTGCGGCAGTTGCGGCACCGTGCATTACCAGAATCCGCGCAACGTGGTGGGCACCGTGCCGGTCTGGGACGACAAGGTGCTTTTGTGCCGCCGCGCGATCGAGCCGCGCTACGGCTACTGGACGCTGCCCGCCGGTTTCATGGAAATGGACGAAACCACCAGCGAAGGCGCCTCGCGCGAGACGCTGGAAGAAGCCGGCGCGCGCGTCGAAATTCAGAGTCTTTTTACGCTGCTGAACGTGCCGCATGTGCATCAGGTGCATATTTTCTATCTGGCGCGTCTGCTCGATATCGAAGTCGATGCCGGAGAGGAAAGCCTCGAAGTGCGCCTGTTCGAGGAAAGCGAAATTCCGTGGGACGAGATCGCCTTTCCGACTGTCGGCCAGACGCTGCGTTTCTTCTTCGCTGACCGCGCCGCGGGCAATTTCACCCTGCATACGGGCGATATCTTCCGTTCGCTGCGCGACGGCTGATCGCTTTTAACAGCGCCGCCGTCAGCCTATGGTCCCGTGGCTCGCCCATGACGATCCGTTCCCACCAGTCGAGCGTGCGCTCGGCGCGCTGAGCGGCGCACCGGGTTTGCTCGCTGCGAGCGCCGATTTACTGCCCTCGCGCCTTACCGACGCCTATCAGCGCGGCATTTTCCCGTGGTACTCGGACGGCCAGCCGGTCTTGTGGTGGAGTCCCGATCCGCGCATGGTGCTGCGCCCCGCCGATTTCAAAGTCTCCGATTCCCTGCGCAAGACACTCAAACGTGTGCTGCGCGATCCGGTCTGGGAAGTGCGCGTCGATCACGATTTTCCCGGCGTGATGCGCGCCTGCGCCGATACCCCGCGCGAAGGTCAGCGTGGCACCTGGATCACTGCCGATATCGTCGATGCCTACACGTCGCTGCATCGCGCGGGACGGGCGCACAGCATCGAAACATGGTTCGATGGCGAGCGCGTCGGCGGTTTGTATGGCGTGTCCTTCGGGCGCATGTTCTTCGGCGAATCGATGTTCGCGCACAAGACCGATGCGTCCAAAATCGCGCTGTCGGCGCTGGTCGGACACTTGCGTCGCCATAAAATAGAGATGATAGACTGCCAGCAGAATACGTCGCATCTGGCGTCGCTGGGCGGGCAAGAGATTCCGCGCCGTGCATTCGTCGCGCATCTGAAGCAATCGGTCGGACTGCCACCGATTCCCTGGGCGTTCGATAAATCCGCATTGCTCGACGTGCTGGCCCGCCAATAGCTTCAGATTCGGCTTCAGATCCAGTTGTAACGCCTTCGAATATCGCCGAACTGGCGTGCGCCCTGAGGCAGCGCGCGCGAGAACAAGCACAACGAGAGCCGCCAACGTGACACATCCGAACGAGCTGCCACTGTCACCGCTTTCCGCGCTGCAATTCTATGCAACAGCGCCCTATCCTTGCAGCTATCTGGAAGGCCGCGTGGCACGCTCGCAAGTCGCTACGCCAAGCCATCTCATCAATTCGGACGTCTACACCGAACTCGTAAAAGCCGGTTTCCGGCGCTCGGGCGTGTTCACCTATCGACCGTATTGCGATGGCTGCCGCGCCTGCGTGCCGGTGCGCGTGCCGGTGGCGCGCTTCGTGCCGAACCGGGCGCAGCGGCGCGTGTGGAAACTGCACGGCAATCTGATCGCGAGCGTCGCGCCTTTGCATTACGACGAAGAGCATTACGCGCTGTATATGCGCTATCAGTCGGCGCGGCACGCGGGCGGCGGCATGGATCGCGACAGCCGCGACCAGTACGAGCAGTTTTTGCTGCAAAGCCGGATCAATTCTCGGCTGGTCGAATTTCGCGAGCCGGGCGTGGACGGCAAGCCGGGCGTCTTGCGCATGATCAGCATGATCGACATTCTGGGCGATGGTCTGTCGTCCGTGTACACGTTCTTCGAGCCGGACTTGCCGAAGACCAGTTACGGCACCTTCAATATTCTCTGGCAGATCGAGCAGGCGAAGAGTCTGGACCTGCCGCACGTCTATCTCGGCTATTGGATTCGCGAGAGCGAAAAGATGGCGTACAAGGCCAATTTCCGCCCGCTGGAAGGCCTGGTCGATGGCCACTGGTCAGAACTCAATCCGCTCACGACGCAATCCGCCGGCACCCTGCCGATGCCCGGCCGCATCACCAATCCCAGCCAGCCGAAGTAACGCGCCGGGTGCATCGTCCGAAACCGCTAAAATAGCGGTCTCAAAAAATACGCCCTCAGCGGGCTTTCCTTTCGTGTTCAGTTCACTCTATCCGCTCGCGCGTTCGCATCTGTTCAAGATGGACGCGGAAGACGCTCATCACCTGACGCTGCGCATGCTGGGCGCGGCGGGCCGCACCGGCATCGCCAGCCTGCTCGCCGAACGCGGCCACGATTCGCCCCGTACCGTCATGGGCCTCACGTTCCGCAATCCGGTCGGGCTGGCGGCGGGGCTGGACAAGGACGGCGCGTGTATCGACGGATTGGCGGCGCTTGGGTTCGGGTTTATCGAAGTGGGAACGGTGACGCCGCGCGCGCAGCCCGGCAATCCGCGACCGCGCATTTTCCGGCTGCCGGACGCGAACGCGCTGATCAACCGCATGGGCTTCAATAACGGCGGCGTCGATCAGTTCGTGGCCAATGTGCAGGCGGCGCGGTATCGCGGCACGCTGGGGCTGAATATCGGCAAGAACGCGGATACGCCGATCGAGCGCGCCGCCGAGGACTATTTGTACTGCCTCGAACGCGTCTATCCGTTCGCCAGTTACGTGACGATCAATATTTCGTCGCCGAACACGAAGAATCTGCGCCAGCTTCAGGGCGCGGGCGAACTCGATTCGCTGCTCGGCGCGCTGAAGGACAAGCAACAACGTCTGTCCGATCTGCACGGCAAGCTTGTGCCGCTCGCACTCAAGATCGCGCCCGATCTCGACGACGAGCAGATCAAGTCGATCGCGGCTACGCTGCTGACGCACAAGATCGACGGCGTGATCGCCACCAACACCACGCTGTCGCGCACGGCGGTCACCGGCATGAAGCACGGCGACGAAGCGGGCGGCTTGTCGGGCAAGCCGGTGTTCGAGGCATCGAACGAGGTGATTCGCAAGCTGCGCGCGGAAGTGGGCAGCGAAGTGCCGATCATCGGCGTCGGCGGGATTTTTTCGGGCGATGACGCGCGCGCGAAGCTCGCGGCGGGTGCATCGCTCGTGCAGATTTATACGGGATTGATTTATCGTGGTCCCGCACTCGTCAAAGAGTGTGTCGAAGCCCTCGCATAATGCGTATATAGAAATGAGCAAACGATCTGATGCGGTGATTGCATTTTCACTATGATCCCGCATCTGGCAACAAGCTGCTTCCGCACAACAAGAGGAAAACAACGATGAAACTGTCCACGCTCAAGAAACTCGTCGCTGCCAGCCTGATCGGCGCGGCCTTCACTGCTGTCACCACCGCCGCGCACGCGGAAGATCTGCTCGATCAGGTCAAGCAGCGCGGCACGCTGCGCGTCGGTCTGGAAGGCACCTTCCCGCCGTTCAACTCGAAGAACCCGCAAGGCGAACTGGTCGGCTTCGATGTCGATATCGCCAAGGCAGTCGCCGCGAAGCTCGGCGTGAAGCCGGAATTCGTCACGACGGAGTGGAGCGGGATCATCGCCGGTCTTCAGTCGGGCAAGTTCGATGTGATCGTCAATCAGGTCGGCATCACCGATGCGCGCAAACAGACGCTCGATTTCTCGCCCGCGTACACGTATTCGAACGCGCAGTTGATCCAGCGCTCGGACGACAAGCGTGAGTTCAAGTCGCTCGACGAACTGAAGGGCAAGAAGCTCGGCGTCGGTCTCGGCACGAACTATATGGACATGGCGAAGGCCGTTCAGGGTATCGACGTGAAGACGTATCCGGGCGCGCCGGAATATCTGCGTGATCTGGCGGCGGGCCGTCTGGACGCCGCGTTGAACGACCGCCTGATGCTCGCGTATTTGCTGAAGAACTCGCAATTGCCGCTGCGTACGGGCGCGAATGTCGGCGCGGGCAATCCGTCGGGGATTCCGTTCAAGAAGGGCAATCCGAAGTTCGCCAAGGCCATCGACGATGCCATGACGCAGCTCGAAGCCGACGGCACGTTCGGGAAGATTTCCGACAAGTGGTTCGGTATCGACGTGACGAAGCCGGCCAAGTAAGACGCTTTATCGGCAGGATGAAGGGCGGCATCGTCGCGATGCCGCCCTTCGCGTTTCAACGGCCGGTTTAAGATGTGCCGATTATTTCGCAACGTACATCGATTTCAATAAATGTCCACGACCTCCCTGCTCGTTCAGTCCGCGCCCGTGCTGGCGCAAGGCGCGCTGCTGACGATCAAGTTCGCGCTTCTTTCGATGTTCTTCGGCCTGATCGCGGGCGTGGTGCTCGCGTTGATGGGCATCAGCCGCAATCGCGTGCTGGTGGGCATCGGACGCTGCTATGTCAGCGTGATGCGCGGCACGCCCTTGCTCGTGCAAATCTTCGTGATCTATTACGGGCTGCCGAGCCTCGGCATTTCGCTCGAACCGACGCCTGCGGGCGTGATCGCGTTATCGGCGAATGTGGCGGCGTATCTGTCGGAAAGCATGCGCGGCGCGATTCTCGGCATTCACGATGGCCAATGGCTCGCGTCCTACAGTCTCGGCTTGTCGCGTGCGCAGACGCTGCGTTATGTGATCGGGCCGCAGGCGCTGCGCATTGCCGTGCCGAGTCTGTCGAACAGTCTCATCAGCCTGATGAAGGATACGTCGCTCGTTTCGGTGATTACGGTCACCGAACTATTGCGCAGCGCGCAGGAAGTGATCGCGGCGACGTATCAGCCTTTGCCGCTTTATCTCGCGGCGGCGTTCGTTTATTGGGTGCTGTGCAGCGTGCTCGAACTCGTGCAGCGGCGCTTTGAAAAGCGTCTTGCGCTGCCGGGACGACACTGATCGTTCGATACCACCAAACGCAATAAAGGCCGCTGAAAAGCGGCCTTTATTGCTTCAATCGGTCTCGAAGGGAAAGCGCAGATTGAGATCGCGACGCGCGGCATCCATGATCGCGATCATCCGCATGGATGTGGCGTGCGGCATGATCGGGCTTTCGGTCTTGCCCGCGCGCAAAAGCTCGCAGAAATGCGCGGTTTCGTAATTCAGGCCGCCGCCGCTGAACGGCTCATCGAGTTCGATCTTGCGGCCGTCCGTGTAAGCGATCGACGCGCGCGCCGGGTTCCACCATCCTTCGTGAATGGTCACCGTGCCGAGCGTGCCGGCGATCAGCGCGTCGCCACGGCCTTGCAGGTCCAGCCCGCAAAACAACTGCGCGATACCGCGTTCGTGCCGCACGTTCAGACTCGCGAACACATCCACGCCCGTGCTGCCCAATCGGCCGATGGTCTGCACATCGAGCGCTTCACCGAGCCAATCGACCGCAAGAAAAGCCTCGTAAATACCGATGTCGAGCAACGCGCCGCCACCCATATCGAGCGAGAAAGACGGATGATCGGACGGCACGTTCGCAATCGAACAGCCCGCGCGCACGAGCCCTATTTCGCCGATCGGATCGGTCTGCAGATGTTCGCGCAAGCGCGTGTACAGCGGATAGAAAGGCGGCTTCATCGCCTCCATGAACAGCAGCTTTTTTTCGCGCGCGACATCGATCATGCGTTGCAAGGCGCGTGCATTCACGGCAGCAGGCTTTTCGCATAACACGGGCACGCCCGCTTCGAACGCGCGCAATGCGTACTCCGGATGGCTGTCCTGCATCGTCGCGATATAGAGCGCGTCGATATTGCTGAGCAGGCTGTCGAAGTCGTTGAAGGCGCGTGCATCGAAAGGTTCTGCGAGCGCCCGCGCCGTTTCCGCACGACGCGACCATACGCCCGCGAGTTGCGCGCCCGGCACATGCTTCAGGCTCTCCGCAAAGCGCCGCGCGATCCGTCCCGCGCCAACGATGCCCCAACGTATGTTTCTATCGACCAAAACCGGCTCCTGCGATGAGTTCTTCAAGCGAGCCATTGTGCCTCATCACCCAAACGGCGCATCAACGAAAAAAGCCGGGACAGGTCCCGGCTTTCTCGTCTCCTCTCACGCTTATATTCGCGTCACGCGCCCAGCGATTCGTTGATGCTCGTCGAAGGTGGTGCGGGCTGTGCGCTCGTGCGTTGCAGCGAAAACGCGCGGCCCACTTCTTCCGCCGCGAGATCCACCAGCGTGCGCGTCGCGCTTTCGGCTGCGCCCGGATCTTTCGCTTCGATCGCTTCGACCACGCTGCGCTGCGCGGCAAGCGTCGCTTCACGCACGGATTCGATGCCATCGACGATCGGGTTCACGGTCACCAATGCGCCGCGCACGATTGCTGTCATCTGGCGAAAGAATTGGTTGCCGCTGGCCGCAACGATCCGCGTATGCAGCACTTCGTCGGCCGCCTGATATTCCGGCTCGCCCACTTGCAGACGCGTCAGCGCTTCGAACGCATCGCGGATACCGGCGATCTCATCCGGCGTCGCACGCGCTGCGGCCAACGCTGCCGCGCGCGGCTCGATCAGCATGCGGAATTCGATTACATCGCGCAGAAAGGTCTGATCGGGCTTGGCACGAAAGCGCCAGCTCACCACGTCCTCGTCGATCAGACGCCAGTCGCTCATCGGCCGGATACGCGTGCCTGTTTTCGGCCGCACGTCCAGCATATGGCGCGCGAGCAGCATGGAGAGCGCTTCGCGCATCACGGTGCGGCTCACATCGAATTCTTTCGACAGGATGTCTTGCGGCGGCAGAATCGCGCCGTATTTCTGTTCGACGATGCCGGAGACGAGTCCGTCCATGACTTTCGCCACCAGCGATCGCTCTTTGTTTTCATCCATCACGCTTCTCCCCTATCCGCCTGTCCGTAGCCCGTATGAAATCTCTCACGCAGCGTATTCGCACTTCCCCATGCGACAAGACACGACGGCGTTCCCGCCAGATCGATTCGTCGTGCTTGATACGTTGCTTCTTCGTTGCCTTCAAGACCAGTCAGGGAATTCCTGAGAGGGTATTCCCTCTGATCCCGTGCAACGTGCTTTATGCCGTTTTTACCGCTTTTTCCAGCGTAATCTGCGCTCGCGCCGCGCACGCGCCGTCATTCGTCAGGGAAACTGAAGAATTGCGGCGTCGCTGCGCGGCGCTTGGGTCGCGGTCTTTGCAATCTTCGGACCGGATGCTCGCATTTGAGCAAGCATCTCGTAGGGCTTCTGTGCGAACGCGAACGCTCACCCCATTTGATGCAGCTTTTGTACGACCCTTTGCGCTTACAGTGCACCGTCCGGCGTGCGCGCACTACGCGCATCGAGCCGTATCTGGCGATGCCGCATCGACTCGCGCTCCGCGAGCGTGTGCTGATAGATCGCCATGTATTCGCCGCTGACGCGATCGACGGAAAGTTTCTGCAAGTTTTCCTGCGCACGCGCGGCGAACTGGCCGCGTGCCTGCGAATCGAGTAGAAGCCAGCGCAGTTTCGCGGCGGTTTGCGCGTGATCGCCTGCGGGCACCAGCACGCCGGCGGCGCCATCGTCGAGCATTTCAGGGATGCCGCCCACGCGCGTGGCCACGATCGCGCAGCCCGCCTCGCGCGCCTCCGCGATGACCAGCGGACACGGGTCCTGTCGCGATATCAGCGCGAATACATCGGCGCTGGCGAGATACGGGCGCGGGTCGGTGACGAAGCCGGTGAAGTGCACGAACTCGCCGACGCCGAGTTCGACCGCGAGCGCTTCCATCGACGCGCGATCGGGTCCATCGCCAACGAGGTACAGATGCGGCTCCGGCATAAACTCGCGCTCGTGCACCGATTGCTGACGCACCAGCGCGAACGCATGCAGCAAGTCCGCGATCCCTTTACGCCGATACATCCCCGCCACGCTGACGATATTCGGATGCCTGAGCCTTACCGGCCGTCCCGCAGGACGGCACACGAGCCGCGGCGCGCCGACCGCGCCATTGAGCACCACAGAAAGCCGCTCCGGGCCGATACCGCGTTCCGCAAGCGATTGCGCGACGGCATCGCTGACGGCGACCATGCGATCACCCGCGCGCACCAGCGATGCGCTTTTCTGCAACTCGTGATGCACCGTCGTCACCAGCGCGAAGCGTCGCCGCATGCTGCCGAATCGCGAGATCAGCGCGCCTGTCATCATGTGCGCGTGCACGATGTCCGGATCGAACCGGTCGATCAGGCGATTGAAGCCCGCGATCATCGAAGGAACGCGCCAGGGCTGACGTGACTGCTGCAAAGGCACATGCGTGATGCCATGACGCCTCAGCAAGGGCTCGAAACCGCCGCCTGAGGACGCGACCACCACGTCCTGACCCATGCGCGCCTGCACGCAGGCGAGGTCCACCATCATGTTGACGGTGCCGTTGCCGATCGTCTGTGCGTGGTTGGCGAGGTGAACTATTCGCATGAGCAGGCGGGTCCCGCACGCGCAAGCAGCAAGCTTGCAACGCGCATCGTATTGCCGTGTAGAAGGGATATCAGGGATTCGTGCGCGACGCACACGCGGTGCGCACTGATTCTGTTTTTGGGTGAGACGTCATGCGTCATGCGTTGAAACACGCAATGCAGCCGCTGCGAAGCGGCCGCATCACGTCGAAACTCACAACAATTCGTACGTGTTCGCCAACGCGCCCGGACCGGTGAACTGCAGCTTGCCCGCGCTTGCCGCCTCGCGCGGCTGACGGCTCTTTCTCGTCAGACCGATATACGGCATGCCGTGTTCGAGAAACGGACCTTCGGTCTTGCGAAAACCGAATGCTTCGTAAAACGCACGCAGACTCACGGGCGCGGACAGGCGCACGCCACGTCCGGGCCAACGTTCCGCCGTCACCGCCAGCACGCGCTCGATCAGCGCATGCGCGGTGCCATCGCCACGGCGCAGCGGGCTCGTCAGAATCTTATCGACGACGACTTCCGGATCTTCCGCATCACCTTCGTGGATGCGCGCGTACGCGAGCACCGGCATCGAACGTGTGATGTCTTCGGTTGCAAAAACGTGAATCCCCGTTTCATCTCGCCCGTCTGCATCGAGGTGCACATGCGATTGTTCGACGACGAACACCGCACTGCGCGCGCGCAGAATCAGGTATAGCTCACGCGCCGTGAGCTGTTCGAAATCCAAGGTTTTCCAATTCATTTTCTTGTTCTCCGTGCATTAGGCCATTGCTGGTTTTGCCACGATTCAACGTTACGTCCCGGCGCGCCATGATTCCGTGCGGAGCCGCACCGACGATTGAGCTTGCGAGCCTTTTAAATAGGCCCCATCACACGAAAAGGCGTCTCGGGGAATCAAGCGCCGGCTCGATCGATAAAAACATCGGCATGCACTGATTCGCGCATTGTTGCGCGTGATGGCGCATGTCTTGCGCGTACCACGCACGCGCATCGATCAGCACTCGCGTCAAGTGGCGCCTTCATGGGAAAATCACAATGCATACCGCCATCGAACGCTTGGAAGGCGCAAGCGCAGTCGTACTCACGCATACACACGCACGCGGTATCGGACGCTGGTTTCTTCGGCCCGAGGTAACGGCATGAGCGCGTTCCACACCAGTGGTGTGACGGCTTCCGGCGCAAGTCGTTCACGCGTCGTCGCACTCGACCCGCTGCGCATGCGTGCGCGGCGGCATCACGCGCATGCGCTGCATCGCGGTGAGCGCATCTGGCACGAAGGCGCGGGCGCAACGGATTTGTGGATCGAATTGCTGCACGGCTATGGTCTCGAACCGCATGCGGCGCTGGCTTTCACGGTCGCGCAGGACTTCGAAGACGACCAGTTCACGCTGGGACGCGTGCCGCAGGAAGATATCGAAAAACTCTACGGCCTGCAGGTGCAGGAACTTTCCGTTTTCGATTCGCTCGAAGAACGCGCCTTGGTGCAAATACGCCGCGCAAATACGGTGCTCGTCGAAGTCGATGCGTTTTTCTTGCCCGATACTCGCGCCGTTTCCTATCACCGCGAACATGCGAAAACCATGATCGGTATCGACGTAATCGATCCGAATGCGCGGCGTCTCGGCTATTTCCATCACACCGGTTATCACCTGCTCGACGGCGACGACTACGACGGCGTGCTCAAGCCAATGGCACTGTTTCCGCACGTGGAATTCGTCAAACGCGCACGCGATCCGCTGACCGGCACGGCACTCGCGGAGGCATCGGCGGATCTGCTGTGCGCGCATTTATTGCGGCGGCCCTTGCACAATCCGATTACGCGCTGGCGTGCAGTATTTCCCGAGCATATCGATACCATGCTCGAACGCGGCGACGCTTATACGCGGCTTTATGCATCCAACGTCATGCGCCATCTCGGCGCGAACTTCGAACTGCTCGCGCATTATCTGCAATGGATGCGCGAGCAAGGCTTCGATATTCCGGTGCAGACGCATACCAGCTCACGCAAGCTCGCGAGTGAATCGATGGTCATGCAATGCCGTCTCGCACGTGCGCTTTCGCGTGGCAAACGCGAGCTGTGCGAAGGCTCGTTCGATGTCATGGAAGACGCATGGGACCGCGTTATTCCGCCGCTTGCGAATATCGTCTGTTGATCATTTGATATGCGCATGGCCGTATTGATCTGCATCTATACGCGCAAACGTTCACACCTTTGAAGTTCACTTTTAGCCCTTGTTTCAGGGCACTTTCTCGACACGCGCGCCGACGCGGCCCCTAAGCGGACCGTGTGACGCAGCGATGTATCACGGATGATTCAAACAAACGTTTTCATGCGCGCTTTTAAAAGGCGACGAATGAGATTGTCCGCAATGAAACATTTCCGCGTGGCCGAAAATGCAGCAATGTGCCTTACCGCAGGGCATCAAACTGTCGATTCACTCGCAAACGTTTTACCGCAACAACTGCATTCTTCAGCGTAACGAACCCCACGCCGCACGCGATGGAAGCCCCTTATTTAAGGGCTGTTTCGCATCAAACGGGCTTGGAACGGGCCGCGCGCCCATGTAGGGGCCACTTCATGCACGCCATGCAAACCTCTGCTGTTTTCAGGCGTCCCTTCTCTACATTGCCTTCAGCGCTCGCGATCCCTTGCTGCACAAGGCTTATCGAAGAATCAAGTTCGATCTCAATCAAATCGTCCGAACGGCACTCTTAAATCAATGGGTCATGAATGAATCAATTTCCACTATCCCTACGATAGGAGGTGTGGTGTCGAAGGGATGTCGAGCGGGAAGGCTTGTGGCGCGGTCATGTGAAATGAACAAACCCACTTATGGGGGGATCACGCCATCGAAGTGCGAGCGGGCGGCTGCGTATTCCTAAGACCAGCAATGT
>NZ_JAQFVG010000324.1:0-43433 GCF_029439455.1 Caballeronia sp. BR00000012568055 | reverse complement strand
CGCTGCGTTGCATCACGAAATGCCCCTGCGCTATGAGGCCAAGCCAGCATTGGCACGGCACGCACTGGCATGGTCCTCGCTATAAGAGTCGCGCACCCTGAATCACACGAACACCAAAACAACTCAAGTGTGGACAGGACGCTACGGGGCTGATGCGGTTCGTTTTCGATTTGCCTGCTTCTGCGGGCCCACAAGAAAACAGTCACATCAGTAATAAAGAATGAAGCGCAACGCGCAAAGTCACGAGAGAGAACCAATCATGCTGACCCTTCAGTCCGATCTGCACGGCAATCATCTGCTTGGCGCGCTGCCTGCGCATGAGTGGCAAGCACTCACTCCTCACCTCGAACTCGTGCAACTGCGCACGGAACAATTGCTGTGCGATTCGGGTCAGCGTATTCATCACGTGTATTTTCCGACGACGGCGATCATCTCGCTGCTGCACACGATGGAAGACGGTGGCTCGGTGGAAATCGCCGCAGTGGGCCGCGAAGGCATGACGGGCGTGCCGGTACTCACGGGCGGCGAAACCATGCCGACGCGCGTGCAGGTGCAATGCCCCGGTTTTGCGTATCGCATGAGCGCGCAGGCTCTGCGCGAGCAATTCGGCCGTTCCGACTTCCTGCGCCGCCTGATGCTGCTCTATATGCAAGCGCTGCTGACGCAAGTTGCGCAGACGGCTGCCTGCAATCGCCATCATTCGCTGAACAAGCAACTGTGCCGCTGGCTTCTGATCGAGATCGATCGCACCGCGTCGAACGAACTGCAAGTGACGCAGCAACTCATCGCCGACATGCTCGGAGTGCGCCGTGAAGGCGTCACCGAAGCGGCGGGAAAGCTGCACGATGCGGGCCTGATCCATCACAGCCGTGGCTGCATCAAGGTGGTGGATCGTGAAGGCCTGGAAGCACGCGCCTGCGAGTGCTATGGACTCGTCAAGCGCGAATTCGACCGCCTGCTGCCGCGCCTGCGCGCGACGGAAACTGCGTCGGCCTCCAGCGTTTAACAATACTTATGCAGACTAGAAAACCCGGTGTGTTCTCGTGGGCGGCTCGTACGCTCGACGTTCTCTTTGTGATTGCGGGCGGGTTGATCGCGCATTCCATGCGCTTCTCCACGCTCGATATCAGCGACGTCGAAAAGCTGCTGATCGCCTTCAACGGCGTGTTGACGCTGCTGCTGTTCCCCGCTTACGGCGTGTATGAAACGTGGCGCGGCAAGTCCTTGCCGGTGATGCTCGCACGCGTCACGCTGGCGTGGATGTCGGTGGTGGCGGCCGGGCTGCTGCTCGCGTACACGCTGCATCGGATGGATGCGGTGTCGCGCTTGTGGTTCGCGTATTCCACGCTGATTTCCGGCGCGCTGATCGTCGCGACCAAGGCCGTGGTGTATAGCTCGTTGCGCGTGATGCGCGGGCACGGTCTCAATCAGAAGACGGTGGCGATCGTTGGTGCGCAGGGATTTGCGCGCACGCTGCTGGCGCATCTGTCGAGCACGCCGGAGCAAGGCTTCACGCCCGTCTGCCTGTTCGATACCACCGGCAGCGAAGAACTCACCGCGAGCGGCGCAGGCGTTATCACGAGCACGGCGGGCACCGACGGCACGCGTCTGCCCGTGCTGAACGACTTCGATGCGCTCGTCGCCAAAGTGCGCGCGGAAAAAATCCACGAAGTGTGGCTCGCGCTGCCTTTATCGCAGGAACACACGATTTATCGCTTCTCGCACGCGCTGCGCCACGATTTCGTGAACCTGCGCCTGATTCCGGACACGCGCAGCATTTCCCTCTTCAATCATTCGATGACGGATGTCGCGGGCCTCGCGACCATCAATCTGACGACATCGCCCGTCAGCAGCCTGCAGATGTGGCCGAAGATGCTGTTCGACCGCTGCTTCGCGGCGACGGCGCTGCTGGCCCTTTCGCCGCTTCTGATCGGTATTGCGATCGCGGTGAAGACCACATCGAAAGGTCCGGTGTTCTTCACGCAGAAACGCAAGGGCGCGGACGGCCGTCCGTTCCCGATCTACAAATTCCGTTCGATGGCCGTGCATCAGGAAAACACCGGCCACGTCACACAAGCCACGCGCAACGATCCGCGCGTGACGAAAGTTGGCGCGTTCCTGCGACGCACGAGTCTGGACGAGCTGCCGCAGTTCCTGAACGTGCTGTTCGGGCATATGTCGGTGGTAGGTCCGCGTCCGCACGCGCTCGAACACGACGATCTGTACAAGGATCTGGTGTACGGCTACATGTTCCGCTATCGCATCAAGCCGGGGATTACGGGCTGGGCGCAGGTGAACGGCTATCGCGGCGCGACGGAAAAAGTGGAAAAGATGCAGAGCCGCGTGAAGTTCGACCTGTTCTACATCCACAACTGGTCGTTCTGGTTCGACATCAAGATCGTGGTGATGACGATCTTCAAGGGATTCATCGGACGCAACGCGTATTGATTGGCAGGCGCTTGCGCGGAGGAGACAGGCCCGGCGATGTGTATCGCCGGGCTTTTTTGCTTTTTATTTCGGGTTTAGTTCTTATAGTCGATGCGCTCGACGCCCTGCTCCGTGCCGAGCAGGCAAAGATTCGCCCCGCGCGATGCAAACAAGCCCACGGTCACCACGCCCGGCCATGCGTTGATCTGCGCTTCGAGCGCGCGCGGGTCGGTAATCGACAGACCTTTGACGTCGAGAATCTCGTTGCCGTTATCGGTGATGAAGGGCATGCCGTCCTTCTGCACGCGCAGCACCGGCACGCCGCCGAGCGCCGCGAGCTTGCGGCCGATCGCGGTGCGGGCCATCGGCACGACTTCGACGGGCAGCGGGAATGTGCCCATCACCGGCACGCGCTTGCTGGCATCGGCGATACAGACGAATACGTCCGCCACCGACGCGACGATTTTTTCGCGCGTCAGCGCGCCGCCGCCGCCTTTGATCATCGCGCCGCTGGCGTCGATTTCATCGGCGCCATCGACGTAGATGGAGAGCGTGTCGATATCGTTCAGATCGAACACTTTGAAGCCGTGCGATTCGAGCCGCGCCGTAGTCGCGAGCGAACTCGACACCGCGCCGCGATAACGCGCTTTCGACTGAGCGATGGCATCGATAAAACAATTCGCCGTCGATCCGGTGCCCACACCGATGATCGAGCCTTCCGGCACATTCGCGTTCACGTAGTCGGCGGCGGCCTGGCCGACCAGTTGCTTGAGTTCGTCCTGAGTCATGGAATGGTGCTGCGCGTAGAGGGGAAAGCTGAATTTTAGCGGAGGAAACCGAGCGGATCGTGCGTGCGCGCAACCGAGGCAATGAACGCGAACACGATGATCGCCAGCACGCCCGTCACCGTGCGCACGCCTTTCGTGCGGCCGCGTTTCAGCGCAAACGTACCGAGCACGATGTAGACGACGAGGCTCAGGATTTTGGTCGAAATCCACGCGGCGTTCGCCTGAAAGCCGACGATGACCACGAGCGCGATCGCGCTGAGCAACAGCAAGGTATCGACGATATGCGGCACGATCTTCGATGCGCGCGCGTTCAGCAAGCGCGAGTCGTTGAGCATCCAGATCCAGCGCAGCACGAAACCGGTGATGCTCAGTGCCGCGCAGGACATGTGGATGGCGCGCAGTATCGGGAAGAATTCGGTCATTGCGGGAAGTATTTGTCGAGCAAGGCTTGCGCGATGGCATCGGTTTGGGCGTCTGGATTACCGGCGTAATCCGATGGACGGAAATGCATCTGGAACGCGCCGATCACGCGACGCGTTTTCTCGTCGAGCACGCCGTCGGTAGCGACGTCGTAGCCGTAGCGTTTGAGCTTTTCTTGCAGCGCGCGGACATCGACGGGCGATTTTGGATCGCGGTTGGCGAGAAGCGCGGCGACGGTGGCATCGTCGGGCCATGCGCCGATGCCGGCGTCGTAGAGCGTTTTCCACGGAAACGCGGGACCGGGATCGATCTTGCGTTGCGGCGCGATATCGCTATGTCCGACGATGCGCGTCGGCGGCAGCTTGTAGCGCGCGATGATGTCGCGCGAGAGTTTGATGATCGCATCGACCTGTGCGGGCGGATAAGGCTGCCACTGGCCGTTGCCGAGCGGCCCGAGATTCACGTTTTCGATGCCGATCGATGAGGCGTTCAGTTCGGTTGCGCCTTGCCAGTAACTTTGGCCCGCGTGCCAGGCGCGTTTTTCTTCGGGCACGAGTTGGTAGACGACGGGCTCGCCTCTTTCGACTTTAGGCGCTTCGGGGACGACGTAGTGGACGCTGACTTCGTCGCCGGTCAGGACCGCGAGCGAGCCGGATTCGTTGATTTCCGTGTAGTGCATCACGAGGAAACGGATGCGGGAATCGGCGGATTTCGCTTGGTGGGACGTGTCGGTGTAGTAGGTGCCGTGGTCGATCATCGTGGTGGTGCAGGCGGTGAGCGCGAGGAGCGCGGCGAAACCGGCGAGCCGTTTAAACAGATTCATGAGCGCGTGCCTGCTTGTCCCAGATCGATCGGACGAGGTGTAAGTGTGTGAGCAATGCGGCTTGGCTCGGTTGGTGCTCGGCTTTCTTCGGGAGACGCAGCACGCCGCTTTGCAGAAACGCGTACCTGCTCTTTCGCAATTCCTCAGCGACGACAACCTCGTATGTCGCCGGATCGATCGCGATCAAGGCGCGGTCGTAGAGCGTGTGCAAATCCGCGCGCAGCAACAGTCCGTTCGATACAACGTTGGTGTGCGCGCCCATATAGCGGCAGATATGCGCCGCTTCGAGCACGGGTTCGACGTCACAACCCGTCAGGGCGCAGCGACGCTCGTAGGCATCGAGTAACGCTTTTCTGAACGCCGGCTGACCTTGCCGCACGACAATGGCCGCAAAAGTCTTCTTGCGCGCGTCTTCGAGACTGGTGGGATCGAATGCGCCGGTTTGTACGGCTTCGTGTTCCGCGTCGGCTTCGGCGGTGAGTTCGGAGGCGACGAGCTTCGCGTATCGATTCAATACGAAGCTCGAGGGCAAAGGGCCCTCGTGAGACTCGTACACGAACTTGCCTTCGAACCGGAAGCCCGCGTACTCGTGCTCGTACTTCTCGGTCCGATAGAAAAGCAATAGCTCGATACCGCGTTCCTGATGCTCGATGATCAGCGAATCGGTACGGCCCGAGTTTTGGCCTTGCCAATGCAGCGTGTCGCCATCGAGTTTATCGACGTATTGCGTGCGATCGGACGGCTTCTTTACGGTCACGAAAAGCAGCACCGAATCGAAACCGGCGGGACGGAAGACGCCGGTATTGATCGTGGCGTCTTGCGTGTCGAGGATCGATTTCAGTTGATCGCGCGTGTAGATCTCGCCGGGGATCAGGAGATCGCTTACGAAATTCATGACGCGCCGCTTACTTCTTCACCCCTCTCTGCCTCACCGCCTCGAACAAACACACGCCCGACGCGACCGACACGTTCAAACTCTCCACCGCGCCCGCCATCGGGATATTCATGATTTCATCGCAGGTCTCGCGTGTGAGTCTGCGCATGCCTTCGCCCTCAGCGCCAACCACGATCGCCACCGGACCGTCCAGCTTGGTCTCGTACAACGAAGCCGTTGCCTCGCCCGCCGTGCCGATCACCCACACGCCCGCATCCTTCAACTCGCGCATCGCGCGCGCCAGATTCGTCACGGTGATGTAAGGCACGCTCTCGGCCGCGCCGCTCGCCACCTTCGCCGCCGTCGCGTTCAAGCCCGCCGAGCGATCACGCGGCGCGATCACCGCATGCGCGCCCGCTGCATCGGCGACGCGCAGACATGCGCCCAGATTATGCGGATCGGTCACGCCATCGAGCACGAGCAGCAAGGGCGTGCCGGAGACGCCATCGAGCAGTTCGGCCAGGTTTTGCGCCAGCGGCAAATCGCTCGCCCGCGCCACCACGCCCTGGTGCTGAGTGTTGCCCGCCAGGCCCCACAAGCGCTGTTCATCGGCGGCAATCAGGCGCACGCCCGCTTCCTTCGCGCTGCGCAGAAAATCCGTCATGCGCCGATCTTTGCGCGAAGGGTCGTACAACACCTCTTCGACCGACGATGCATCCGCGCGCACGCGAGCCGTAACCGCGTGAAAACCGTATAGAACCTTGAGACGTGACATGACTGTGATCCGAACCTTTAAAAAACTTCACGCGGTCCGATGCGCCTGCATCGGACCGCGTGCCTTTATCTAGCTACTACGACGGCCTTAACGCTTCTTGCGCGCCGGCCGCCCCTGCGCCGCCGATTTCGACGCCGCCCCGCGTTTCTTCGCCGCGCCCGCGCCGTTGCTGCCGCCACCGCCGCCATTGCGCGGCGTCGCTGTGCCACCGCCCTTCTTCGTGCCGCCACGCGCCCGCGTGCTAGGCATCTCGTCGTCGTTGAACGAACGGATGCGCGGCCCCGCCGATTCCGCTGCCGCCGATGACGACGAAGCCGCACGCGGCGCCTGCGGCTTCACCGGCGTATCGCGTACAAGGCGGAAGTCGATCTTGCGCGCATCGAGATCTACGCGGCTCACCTGCACGCGCACGCGATCCGACATCCGATAGCGAATGCCCGTGCGCTCGCCGCGCAACTCGTTTTTGATCTCGTCGTACTGGAAGTAGTCGGAGCCGAGTTCCGTGACGTGTACCAAGCCTTCGATAAACAGCGAATCCAGCTGCACGAAGATGCCGAACGACGTCACGCCGTTCACCATGCCGCCGTATTCCTCGCCGAGCTTGTCGCGCATGAAATAGCACTTGAGCCAGGCTTCGACATCGCGCGAGGCTTCATCGGCGCGACGTTCGTTCGACGAGCAATGCAGACCCAGTTCTTCCCAGATCGCGACGTTGTTGCGCGAACGTCCGCGCGCGGTGTCGTCGGATTTCTGCATTTCGCGCGCGGCCTTGGTGAGGCCCGTGCTCAGGAAGATATCGTGGCCCACTTCCGGCAGATACTTTTTGCCCTGCAAAATCGCATAAATCGCGCGATGCGTAAGCAAGTCCGGATAGCGGCGGATCGGACTGGTGAAGTGCGCGTACGCCTCATACGCCAGACCGAAGTGACCGATGTTGTCCGGACTGTAGACGGCCTGCTGCATGGAACGCAGCACCATCGACTGAAGCATCTGCGCGTCGGGCCGATCGCGAATCTGTGCGATCAGCGCGGCGTAATCGCTGGCGTGCGGTTTCGCGCCGCCCGTCAGCGTCAATCCGACGCCACGCAGGAACGTGCGCAAATTCTCCAGCTTCTCTTCCGTCGGCCCCGCATGCACGCGATACAGCCCCGGATGCTTGTTACGCTTCAGGAAATCCGCCGCGCAGACATTCGCCGCCAACATGCACTCTTCGATCAACCGATGCGCATCGTTCCGATGACGCGGCACGATCTGCTCGATCTTGCCCTGCGAGTTCACGACGATATACGTCTCGGTGGTATCGAAATCGATCGCGCCGCGTTTTTGACGCGCGGCATGCAGCGACTTGAACACGCCATACAAGTTCTGCAATTGCGGCACGACATCGGCACGTTTAGCCGCTTCCGGACCCTTGGTATTCGCCAGCACCGCCGCGACTTCCGTATAGGTCAGCCGCGCCGCCGAGTGCATCACGCCCGGATAGAACTGATACGCCTTGATCTCGCCGCGCGCGGTGATGACCATGTCGCACACCAGCACGCATCGATCGACGTCCGGATTCAGCGAACACAGACCGTTCGAGAGCTTCTCCGGCAGCATCGGAATCACGCGGCGCGGGAAATACACCGACGTGCTGCGGTCGAGCGCATCGACATCGAGCGCTTCGTTGGGGCGCACGTAATGCGAAACGTCGGCAATCGCGACCAGCAGTCGGAAACCCTGACCGCGCCCGACCGTGATCGGCTCGCAATACACGGCATCGTCGAAATCGCGCGCATCTTCACCGTCGATGGTGACCAGCGGCACATCACGCAAATCCACACGATGGCGGATATCCACCGGACGCACTTCGTCGGGCAGCTTGGCGGCTTGCGCGAGTGCGGCATCGCTGAATTCATGCGGCACGCCGTATTTGCGCACCGCAATTTCGATTTCCATGCCCGGATCGTCGATATCGCCGATCACTTCGACCACGCGCCCGAGGGGTTGCGAATGACGGCTCGGAAAATCCGTCAGATCGACGGACACCACTTGCCCGACCTTCGCCTTCTTCGGATTCTGCGTGATGAGAATATCGTGGCCGATACGCTTGTCTTCCGGCACGAGAATCAGCGCGCCGTTCTCGTTGATCAGCCGCCCGATGATGCGCTTGTTGGCGCGCTCGGTGACTTCGACGATATGCCCTTCCGGCCGTCCGCGCCGATCAAACCCGACGATGCGCGCGAGCACGCGGTCGTTGTGCATGACCTTCTGCATTTCGCCGTTCGGGAGGAACAGATCGTCCTGACCGTCATCGCGGATCAGAAAACCGAAACCGTCACGATGCCCCTGCACGCGGCCCGCAACAAAATTCGATGGATGCGTGAGCTGATAGTGACCGCGTTTGTCGAGACGGATCTGGCCGTCGCGTTCCATGGCCGCGAGTCGCTTGAAAAATCCTTCGCGCTCCTGGCGTTTGATCGACAGCGCTTCGGCGATGTCATTCGCGGCGTGGGGAGTCTCGCTCGTGCGCAATACGCCGAGGATCTCTTCGCGGCTGGGAATCGGATACGGATATTTGCTCAAGGGCTTGTCGATGATTTTTTCTCGTTGGGCTGGACTTTTTTGCCGTGCTTTGCGGCCTTGTTCGGCCTTGTTCATTGGCGGCCTGATTCACAAGCAAGAACAAGCAAGACGGACGGACATCGTTCGGACCATTCTAACACCCGTGCTTCAGACGCCACGGGCGTTACAGGCCGCTCATGTGTCGATGCGGTCCGCCACGCGCCGGTTGCATCGCGGGTTGTATCGACTGAATGCGAAACGCTTGACAGCCTCGTTACGCTCGCTATAATTGCGTTCTCTGCTGCTGACGAACTGACAGAAGCAGATCGCAACCTTGCCCAGGTGGCGGAATTGGTAGACGCACTAGGTTCAGGTCCTAGCGGTGGCAACACCGTGGAGGTTCGAGTCCTCTCCTGGGCACCAAGATGTTTGAAAAAGCCGCCTCGATGTCAAAGTCAGGCGGCTTTTTCTATTAGTGCAGGGACTGCGTTTTGATTCGATGAAGTCGTAAGACATTTCGGTTGACACGCCGCTCTGACCCGCTAGAATAGCGGGCTTGCTGTACCCCTTGGCCCAGGTGGCGGAATTGGTAGACGCACTAGGTTCAGGTCCTAGCGGTGGCAACACCGTGGAGGTTCGAGTCCTCTCCTGGGCACCAAGGTCCTTATTCTCGCGGTTCGCTCTTTAGCGCGTCGCGTACAAAAACCCCACGACTTCATCGTGGGGTTTTTTGTTTTTGCGCGCCGCTTTTTGCACGCCTTCTATTTCCCGCCACCACGCCACACAAAGGGCTAACCCCTTTCCTACCTGATTCGGGTGGCGTCCGCTCGTCCCCTCGCCCTTACCTTGACGTGAACGGCCCGTGCTCCGCCTCGCGCGAGAAGCCGATCAGCCGAGACGAAAAGCTAAGGAGACGAAATGATTGAACGGGGTCACGCGTGGACACTCGTGGCGGGAGCGCGCCGATGAACACTCCCGTCACCGATACTTCCGGCTTCCAGCCACGGTCTGCGTGGACGCTGGCCTTGATGCTCACGGGCCTGGCGACCATCAATTTTCTCGACAAGGTCGTGTTCGGCATGGTCGCCGTGCCGCTGACCGCAGAGATGCACCTGTCGCCCACCCAGTTCGGCTTCGTCGCGGGCAGCTTCTTCTGGCTGTTTTCGACCTCGACGATTGTCATCGGCTTTTTGTCCAATCGCGTGCCGACGCGCATCCTGCTGCTTGCCATGAGCATCTGCTGGGCTGTCGTGCAGATTCCGCAGGCGCTGGCCACCAGTCTGGTGGTTTTTCTCGTGTGCCGCGTCATTCTCGGCGCGGCCGAAGGGCCGTCCTTTCCGGTGTCGGTTCACGCGCTCTACAAGTGGTTTCCCAACCATAAGCGTGGCCTGCCCGTTGCAATCGTCAATCAGGGCGCGGCGCTCGGCTTGCTGCTCGCCGGGCTTCTGATCCCGCTGATCACTCACAAATGGGGCTGGCGGATGAACTTCTTCATCCTCAGCGCAGTGGGCGCGGTATGGACGGTGTTGTGGCTCTACTTTGGGCGCGAAGGCACGATCGGCACTCAGCAGCAAACGCCTGCCTCGCGCCATCTTGACGATAAGCCGAGCGCTCAACCCACGCGCCTGCCTTATCGAAAAATCCTGACGGACCGTTCGGTGCTGTCCACGTTCCTGCTCGGCTTCGTCGCCTATTGGATGCTCGGGCAAAACCTCGCATGGCTACCCACTTATCTCGAGAAAGGGCTCGGCTTCGCCAATATCGATGCAGGCCGGTGGTTCGCTGCGGTCATCGCGGTGGCGTCGCCGGTCAATATCGGCTTGAGTTGGTTCTCGCAATGGTTGCTGGGACGCGGCGCGACCACGCAGCAAGCGCGCGCCCGGCTCGTATGCCTGACCGTGTTCATCGGCGGCGCGATGCTCGTGATGCTGCCGGTCGTTCAGACGGGCGCGGTCGGCAAGGCGGCGCTGCTGGCCTTCGCCTGCGCGCTGCCGACGCTCTGCTTCACGCTCGCGCCCGCCTTGCTCGCGGAAGTCGTGCCCGATAGTCAGCGCGGCGCCATCGTCGGGATTCATACGGCGGTCGCGAGTCTGGGCGCGGCGATCGCGCCGACGGTCATGGGCCGCATCGTGCAGGCGAATGGCGCGACGGTCCACGCCTACGAGGTCGGCTTCGCGACGGGCGCTGTTCTGTTGATGGCCGCCGCGCTGATCGGTCTGCGTTTTCTGAATCCCGTGCGCTCGCATCAGATGCTGCTCGGCCAGCCGGTGAGCGACGTCGATTGGACGATCACGCCGACGCAAAACGTTCCGGAGCGGTGAGACGACCGCGTCCGCCACCGATCCATCGCAACAAACTGCATCAAGCCCGCGTATCAGGAGACACCCCATGCAAGCAGCAAGCACCGCTTTCCAATCCAGCCGAACCAAGGCATCGGATCTCGAAAACTGGCCGTTCAACGTGACGCGCCTCACGCCGACCATCGGCGCGGAAATCGATGATCTCGACCTGCGCGATCCGCTGGACGACGCCACCTACCTCGCGCTACGCCGGGCGCTGCTAAAGTTCAAGGTCCTGTTCTTCCGCGATCAGGATATCTCGCCGGCTCAACATATCGCGGTGGCGCGGCGCTTCGGGAATCTCGAAGTGCACCCGGCTTTTCCGCATCATCCGGATCATCCGGAACTCGTGATCCTCGGACGCAACGACTCGAAACGCGGCCGTGAAAACCTGTACCACTCCGACGTGTCGTGGCGCGAAGTCCCGTCGATGGGTTCGATGCTGCGTTGCGTGCAGTGCCCGGAAGTCGGCGGCGACACCATCTGGATCAACATGGTGGCGGCTTACGAGAATCTCTCCGATGACGTCAAGGCGCGCATCGACAGTCTCAAGGCCGTGCACGAGTTTCTGCCGCTGTTCGGCATCGTCATTCCCGATGATCAGCATGACGAAATGCGCAAGAAGTTTCCGCCGGTCGTGCATCCGGTCGTGCGCACGCATCCGGAAACCGGCGAGCGGATTCTGTTCGTCAACGAGGCGTTCACCACGCATCTGGAGAATTTCGGCAAGAAGACCGTCGATGAATACCGCATCGGCTTCGACTACAAGCTGGCCGAGATGGACCTGCTTCAGTATCTGTTCCGTCAGGCACAAGCGCCCGAATATCAGGTGCGTCTCAAGTGGCAGCCCAACACCATCGCGTTCTGGGACAACCGCTCGTGCCAGCACTACGCCGTGCAGGACTACTTCCCCGCGCCGCGTCAGATGATGCGCGCGACGATCATCGGCGACCGGCCGGTCTGAGTTCGCGCATCCAGGAAAGCCACATGAAGACGCTCAATACTTTCTATATCAACGGTCGATGGGTGGAACCCGCTCCCGGCGGCACGCTGACCGATCTGAACGATCCGGCCACGGAACGCCCCGTCGGCACCTTGGCGATGGGCACGGCGGCCGACGTCGATCGCGCCGTGGCGGCCGCGCGGGCGGCGTTTCCGGCGTGGTCGGAGTCGAGCCGCGATGAACGCATGGCGCTGCTCGAACGCGTGATCGCGGGATATCGCGCGCGCCTCGAGGAACTCGCGCGGGCGGTGTGCGAGGAAATCGGCGCGCCCATTTCCCTGTGCAATACGCTGCAAGCGCCGATCGGTCTCGCGCAGTTGCAGGCATCGCTGGAAACGTTGCGGCAGTTCGAATTCGAAAGCGTTCGCGGCAAAAGCTACGTGCGTCGCGAGGCCATCGGCGTCGCCGCGCTGATCACGCCGTGGAACTGGCCGCTGAACCAGATCACCGCGAAAGTCGCGCCCGCGCTGGCGGCCGGCTGCACGGTGGTGCTCAAGCCGTCCGAAATCTCGCCGCTCGACGCGCATCTCTTCGCCCAGATCATGCACGAAGCCGGTACGCCCGCCGGCGTGTTCAACATGATCTATGGCGATGGCGCACTCGTCGGCGAAGCGCTGGCGTCGCATCGCGGCGTGGACATGGTGTCGATCACAGGCTCGACGCGCGCCGGTATCGCCGTGGCGATGAGCGCCGCACCGACCGTCAAGCGCGTCGCGCAGGAACTCGGCGGCAAATCTCCGCTGCTGATTCTCGACGACGCCGATCTTCAATCGGCGGTGACGAGCGGCGTCGTGCAGTGCATGGTCAACTCCGGGCAAACCTGCGTTGCGCCCACGCGCATGCTGGTGCCACGCAATCGGCTCGAAGAGGCATCGGCGATTGCCGCGCAGGTGGCCAATGCCGTTGTCGTTGGCGATCCTAACGATCCCGCCACCAAGATGGGACCGATTTCGAACCGGATGCAATACGAGAAAGTGCAGCGCCTGATCGGTCTGGGTATCGAAGAAGGCGCGCGCGTGGTGGCGGGCGGCCTCGGCAGACCGGCCGGACTGGAACGCGGCTTCTACGCGAAGCCGACCGTATTCACCGATGTCCGCAATCACATGGCGATCGCCCGCGAAGAGATTTTCGGACCGGTGCTGGTCATCATCCCCTACGACGACGAAGAACAGGCCATCGCCATCGCCAATGACACGGAATACGGTCTGGCCGGGTATATCGCATCGAGCGATCCGGAGCGGGCGCGTCGCGTGGCGGCACGCCTGCGGGTCGGCTCGGTGCGGATCAACGGCGCGATGCTCGACATCACCGTGCCGTTCGGCGGCTACAAAACCTCGGGCAATGGTCGCGAATTCGGCGCGGAAGGTCTCGCCGAATATCTGGAATGCAAGTCGGTGACGATGTAATCGTGAACTCCGGTTCCGGCTTCGTCGCCACACAAAAAACCGGAGACAAGGAGATTGAATGAGCTTCGAACCACGCAGTGAATGGGTCGATTTCGGCGATTCGCTGATTCGTTTCATCGACCGGGAAGTGGCCGTGCTGGAGCACGAGCACCGCGCGCTGTTCGCCAGCGAACGGACCATCTACGGCACCGATGGCCGCTTCACCCCCGCCGTCCTGAACGTGCGACGTCAGGTGCGGATGCGCTCGGCGGAACTCGGCTTCTACACGGCGCTCGCGGATGAAAAGCTGGGCGGCGGCGGGCTCGGCGCGCAGGCCGCCGTCTATATTCAGGAGCGATTGAACGCGCATTGCGGACCTGGCAGGCATCTGGTGCAGACGGTCGTGCTGCCCTCGCCTTTCACGAACGGTCTGTCGCCAGTGTTGCGTCATCTCGACCCCGCCGTACTGGACACGTGCCGCGACGCACTCGCGAGCGGCCAGAAGACCATGTGCTTCGGCCTGAGCGAGCCCGACGCCGGTTCGGATGTGTTCGGCATCCGCACCCGCGCCGTGCGCGACGGCGATTCATGGATCATCAGCGGTACGAAGCAATGGATCACCAACGCGCCCTACGCGGATTACGCAATGATCTTCGCCATCACGGATGAAGAGAAGGTCAAGGCACGGCGCGGCGGCATCACCGGCTTCTTCCTGCCGACCGATACGCCCGGCTTCTCGGTGCCCGGTGTGATTCCCGTCATGGGCCATTTGGGCGCGGAGGTCGGCATTATCGCGCTGGACAATGTGCGCGTGCCGGACACGCATCGGCTTGGCGAAGTCGATCGCGGTCTTGCCGTCGCGCTCGATGGCGTCAATGCGGGACGGCTCAGCATGGCGGCATCGTGTCTGGGGCTGGCGCGCTGGGCGCTCGATCAGGCGCTCGAATACGTGAAGGTGCGTAAGACGTTCGGGCAAGCCATCGGCGAATATCAGGCCGTGCAGATCATGCTGGCCGAGGCGGCGATGGAAATTTACGCGTGCAAATCCATGATCCGTCATTGCGCATGGCTGATCGACGAGGGCCAGCCAGCCACCAAGGAGACATCGATCGTCAAGGCTTCCGCCACGGAAATGTGCGGCCGCGTGATGGATCGCGTCATTCAGATTCACGGTGGAATGGGTGTGACCAACGAGTTGCGGATCGAAGAAGGATATCGCTGGGCGCGCATGATGCGCATTCTGGACGGCACCTCGGAGATTCAGCGCCGCACGATCGCGCGCCGATTGCTCGACGGTGATTCGGAGTTCTGATCGGAGTTCTGATAAACCTCATTCCGGAGCGAGCGATACCCCGCGCGCTCCGGCCAAACTCTTTCTTCCTACAGCGTAGACAAGGTCAGCATATTCTTGACCGATGTCACGCCTGGCACGCCTGCGGCAGCACGTGCCGCCAATTCCGTCTGCGATTGCTCCGGCACCGTGCCTTCAAGGATCACCGCGCCGCTATTGGCCCGCACGGTAATCGCGCTGCTGCGCAATCCCTTCGTGGTACTCAACGCACGCACCACCTGCTTTTGCAGCGCACGGTTTGCCGCCTTCATCGCCTTCGCGTTGGACGGGCTGGACGCGTTCGCGGGCGAAGATGCCAGCGCGGCATCGCTCTCCTGCGCGTAAGCGCCAAAAGAAATCAATGCGACGAGCGCGCCGCTTGCGAGCTTGAATCCGAGAGTCGTTTTCATTACTTTGATGATCCACTTTTGATGATGTTGCTGATATTGCGAATAGAACCGCTCAGGCGCGGATCGACAGCGATCCGCCGATCCGCGCCCGAAGTCCTTGCCGCCTCCTTGCCGCCTGAAAGCGCCACTTAGAAGCGATGCGTCATCCCGAGCACGCCGACGACCTGCTTCGAACCCGCCGCGACGCCGCTCACACCCGGCCAGCTCATATTCGCGCCGCCGTTGTTCTTCATATACCCGGCGCGCATGTAGAAACTGGTGCGCTTGGAGATGTTGTGATCCGCGCCCACTTCAATGCCCCACGTGTTGTCATGCACGCCGCGCACCTGACGCTGAATGCCCGCGATTTCGATCACATCGACCGGCGTCGCCTGAATCGTTGCGCCCACTTCGGCGATGCTGTACGAGTGCACCAGCATCGACAACGGCACCTTGAGCGCAGGCGTGATCGATACGACCGCGCCATCCGGCACGTCCTTCGAGCGGTTATACGAGTAGTTCGCCTGAAAGTTGACGATGCCCCAGCGGTACGCGAGCGCGGCCGTGTAATGCTCCGTCGCCATCAGATCGAAGCTGGTGAGCAGACTCGGCGCGCTGGGCACAAGCGGCGCGGTCTCGCGGCCGCCGTGCTGGAACTGATAAGCCAGCGCGGCATAGAAGCCGTAGCCCGAATAGTTCACCGCGAGGTCCAGCATGTTCCCCGACGCCACCGCGATCGGCTGCGACACGGTGGATGCAAGCGCGTACATCGCGTAAAAGCGCGCGCCGCGCATATCCGGCGAGATATAGACGATCGAATTGCTGGTGCGCCCGGCGACATACTGCGTGGCAAGCGTGGACCGATCGGTCGCGCCCGCCAGATCGGCGGCGGCCAGCGGCGACATGACTTCGTTGCCACGGAAGGGATCGGTGAAATAGACGGCCCAGAAGCTCGGTTGATACTGTCTGCCGAACGACAGTTGCCCGTAAGCATCGCTCTTCAGGCCAACCCACGATTGACGATAAAACATCGTGTTGCTGTCAGCGAAGTATGTGCCATTGTTGATATTGAAACCCGTTTCGACGTCGAAGACTGCGTTGACGCCGCCGCCGAGTTCCTCGGTGCCTTTCAAACCGAACTGCGAACCCGCAGAACCCCCGCTTCGTTCCGAGTACGAATGTTTGCCGCCATTGTCCAGATACTGAATGAACGTGTCCGCCACGCCATACAGTGTGACGCTGGACTGCGCCGCTGCGCCGCTCGCGGCCAGCACCAGGCTGGTCCCGAAAATACTCTTGCTGATCAACCGCATTCACGTCTCCCTTCTTATGTTTGCCGAGCCAGTAAGCATCGGTGCTTCGAGCGTGGTACGAAGCAGACCTGAACATCGTGTTGCGTTCGGACGCGGGCGCTCTGTGCGCCATGATGCTGGCTTGAAAAACGGCGAAACCTACCCACGCGGAGTGGGAACGGGATTACCCGCACGTGCAGGAAGAACGCGGCATGCGCATTCGGTCTATTAGGGTAAGCCGCACAGCGAATTCGGAATTTGCGCGCTGCCGAACCACTGGAAAGCCCGGAAAGCAGCGTTACAATCGATCGACTCTTTTATTGGCTTCGGCTCATGTCGCTCAGGCGCGGGGCCGCGATTGTCAGGCGCTCGTGACCATGCCGCAAATCATTCTTTCGCCCGAAGCATGCCGGCCGCAGCGCGCGGTCGCGGACAAGGCAGACCCAAGATTGAATCCGCCGCGCAGCACTACGCGCGTGATCGCACGCGAGCGTCTGCTGGCTCAATTGCTCGATGCCCGGCGCAAACGCTGCGTCGTTATTCAGGGTCCGGCCGGTTGCGGCAAAACCACGGCGCTGGTCGCATGGCGCGAAGCGCTGTTGCCGCTCGGCTTCGAAATCGCGTGGCTCACGCTCGCACCGGACGATAACGATCTCGCCCATTGCCTCGATTACCTCGTGGCAAGCCTCGCACAAGTCGCGCCGGAAGCGTGCCACGAAGCCCTGCTGCTCGGCGGCCGTGGCATGGACGAGGAAGCTGTCGAGCGCACGGTGATCGCGCTGGTGCGGGGCATGGCCGATTGCGGCAAGGATGTCGTGCTGGTGCTCGACGACCTGCATCAGGTCAGCAACGCGCGTTGCCATGAAGCGCTCCAGTGGTTACTCGACTTTGCGCCCGCGAATCTGCATATCGCGCTGGTATCGCGCGGTGCGATACCGCTGTCGCTCGGCCGCTTGCGCGATCAGGACCTCGTCCTCGAACTGGACACGCGCGATCTGCGTTTTTCGCAGGCCGAGTCCGAGGAATTTCTCAAGACGCAACTCGGTCATCTCCATCACCGCGATGCCCGTCGTATGCATGAAATGACCGACGGCTGGGTCGCGGGCCTGCAATTGATGGCCATGCGCCTGAAGCGTCGCAAAACGGGCGCGTCCGACGCCCCGTTCGCCGATGCCCTGCCGCACGCGAAGCTTCATTTGCAGGATGTGCAGGCCTTCGCCGATTATTTCGAGCGCGAGGTGCTGTCGCGACTGTCTTCATCGGAAGTCGAATTGCTGACTCGCATGGCGATCTGCGCGCGGGTATGCGCGCCATTGTGCGTCGCACTGGTCGGAGAAGATCAGGAAGCCGAACAAGTTCTGGCGCTGCTGACGCGCCTTGAAAGCGACAATCTGTTTATCGCGCCTGTCGAGCGATCGGGCAGCGAAACGTGGTATCGGCTCAATCCGCTGTTCCGCGAAATTTTGCTCGCGCGTTTTCAGGCGCATAGCGAGGCCCAACAGCGCGCCATCCATCACGCCGCGTGGTCATGGCTGCGCGATCACAATGAACCCGATCAGGCCGTGCGCCATGCACTGCTCGCCGGTGAGCCGGGCGCGGCTGCAGATCATGTGCAACAGGTGGCTCGCGCCATGCAGTTGCGCGGCGACCTGCGCAAGCTGGTCAGTCTGATGCGCCTGCTGCCCGCCTCCGAAATTCAGTCGCGTATCGCGTTGCGCTTGTGGATGCTGCATCTGCACTTATACGCACGCGAATTCGAGGCATGCGCCAGCGGCATCGCGCAATTGGAAGCGGAATCGCCGGATGCGGACCGGGCATCGCGCTATCGCCTGACGTTATTGAAAGCGGCGCTCGCCGTGCAATGCGACGATCCCGACGCCGCCGTCGCCGTGCTGCCCGCCCTGCTCCAGCCGCCGCCCAGAACGGACGGTTTCGCCATGGGCGCGCGCAACAATCTGCTGTCATGGATCTATATGCGGCGCGGCGAATACGAACACGCGCGGCGCATCCAGCTCGAATCGCCCACGCTTGTCATGGATGGCGCGCCGCTCAGCGGCACGTCCGCAGGCATGCTGAACGGGCGCTGCATGATGGGCTTCAGTTATGCGCTGGAAGGCAAGTTCGCGCAGGTCGAGCGCATCAGCCGTGATGTGCTCGCCCAGGCCGATCCGCTCGGCAGCGCAGCGGCGGAAGGCGCGTGTTTCGCTGCCGCGCTGCTTGGCGAAGTGCTGTACGAATCGAACGATCTGGAAGCGGCGCGCAAGCTGCTCGAAGAGCGCGTCGATGTGCTCGAACGCGTCTCGATTCCCGACTCCGTGCTGCGCGTGCTGACGGTGTTATCGGCGGTGCATTGGCTGGCGGGCCATCGGCTCGATGCGTTCGCCTATCTGGAACGTCTCGAAGAATATGCAGCGCAACGCGGTCTGCAGCGTCTGATCGCGCACAGCCTCGCCGATCAGGTCCATCGGCACGTGTTGTGCGGCCAGATCGACGCGGCGGAATGCTGCCTCGCCCGGCTCGACGCCATGATCGCGTGCGTTCCGGAAAGCCGCCCGCGCACGCGCGCGGAGATCGAAGTATTGGCGCAACGCGCGCATATCGACTGGTGTATCGCGCAGGAAGATTTCGAGGGCGCGGCGACCCGGCTGCGGCCTCTGATCGCTCTGTGTGAGGAACGTGGATGGCAACGTCAGGTGGCGCGTTTGCTGATGCAAAGCGCGCTGATCGACGAACGACGCGGCCGTGCCGATGCCGCGCATCAAAGCGTGCTCGCCGCGCTGCGCCGTGGCCATAAACTCGGTCTCGTCCGTGGCCTGCTCGACGCCGATCCCCGCGCGCTCGAACTGATCACGCGGGCCGTGAAACAGGAAGCCGCCGATCCCTTGCTGTCCTTTTACGTGAGCCGCCTGGAAGCGGCGCATCAGAGCACGCCGGTCGATTGCTGCGAACGTGCCGGACGGAGCGCGCCCCGCCATGCGCTGCCCGGCATCGAGGCGCTCAGCGAACGCGAGTCGCGCGTGGTCGGTCTGCTCGCTCAGGCGCTGCCGAACAAGAAAATCGCTCGCACGCTGGGTATTTCGCCTGAAACCGTGAAGTGGCATCTCAAGAATATCTACGGAAAACTCGGCGTGTCGAGCCGTGATGAAGCCGTGTCACGCATGCGCGATCTCGAATGCGGGGCATCGGCGGCATCGGCACATTCACGCAGCGCGGCGACCGACAGCCACCGCGTATAACGCGCCAATTCCCCCGCCGCGCCCCCTCTTTTCCCCTTCCGATACCTTCCCATGCCTTCGCTACCCGCCTCGGGTGGTGCAGGCATTCAGACGATTCCCTATTCTAGTTTTCAGGGTGTCGTGCGTCCGTCTGGGCGACTCACACCTGCAAAACAAAACGCGGCTGCGCAATGCGCGCACCAAAGCCCAGGAGACACGCGTCATGACTTCGCTCAACCCGAGTGAATCCACCGTCGCACCTTATCGTCCGGTGCGATTCCCGGACCTCGCCACGCTGGTCGAACGGCGTACGGACGGCTCGCTGATTCTGCGTTCCGCGCATCCGCCGCCCGCCATCACGCAGCTCGGCTTTGCGGACTTTTTGCCGCTGTGGGCGGATCGCCGCGGCGAGACGCTCGCATTTTGCGAGCGCGACGCGCAGGGCACCTGGCGCGTGATGAGTTGGAACGCGCTGTGGCAAGAGGTGCAAGCCGTCGCGGCGGCGCTGCTCGATCTGGGGCTGGGACCGTCGCGTCCGCTGATGCTGCTGTCGGGCAATTCCATCGAACAGGCGGTGCTGCTGCTGGCAGCGGAATACGTCGGCGTGCCGACCGCGCCGGTTTCACCCGCTTACGCGCTGCTGAGCAAGGACTTCGCGCGTCTGAAAGGCGTGTGCGAACTGGTTCCGCCCGCCGCGATCTTCGTTCAGGCGGCGGCGCCGTTTGAACGCGCGCTCGGTGCGCTGGGTGCTGGAAAGATTCCGGTCATCGCCGTGCAGGGCGCGACGAGCGGGCAACTCGCGTGGAGCGCGCTGAGCAGCACCGTGCTGACAGCGCAACGTCTCGGCAAGATCGCCTCGGCGCACGCCGCGCGGCGCGCCGAAGACACGGTCCGCGTGCTGTTCACATCCGGTTCGACGGGACTGCCCAAGGGCGTCAATCTGACCTACGGCAACTTCAAGGCCGTTGCTTCGTACTACGCGGCAAATCTCGCCTGGCTCAGCGAAACGCAACCGCGATTCCTCGACTGGCTGCCGTGGCATCACGGTCTTGGCGGCGTGCTGAATCTCGGCCGTTCGGTGCAATTCGGCGCAACGCATTACATCGACGATGGCCGGCCGCTGCCCGGTCATATCGATCGAACGGTGCGCAACCTCCGTGAAGTCTCGCCCACGGTTTTCACGAGCGTGCCGTCCGCATGGGCCATGCTCGCGACCGAACTCGAACGCGATCCGGTGCTGGCGCGCAATCTGTTTTCGAGTGTGCAATTCCTAGGCTACGGCGGCGCGAGCATGCCGCGCGATATCTGGCAGCGCATCCAGAACGTGGCCGAACGCACCGTGGGCGAACGCATCGCGTTCTGCACGGGGCTGGCGTGCACGGAGACCAGTGGCATGGGCACGTACTGGGGCCGCACGGGCGACCATCTCGGCAATGTTGGCACGCCCGTCCCCGGTGCCGAAGTCAAGCTGATCCCGCTCGATGGCGACGGCAGCCGCTATGAAATCCGCATGCGCGGCCCGCATGTGTTCGCGGGCTACATCGGCCATCCCGAACTGACGCGCGCCGCCTTCGATGAAGAAGGCTACTTCCGCCTCGGCGACGCCGTGCAACTCGCCGATCCGCTCGATCCGGCCAAGGGGCTGCTGTTCGCGGGCCGCGTGGTCGAAGACTTCAAGCTGGACAACGGCACCTGGGTACGCACGGGCGCGGTTCGTCTCGAACTGATCGACCGCTGCGCCCCGCTCATCAGCGACGCCGTGATCTGCGGCCACGACCACGGCTATCTCGCCGCGCTTGCATGGCCGAACGTGACGGGCTGCCAGCGTCTCGCGCCCGAACTCGCCGGTCTCGGCGCCGCCGAACTGGCGCGGCATCCGCTGGTCGTGGCGGCGCTCGAAGAACGCCTGCGCGAGCAGCCGCAGCGTGGCGCGAGCCTCGCCATCGAACGGCTGGTACTGATGACCGAACCGCCATCGATGGATGCCAACGAAATCGCCGATAAGGGCTACGTGAACCAGGCCGTGACGCGCGCCCGGCGCGCACATCTGATCGACGAGCTGTATCGGCAGGATCCCGAAGCGCATGTCGCCTGCATGCGATAACCCCAGTCACGACTGACGCCTCAAATCTATTCAGGACAACGCAATGCACATCTCCCGTACCGTATTCCGCGACGATCACGAAATGCTCCGCACCACGGCGCGCCGCTTCCTCGAACGCGAGTGCGCGCCGCGACAGGCGGCCTGGGACAAGGCCGGCTGCGTCGATCGTGAAACCTGGCTCAAGGCCGGGCGCGAAGGTCTGCTGTGCCTGACGCTGCCAACCGAATACGGCGGCGGCGGCGGCGGCTTCGGCCATGCGGCGGTCTTCAACGAAGAGATCAACGCGGCCGGCATCAGCGGTCTCGGCTTTTCGGTTCACTCGGACATCATCGCGCCGTATATCGCCCGTCTCGGCAACGAAGAGCAGAAGCAGCGCTGGCTGCCCAAGATCTGCTCGGGCGAAGCGATTCTCGCCATCGGCATGACGGAACCCGGCACCGGTAGCGACCTGAAAGCGGTTCGCACAACCGCCGTGCGCGACGGTGACGAATACGTCATCAACGGTAGCAAGACCTTTATCAGCAACGGTCTTATGGCCGATCTGATCATCATGGTGTGCAAGACCGACCCGAGCGCCGGATCGCGCGGCGTGAGCCTGATCGTCGTCGAGGCGACGCGCCCAGGCTTTCGGCGTGGCCGCAAGCTCGACAAGGTCGGCCAGCATGCACAGGACACGGCCGAACTCTTTTTCGACGATGTACGCGTGCCGGTCACCAATCTGCTCGGCGAAGAAGGCAAAGGCTTCTCCTATCTGATGGCCGAACTGCCGCAGGAACGTCTGTCGATCGCGCTTGGCGCTGCCGCGAAGCTCGAAGCGTGTCTCGAACACACGATCAACTACGTGAAGGATCGCCGCGCGTTCAATCAGACCGTGTGGGATTTCCAGAACACCAAATTCAAGCTCGCCGACATCAAGGCGCAGGCCGTCGCCGTGCGTCTGATGGTCGATCACTATCTTTCCGAACACGTGCGCCGCCGGCTTACGCTCGAAGAAGCCGCGATCGCCAAGCTTTTCGCCACCGAGACGCTCGGCAAGGCGCTCGACGAAATGGTGCAACTGCATGGCGGCTACGGCTACATGCTCGAGTATCCGGTGGCCCGCGCCTTCGCCGATGCACGCGTCACGCGCATTTACGGCGGCACCAGCGAGGTCATGCGCGACCTCATCTCCCGCAAGTTGTGAATCCGAACAATTCCGAATAATTCTTCAGGAAGGAGCAACACCATGAGTCGTAAGGTCTTCGTTGCCGGCGTCGGCATGATTCCGTTCAAGAAACCCGGCACCAGCGATGCCTATGACGTGATGGGCGCAGGCGCGGTGCGGCAGGCGCTGACCGACGCGGGCGTCGCCTACGCCGATGTGCAGCAGGCCTACGCAGGCTATGTTTATGGCGACTCGACCTGCGGTCAGAAGGCGCTGTATCACGTCGGCATGACGGGCATTCCGGTCATCAACGTCAACAACAATTGCGCGACCGGATCGTCGGCGCTGTTTCTCGCGCGTCAGGCCGTGGAAAGCGGCGCGGTGGATTGCGCGCTGGCGCTGGGCTTCGAATTCATGAATCCGGGCGCGCTCAAGTCGGTCTGGACGGACCGCGCATCCGCACTGGAACGCGCCAATCATCTTGTCGATGAACTCGTTGGTCCTCCTGACGGTTTGAGCAACGCGATCCGCCAGTTCGCCGGCGCGGGCATGGCGCATATGAAGAAATACGGCACAAAGCTCGAGACCTTCGCGAAGATTCGCGCCAAGGCGAGCCAGCACGCGGCGCGCAATCCGCTCGCGGTGTTTCGCAACGTCGTATCGACCGAGGACGTGATGGCCGCGCCCATGCTGTGGGACGGCGTGCTGACGCGCCTCATGGCCTGCCCGCCGACATGCGGCGCAGCGGCGGCCATCGTCGTCTCGGAAGCGTTCGCCCGCAAGCACGGTCTGCGCACCGATGTGCTGATCGCCGGTCAGGCGCTGACCACCGATCAACCCAGCACGTACGACGCCAAGGACATGATTCGCGTGGTCGGTTTCGACATGACGCGTTCGGCGGCGAACATCGCGTATGAGCAGGCGGGCATCGGGCCGGAAGATATCGACGTGATCGAACTGCACGACTGCTTCGCGCAAAACGAACTGCTCACCTACGAAGGCCTCGGCTTGTGCGGTGAAGGCGAAGGCGAAAAGCTCGTCAACGATGGCCACAACACCTACGGCGGCAAGTGGGTCGTCAATCCGTCGGGCGGTCTGCTTTCGAAGGGCCATCCGCTGGGCGCGACCGGTCTTGCGCAGTGCTACGAAATGACTCAGCAGTTGCGCGGCACGGCCGAGCAGCGTCAGGTCGATGGCGCGAAGGTGGCGCTGGCGCATAACGTCGGGCTGGGCGGCGCATGCGTCGTCACCGTGTACAAGGCCGCCTGACGCGCGCGTCGAAGGAGGGACTCACATGATCGACAAGAAATTTATCGGCAAGGTGCTGCCGTCCTTTCGCGCGGTGGCCGAGGCGGGGCAACTGCGCTTCTTCGCCAAGGCCACGGCGGAATCCAATCCGATCTACTTCGATGAATCCGCCGCGCGCGATGCAGGTCATCGTCACCTGCCCTTGCCGCCGACGTTTTTGTTCTCGCTGGAATTCGAACAGCCCGACAAAAGCTGGCGCGATGAAGTGGGCATTCAGATGGCCCGCATCCTGCACGGCGAACAGTCGTTCACGTACCACCGGCTCGCTTATGCGGGCGACGTGTTGCGCTTCGAGAGCCGTATCGCCGATATCTACGACAAAAAAGGCGGCGCGCTTAGCTTCGTGGTGCGCGAAACGCGTGTCACGAATCAGAACGACGAGCACGTGGCCGATTTGCGCAGCGTGCTGGTGCATCGCAACGGCTGAACCTGAGAGGCAGACTGTATGAGCACATTGAAATTCGCGGACATCCGAGTGGGTGACACGCTGCCGCCGCTGACGCTCGCGCCGATCAACCGCACCACGCTCGCGCTTTTCGCGGGCGCATCCGGCGATCACAACGCCGTGCATATCGATCTCGACTATGCCCGCCGCGCCGGCATGCCGGACGTGTTCGCGCACGGCATGTTGTCGATGGCGTATCTCGGCCGCCTGCTGACGCAATGGGTCGATCAGCGTCAACTGCGGCAGTTCGGCGTGCGCTTCGTCGGCATTACGCATCTCGGGCATCAGATCACCTGCAGCGGCTTCGTGACCGAGAAATTCGAAGCGGACGGCGAGCAGCGCGTGCGGCTTGAAATTCGCACGACGAATCAATATGACGAGCCGCGCGTACTCGGCGACGCCGTCATCGCTTTGTGATATCGATCAATCAAGGAGAAAGAAACATGGGAAAGCTTGACGGCAAAGTGGCGCTGGTCACCGGCTCCGGCCGTGGCATCGGCCGCGCGATCGCCGAAAAATTCGCCAGCGAAGGCGCGCGTCTCGTCATTAACGATCTCGACGCCGATCCGGCGCATGAAATGGTCGAAGCCCTCAAAAAGCGCGGCGTCGATGCGGTGGCGTGTGTCGGCAACGTGAGCGCCCCGGACTTCGGCGATCGCTTCGTCAACACGGCCATGAGCAAGTTTGGCGGCATCGATATCATCGTCAATAACGCGGGTTATACGTGGGACGACGTGGTGCAGAAGATGACCGACGAGCAGTGGTACGCCATTCTCGATTGCCATATGACCGCGCCCTTTCGCATCCTGCGCGCCGCCTATCCGCATATCAAGGCGCTCCACGCCGCCGATAAGGAAGCGGGCCGCGAGAACTATCGGAAGATCGTCAATATCTCGTCGGTTTCGGCGCTGAACGGCAATGCCGGACAGATCAACTATTCGTCGGCGAAGGCGGGTGTGATCGGCATGACGCGTGCAATGGCGCGCGAATGGGGACGCTTCAACGTCAACGTGAATTGCGTGGCGTTCGGGCTGATTCATACGCGGATGACGTCGGCGGATGCCAATGCGGGCGCGACCGTGCAGATCGAAGGACGCGATATTCGTGTCGGCCTGAATCCGGAAATGCTGAAGAGCCACGCGCAACGCAATCCGCTCGGCCGTGGCGGTACGCCGGAAGAAGCGGCGGGCGGCGTGTATCTGTTCTGCTCGCCCGAGTCGAATTACATTACGGGCCAGACGATTGCCGTAGCAGGGAATCTGCAGTAATCCCTATATTTCGTACTGCGTTGTAAGAAAACGCCCGATGCTCGCATCGGGCGTTTTGCTTTTAGCTCATATATGCAAGACCGCGGGCGCGCAGCTTCTCGACTGCGGCTTCATCGAAGCCCCAGTCTTTCAGCGCGACCGACCCGCGTTCGCCACGCTGCGGCGCAGGGCCTTTGATGGCGGAAGGCGTCGCCGAGAAGCGCGGCGCGGGACCGGGCTGCACCACGCCCGCTACTTCCACGAAACTCCCGCGCGCCCGGTGATGCGGATGCGCAGGCGCTTCCGAAAAGTTCAGCACCGGCGCGACGCAGGCATCGCTTCCGTCGAAGATGGCGGACCATTCGTCGCGCGTGCGCGTCAGGAAGGCGGCAGCGAAGCGCTCGCGCAATTGTGGCCAGCCGCCGCGATCGTGCTGATTCGGCAAGCCTGCATCGGCGAGACCAAGCTTTTGCAGCAGTTCGCCGTAGAAACGCCCTTCGACCGCGCCGACCGCCATGTATTGGCCATCGCGCGTGCGGTAGCTGTCGTACCAGGGCGTGCCGCCATCCAGCAGATTGCTTTCGCGTTGTTCGTGCCAGTTGCCCGATGCCAGCAAGCCCCACACGACCGCGCCCAATTGCGCCGCGCCTTCGATCATCGCCGCATCGACGACCTGGCCCGCGCCGCCGCGCTGCACATTCAGAAGCGCCGCGACGATACCCAGCGCCAGCAGCATGCCGCCACCGCCGTAGTCACCGACCAGATTCAACGGCGGCACCGGCGCTTCGCCCGCACGGCCGATGCCGGACAGCACGCCCGACAACGCCACGTAATTCAGATCGTGTCCCGCGCGCGCCGCCAGCGGCCCCGTCTGACCCCAGCCGGTCATGCGGCCATAGACCAGGTTCGGGTTGCGCGCAAAGGCGGCGTCCGGCCCGAGACCCAGCCGCTCCATCGTACCGGGACGGAACCCTTCGATCACGACATCGGCGCGCGCGATCAGATCGAGCGCGGCATCGGCGGCTTCGGGGCGCTTCAGATCCAGCGTCACCGAACGCCGGCCGCGTCCGGTCACATCGACCTTCTTTCCGTTCGACTTCGGTCCCAGATCTTCGGGCGCAGCCGGCCGGTCGATACGCAGCACATCCGCGCCCATATCCGCCAGAAGCATCGCGCCGAACGGTCCCGGACCGATGGCTTCGAATTCGAGTACGCGGATTCCGCTGAGTACGCCCATGTTTGTCTCCCGTCGATATCAAAAATAATCAGTAGGCCAGATTGGACCGACCCGCCGACCACCCTTGCCGGGGAGCGTGGATTCCGGAACGGCTTCATCGCGCTTTCATTTCGCATTCGAAACGGCGACGAACTTATTCAGGTAAGCGTGCATTTAACAGGCGGCGTACACTGCTTTGCGTTCTATCCGGCCGAGACAGGGCCGGTGTGTTTATTGCTCGACTGCATCGCAAGACGAGACTTGCAATCAAACCAACGGGAGATCACGGCGATGGCCTGGACGCGAGAACAACGAAACGTCACGATTGCCGCGTACCTGGGCTGGACCCTGGACGCGTTCGACTTCTTCCTGATGGTCTTTATCCTCAAAGACATCGCTGCCGAGTTCAACACGAAGATTCCTGCCGTCGCCTTCGCCATCACGCTGACACTGGCGATGCGGCCCATCGGCGCGCTGATCTTCGGCCGGCTCGCGGACAAGTTCGGCCGCCGTCCGACGTTGATGATCAACATCGCGATTTATTCGCTGCTGGAAATGCTCTCCGGCCTGTCGCCGAATCTGACGACGCTGCTGATCCTGCGTGCGCTGTTCGGCATTGCGATGGGCGGCGAATGGGGCGTCGGTTCCGCGCTGACGATGGAAACCGTGCCGCCACACGCGCGCGGCTTCGTCTCCGGCTTGCTTCAGGCGGGTTATCCGAGCGGCTATCTGCTGGCATCGATCGTATTCGGGGTGCTTTATCAGTATGTCGGCTGGCGCGGCATGTTTTTCGTCGGCGTCGCGCCTGCTTTGCTCGTGCTCTATGTACGCGCGCACGTGCCCGAATCGCCCGCATGGCGCGTGATGGAGAAACGCAAGCGGCCCGGTCTGCTCGCCACGCTCAAAAAGAATTGGACCTTGTCGCTCTACGCCATCGTGCTGATGACGGCGTTCAATTTCTTCTCGCACGGCACGCAGGATTTGTATCCGACTTTCCTGCGCGAGCAGCATCACTTCGAGCCGCATACGGTGTCGATCATTACGATTGTGCTGAACGTCGGCGCGATCGTCGGCGGGCTGTTTTTCGGCTCGCTTTCGGAGAAGATCGGTCGGCGCGTGGCGATTTTCATCGCGGCGCTGATCGCGTTGCCGGTGTTGTACCTATGGGCTTTTTCGACAGGACCGGTCATGCTCGCCGTGGGCGCGTTTCTGATGCAGATTTCGGTGCAAGGCGCGTGGGGTGTGATTCCGGTGCATCTGAACGAAATCTCGCCGGATGAGATTCGCGCAACATTCCCTGGGCTGGTGTATCAGCTCGGCAATCTTTTTGCGGCAGTGAACGCCACGCTTCAGGCATCGATTGCCGATAAACACAACGATAACTACGGCATGGCAATGGCGATCGTCGCGGGAACCGTCGCGGTGGTGATCGCGGCGCTGATCTTCTTTAGCCGGGAGCGGCGCGGGGTGGATCTGACGCAATCGGCGGAGCAGGTCAGCGCGACGGGATAGAGACTGGCCGATATGACCGGCACACCTCGTGCTTCGTCGTTGGAATGGCCGCTACTCCGGAGTTCGTGATGCCCGCGCTCTACGTCATCGCATTTCTCCTCGCATTGGTACTTATCGCCGGTGTACTCGCATTCGTTCGAGCGCCGGCTCTGGCGTGGTTCGCGGCGCTCGCAATCTGGGTCGCCGCGGGCCCGGCGCTGAACATCGTTTCGATGGCCGTGGCAACCATCCTCGCCATCGTCTTCGTACTCCCGCCTCTGCTGCTCGCGATCAAACCGCTGCGCCGCGTGCTGATATCGAAACGCATCTTCGCGATGTTTCGAAATATGCTGCCGCAGATGTCCTCCACCGAGCGCGATGCCATCGAAGCCGGCACGGTCTGTGGGACGCCGATCTCTTCTCCGGTCGCCCGAATTGGGACTCACTGCTCGCACACGGCGCGCCAAAGCTCACGCCCGAAGAACAGTCGTTCATCGATCACGAATGCGCGCAGCTTTGCGATTTGTCGAACGACTGGGACACCACCGCCATCTGGCAAGACCTTTCGCCCGAAGCGTGGTCGTACATCAAGGAACATGGCTTTTTGGGCATGATCATTCCGAAGGAGTACGGCGGAAAAGCGTTCTCCGCCTACGCTCATTCGCAGGTCATCATGAAGCTGGCGACGCATTCGTCGGCGGCTGCGGTTTCGGTGATGGTGCCGAACTCGCTCGGTCCTGCCGAATTGCTGCTTCATTACGGCACCGAAGATCAGAAGCATCACTATCTGCCGAGGCTTGCGCGCGGCGAAGAAATCCCCTGCTTCGCGTTGACGAGTCCGTATGCCGGATCGGATGCCGCCGCGATTCCCGATGTCGGCATCGCCTGCAAAGGGATGTTCGAGGGCCGCGAAACGCTCGGCTTTCGCGTGACGTGGGACAAACGCTACATCACGCTCGGGCCGATCGCCACGGTGCTCGGGCTCGCCTTCCGCGCGCTCGATCCCGATCACTTGCTGGGCGATGACGACGCGCCCGGCATCACCTGCGCGCTGATCCCGACCACGCATCCCGGCGTGCATATCGGCCGACGTCACTGGCCGCTGAACGCGGTGTTCCAGAACGGCCCGAATCACGGCAAGGACGTCTTCGTGCCGATGGAATGGATCATCGGCGGACGCGCGCAAGTGGGAAACGGTTGGCGCATGTTGATGGAATGCCTCGCGGCAGGACGCGCGATTTCGCTGCCGTCATCGAATGTCGGCATGGCGAAACTCGCGGTGCGCGGCACGGGCGCGTATGCCGCCGCGCGCCGTCAGTTCCGCACGTCGATCGGACGCTTCGAGGGCATTCAGGAAGCGCTTGGCCGCATGGGCGGCAATCTCTATGTGATGGACGCCGCGCGCCGACTGTCCGCGCAGGCGGTCGATCTGGGCGAAAAGCCATCGGTCATTTCGGGCATCGCGAAATATCACATCACGGAGCGCGCGCGCAAAGTCGTCAATGACGCGATGGACGTGGTCGCGGGCAAAGGCATCTGCATGGGACCGTCGAATTTTCTGGCGCGCGCCTATCAGCAGATGCCGATCTCGATCACCGTCGAAGGCGCGAACATTCTCACGCGCTGCCTGATCATCTTCGGGCAAGGCGCGATCCGCTGTCATCCCTATGTGCTGAAGGAAATGGCGGCGACGCGCGATAACGACCTGCGCGCCTTCGACGACGCCTTCTTCGGCCACGCCGCGTTTCTAGTCTCGAACGCGGTGCGCAGTCTGGTCTATGCATTCGGCGGCAGCGTGCTGATCCGCCCGCCAACACGCGCCGACGCGCGTCTTGCGCCCTACTACCGCGCCGCCACGCGCCTGTCGAGCGCCTTCGCGCTGTTCGCGGATGTGTCGATGCTCACGCTCGGCGGAGAGTTGAAGCGCCGCGAACGGCTGTCCGCGCGGCTCGGCGACATTCTCTCGCAGCTCTATCTGATTTCCGCGACGCTCAAGCGCTTCGAGGACGATGGCCGTCCCGAGGCGGATTTGGCGTTGGTGCGCTGGGGTATCGAAGATGCGCTGGTGCAGGCGCGTCTCGCCTTCGAAGGCTTACTCGCGAACTATCCGCATCGCGGGGCGGGGGCGCTGCTGCGCGCGCTGGCGTTTCCGTTCGGCATGACGCACGTGCCGAGCACCGATGCACTCGGCAGCGAGGTCGCGCTCGTCATGCAGACGCCGGGTGAAACACGCGATCGCCTGCTGGCGGGTTCGCACGTCTCGTCGCTGAAGGCCGATCCGATCGGCGGTCTGGAGAAGCTGCTCGCGCTAACGCCTGCGCTGGGCGCGCTTGAATCGCGTCTGCGCGAGTCGAAACTGGCGCTGCCGGCAAGTCCCGACGAATGGGACGCGTGGGCGCAAAGTGCCGTCGAACAAGGATCGATCGATGCAGACGAGCACGCGCTTCTGCTCGAATGGGCCGCGCTCGCCCGCGATGCCGTGAAAGTCGATGATTTTTCCGCAGACTTCGGTATCCTCGAAGCATTGCAACGGCGCAGCGCCGCGCTCGAGGGCGAAATGCCCGAGATCGTCGCGTGAGCCATGCTTCTGATTCGAGGACCGACGTCATTCGATGAAAGACCGCTATCTCGACTTCGTCAATTCGCCCTTCGGCACCCGCATCGCGCGCACGCTCGGTCTGCCGAAACCCGACGTGCTGCGTCGCCATCGCGCGGATCAGGCCGAATTCGGCGGCATGGCCGCGATCGGCGCGGGTCCGTCGCCTGGCTTGTTCGATACGCTCGTCGCCGTGTTGTCCGGCATCGGCATCACAGGCGTGGCGCATGACAGCGCGCCGGACTGGTTGCCGTGCGCCGCGCGTCACGGCGCGATGAGCGGCCGCTTCGAGCCTCGCTCGAATACCGGCGACACGCATCCCGGCGACCGCGTTCAAGCCTTGATTTTCGATGCCACCGGCATCACGCAAAGCGCCGAGCTTCATTCGCTCTATCACTTTTTTCACGATGCGATCCGCTCGGTCGCAAAAAGCGGCCGCATCGTCGTATTTGGACGCGCGCCTTCGCGGCTCACCGATCCGCACGCCGCCACCGCGCAGCGCGCGCTCGAAGGTCTGACGCGCTCGCTGGGCAAAGAGGCGCGTGGCGGCATCACATCGAATCTGCTGCGCGTCGAGGATGGCGCGCAGATCGAAGGCGCGCTGCGGTTCTTCCTGTCGCCGCGTTCGGCTTATGTGTCGGGACAAGTCGTGCATATCGGCGTCGGCGCGGCTGAGTCAGGCGCGCCGCCAGGCTGGAGCAAACCGCTCGATGGCAAGCGCGCACTGGTGACGGGCGCGGCGCGTGGTATCGGCGCGGCGATCGCGAAGGTGTTGGCGGGGCGCGGCGCGATCGTCACCGGACTCGACGTCGAAGCCGCCCGCGACGCGCTCGATCAAACCATGTTGTCGATCGAAGATCTCGCGCCTTCGAACGGCGCGCATGCCGCGCTGATCGCGGATATCGCCGCGCCCGAAGCGCCCGATGAAATCGTGGCGGCGCTCGCGCTGTCGGGCGGTATCGATATCGTCGTGCACAACGCGGGCATCACGCGCGACAAGACGATTGCGCGCATGAGCGATGACATGTGGGCCAGCGTCATCGATATCAATCTGCTCGCGCAGGAACGTATCGATGATGCCTTGCTCGCCAAAAACGTTTTGCGCGATGGCGGGCGCATCGTCGCGGTATCGTCGATCAGCGGGATTGCGGGCAATCGCGGGCAGACGAATTACGCGACGTCCAAGGCGGGCGTGATCGGGCGCGTGGAAAGCATGGCGTCCGTTTTGAAGGCGCGCGGCATCACCATCAATGCGGTCGCGCCAGGTTTCATCGAAACGCATATGACCGCGCGGATGCCGCTCGGCGTGCGCGAAGCCGGACGCCGCCTCAATTCGCTCGGGCAAGGCGGCCTGCCCGTCGATGTCGCCGAGACCGTCGCGTGGCTCGCGAGTCCGGGCAGCGCGGGCGTCACGGGCAATATCGTGCGCGTGTGCGGCCAAAGCCTGATCGGAGCCTGACGACGATGCACGCACCCACGATGCCACGCGCCCGCACCGTCGTCATCGAAGAATTGCCGCCGCCCGCCAAGCTCTACGGGCGCGCGCTGCCCGGATTGTTCCGGCGGCATCGCGCGGCGGAGTTGCCCGCGCTGCGGCTGATCCGTCCGAACGTGAAGCTCGACGCCGAACATATCGGCCGATACGCCCGCGTCTGCGGTTTCATTCCCGAGCATGGCGTGCCGCTCACGTTCCCGCACGTGCTCGCGTTTCCGCTGCATCTGATGATGCTCACCGATCCGTCGTTTCCGTGGTCGGCGCTAGGCGTCGTGCATCTGTCGAATCGCGTGCATCTGCGGCAGCCGCTGGCGGCGGGACAGGCGTTGCGGATCGAAGTGGAATGCGGGCCGCTGGTGCCGCATCAGAAGGGACAGGCGTTCACGTTGCACACGCGGATTTATCGGCGCGGCGAAGCGGTCTGGGATGGCGACAGCGTGTATCTGAAGCGCGGCGTGCGCAGCGAAAGCATCGCGACTGTGCCCGAAGTCGCTGAAGCACACGTACCGCTGCTCGCCCGCGAAGCGCGCTGGCAACTTCCCGCGCAACTCGGACGCGATTACGCCAAGGCATCCGGCGACTTCAATCCGATCCATCTGCACACGCTGAGCGCGAAAGCCTTCGGTTTTCCGCGCGCGATTGCGCATGGCATGTGGACGCTGGCGCGCACGCTCGCGGCGCTGCATCCGTCGAAGGCACTCGCATCCGGTCAGGCGCACGGCGACTTCAAACTCCCGCTTTACCTTCCCGGCGATGCCACCCTCTGGAGCGCCGCGCCCTCGCCGACCGCACGCGATTTCGAAGTGCGCGATGAAGCCGGCGACCGGCCGCATTTGCGCGGTCAGTTCGAATGGGAGCTGCCATGAACGCCGTACGACGCGTCGCCATTATCGGCAGCAACCGGATTCCGTTCGCGCGCTCGAACACGGCGTACGCGACGGCATCGAATCAGGACATGCTGAGCTTCGCGCTGCAAGGTCTGATCGATCGATACGCGCTGCATGGACTGAAGCTCGGCGAAGTCGCGGCGGGCGCGGTCATCAAGCATTCGCGCGATTTCAATCTGACGCGCGAGGCGGCGCTATCGACCACGCTCGCGAAGGAAACGCCCGCCTACGATGTGCAGCAGGCGTGCGGCACATCGCTCGAATCGGTGATTCTGGTCGGCAACAAGATTGCGCTCGGGCAGATCGATGTGGGTATCGCGGGCGGCGTGGATACGGCGTCGGATGCGCCGATCGGCGTGAACGAGCGCATGCGCAAGATTCTGCTCGAAGCGAATCGCAGCCGCTCGGCGGGACAGCGCGTCGGCGCGTTGGCGAAGCTGCGGCCCGGCATGTTCTTCCGGCCCGCGTTGCCGCGCAATGCCGAACCGCGCACGGGTTTGTCGATGGGCGAACATTGCGAATTGATGGCCAAGCGCTGGAAGATTTCACGCGAAGCACAGGACGCGCTGGCGCAGGAAAGCCATATCAAACTGGCATCGGCATTCGGGCGCGGCTTCTTCAACGATCTGATGACGCCGTATAAAGGCCTCTCGCGCGATAACAACTTGCGGCCCGATGTATCGCTCGATCAGTTGGCGAAGCTCAGGCCCGTGTTCGATCGCGACGCGGGCACGCTCACCGCAGGCAATTCGACGCCACTCACCGATGGCGCTTCGGCGGTGTTGCTGGCATCGGAAGAATGGGCGGCGCAGCGCGGCTTGCCGGTGCTCGCGTGGCTCACGTATTCCGCGACCGCCGCCGTCGATTATTTCGACAAGCGCGAAGGCCTGCTGATGGCCCCCGCCTACGCCGTTCCATCGATGCTCGCGCGCGCAGGCCTCACTTTGCAGGACTTCGATTTCTACGAGATTCACGAAGCCTTCGCCGCGCAAGTGCTTTGCACGCTCGCCGCGTGGGAAGACGACGAATACTGCCGAGCCACGCTCGGCCTGAACGCGCGGCTCGGTTCCATCGATCGCGCGCGGCTGAACGTGAATGGCAGTTCGCTGGCGACGGGACATCCGTTTGCGGCGACGGGCGCGCGTATCGTCGGGACGCTGGCGAAGATGTTATCGAACGCGCCCGCACGCAGCGACGGCAAACCGTTGCGCGGGCTGATATCGATTTGCGCGGCGGGCGGACAAGGCGTCGTCGCGATACTTGAGCGTTAATCAGCAGAACAAAAGATAAGGCGCGCGCACACGAGGCGACGCCAACGGAGACAAGCATGAAGCCCGCTGCACAGGGACAGGCCGCGCCGCGCGTGAGCCTGTCGCCGCACGCGACCGATGGCGTCTGGTACGCGTCGTATCCGCCGAACGTCGCGCATGAAATCGATCCGTCGCGCTGGCGCTCGCTGGTGCATTACTTCGATGACTGCATCGCGCGCTTTCGTCTCGGCGGACACGTCGCGTTCGCGAGTCTCGGCTCGAATATGAGCTTCGATACGCTCGGACAGAAGGCGCACGCATTCGCATCGTATTTGCAGGAAGTGGGCGTGAAACCCGGCGATCGTATTGCGCTGATGATGCCGAACACGCTCGCTTATCCCGTCACGCTGTTCGGCGCGCTGATCGCGGGCGCGACGGTGGTGAACGTGAACCCGCTCTACACGGTGCGAGAACTCGGCGTGCAGTTGAAGGATTGCGGCGCGCAAAGCATCGTCGTATTCGATGTGTTCGCGAAGACGCTTGAAGATGCGCGCCCCGGCACGCGCATTCATCACGTGATCGTGACCGGCCTGGGCGACTTGCTCGGCGATGGCATCAACGTGAAGGGACGCGCGCTCGATTTGTTTATGCGTCACGTGAAAAAACGCGTGCCCGCATACTCGATTCCCGATGCCGTCACGCTGAATCAGGCACTCGCACGCGGCGCGCGGCGCAAGTTCGAACCGGTGCGCGTCGGACACGGCGATATCGCATTTATTCAGTACACCGGCGGAACCACGGGCGTGCCCAAAGGCGCGATGCTTACGCATCGCAATGTCATCGCCAATGTGATGCAGGCGCTGGCATGGGCGCGCGGCGTGCTTGTCGATGAGCAAGAAACAGTCGTGACGCCGCTGCCGCTTTATCACATCTATTCGCTGACGGTAAACGCGCTGGTATGTCTGGGTATCGGCGCGCGCAATGTGCTGATCGTGAATCCGCGCGATATTCGCGCTGTGTTGCGCACGTTGAAGCACGAGTCGTTCACCGCGATTACCGCATTGAATACGCTCTACAGCGCCCTGCTCGATCACGATGAATTCCGTCAGCGCGATTTCTCCGCGCTTAAGCTCGCGATGGCGGGCGGCATGGCGACGCAACGCGCTATCGCGGAGCGCTTCGAAAAAGTGACGGGACGCGGCATCGTCGAAGGATATGGGCTGACGGAATGTTCGCCGCTGGTCTGCGCCACTCCGCTGCGCGCCGATGGCAAGGTCACATTCGAAGGCAATATCGGCCTTCCCGTTCCTTCCACGCTCGTGCGCCTGAAACGTGACGACGGACAATGGGCCAATTTCGACGAACCGGGCGAACTCTGCGTGCAAGGTCCGCAAGTGATGAAAGGCTACTGGAACCGCCCCGACGACACCGCGAAAGCCATCGATGCACAAGGCTGGTTCGCCACCGGCGATATCGGCGTGATGGATGCGCGCGGCTTTATTCGCCTGATCGATCGCAAGAAGGACATGATGATCGTGTCCGGCTTCAACGTGTATCCGAACGAGATCGAGGACGTGCTCGCGGCGCATCCGAAAGTGCGCGCGGTCGCGGCGGTCGGCATGCCGGATGCTGTGACCGGCGAACGCGTGAAAGTGTTCATCGTCAAACGGGATGATTCACTGACGATGGAAGAGTTGCTCGCCTTCGCCCGTTTACACCTCACCGGTTATAAGGTGCCCACTGCCGTCGAGTTCCGCGATGCCTTGCCGCTGACATCCATCGGCAAAGTGCTGAGACGAGAATTGCGGGATTCGTGATTCACTCATCGGGAGGAGCCGCATGCTGCGTGCTGCGTTGCTGATTCTGTGCTGCTGCATGTGTATCGGACGCGCGCAGGCGCAGGATCTCGCCACGCTGTCCATCGACGAACAAGTGCGTTGGTTGGCAAACGCAGCCGAAACCGGCGCGCTAGAAAACCTCGACGACGATCAACTCACTCCGCTCTTTCGCTCGCTCGATCCGCTGACGGTGCCGCGATATCTCGAAGCAGGCCAGCATCAGTACGCATCGTGCGAATTCACCATGCGGCGACGCGAGCGCATCAAGGGCAAGTGGCCGAAGCGCGAAGATCATATGCTGGTGCGCGTCACGCGCGACCCGCTGCGCATCTACGCCAAATGGCTGCCCGATGGCGCGCATGCGGGCCAGGAAGTCATTTACGACGATTCGAAACGGCCCGACGAACTGTACGGCCATCTCGGCGGTTTTCTCGGCGTCGTGCCACTATGGGCTTCGGTGAACGGGACGCTTGCGCGCGCGCAGTCGAATCATTCGATCCGCGAACTCAATGTCGAATCGATCACGCAGCGCTTTCTGGCCGAAGGCAGGAAGTTTGCGGAAGCGGGCATCACGAAGCCATCGAGCATCGACGTAAAGACATTCGATGGCGTGCGCGTGGTCGCCTTCACCTATGACACGCCGACCGGCCAGCCCGCGTTTTACGCCAAGCGCGAAATTCTCGGACTGGACTTGCGGCGTCCGCTGCTGCGCACGGTCGAATCGTTCGATAACGACGGTGAGATTTTCGAGAGCGTGGTGTTCGAGCGTATCGAAGAGAAGCCTTTCGACGATCTGACCTTCGATCCGCGCAATCCGGAGTACCGGTTTTAGCGCGTTTTTTGATGGCGACATACGGTGTGACATGCGGTGTAACAACTGCGCACCCGACGCGCGCCAGGTTTTAAGTTTCGCCTAAGACTCGGCCGATAACCTGCTCCGCACTCCATCGACATCAAGGCGGACCGTTCCAACCGAGGCACACCGCGCATCGTCATGTAAAACAAGGGCTTGACCATGAAAATCCGTCCGGTAATCAAACGGCTTCTGAGCCATCACGAAATCGCCACGCTGCTGCTTTTGTTGCACGCGCCGATCGACGCCATGGCGGCCACGCCTGATGTGGCGTCGCTGCAGGAATACGGCTATGTCGAGATCGTGTCGCCGGACGCGAGCCGCCCGCAAATCCGCCTCACCGACGACGGCAATGCCGTGCTGCGCGGTCTGGGCATCAAGCCATCCTCTAATTAACCGTAATCGCGTATTCAACAAACTCTGTAATAATCGGTCGATATCTTTCGCCACCGGTTAAAGGAGTGATACGCGATGTCCGCCATTGAACCCATCGTTCAACGTGTGCTGCTGACCAATGACGACGGTATCGACGCGCCCGGGTTGGCCGTGCTCGAAGCCGTTGCCGCCGAACTCGCGCACGAAGTCTGGGTGGTCGCGCCCGAGCACGATCAGAGCGGAACATCGCATTCCATCAGTCTGCATTCGCCGCTGCGCGTATCGCGTCAGGGCGAGCGGCGCTTCGGCGTGCAAGGCACGCCCGGCGACTGCGTGGTGATGGCCGCGCGGCACCTCATGAAAGACGCGCCGCCGACGCTGGTGCTGTCGGGCATCAATCGCGGTGCGAATCTCGGTGTCGAGACCATGTTCTCCGGCACGGTCGGCGCGGCAATGACTGGCTTGCTGCTGGGCTTGCCATCGATTGCGCTGAGTCAGACCTTCTCCGATCGCGATAACGTCCGCTGGGACACCGCGCGTGCGCTCGCGCCGGGCGTGATCCGCCGCCTGCTCGCCGTGTCGCACGATGCCCCGACTTGCCTCAACGTCAACTTCCCCGATTGCGATGCGTTCGATGCCGGTCCGCTGACCGTCACGCGTCAGGGCGTGGGACTGGTGGAAGGTATCGACGTGGTGACGAATGTCGATCCGCGCGGCATCGAATATCACTGGCTGCGATTTCAGCGCGGTCCGCGCGAGAATGCGCCCGATAGCGAAACGGCCGTGGTCGCGTCGAAACGTGTCTCGGTGACGCCGCTGCATTTCGATCGCACGGACGAGCGCACGTTCGCTACACTCGAAGCTGGCCTGCGCTGATTATTCAAACGATAAGACGGAGACAAATCTATGACCGGTTTCATCGGCCAGCGACTGGCCATCGGCGCGCTGCTCGCATTAGCGGCAAGTAGCGCGTTCGCTCAGGCGACGCCCGCAGGCAAGTGGCAAACCATCGACGATGCTTCGGGCCAGCCGAAAGCGATCATCGAAATCGCCGACGATGGCAGCGGGCAGTTGTCGGGCAAGATTATTCGGGGTATCGGCAAGCTGGATCAGCCGGAGAAACGCTGCACGGCTTGCAAGGACGAACGCAAGGATCAGTTGCTCAAAGGCATGACGATCATCACCGGCATGCGCCAGAGTGGCGATGTCTGGGATGGCGGCCAGATTCTCGATCCCGAGAACGGCAAGCTCTACAAATGCAAGATGACGCTGGAAGACGGCGGGCAGAAACTGGTGGTGCGCGGGTATATCGGCGTATCGCTGCTCGGGCGCTCGCAGACCTGGATTCGCGAACAGTAACGGGAACAGTATCGCCGTAAAAAAAGCCGACCGAAGATTTGCATCTTCGGTCGGCTTTTCATCGTGCAGCTTCGAATAAGTTTTTACGCCGCGCGGCGCGCCGGTTCCGCAGCTTCGTTCACGCTCGCATTTCCGGCGGCGGCGACGCCCGCCACGTTGCCATAAGTCTCGGCAGCGGCGATAAACGGCAAATCGCTCGGCACGCGCATGCGCGACGTCATCAGCGCATACAGCGATTCACCCGCCGGCCCGAACAACTGCGTCATCACACGCAAGAGCACGCCGGTCTCATGCCACGTCTTGAAGCGCCGATGGCACGTCTGATACGACGGATATTTGCGCGGCAGTGTAGACCACGACGCGCCGCTATACATCACCCAGAGCACGCCGTTGAGCACGGCGCGGGTATTCGCGAGCGGCCGTCCGCGCAATTCCGAACGCGGACGCAGTGCGGGCAAAAGCGGCGCGACCATCTGCCATTCTTCGTCGGTCATATCGCGGTAGGGTTTCACTATTCTTTCTCCATTTGAGTACCCGGTCACGATACCGAGTGCACCAAATCGGGGAAATAAGAGTGCTCCGAATCTTGAAAATGTCGGCAAAGCCTTATGCCGATTGAAGAAATACAGTTTTTTGATTCTCGTTAAGTTTTGTTGCCGCTAAGTCAACGAGATATCCGCCATGCGGCGCGGCGCTTCCAGATATTCCTTCGACTGCATCTCGATAATGCGCGACACGGTCCGCGCAAACTCGTTCGCCATCGGTCCTTCCACGTACAGCTCCTCGGCCGGCACCGCCGCCGACATCAGCAGCTTGACCTTGTGGTCGTAGAACACGTCGATGAGCCACGTAAAGCGGCGCGCTTCGGAGGCCATGCGCGGCGTCATTTGCGGGACATCGGAGAGAATGACCGCGTGGAAACGCGTCGAGAGTTCGAGATAGTCGTTCTGCGAACGCGGACCACCGCATAAGGTCGCGAAGTCGAACCAGACGACGCCATTCGCTTTGCGCAGCGCCTTGATCTCGCGCTTTTCGATATGCAGAATCGGGCTTTCGTCCGGCACGGCGGCGAGCTTGGCGAAGTCCGCGCGCAAGGCTTCGTTCGCGCCAGCGCCCAGCGGCGTGTGATACGCCTTCACTTGCGAGAGCGTCTGACGCCGATAATCCGTGCCTGCATCGACATTCAGGACGTCTAGATTGTCTTGCAGCAGTTGAATGGCCGGCAGCAACCGATCGCGATGCAAACCATCCGGATACAGCGTGGTCGGCTCGTAATTGGACGTCATCACGAACTGCACGCCATTCTTGAACATGCGGTCCAGCAGGCGATACAGAATCATCGCATCGGCGATATCGCTGACGTGGAACTCGTCGAAGCAAATCAGCCTATATCGCTTGGCGATGCGTTTCGCCAGCTCATCGAGCGGATCGGCCTGTCCTTTCAGCTCTTCCAATTCACGATGCACCTCACGCATGAACTCGTGAAAATGCAGCCGCGTCTTGCGCGTCACCGGCACCACGGCATAGAAGCTGTCCATCAGAAAGCTCTTGCCGCGCCCCACGCCGCCCCACATATACACGCCACGCGGCGGATCGGGACGCACCAGAAACTTCTTCAGCGCGTTCGAGCGGCGCGCCTTGTACGCGACCCATTCCTCGTAGCACTGCTGAAGGCGTGCGACCGCCGCGAGCTGCGCCTCGTCCGATTGATAGCCCCGCGTGCGCAGTTCGTTTTCGTAGTATTCGGTGACGTTCATGATCTTGTGAATGACAAAGGCGAGCGGTGTGATCCGCTCGCCTTCGTTTTTGCGATGCTGATTGCCCGAAGCCGAGCTTGCTTACATATTCAACGCACGCTTATCGACCGCGAGCGCTGCTTCACGCATCACTTCCGACAGCGACGGATGCGGATGGCAAATACGGCCGATATCTTCCGACGCCGCCTTGAACTCCATCGCCACCACCGCTTCCGCGATCAGATCCGACGCGTCCGCCGCGATGATATGCACGCCGAGAATCTCATCGGTCTTGGCATCCGCGATCATCTTGACGAAGCCTTCAGCCTTGCCGATACCCAATGCGCGGCCATTGGCCATCATCGGGAACTGGCCGGTCTTGATCTCACGGCCTTCGGCCTTGAGCTGCTGTTCCGTCTTGCCGACCCACGCGATTTCCGGTTCCGTGTAAATGACCCACGGCACGCAGTTGTAGTCGATATGCGGCTTCTGACCGTCGATGATTTCCGCCACTGCCACGCCTTCGTCTTCCGCCTTGTGGGCGAGCATCGGGCCGCGCACCACGTCGCCGATGGCGTACACGCCCGGCACGCTTGTCGCGCAATGATCGTCCACGTCGATGAAACCGCGCTCGTTCGCCTTCAGGCCGATGCTTTCCAGACCGAGGTTATCGGTGTTCGGCACGCGTCCGATCGACACGATCAGACGATCCGCTTCCAGCGTCTGCGCATTACCGGCGTTGTCCGTATAAGCGATGGAAACACCGTTGTCCGACGTCTGCACTTCGCCGATCTTGACGCCGAGGTGAATATCCAGACCTTGCTTCTTGAACTGCTTGGCGGCTTCCTTCGCCAGCGATTCATCCGCCGCGCCGAGGAATTGCGGCAGCGCTTCGAGCACGGTCACATCCGCGCCCAGACGACGCCACACCGAGCCGAGTTCCAGACCGATCACGCCCGCGCCGATCACGGCGAGCTTCTTCGGCACGGCATCGAAGGACAATGCGCCTTCGTTATCCGCGACGATTCGGTTATCGACCGGAATATTCGGCAGATGGCGCGCCTTCGAACCCGTCGCGATGATCACGTTCTTCGCGGTCACCGTTTCAGCTTCGCCTTCGCCCGACACTTCGATCTGCACGCCCGACGCATTCTTGCCGGTGAACTTGCCATGACCCTTGAGCCAGGTGATCTTGTTCTTGCGGAACAGGAACTCGATACCCTTGGTCATCTTCTCGACGATGCCGTCCTTGCGCGCCAGCATCTTCGACACATCGAGCTTCACGTCCGACACGCTGATCCCGTGATCGGCCAGATGCTTCGACGCATTCTCGAATTCTTCCGACGACGCCAGCAGCGCCTTCGACGGAATGCAGCCCACGTTCAGACACGTGCCGCCGAGCTTCAGTGCGCCTTCCGGGTTCTTCCACTTTTCGATACACGCAACCGACTTGCCGAGCTGCGCTGCGCGAATCGCCGCGATATAGCCGCCAGGGCCCGCGCCGATCACGACGACATCAAATTCTTTGGACATGACTTTCCTTTCGCATGACTGCGCTCTTGCGCAGACGCCTTCTTCAAGGCGCGCGCGAGCCTATCGCGCGCGCCCGAAGGCACTTATCGATACTTACAGGTCCAGCAGCAGACGCGCCGGATCTTCCAGCGCATCCTTCATCGCGACCAGCGACAGCACGGCTTCGCGGCCGTCGATGATGCGGTGGTCGTAGGACAGTGCGAGGTAGTTCATCGGACGGATCACGATCTGGCCGTTTTCGACCACCGCGCGTTCCTTCGTCGCGTGCACGCCGAGAATCGCCGATTGCGGCGGGTTGATGATCGGCGTCGACAGCATGGAGCCGAACACGCCGCCGTTCGAGATCGAGAACGTGCCGCCGGTCATTTCTTCGATCGACAGCTTGCCGTCCTTCGCCTTCTGGCCGAATTCGGCAATCTTCTTTTCGATGTCGGCGAGGCTCATCTGATCGGCGTTGCGCAGGATCGGCACCACCAGACCGCGCGGCGAACCGACCGCGATACCGATGTCGAAGTAGCCGTGATAGACGATATCGTTACCGTCGATCGATGCGTTCACGAGCGGGAACTTCTTAAGCGCCGCCACAGCGGCCTTCACGAAAAACGACATGAAGCCGAGCTTCACGCCGTGTTCCTTCTCGAACTTGTCCTTGTACTTGTTGCGCAGATCCATGACCGGCGCCATGTTGACTTCGTTGAACGTCGTCAAAATGGCGTTGGTTTGTTGCGATTCGAGCAGACGCTCCGCGATACGCGCGCGCAGACGCGACATCGGCACGCGTTGTTCCGGGCGGTCCTTGAGCCAGGCATCGGCGGAAGCCGGTGCGTTGACTTGCGGCAGCGACGGCTTGGCAGCCTTCGCGGGCGCAGCGGCGGGCGCCGGTGCTGCGGTCTTGGCGGCGGGAGCGCCGGCCTGAGCGGCGAGCGCATCGCCCTTGGTGATACGGCCGTCG
>NZ_JAQFVG010000323.1 GCF_029439455.1 Caballeronia sp. BR00000012568055 | reverse complement strand
TGCGTCGGGCCAGCGTCTGACCGTTCGAAGCGTACCAAGAAGAGGAACCGCCGAGCACGCGCCCCTGTGTCGTTGTCAAGTCACCTTTGGCGACTAACCGATCGGTCATGCAGCCCCCGCAGCGTAATCCGGCGCAACATAGCCAGGATCGAACAGACCAGAAATAACGCGACCGTGGCCGATAAATAGGCCCGCTCGTTCTTGAAGAGACTCGACAATCCGGTCGCCGTTGTTCAGGCTGCTACCAATCAACGCTACCGAACGATCAATGTTCACGGCTGCCGCGCCAGCGCCATTAATGATGGTTGTTTCGTTACCATCGTCATAGGTCACGGTATCGCCAACGCGCGCGAGTTGGTGACCCGCTATCGTCCATGTACCCGTTGCACGTGTGACACATTTGCCACGTTCTGTGAGCGAACCAAGTGTCGCAAAGAAATACTTCGTGCCATTCTCTAATGCAATTTTGACAGACGCTATAGATTCGTTATGCTTGTTATTTTCCAAAGACCCATCTCCAGCTTTTTGGTGCCACTCAGATTAGTGGTCAAAACAGCATAGCGGGCCTCTAACACAGTCTTGTCAAGAAATGTTACGTTGCGTTTGTTCAGCATGCCAAGGCCAACGCAAAGAAAGTTACCTCCCGCCGGGGAGGCGGCTACTGCATCAAAAGCACAACAACCAAAAGCAAGCACCGATAATTCAAATCCCAGTCATCAAAACCGAAGCCCCCTGCCCCCGCCAACACATCCCAACCGCCCCAGGCAACCCAACCTCACTCAAACTCACCGCCGCAGGCGAAACAGCCGGCGAAACAACAGCCAAAGCCGGATAAGAAGGCAACGGCGGCACCCCCGGCAACGGCGGATTCAACCCACCAAGCTGATCCGCGATACTCGCCTGCTGCCGCTGCGCCTGCGCATCCTGAATCTGCTGCTTCTGCTGCGCGGTAGTCTTCTGCAAGGCATCGTATTGATTGATGCTGCGCGCCGCATCGATCACCTGCTCACCGCCGGTAACGGCAAAGCTGACAGTCAACGATTGCACATTGAGCGCTCGCAACGCCGTTTCGCTCGCCGGAAAATCACTCGGCACAAACTGCCGCTGACCATCGACGAAATCCTTGAGGAAAGCCGCGACACCAAGAGGCCCCGCATAATTGCGATTGAGACTCAGATTACCGATCTTGATCTGCAAACGCACATCACCGCACTGCCCCGCCGTCCACGCAAAACTGGTGCTGACCGGAAAGTTGTAGTTATTCAGCGTCTGCACGCCCGATGCGCACTGCACCGTAAGAATCGTTGCGTACGGTTTGGCTTGCGCATCGGCGTTGACGTTGGTGGGCTGTGCCGTCAAGGTCAGCGGCACCGAAAGCGCACGGGCCGCATCGGCCTGAGTCTTCGCAGCGGCCAGCGCGCGATCGAGTTGATCGAGTTGCTGTTGCGCATCGAGTTGCGCGCGCTGCGCCTGCAATTGCTGCGCTTGCTTGTCCGCCGCCGTGCGTGCGACGGATTGCGCCTGCGCCACTTGCCGGCCGTACGCGCCGTTGAGCATCGGCACGAAGGATGACGTGAACGGCACACGGAAGCCTTGGGTATCGACGATATCGTAGCGGCTTGCATTGCGCACGAGGAACGGCTTGGCCGCGCCATCCGCGAAGGCCCACACCGCGCCTTTCGCGCCGAACAACTGGTCGATGGCCGCGCTCTTGTCCGTTGCGCCCTGCAACGGGAACACCACGCCCGATTCCCAATCGTGCTGCAATTCGCACGATGCCTGTTGTTCGATATACGACGCGATGAAATCGAACGGACCCCGAATCAATCGCCATGTCAGCAGGTCCGAGCCATCGCCGGTGCCGATCAGTCCGCGCAACTGCGTCAGCGGCTGGAGTACGCTCATCATCTCCGACGGCTGCGCCTGCGCGCTCGACGTGTACTGCTGATAATCCGCCGCGAGCTGATAAGCCTTGCCGCTGCCCGTGCTGCTATCGATCGCAAGTTTGTTCAGGTTGGCTAAATATTGCGTGGTCGCATCGACCGCGCCGAGGTTGTTCGCGACCGTCTGGCCGCCGCGCTGCGGCGCGCCCGCGAGCACATCCTTGATCGCCGATGCGCCAACCGCGTTGATCGCACCCGCCATTTTCACGGCCTGATTCGCCGCGCCCATCCGCGTCGCCTGTTCGCGCACTTGCTGGAACTGGCGCGCAAGCACCAGCCAGCCGGGCAGCGGCGCATCGGCGCGTTCGCCTTCGAACTCTTCGCCCAGACGCGCGATCAAGCGGAAATACGGGCTTGCCGGACCACTGACGATACCCAACGCCGAACGCCATCCCGCTTCGCCCGAATACGGCACCGGACTGCTCGTGAAGCCTTCGACGAAGTTTTGCCACGCCGCCACGCGCTGCGTGCGATACCAGCCATCGAAGGCCGTGCGTTGTTTATCGAATTGATCTGGATCGCTAACTGAATCGCGAATCTGCTTGGCCAACGCGTCGAGCGCCTGTCGGCCTGCGACGGTGTACGCCGCGGCCACGGTCGCGCCCGATGCGCTCGTCCCCGTCACGCTGCCGGTCACGCTGCCCCGAGCCGTACGTGCGTTGATATCGGTCGATACGCTTCCGCCCCAGAAATCAGCGATACGAACCGGCGCGACCGAACCATCGTCCGGAACGAGTCCGACCAGCCAGGTCAGTTGCGGATCAGCGGCGACGGCCTGATCGAGCATCGTGCGCTGATCTTTCAGACGATCGCGCAGATAGGCTGCATCGGCAGGCGACCAGACAAGATACGAGATCGTCAGCGGATTGAGTTGCGCATTCAGTTGCGCGGGATACAGCGGCGTGGAAACGGGCTGCGGCATCGCTTCGAGCGCGGTGCGGCTGGCACCATCGAGACGCGCCTGCAACAGCGAAATCGAGCGCGCCAGATTCAACAGTTGTCGCGCCTGTTCCACCGGCTGTCCCGTCTGACTCGCCGACATCAACGCCATCTGCTGACTCTGATCGGCGGCAGGCTGGATCGCCTGACGGAACTGCTGCACGAACACTTCATGCAGGCGCGTTTCGAGCGCGGCGAGTCCCGCGCCATTGCCAAGCAGTCCCGACATCCAGCGCCGATCGTTCTGCGCGACCTGAATGAGCACGTCGTTCGAATACGTGAGCGCGGCGGCATCGTGGAACAGGTTGCCGTTGAGCGCGACCTGATCGGGCCGCGCGCTGCGCACCATATCGAGCGTTTGCTTGTTGCCCGCAAATGATACGGACAACAGAATAGTGGCCACTGCGAGCAGCAATATCCACGCGACGATACCCACGCTCTGCGTGACGCGCCGCCAGTGGTGCACCAGCACCGTCGGCTTCGCCGCATGCCGATCCTGCGGCAGAATGCGCCCGAAGAAATCGTGCAGAAACACGCCCGCCGTATTGCTCGCGTGCGCAGGCGTGGCGGGCAGCACGGAACCCATCAGCGCGGACATCGCGCCGCCTTCTTGCTGGCCGCTGGAAAAGAAGATGCCGCGCAACAGCGGACGTTCGAGATACGGGCTGTCGGCAAGGCAGGTGCCGAGGAACATCGTCAGGCCCGCGCGCAATTGTTCCAGTTCGTTCGGGAACGTCAGCAGTTCGGGCGATGGCTGCGCCGTGCGCGACACCAGCGCTAGTCGCAAGGCCTGCAAACGCGCGCCGATCGAATCGAATGCGCGCGAGACGAAGGCGCTTTCACCCGACTGGCTCGTGTCGCTTTCTTCTGCGAGATAGCCCATGGCCTGATCGAGCGCTTCGGCAGGCAGCGTTTTCGCCCACTCTTCGAAGCCGTACAGACGATCGCACTTGGTCACCAGCACATACACCGGAAAGCGCTTGCCGAACATGCGAATCAATTGTTCGATACGCGCCCGCACGATGCGCCCTTCATCGGCAAAAGTATCCGCGTCCGGCGACATCAAACGGTCGGCGCTCACCGCGAGCACGAGGCCGTCCAGTCCTTCGCGCGGACGATATCGCCCGAGTAAATCGAGCCCGAGTTCCCACTCGCGCCTGTCCTGCTCGATATCTTCGGACTGCACATAACGTCCCGCGCAATCGATCACCACCGCGCGGTCGAAATACCACCAGTCGCAATTGACCGTCTGACCGATGCTCGCCTGCTGGCTGATCTTCTGTATCGGCGATGACAACCGCGCGCGCGTAAGTGCCGTAGTCTTGCCCGTACCCGATTGCCCGACCACCATGAACCACGGCAGCGCATAGAGCGGATCGCCCTTGCTGCGCAGATTCGACTGGCGCAGCGTGGCGATCGCGGTCTTCCATTTGCGGCGCAACAGCGTCTCCGGCGACTCCGCCGCTACCGCGACATGAAGCGCCTTGCTTTGCTTCGCAAGCCGGCTGCGCGATCGCATCATCACGATCATTCGACGTACGAATAAAGCGAAGAAGAACAGCGCAAACACGCCGACGAAAATCGCCAGAGCGACCCACAACGGCCAGCCGAAATAGAGCACGACGCCCCAACTGATCAGTCCTACTACGATCAGCGTCAACAGCCAAAGTAATACGGTGCCCAGCGTTTTCATAGATGGATCTGCGCCACGAGCAAGTCCACCGACTGCGCGACGACCGTGTGATACACGCCGTACAACGCCGCCAGCAGAAACAGCGGTAACAGGATGGCCGCGATCTTGCCGCACGACAAATGCGATAAACGCGTAAAGCGCGTGGCAAGACGGGTGCGCGCGGTGCGGCGCGACGAAGGCGCTTCATCGCCGGCGACGTCGTAGCCGTCGGGAAACAGAAACGCCCGCGCCGATGCGCCGAGTTGATCGGCTTCGGGCAGCAGCATCGCAAGATTGGTGCGGCGGATATCGGTGAGCGTCTTCTGGTTGCGGTCGTACGCATAACGCCCGCCGAAGCCGAGCGCCAGACACATGAAGAACACTTCGCGCACCGGCAATTGCGTGGGCGTGAGTTGCGCGAGACGGTCGTAGAACAGCACGCCCGCATTGCTCACGTTCGCATAACGGCGTTGCAGCAGATGCCGCTGCCATTGCGCCGCGCCGTCCCAGCGCGTGGTCAGCAACAGTTCGTCGGCCCAGGCGCTGAAAGCGAACAGCGCTTCGTCGATATCGGCCTGCGATACGCCCGCGTCATGCGCACGTTGACGCGCCGCCGCGATGGCCGCATCGAGTTGAACGGTGAGGCTGGCGGCATCGCCCGATGGCGACTGGGCGAACGCGCGGACCTGCGCAAACAGCGGAATCAGATGGTCGGCGAGAATCATGCTATCTCCGCAGCACGACGATTTCCGCGCGCAAATCCTGCGGCGCGTCCGGCCATTGCAGCGCGATATTCTCGTCGCGCTCGACCGCGTCCCACAAATCGCTCACTTGTTCGATCCGGAAATAATTCGACGATGCGCGTCGCGGCATGCCTTGCGGCGCGTTCGGCATATGGATCAGTTCGAGTCCCGGCAACGCGTGCGCCACGAGACGCGTGACATCGGCGGCATTGGCGAGACGCGCGTCATGCAGCGCGCCATCGACCACTTGCGCGGACGGCTGCTGATCCGTGCGCAACACCAGATAAAAGCGATTGCGCCGATCGAAAAACGCGCGCGGCAGATCGCCCGCGAACATGCCATCGCGATACTCCAGCACCGCGAGATGTTCCGGCCCGATGGCGATTTCGCCCAGCAGAAAACCGATCAGCGCCTGTGCGCGCGAGAAGCAGTTCCACAGGTCGGTGTGATCGTAAGCGGGCAGACCGGGCGTGCCGTCCTGCGCGTCGCCGAGCATATCGAAGCGTTCCGAAAAAGCGCTTAGTTCTCCGACTAAACTGCGCAATTCGCCATACACGTGCCACGGATGCACGTTCGGCGTCTGCGTCAGATGCACGAGCCGGGGCGCTGCGCGCGACAGCGTGCGCATGGCGAGCAGCAGCGTCATATAGCCGGGATCGAACTCGGCTTTCTGCAATTCGCGCGGATTCTTGAACTCTTGCAAATGATGCGCGCGGCCAACCACATCGTCACGAATCTCGCGGACGATGCGCAACAGCGCGTCCGAGCCGGACAGCGCATAACCCGGCGCGATATAGCGCTCCGATAACGTCACCGTATCGCCGATGCGGGCGAGTTGCGCGATCGGAATCAGATCGTACTGCGCAAGATTGGCGGTCTCGCCTTCGAAGAAAATCTTCAGCACGTGCAAGAGCGTGTGCACGGGCGCGGCGGGACCGTCCGAATGCAGATCGGGGACGCTTGCGGCCTGTTCGAGACTGGCGAAGCGCGTCTGCACGTTGGCGGCAGCATCGGCGGAATCGCACATCGTCACGTTGTTGCCTTCGGCGGCGAACTTGCGCACGCCGAGATAGACGGTCAGCGCGCGCCCTTCACCGATGGAAGCGGCATCGAACGAACGCGGCGCAAGCACCGCGTTGCCCGGATATTCCACGTAGGTGCGATCCGGAAAGATCAGCCGCGCCGAACGCACTTCAATGGTCTGACTGGCGATTGCGCCGGTCGCGAGTTCGAGCGCGCCCGCGCCCCAGAAATGCGGCAAGCCCGTCTCGAAGACAGGCTTGTTGCGGAACTGTTCGTGCAGCGACGCAAGCTGAAAATGCTGCGGCTGCATGAACATGCCCTGATACCAGTAAATGCCCTTGTTATGGTCCATACGATGCAGTTCGATTCGATTCGCCAGGCTGATGTTTTGATGTTCTGAGGTGCTAGTTGCTGAGCTTGCGCAACGGCGTGTCCTGTGTGTTCGCGGCCCCGACTACGCCGCTGGCGGCATTGGCCGTGCCGGTCAAACGAATTTCCTTGCCGCCGCCTTCGAGTTGCTGCGCCCGCGCGATGGTCGCGGCATCGAGTGCGCCGGGTTGTATCTCGGCGTTGAGAATGCCCTGCGCGCCCAGATTCAGCCGCACCACGAGCGGTCCGGGCAATTTGGTGTGCGTGCGGAAGATAAAGCCCTTCGTTTGCGTAATCACGGGCACGTCGAACTGGCGCACCGCGTTGGTCACGCCGAACTGCGCGTAGCCGGTGGCGAGACCAATCGAACGCGTGTTCTGCGCGCGATCGAGAATCAGATACGAATGCTGGCCGGGCGCAACGACATAGCGCGAAAACTGCGCGAAGGTCGGCGGAACCTTGCCGGTGGACATGGTTTCGATCAGCGTGTTCGGGTCGGCGGAGAGAGTGCGGAAGGTCTGCGCATCGGCGGTTTCGTAGACGCCGAGCAAAAGCGTGTGCGACTGGCCGTCGTACTGATTCAGGCCCGGATCGGCGACGATCTCGAACACCACGGCGTCGGTCGCGTAGCTCCAGTTGACATCGGCGAGCGGGTCTTTCGGCGGCGCGCTGCCGCATGCACCGAGCACGAGCGTCACGCCTGCCGCGCACGTCAGTGCGAGCCATCGTCCACATCGTTCAATCAAGCGTCCGCGCGCTGCTACCGCCCCTTCCATTGCCGATGCCCCTTCAATTTGCCGTGGTGCCATTCTGCGGAAAAACGGTCCACGCTCATGCGGCGAACAAGGGCTGATTTCCTGCGTTATTCGGCGTTATTCGGCGCCGGCGTTTCAGGAGAGCCGAAGGATCGTGGCGCTGGCTTCGCTGTCGTCGGTATAGGGCATGAACAGCATCGATTCGGGCACGCCTTTCACGCGCGCGTAATAAACATCGTCGGGGCCGAGACGATTGCGCACCGCCCACGCGCCGAATTCGCGTTCACCGACCTGCACCGTCAGCCCTTCCTGCGCGTATTCGAGCACGGTCTTTTCCGGCAGCTTGCCGCGCGGGCCGACCGCCTGAAAGTCGATGCGCGCGCCGCCGCCATGAACGCCGAACACCACGCCCTGCCATTCGCCTTCACGCGGACCGATGGCGTACCACTGGCCGAGTTGTTCCTCACCGACCACTTCGAAGCGGTAATCGATCGGCTCGCCCGGCTTGACGAGATTCGCGCGTGCGACCATTTTCGCAGGCCACACGGCGTTGTTTTCCGCGAGCACGGTGGCGTTCGCGAGCATATGGGGCGCGGATTCGACGCCTGCCGTACCGGACAGCACGATCGGAAAGCCCTGGCCGCGTGCTTCGCGCAGACTCGCGGCGAATACCGACAAGCCGTATCGGATCGATGGTTTGGCGAGCGAGGCTTGATCCGCGAGGATGAGCCAGAGGTCGGCGCGGGCCGCGTTCAGTGCGTCGAGACCTGCGCGCCAGGCGAGCTTTTCGGGGTCATCGACCCAGAAGTGGCCTTGCGTGGCCAGGCCGTAGCGCTTGAGCAATTGCGACAGGGCGGCGACGCGCGCGGCGTCTTTTTCTTTATCGAAAGCGGTGATCCAGACGGTTTTGGTGCTCATGCCCACATCCTTTCTTCTCAGACGACCGGTGGCCGGAATTTGAGTATCGTGCGCTCGATATTCGAGCCTTCGACGGCGGCGAGCGTCGGTTGCGTTTCGTCGAAATTGACGCCGTAGAGATTCGCATGCGTGAGCCGCGTGCCATCGAAGCGCGCCTTGCGCAACGAGCCTTTGAACAGATTGATGCCGCTCAGATCGGCACCGCTGAGGTCGGCCTTCGCGAACTTCGCGCCCTGCGCCGAGGCGCGCCGGAAGATGGCCGTCACGGCTTGCGCATCGCTGAAATCGGCGTGATCCAGCAGCGCGCCCGCGAAATTCGCGCCGCGCAGTTGAGCACCTTGCCAGTTCGCGCGGCTAAGGTTGGCATCGGCGAATTGCGCGCCGTCGAAACAGGCCGACTGCGCACGCGATCCCGCGAGGTTCACGCCGGTGAACTGGGTCTGCTGCGCCTGCGCGCCGTGAAAAACCACTTGCTCGCAGTTGCTGCCTTCGAACACGCCGCCGCTCAGCACGCTTTCGCGGAACGTCGCGCGATCCAGCGAGGCGTGGCGAAAGTTCGCGCCGGTCAGATCGGCGGCATCGAACTGAGTCTCATGGACCTGACATGCCGATGCGTCGATGCCCGCCATCTTCGCCTGGCTGAATTGCGCGCGATCGAGCCGCGCCTCGCCCAGGCGTGCGGCGCTGAAATCGGCCTTCGAAAAATCACCGGCCATCAGTTTTGCCGCGCGCAGATCGGCCTCGGCGAATTTCGCGCCGCCGCCGCTCGTTTCGATCAGTTCGGCGCGTTGCAGATCCGCGCCGCCGAAGTCGGTCTCCTTGAGCAAGGCTTGCCTGAACTTCGCGCCCTGCAGCGTGCTTTTCGCGAACGACGTCTTTTCGAGCAGCGCCGCCGAAAAATCGGCACCGGACAAATCGAGCGCGGACAGATCGATGCCTGACAGGTCGTAGCCCGCGAGGCTCTCGCCTGCCGCGTGCCGTGCGATCACCTGCTCGCGCGTGAGTTGCGCGATGACCGGTTCGGGCAACGACGGGGCGGCCAATTCAGGCGCGGACGGCATGTCGGGCGTCTTCGGCAACGCGGCCAGCGCGGCGAGCGCGGCCGGATCGATCGCCGGTAGCGGCGTGCCCGGCGCGGGCAGCGCCGCGAGGTTGGCGGTCGCCGGATTCGACGCCAGCCATCCGGGCACTTCGGCCTCGGTCATACCCGCCTTCTTCAGCATTTCGCGCGTGGCGTCCTGCATCTTCGCGGCCATCGCCGGCAATTCGGCGAGACTCGGCTCAGGGCCCGGTTCGGCGGCTTTCAGGAGCGGCGCGAGGTCGGCATCGGTGAGGCCGTGCGTTTCCATGAACGCGCGGGTGCGCGCGTTCTGCGCCGCCGTCATGCGTTCGATCTCGGCGAGGCTTACCGGAGCGGGCGGTTCATCGACTTTCAGGAACGGTTCGAGATCTTTCGATGTCAGGCCGTGCTTGCTCATGAAGGCGTCGGTCTGACGGTTCAGATCGGCCGTCATCGATTCGACCTGCGCCAGTTCTTGCGCCGCTTCCTTCGAAATGGGATTGGGCACCGCGGGCAGCTCGGGCATCTCGGGCGCTGCCGGCAACTCGGGCGCAGGCGCAGCCGCTAAAGCGACAGGTTCGGCGGGCGGCGTATCGACGGCTTTTTTCAGGCTGTCGAACAACTGGTCGCGGTAGTGCTCGAACGACAACGGCGTCGATGCCAGCGTTTCCCACGCGCCCAGCATATGCGTGACATCGCTTGCATCGGAATCAGTGACGGACGCCAGCGCGCGATACAGCACGATCCCGCAACCGAACTCGGGGAACAGCCACACGGTTTCCGGCCGCGCTTCGACTTCGCGGACCATCGGCTGATCCGAACCCGGCACCGGACCGTACACGAAGCAACGGGCGCGCAAGCCCGGCAGGCGACCCTGCAACAGCGGCCGCCGCGCATCCATGCCCTGAATCTCGAACGGCTCGTCGCCTTTGAAATAACCCGACGCAAGCCACTGATCGGACGGCGCGCTCATAAAGAACTGCTGGCGCGTATCGGCGGGAAGATGGGGCCAGTCGGTCGCGACCCAGCGTTCATCGCACGTGCCGAGATACTTGCGCCGCTGCGGCGACATGATGTCGGCGGCCCAGAAACCCGCCGCGTCCGGACGATCGCCGCGTCCCAGCATGCGCTGCGTTTCGTATTCGACATTGGGCAGCGCGTGCTTCGTGCCGCCATCCTGCGCCGCCGATGCCACGCCCTTGCCCAGCGGATTCGCCGCCCAGTCCGCGCCGCCGAACGCGGTCTCCGGCGTGATCGGCATGCGCGCATACGGCACCGGCCTCGACACCATCCCGCCGATCCCGAAGTGCCGGTCGCCGCTGACGATCAGCGATTTCGACAGCCCGCCCACGCGCGCGCTCACGCGCATCTGCTCGACTTCGGCACCGTGCGGGGCGCAGGCCGCGCCATACACGAGATATTCACCGGCTGGCTTCGGATAGCCCTGATCGAGAATCCCGTTCTGGCCGAGCGCCTGCGCGACCAGCGGCCAGACTTCGTTCTCCGGCACGAGACCTTCGATGCCACCGGGCGTATCGAAGCGGAAACACGCCATCAGACTCAGCGCGAGGGAATCGCGCCGGGCGAAGCGGAAGGCGCGGTAGAGCAGCGCCATATCGAGCGGTTTGAAGACTTTCATCGATTAACCAAGCTGGATCAGTTTGCCGGTGCAGGCCACCCATGAATCGGCGTACAGCAGCAAGGAAGCGCCGCTCACGGTCGCCGGTCCGAGGCCGCGCAGGACTGCTTCGCCCGCGCCGTTGATGACCACATCCGCCGTGGCGCGCACCGAGACGGACGCGCCGCTCAGGCTCGCCGCTGCCACCGCCTCCATCGACAACTCGCCCGCCGCTTCCACGCTAACGGCCGGGGCCTTCACCGTCGCCGTGGCGATGCCCGTCACCGACACATCGCCGCCCGATGCCTCCAGCTTCGACGGCGTCGCCAGCGAGATGCCGCTGGCGCTCAGATTCGCCTTCGCGGCAGCGCCATCCGCCACGGCCATCGCAATACCCATCGACGTCATCGTGACCTTCGAGAGCGCGCCCTTCGGACCCACGTTCAAACCGATATTGCCGGTGATGCCGAGATCGCTCGTGGACATCGCGATCTTCGCGCCCACGCCTTCCAGCCCCACGCCGAGATTGATACCCGTGCTGCCGAGCGTGGCGTTGCTCACGTAGGCGGCTTCCGTGTTCAGCGTGGTGGCGAGCGAGCGCGCCGCATACTGCATGAAGCCATACACGCCGAGCGCCTCTGCGCCGCCGAGCGCGTACTGCGCATCCAGCAATCCGGTGGTGTTGGGCGTCCACGCGCCGTCCTTGGCTCCTGCAGCCTGATACGCCTTATAGGTCGATGAAATCGCCAGCGCCGCCTGCGCAGCAAGCGCGGTACTGGCCGCGATCTTGACGCCGGTCTTGACCGCGTTCACGGTCACCGTGACCGGCGGCATCTGACCGCCGGACAGCGTCACTTTCTCCACCGCGCGCTGGTTCTGCTTTTGATTCAGCGTGATGCCCGTCGAGTCGTCGATCGTCAATGACTGCACCGAAGGCGACAGCCAGCTTCCCGCGCCCGCTGCGCCCGCCGCCGCCCCGATCCCGGCACCGGCCACCGCGCCGCCTATACCGGAGATAACGCCGTTCGCGACCGGCGATCCGCCGTCGCTGGTCGAGGTCGCGCCGAGCGTTGCGAGCGCCGCGCCACCCGCCGCAGCTCCCGCCAACGCGCCTACCACGGCAGGCTTGGGCAGTCCGGCGAGCACGCCGTTCCACGTGATGCTCATGCCCGCGGACATCGCCAGCGTCGCGCCTAGCGTGGCGTTGTTGTTGACCGCCGCCGTCAGCGTGGTCGCCGTACCGACCGTCAGCGTGTTCTTGCCGCCGACGCTGGTCGCGTTGGACGTGCCGAGCGTCACGGTTTCGCTGTTGCCCGCCGTGCTGCTCCAGATGCTGCCGCCGCCTTTCGGATCGATCGAACCGAGGCCGATGGTGCTGTTATGGAACGGCGAGTGCAGCCACATGACTTCCTTGCCCTGGCTGTCGCCCATATGCAGCAGATTGCCGCCCGCCGTGTTGATGCGGTTCTCGTGCGCGCTCGCCTGTTCGACCACGCTCCGATTCTCCGAATTCGGCACCGCGCCGACGATCACCGGCCGGTCCGGATCGCCATCGGTAAAGGACAGCAGCACTTCAGCGCCCTTGTGCAGCGGAAAGTGCATGCCGTGGTCGCTGCCCGCATAAGGCGTCGCCATGCGCACGCGCGCCGAACCCTTGTTGGGATTCTTGTCGGTCAGATCGAAGGGCAACTGCACCTTGTACTGGCCGAACTCGTCGAGTTCCGCGTACTGGCCCGAACCCTCGCTGTCGATAAACGCCGTCATCGTGCCGGCCACGCGCGGCTTCGATGTCGTGCGCGGCGGCCGGGACTGCACGCCTGCGGGAATTGCCCGGAAGCTGTTCCGATACGACGTCTCGCCGCCCGCGCCGCCCGTGCTGTACGGACTATTGACGCCCGCCAGCAGCGCGCCCGCCTGCGTGCCGCGATGATGGATCTCGGTGACGAGATACGTATCGTTGAAATCCTGACGATAGTGGCCCGCGAGCCGTGCGAAGTAGCCGCTGCGCAAGCCGACCGCGCTGGCCTCGCCCGAAAACACCCGGCCCTGGCAGACGATCTCCTGAGCGCGCAGCTTTGCATAGCGGCGGCCTTCGGTCTCACCGCGAAAATTCTCGCCGTACAGCATCACTTGTCCCAGACCGTCGTCGGACACGCTCTCGACGATCTTCAGCGGCACCGACGCCTTGCGGTGATTGAACTCCTGCAGGATCACCTCTTTGGGCAAGGGCTTCTGACGGCTCACGAAGTCGCGCACCGAGCGGCCGGACACGCCGGTGTCCATCTGGTCGTCCGGGCGATAGTCCACGTCCACCGTATTCGCGTCGTGCATGATGCGGTCATCGACCACGATCAGCTTGCCGCCCGCGTCGTGATCGAAGTAGTAATACATGCCTTCGTTTTCGAGCCAGCGCGACACGAAATCGAGATGCGTTTCCTCGAACTGGCACACGAAGCTGCGCGGCCGGTACGCGCCATTGCGCTCGAAATCGCCGCTCAGTCTGAACGCGTAGTCGTTATCGGTGAGCTGGCTGTTTTTCAGCACGCGTTCGAGCGTGGCCGAAATCGGCATTTCGTCGAGATACACCTCCGAGATGCGATACAGCGACAGACGCCACAGACGCGGCACCAGCACCGCGCGATAGAACACGTAGCCATCGGCGCGATGCAACTGATCGAACTCGGCCAGCACGCCGTGATACGGCACGCTGTCGCGGCCATCGGGCGGATAGATCAGGAACGTCGCCGGATGCCTGAGCATGGCGTCGAAATCGATCGATGGATCGTCGGACACCAGCGTCAGCGTGAAGCGGAACGGTTGCGAGATCGCCTCGAAGCCTTCCATTTCGACGACGGCGAATTTGCCGGCATCGTGCGCGGCGGATCGGAAGTCGAAGCGCCGATTCGCGAGTACCTTGTCAGTCAGTGCGTTCACAATATTTTCCTTGTAACTGGTCGTGCGCCGGTTCAGGGCGACGGGCGCGAGCCGTTCTCAGCTCATCACCATGACGATGGCCTGGCTCGGCGCCAGCACCGAGCCGACGATATTTCCTTCGTTGTGCTCCGTCATGTCGCCGAGCCGCACGGCGGGCGCGCCTTCGAGCATCACGCACAGGCTGCCGAGCGGAAACGCGACCGGTCCCATCACGCGGCCCGACACGATGCCGCCCGCCACGCCCGCCTGATCGCCGTCGCTCATGGAAATCTGCGAGGCGGTCGTGAGCGCGGGCATGCCGCTGACCATCACCTTGGTCGTGGCGGGATTACCCAGCATCGGCATGCCGATATTCGGGTACGGAATCGGGATCGGCGGCGCGGGCGGCGCGGGCGTCTTGCAGACGTCGGGCACGCCCATGCACTGCCCCGCCGCTTTGGTGACTGCGAACATAGTTGCTCTCCTAGCCCAGATCGATCTTTTCACCGTCGATACGCACCTGCCCTTCGGCCAGCACGCTCGCGTGTTGCGCGGTGATATGCAGCCGCTCTTCGACCTGCATACGCACTCGGCCCGCGCGCGTTTCGTCGATATCTTCGGTCCAGCGGAAACTCGTGCGCGCCTTCTGCACCAGCCGGCCGACCGTCGAAGTGACCTGCTGCGCCACCGTCCGCACGATGCCCAGCCGCGCATCCGTCTCGCGGATCGATGCGTTCATGCGATCGAACGCCATCTCACCGACCACGCCTTCCACGGCCACGCGCGGCGCACCGATGCTCACCTCGCCCGTCGCGTTCATGCCGATGCGCGCGGCATCGATCCGCAAACCGCCTTGCTCCGCATGCAGCGCCACGCCGCCCGGCAGCAACAGTTCGGCGCTATTGGGCACGGCGCGCGCCAGCACGGCCAGCACGTAAGCCGCCACGTTCGCGCCGCCACGGCAGACCAGCACCGAGTCGCCGCAGTCCGGCGCGATAAGGCAGCTATCGGCTCGCAGCGCGCGTTCCGCGGAGCCATCGGCGGCGCTCAGGAAATACCACGGCCCCGCGCGCCCGGTCACGGTCGCATACACGAGACCGACGGCTTCCTCGTTGCCGGTTCGCATCATCGGAACCAGGTTGTTGTGCTTCATGATTCGCTCCGCTTATTCAATGCTGTGTTGCGTGCTCATTGCGTTTGTCATTGCGCGCGCCACTGTTCCGCCGCCAGCAGCGCTTCGTCCGTGCGATGCAGGCCGCTCAGATTCGCGCCGTCCCAGCGCGTGTTGTCCTGCTTCAGCGCGTGCCCGTTCGAACCGCTCAAATCCGCGCGCGAACCGTCCGCGCCGGACACATCCGCATGCGACAGATCGCAGTAGATAAACCGCGCGTTCTTCAGCGACGCCCGCTGCCAAACCGTCTTGCCCAATACCGATCGATCCCACTGCACGCCATCGGCGCGTGCGGTGGAAAAATCCGCGCCGCTCGCATCCGACATTTCGAAGCGCGCGCCTTGCAGATCCGCTTGCGCAAGCTGCGCGTCGAGCAGCGCCACGTACTGTCCTTTCACGCCCGCCAGATTCGCGCCGTCGAGCCGCGCGCCGATAAAGCTCGTGCGGTCCAGTGCGAGCGCGCCGAGATTCGCGCCCTGAAGCTGCGCGGCATCGAGAATCGTCATGGTCAGGTCGCAACTGCGCAGATCCTGGCCTTGAAGATTCGCGCCCTTCAGATACGCATTGCGCAAGGACGCGCCCGCCAGTTTCGCGCTGGCGAGATCGGTGTCCATCGCGGTCCAGCGGAACAGCGTGGCGCGTGAGAAATCCGCGCCGGTGAACAGGCAACCGTACGCATCGGCGCGGCCGAATTGCGCGGCGGTGAACGAACTGCCGGAACAATCGCAGGCATTGAAATGCGCGCCCGAAAAGTCCGCGCCGTCCGCATTCGCCGCGCGCAGATCGACCCGCGTGAACGTCGCGCCCGCAGCTTTTGCGCGCGTCAGATTCGCGCCTGCGAGATCGACCTGTTGAAAGGCCGCGCCCGCGAGCGTCGCGCCGGACAAGTTCGCGCCCTTCAGCAACACGTTCGTGAAACGGCTGCCGGACAAGTCATGACCCGACAGGTCGATGCCGCTCAGATCGACATCGGCGATATGCGGGTCACGGGCCAGCGCGTCTTTGAGTTGCTCTGGTGTCATTCGGCGTTCCTCTTATCTTGTCGCTTTCGTTCGCTTTCGTTCGCTTTCGTTCACGCTCGTTCGCTTTCTTGCTGACGTCAGTCTCGCTCGCCGCCGCTACCGCGCTGTTTCAAAAACCGGCGGCAGCGTTACGGATGTAACCGTCGTCAATCGACGAGGCGCACCACGAACTCACCGGTTTCATCGACATCGAGTTCGACGCCGCTCAGCGCCGCCTCGCCGCCCATATGCGTGAGAATTTCCTGCGACATCATCGGCAGAACCGTGCCACGCAAAATAAAGTCGATATTGCGTGCGCCCGTTTCCACTTCCGTGCATCGCGCGGCGATCTGCGCCACGACCGCGTCGCTATACGTGAAGCGCATCTTGTTGTTGTGCGCGAGCCGCCGCACGATCTTGTCCAGCTTCAGACGCACGATGCCCGCGAGCGCGTCCGTCGCCAGCGCGAAGTACGGAATCACCGTCATGCGCGCAAGCAGCGCAGGCTTGAAATGATTCGACAGAATCGGCCGCACGGCGGACAAGAGCGTGGCCGCATCGGGCTTGTCTTCACCCGCCGTCATTTCGGTGATGACATCGGTCGCGAGATTCGACGTCAGGAAAATCACCGTATTCGAAAAGTCGATTTCCTTGCCTTCGCCATCCGACAACATGCCCTTGTCGAAGACCTGATAAAACAGGTTCATCACATCGAGATGGGCCTTTTCCACTTCGTCGAGCAGCACGACCGAATACGGACGCTGACGCACCGCTTCGGCCAGCACGCCGCCTTCGCCATAACCGACATATCCCGGCGGCGAACCGATCAGACGGCTGACGTTGTGCTTCTCCTGAAACTCGCTCATGTTGATGACCGTGGTCGATTTCTCATCGCCGAACAAAATGTCCGCAACGGAAAGCGCCGTCTCCGTCTTGCCGACACCCGACGGACCCGCGAGCAGGAACACGCCCATTGGCTGCTCCGGATCTTTGAGGCCCGACTTCGCGGTCTTGAGCACTTCGGCGATCTGATCCATTGCATGATCCTGACCGCGAATGCGCGCCTTCAGCGTGTCCGCCATGCGCATGACGCTTTGCGCCTGATCGCGCAGCATCTTGCCGACCGGAATGCCGGTCCAGTCCGAAATCACGCGCGCGACCACGTCAGGATCGACATCGATATGCACCAGCGGTTGCGTGCCTTGCGCCGCCTTGAATGCTTCGGTAGCCGAAGTAATGTTCCGCGACAAGGTAATCAACCTATCTTCCGATGCACCCGCTGCCTTCGCTTCATGCCGCGCGGCGCGTGCATCGAGCAAGGCGCGCGCGGCTTCGCGCTGACGTTCCCACACGACGCGCAATTCATCGGCTTCGACGGCGTATTTCGCGAGTTCTTCATCGATCGCGCCGAGACGTTCGTAGTCCACCGGCTGCTGATTGTCGGCATCGCGTTGCAAGCCGTTTTTCTCGCGCTGCAAGGCCTGAATGCGGCGTTCGGTGTTTTCCAGCACGTCGGGTTTGGCGCTTTGCAAAACCTTCACGCGTGCGCAGGCGGTATCGAGCAGATCGACGGCCTTGTCCGGCAACTGACGGCCCATGATGTAGCGGCTCGACAATTCCGCTGCGGCCACGATGGCGTCGTCGCGCAGCACGACCTTGTGCACGTCTTCGTATTTCTCTTTGTGGCCACGCAAAATAAGCGTTGCGGTGGCGATATCCGGTTCATCGAGTTTGACCAACTGGAAGCGCCGTGCCAGCGCCGCGTCCTTTTCGAAGTACTTTTTGTATTCGGCCCACGTGGTTGCAGCGATGGTGCGCAACTCGCCGCGTGCCAATGCTGGTTTCAGCAAGTTGGCTGCATCGGAAGTGCCCGCCTGACCGCCCGCACCGATCAACGTATGCGCTTCGTCGATAAACAGAATGATCGGTTTCGCCGATGCCTTCACTTCGGTAATCACACCCTTGAGGCGATTCTCGAACTCGCCCTTCACGCTCGCGCCTGCCTGCAACAAGCCCATATCCAGACCGATGATGGTCACGTCCTTGAGCGAATCCGGCACATCGCCTTCGACCACGCGCAGCGCCAGTCCTTCGACCACCGCCGTCTTGCCGACGCCCGGATCGCCGACGCAGATCGGGTTGTTCTTGCGGCGGCGCGCGAGAATATCGACCATCTGGCGAATCTCGGCATCGCGTCCGAAGACCGGATCGAGCTTGCCCGCGCGTGCCTTCTCTGTGAAGTTTTCGCAGAAGCGCGCAATCGCGCTGCCGTCGCCGCTCGGCGATGCGGTGGCATCGGATACGCCATCGCCCAAGGCTTCGCGTGTGCCTGCTTCGACCGAGCCGCCACAGACGGCATCGAACGAACGCAGCAGCGATTCACGATTCAACGCGCGCAGCGGCGCGGCGTAATCGCCGGTTGCGTAATACGTCGGACGCGCGAGAAACGCGAGCAACACCGCGCCCGAACGAATGCGCGGCTCCTGCAGATCCACCGATGCGATCAGCCACGCATCCTGAAGCATTTCGAGCAATAGCGGCGAAAACGCGGGACGTCCCGCATTGCCGGTCTTCATCTGTTCGAGCGAGAGATTGACCGCACGCTGCACGAGCGCGGCATCGATATCGTGCTGACGCAACAACAGCGCGATATCGGCCTGATGTTCATCGAACAGTTTGACGAGCACATGCTCGACGGTGATTTCGTAATGACCGCGCGACACGCACAGACCGACGCCATCTTCCAGCGCCTGTTTGCAAAAGCCATTGAGGCGGCCCACCAGGGGCTTGAGTTCGACCAGCAGCATGATTGTTTTCCTCGTAGTCCTATGCAGTTAAAGCGCGTAGTGAACCCGCGTCGGCAGCGTTGCCTCGCCGGGATTGAGCCATGTGTCGAAGCCGAGACGCGACCACGCGCCGCGACCCGTGCGCGCGGCTTTGACTTCGTCGTGACGCAGTTGCAGTTCCACTTCGACATCGAGCGGATCGGTCAGATAGAAGCGTGTGAAAAAGCGCAGGCGCGCATGCGCGCTTCCGCCCGGCAGCATCTGATGAAACAGGGTTTGCGGTACATCGGCGAATTCGATGCGGATGGTGCTTTGGTAGTCGTCGATCTCGCTGCCGAGCCACGCGTCTTCGCCGAGCTTTCTTTCGCCCATGCCAAGTTGCCAACGCTGATCGGCGGGAATCGGCACGGCGCGCATCACGCCGCAGACCACGTTCACTTGCGAAGGTGCGAAGGCATCGGCGAGCAAGGTTTTGAGGCCTAGCGCCGAATGCGGACGCTGATTGAACAGGCCAGCATAACGCAGCAATTCGGCGCTGCCGGGCAGCAGATCGGCACGCATGTCGGCATCGTGCAGACCGACGAACGCATACAACTGATTGAGCGATGCCTCGTGCCGGTCTTCGACAATGCGCTGCTCGACGCGATACTTCGCCCACGCATCGAAAAGCAGCGGATACAGCGCGTGATGCACGATATCGAGGAAATCGCGCGTGACGTGATTGCCTTCGCGCTGTTCCTCGAACAGGTCTTCGGTGTAATACGTCGGCAGCGGCGAGGCCACGCCGTACAGGCCGAAAAAGTTCGCGGTGATGCGATAACCGCCTTCGGGCATCGCCTCGATACGGTCGATATCGTTCTCGGGAAAGCCCAGTCCGAGCCGCGGACGAACGCGCAGATTTTCCTGATTCAGGCCCGTGTGCCGGTCGTACAGACGCAGCAGCCGGATGGCCTGAAAGTACGAGTACTTCTCACCATTGGTGAGAAGTAACGCCTTTACAGCATCGGTTGTTGCCCGAGTCTCGGAGGCCATGTGAATACGGTGCCTGAAAGCGTGTCTTCGAGTTCGACGCGCGTGTAGGAATTGATGCCGGCGTAATCGCCAAAAAATCGCTCGAGCATGCAGCCGAAGAGATACAGGTCGCCGATCCCGGCGTAATGGTCCTCACGGCAACGAATACGAATCAACTGGCCGCGCTGCATGCCGCCACGGCCCACGAGTCGCGATTCACGCGTCGCAGTCACATCGACAATGCCTTCTATGCGGCGGCGATTCGACATTTCCGGCCCTTGCCGGCCGGTGAAAACATACAGCCCGAGCAGCTTGCGCAGATTGTCCGCATTCGCCAGCGAGAGCAGATTCAGCGACACATGCGAGAGCAGACACCACAGCAATTCCTCGCCTGCGGGCGGGTCCTGCGCAGGCGTGATCGCGCGGATATTGGTGAAACTCATCTGATCGGGCGACGTGCTGGTCGGCACGTTGATATCGCCCGGCTTCAATCCTTCGGGTAACGAACGATTCGTACACGTGACGCGAATCGACAAGGTCTCCGCCAGCGGCATTTCAGACGGCGGATAGTTCAGCGACAGATATACATCGCTGCCACGTTCGACGTTTGCGCGCTTGAGCGTGGTGCGATAGCTTAGTTGCGCGCCGCGTCCGTCGTGACGGAACATGCTGAACGGCTGATACACACGTTCACGCGCCTGACCTTGCTGATAGCCCACGACCTGATCGACCGAATAGATCTGAAAGTGCC
>NZ_JAQFVG010000322.1 GCF_029439455.1 Caballeronia sp. BR00000012568055 | reverse complement strand
TTGAGCGGCGGCGTTGAGCGTTCCGTCGATGGTGGTCTGAAGTTTGTTCTCGTCTCCTTTGATCAGGAAACCGTACATTTCCGCCTGATTGAGATGCATGGGCGTGTGTTGCAGCGGCGACCCGCCTTTGTAGATGTAGTTCGGGCGTTGCATGATGCTTTCCTCCGTTTTCGCATGGCGCGAATGCTGGAAATTGCACGAACGGCTGTATGTCGATTCATTCAGACGCTGCTGCGTAACCGCTTCGTTTTGATTGTTATGAAAGTCGGACACGCGCACGCGATGACAAACCGCGAGAGTGAATCACCGCGAACTATGGCGATGCAACCTGCTTGTTAAAGGCAATCTCACGGCCTTCGCATCAGAAGCGATATCCCACCCGTAAATACGTGACGATCGGATTGAGTTGCACTTTGGTTTCCGCGCGTCGGCTGATCGTGCCGACCGGCGTCTGGGCCTGTGTGGTGAAGGTGCTCGTGGTGCTGATCGGCGCGTAAAGCACGGTGAAGCCCGCAAACCAGTGTTGTGTGAAGGCGTAGTTGAAGCCGACGTTGAACACCGGCGCCCACTGCGCCTCCGCCTCGACCGTTGTCGGTCCGCCCAGCGCCTGATTTTCGAAATTCGTATTGGTGACGCGCGCATTCGTGAACCACGTGCGCGTCACGCCAATGCCGACATACGGTCTGAACTTCGCCTGTGCATCGCGGAAGTAATACTGAAACAACAGCAGCGGCCCCCATTCCCTGATCGTGCCGAGCTTGCCGTAGGGCGCAAGCGCGCCGGTGCCGCTGACATCGTATTTCGGCGGCAGGCCGAACTGAAATTCAGCGGCGATGTGATCGGTGATGAAATAGCCGCCCGACATGCCGAAGGTATCGGCATCCGACACGGCTACGCCCGTATTCGGCACGATGAAGTTCACGGGCGCTCCGCCCACCGAGGTGAACCTGAAGTTGTTGCTGCTGTCCTGCGGCGCGACGTGATACCAGCCGCCGGTGATAAAGATAGTGCCCGCGGTCTGAGCATGAGCCGTCGCGCACAGCGCCGCAGCCACGACGCACGAACCCGCCAGTCGGATCAGATTCATCATTGCGCTCCTCGAAGCGCATGCAACGGCCAGGCTTCCGGGTGTTTTAATTTGGATATCTAATCGATATGATCCGGATGCGATGCCGTGTTCCACGCGTAGGTGATGCGACATGGATTCTTTACCGCCGCGAACCGAGCGTTTCAGCGGTGCGCAGAGGTTCTCTTAACCTAGGTGTTGAGAAAGTGAAAGTCAAGAATGGGCGGCGGGTTGGCGGATGAGCGTGGCGGTGTGGCTGATGACGCGGGGTATGGGCGTTTGCAGCATGTACTGACACTTATCGAATTGACATGTGCATCATCCTGTTGCCACGCTACGTGGCAACAGGATTGTCAGATTTTTTTCCCAGCGAATGCCCGTCGGTCTTAACCTACGAAAACCCCGACGTATTTCAGGCCGTTGTAATTACTTTTGTATGGTTTCGGAACAACGAAATCCGGTTCTGAATAGCAGAAAATCGCATTTGCCCGTTCGATGCCTAATCCAGCACATTTTTCTTTTACCTTATTCATTTCTTCTTCGAGGATAGGAGCTTCTACCAAAATCGTATCTAAATCCACCGCTACATCAAGTCGCGGAATAATCGTTATGTAATCCTCGTCATACCAATCCAATCCTACATCGAGACAGAATTGGCACCTTTTGTAACCTGGCGCGCTGAAATCGCCTTGCACCGAAAAATCCAACTCAAAATATGCGAGATATTCTTCTTCACTGGTGAATGAAGTACCAATCCAAATGTGACACTCAAAAGCCAACTCGTCATTCATTTCGTCACCTCATTCAGATTACTTAATGTGAGCAGCATTCATTGCTGAGATAATGCCTAGAGCCTCTGCTTTACTCGACGCCTTCTGTAGCTTAGCGATCAGCTGGTTATGAAAATGTCGGCCTGCACGAGAACAATGGTGATCGCCATCCGGAATGATATTCCCTTTTTTATCCTTAACTCCTGTAAACTGAATATCCTCCGTTGGCTTTTTCATACTAAGAAGTTCATCGGCTGAAAAACCCAGCTCCTTCGCCTTCGGTGCCAACGATACGGGGAAAAATTCATGCATACCACCACTTCCCCTCAGCGCCGAAGATACGGACGTTTTATTATCTATAATATCTTGGACTGAGGCCTTGTCGAACCAGGCAGTAAATTTGCCGTTCTCCCAAGGCGCCAGACCAAGCGGATCAGCCCACGCAAAGCTGTTGCTTGCGAAACGATATGTGTTAAGTCCACCAATCAACCCTATTGGGTCTTGCGAGACAAAACTTTCCGTCCCCGGATCAAAATACCGATACCGATTGTAATGAAGCCCACTCTCCGCATCAAAATACTGCCCCTGCAATCGAATCGGCTGCTCCACGCCCTGCGCGTCGATATTCTTCGCCTCGCCCGTCACCCCATAACGCGCCGCCCATACCGCTGCCCCTTCTGCATCACGCAGGCGGACCGGTGCGCCATTCGGATCAGTCTCGTAAAAGAATAACGCCGTTTCCTTCAGCAACGCACGGTCAGCCGAAGCGTCCACCGACCGCTCAAGTTCTTGCATCGCAAGCGGCACAAAGGTGCGTAACCGATAAACGAACAATCGCGCCGACGCCGCAACGGTCTCATCGCCGCTCACTTCCGCAGCAAGCTTGTCGCCATCCCACGCGAACCACGTCCGCGCCGCATCGTCCTGTCTGGCTTTGCATACGCGCCGGTCCAGCGCGTCATAAGCGTATTCCCAACGCTCGCCTTTCTCATCGACAAGCCGACGCAAACGGCCGAACGCATCCCAGTGCAAATCCTGGACAGCGCCGCCGGGCGTTCTTTGCCGCACGACCTGACCCGCCCGATTCATCCGCAGCACCGTGCCATCGTGATGCAACAGCACGCGCTCGTCGCCATCGGCGCGCACGGCGGAGAAACGGTCGCCCGCGCGATCGTGCACGAAGCGATGCACCTCGCCCGCCGGGTCCATGTGCGCGACGATCCGCCCGAGCGGGTCATAGCGATACGCATCCGTCCCCAGCCGGCTGTCACGACGCTGCGTGAGATTGCCCGCCGCGTCATAGCGATACTCGATACTCTCGCCAGAGCCACCCGAAGCAGCCGAACCCCGCTCGGCCGCCTGCCGCACCAGCCGCCCCGCCGCGTCGTAGGCGAAGCGAAACGTCAGCCGGTCATTGACGCGTTGCGCATCGAGCCGCCCGAGTGCATCGACGCTAAGGCGCAATGGCTCGTGATCGCCAATCCGATGACGCGCCAGCCACCCGCGCACGTCGTACGTAAAGCGCTGCGTCTCCGACAACACTGCCGCTTCGCCGCCGGCGTTGCGCCACGACTGCGTCTGACTCGAAAGCCGTCCCGCCGCGTCGTACGCATAGTCGATCGCCGCCGCGCCGCCCGGCAGCCGCTGCGTCTCACGAATCAGATTGCCGTCCGCATCGAGCAGGCGTTCGACGGTGCTGCACGCATTGCGCGCTTCGATCAGATGCCCGCGCGCGTCATACGCGAAGCGCTCCTCTTCGCCGTCGTCGGCACGCCGCGCGACCACGCGCCCGAGCGGATCACAAGTCATCGCCAGCGTTTGCCCCAGCGCATCGACGGTACGCGTGAGATGTCCGGCAATGTCGTAGCTGTAACGCCGCGCCTGTTTCCAGTAATCCACCTCCGCGACCAGCCGTCCGCCCGCGTCGCGGATCAGTTGCCAGACCTCGCCGCGCTGATTGATCACGCCGGTCAGCTGCTCTTCCGTGTCGTATCGATACTGCACGCGGCTGCCGTCCGGGTCCGTGCGCGCGCACAGCCTGCCCTGGCCGAAATACTCGAAGCGCGTCTCGCGGCCCATCTCATCGACATACCGCGTGAGTTCGTCCTCGGCGTCGTATGCGCAGTTCACGGTGTCAGCGCCCCGCAGCCGGGCGGAGGTCAGCCGGTTCTTCGCATCGTGGCGAAACGCGCTGACGCCACCGTCCGCATCGATCCTGCGCACGACATTGCCGCGTGCATCGTGCTCGAAACGCGTTACGTTGCCCAGCGGATCGATCAGGCGGGCGACAAATCCGTACGCGTCGTATCCCAGCCGCGTGTCTTGTCCCGCGGAATCGATCACGCAGATCAGTTGACCGCGCGCGTCGTAGCGATAGCGCATGCGCACACCCAGCGGCGTGCTCTGGGCGAGCAGGTTGCCGCGCGCATCCCATTCCTGACGCCACGCGCCGCCGTCGGGATCGACGAAGCATACTGGCCTGGCCGCTTCGTCATAGGTGATCGCCACGACGCTCTGGTCGGGCCGCGTCAGCGCGAGCAGATTGCCGAGTTCGTCGTATGTCCAGGTCGTGACATGACCGGCCGGATCGATTTCCGCGCAGGTGCGGCCTCGTTCATCATATTGATAACTGTAGACATCGCCGAGCGGACCAATGCGCGCCACCGGCAAATCCCGCTCGTCGTATTGCAGAACGGTCGTATGTCCGAGCGAATTGGTGAGCCGCGTCTCCAGCCGTTCGGTGTCGTAGACGAAGCGGTAATCGAACAGCCCGTGGTCGCCCCACGCGTGATCGACGCGCCAGAGACCGTCCTCGTGCAGTCGATGGCTGTAATGAAACGACAGCCCGTTACGGTCCGTATGCCGCACCATGTTGCCGCTCGCCGCATAGTCGAAGCAATACGGCTTGTCCAGCGCGTCGAACACCGCGACGAGATTGCGCGCGGCGTCCACTTCGTAGCGCACCAGCGGATGACTCACGCCCTCGGCATCGTGAAGCGTGAAGCGACCTGCATCGCATGAAACGGCGCGGCCGGCCGGTGCATCGCCCGACCATTCCACCATGCGCCGCAGCGCGCCATCCGCCAGGCGTTCGAAGCGCCAGGCGTTGCCGTTGAGATCGCTCAGTTGCGAGACACGCAGCACCAGCCGCGCGTGCGGCGCAAGAAACGCGACTTCCTGCTCCCACGTCCGAGGCAAGGGATAGCGATATTCGCAGCTCTCGCGGGTGCGAAGCACGAAATCGTCGCCATCACGATACAGCGCGTGCCCGTTTTGCAAGTCATGAACGCGCGCCTCCCATCCGGTCCGACGGGGTAATTCGGCGAAGGCCGCGAGATGATCGCAAAAGGCCGCATATGCGACGTACTCGCCCTCAAAGAGCGTGAGTTCGAGCCGCGTATCGGCGAGCGTCTGCCAGCCCCGTCCGGCCGAACCGCAATACGCGTCGTGACTCGCGTAGAAGCGATTCCATACCAGCGGCAATCGTCCTGCCACCTTGAAATCGTTCTGTTGCACGACGACTTCGCCCGTGACCGAATTCACCGGCTCCGCATCGAAAATCACGCATTTCACGAAGCCCGACGGAAACTTCTCGAACAGGCGCTTGGCCAGCGCCGAGCCGCGAAACGCCAGGAACAGCCCCTTGAGCGTCGCAGCGATATTCAGCATTGGCGGGCCGCCGACCAGCACCGGCCGCCCGGCCGGAATCGGCAACATCACCGAGGTCGGCAGCGACAGATAGTCCCGCTTCATATGCGAGCCCTTCTTGTCCGAGGGCTTCATCCCGACGACCGAGCAGGACAGCGCGGGCAGCGCGCCAAACGACATCGGGTCGTTGTTGGCGAGCACGGTCTTGCTGCCCATGAACGCTTCGGAATCGTGTGACGGGATTTTCGCGTCCGGTCCGCCAAAACCCGCGCCCAGCGGAAAGTGCAGCCCCGGCACGTGATACGTGTGCGTGCCGAGAGTCGTACGCATCATGCCGTTGACGAGAATCGGCCGGCCGCCGCCGCCCGAACCGGCGCCCGCGCCCAGCATGTTCTTCAGTGCGTCGTACTTTTCGCGGGCCGCATCGGCGAGTTTTTTGGCTTTCAGCGCCGCGGCGACGGCCGGATTCTGCATCGCCCCGGCAACCGCCTTGCCGGCCAGCGCCGTTCCGGCGGCCATCGCTTTCTGCGCGAGTTCGCAGTTCTCCAGCACGGCCTCCAGCGCGGCATCCTTCAGCGCGCTCTCGATTGCGCCGATCGCCGCTTTCGCCGCGTTCGAATACTCGTCGAGATCGAGCACGAAGCCCACATGCGGATGCGGCAGCGGCACCGGTGCGGGCGACGGCGGAATATTGACCATATGGACATCGACGCCCACCACCGGATCGAAGTGTTTGACGGCGGGGACGCTCATTGCGGCTGCACCTCGGCGCTGTGCGCCGCCGGATCGCGCGGCTCGCCCGGCTCACGCATGGCAACGCGATCACGCCAGCGCGCACCGAACAGGGCGATCAGGCGCGCATGCAGCGCATCGCGCCTGCCGTGCAGCGGGCCGATGCGCTCCAGCATCCATTGAGCGACGACCGGCACGGTGCTTTGTTCACGCATGGCCGGCTCCATGCGCCCGGCGGTCGCCAGCGCGCGGAAACCCGACTCGATGGCCGACTCGCGCCAACGCGCCTCGTCGAGACACCACGCATGCATGCGCCATGCTTCGACCGCGAGCGTCAAGTCTTCCGCCCGCTCGCAATGCGCCGCCGCACGCTGATAGCACGGCGCGGCTTTGAGCGGCTGACGGCGCACCAGGTGCACGCTCGCCTCGCCGAACAGGGCGTTGGCGGCAAGCTTGTCGCCGGCGGGATGGCCCGCCTCGATCGTCTGTGCGCTGCTCGCCAGCGCCGCGCGATACGCGCCGATCGCCTGCGCGTGGTCCTGCCATTTCAGATAGGCCGAGCCCGCCAGCAGATCGACGACCACGCATTGGTCGAACCACTGCTCCCGCCGTGCGACGGCGAGCGCCGCCCCGCGCAGACGGTCCAGCCGCGCCGGGTCGCCGTGTTCCAGCGTCTCGATCAATTCGATGAACAGCCGCCTGAACTGGCCGCCCGGACCGCGCTCGCCCGACGCCGCAGCGAGTTCGCGCGGCACCGCCTGCATGTGATACTTGCCGCGCACAAGCCGCGCCGCCTTCGGCCATTGCCGAAGCAAGCCCGCGTACGGCGCTGCATCGAGGATCGGCGTGGCATGGCGCAGCCTGAGCGCCAGCGACGCGTGATCCTTCTGCTGCGCGAGCAGCGTGTTCAGCCACGCGGCGAACGCAGCGTCATCGCGGGCATCGCCCGGATCGAACACGAGCACCATCACGAAGAAAAACTCGGGGTGATGATCCATCAGGCTTTCCACCACGCGCAGCAGATATTGCACGCCGGTTTCGCGCCGCCGCTGCGGTGCATGCCAGTCCGCGACGATGCCGCTCTTCTCGCTGCCCGCGCGTCTTGATTCGTAAAACGAAATAATTTCGGCAGCGAGCGCGTCGGCGTAGCGCGCGGGTTGGACGAAGGGCGTGCGCAGACACAGCACCGCGCTCGACATCTGCTCGCCCGCGTTGCAGTAGGTTCTGACGAGTTCGCGGTCGGCTTCGCTGGTCTGCCACAGCAGCACGCGCGCGTCGCGGTCTTTCAGGAACGTGAGCCAGTCGGCGTGGGCATCGAGAAGGCGGCGCTCCACCGCGTTCGTGGGCGTAAAGGCTTGCATGGGATCGCTCCTCGCCGCTCACGGATTGAGCATGAGCACGGTGCCTTCCACCGTGTTTTTCGCAGTCGCCGACGAAGTCACCGACATCCCCTTGATCGTGTGTGACTTCGATCCCTTCGAGGTGATGTTCTCTCCGTTGATGGTGATGTTTCCCGCGCTGTCCATCTCGATCGCCGACTTGCCGCACACCAGCTTGAGCGACGTGCCCGCCGTCACGGTGATCGTCTGCGCCACGCCGATGGTCTGGTCGCCCGACACCTTCACGGTCTGCGCGCCACCGACCGTCACGCCGTGCGCACCGCTGACGGTCTCGATCCGGTCGCCCTTGACAGTGACGTGATGCGTTCCCTCCACATTGATGTCGTAGTCCGCGCCCACCTTGAGTTGCTTGCCTTGCGTGACGGTTTCTTCCTTCGACTTCGACACGGTTTCGCGCTTGAAACCGGTCACCGCCACGCTGCGGTCGCCCGAGACCGCGACAATATCGTTGCCGGTGATGGTCTCGTGATGATTGCCGCCGATGCTGGTGGTGTCGTCGTTGGTAATCGACTTGCTGCGGCTCGCCTGAAAGGTGAGCGACTCGTCTCCGGTGACGGTTTCGGTGCGCGTACCTTTTACGGTGGTGGTCTCGTTGCGGCCCACGGTGGCGGTGCGGTCGCGCTTCACACTGGCGGTTTCGTCGTTGCCGATGGTCTTGCTGCGGTCCGCGCCCACCGAATGTGTTTCGCTCGCCTCCACTTCGAGGCTGTGATCGCGCTCGGCGTGAATCACGAGGCGCTCATGTCCCTTCGCGTCCTCGAAGCTCAGTTCGTTGCAATGCCCGACAGCGCCGCCCGTGGTCGAGCGGCTTTTCACGCCCCACTGCGTCATGTTCGCGGGCAGCTCGAACGGCGGCATGTTGTCCGCGTTATAGAGCCGCCCGACGATCACCGGTTTGTCCGGATCGCCTTCAAGAAAATCGACGATCACTTCCTGACCGATACGCGGAATGGCGACCATGCCCCACTTCGCGCCCGCCCACGGATGACTCACGCGAATCCAGCACGAACTGTTCTCGTCGGACTGGCCCACGCGGTCCCAGAAAAACTGCACTTTCACGCGTCCGTACGGGTCGGTGTAGATCTCATCGGACTTCGGGCCGACCACCACGGCCGTCTGCGGCCCGCGCACCACCGCCTTGCGCGTGATTCGCGCGGGCGCGAACGCGCGCGTTGCGTCGATCGCCGAGATGCGCACTTCGAAACGCGTCTCGTGTGGCGCGTCGAAGCTTTCGTAATCGGCATAGTCGATCTCGAAGCAGGCCCGCGTGATCAGATACTGGCTGTTCAGATCGTCGCGCGGATGTTCAGCGAGCGTGAACAGCGCGCCAGTCTGCACGCCGCGCGCGTTCGTCAGCGCATCGATGCCATGCCAGTCGGGCGCGCCGCCGTCCGCCTCCGCATCGCTGTCGAATTCGTCGCCGCGAATCCGCGCCAGGCTTTCGCCATCGGCGGGCAAGACATAGCCGCCGGGGAAATCGAATTGTTCGAGATCGGCGAAGTCTGTGAAACCCGGCATCTCCTTGACGTTGCGGCTGAGCAGCGAAGCGGTCGGGTGCTCGAAGTCGTAGTCGGTCAGCACGAAGTTGCGCGTCTCGACTGCGTAATGCGTGCGCCACTGCGTCACGTACTCCATATACGGCACGCCGGTGGGCGACTCGCGGTAAGGCAGCCGTTCGTAACCCGGCACCGGTTCGTGCGCGGCGGGGCCGTCGCTGAAGATCAGCTTTTCGACGCCGTCGCGCTGAGCGAACCAGTAATAGATGCCCTCGTCCTCCAGCAGCCGGCTGATGAAGTGGAAGTCCGACTCGCGGTACTGCACGCAATATTCGCGCACCGGATGCGTTCGGGCGTCGGCCTGCCAGAGCACCTCGCCGCGTTCGAGCGACTGATACATCGGATCGGCGAAGATCGCCTTGACGATGTCCTGCACCGTCATGCTCTGAAAGATGCGGCAGTTGGTGCGCCGCGTGAGGAACCAGAGCCACGGGCGAATGCACGCGCGGTACTGATGCAGCCGCCCGCGCAGCCCTTCCTGCCGGAACGCGACGATATAGCCGGGCATCAGACGCTCACCGCCGCCCGACAGCGCGATATGCACCGTCACGTGTTTGCCGAGCACGTCGCGCAACTCGATATCGCCGCGTGGCGAAAGGAGTAACACGTCATAACGCGTGAGACGGCCCAGTTCCACCGTGCCGCGCAGAGTATGGAACAGCAGATCCTGTCCAAGCGGCGTGTCGATGCTCATCGCTGCGGGAGCCATGCGAGATCCTCCGTGACATGCGGTTATCGACGCCCGGCGGGCGGCTGAGCGCTCAGCGCGTTTCGGTGGTGGTGATGTTCCACCCCGCCGTCACCGCAGCGCCGGTGCTGCCGTCCTTTTCCTGCGGCTTGTAGTCGTGCTGAATGTCTTCGTAGGCGAGACGCACCGTGCCGATGGTCCCGTGCGGTCCGCAGTCGTGCGTGACATGAGAGACGAACGCGTTCTTCAGCGTGATCGTCAGATACTCCTTCTGCTCGCCGCCTGCCTTGCACACCACCAGCTTCGCGCTCGAAAAGTGCTTGCCCGCCGCGCAATGCTTCATCAGCAGCGGCGAAGCCTTGTCGTAGTGATGCGTGAATTCGAGGTGATGCGGCTCGGCCTTGCCGATGCCGTGACCGCCGCCGTCACCCGCGGTCGATGTGTTGGTCACGCCGCATTTCCAGCTGAGCACCTGGATATATTTTTCCGCACCCTTGTGAGTGCATTCGCCATCGACGCCGTCGAGCTTGAGATAGATATCGTTTGCCATTAAGAACTCCGCATGAAAGTCCGGGGATACTGCATGGCCAAGACGATCCAGCACGGCAGATTTTTGAAGACCGCCGATCGGCGGAGATGCGGCAACGCATCGGCGGCAAAGCAATGCGCAGGAAAACGAATTTGTTCAAAGCGCCAACGCATGGTTCGTTCTCTCGCTCAGAAGGCGTCGCGCAGCGGCGCGGCGGTTTTCATCGGCGAAACGAAAGATATGAGCGATTCCGGGCGCGGCGTGCGCCTTCTCCCCTCGCTGCTAGACCGCCTGACGGACGAGCATCCGCAACGCGCGAGCGAACCGCTCGACGCGCGCTTCATGTCGGGCGACGATCTGCGCGCCTCGGTGCTTCGCGAGCTGCGGTGGATCTTCAATAGCGTCGGGCAGGCCAGCGGAATCGATGCGAAACGGCATCCGCATGTCAGCGATTCCGTGCTGAACTACGGACTCCCAAGTATTGTCGGCCACTACGCGGCGAGCGTCGATTTCGACCGTCTGCAAAGCGCGATGCGCCGCGCCATCGTGCGCTTCGAGCCACGTATCCTGCCCGCGTCGATCGTGATCGAACCCGCGTCGGGACGCAGCAAGCCCGAATCGCTCAATCAGATCGCACTGGTGATCCGCGCGCTGCTGTGGTTTCGGCCCGCGCCGCTGGAAGTCGTGATGCGCACGCAGATCGACCTGGAAAACGGCGGCGTGACCGTCGATACACCCGGAGCCTGACGCAATGGACCCGAGACTCTTGCGCCACTACGAAACCGAGCTGCGTTATCTGCGCGAGATGGGCGCGGAATTCGCGCGAGATTTTCCGAAGATCGCCGGCCGGCTCGGCCTCCCGCGCGACGGCACCACCGATGTCGCCGACCCCTATGTCGAGCGTCTGCTGGAAGGCAGCGCGTTTCTCGCGGCGCGCGTGCAATTGCGCATCGACGAAGAGTTTCCGCGTTTCACGCAGCGCATGATGCAGACGCTGATGCCGCAAGCCATCGCGCCGACGCCGTCGATGCTCGTCGCGCAATTCCAGCCCGACCTGAGCAATCCGAATCTCGCCAAGGGTTTTGTGCTGGCGCGCGGCGCGGCGCTGACCTCGAAGGAAGCGATCGGCACCCGCACCGCGTGTCAGTTCCGCACCGGCGCGGCGCTCACGCTCTGGCCGCTCGAGCTGACCGAGGCCGCCTGGCTGCCGCGCGCCGCCGACCTGCCGCTCGCTGGCGTGCCGGCGCTCGCGCCGCTGGTCACGCGCGTGCGCGGCGTGCTGCGGCTGCGGCTCGCGGTTCCCGAAGGCCTGAGCATCGACGCCCTGAAGCTCGACACGCTTTCGCTGTTTTTCAGCGGCGACGAGACGCCCGCGTGGCGTCTGCATGAAGCCGTGTTGTCCCACGCGCTGGCGATCACCGTGAGCGCACCGTCGCGCCCGCTCAAGCACCTGTTCACGCTGCCCGCCAGCGCCCTCTCCCACCCCGGCTTCGACGACGACGAAGCGCTGCTGCCCGCCACCGCGCAAGGCCTGCGCGGCTACCGGCATGTGCGCGAGTACTTCGCGTTCCCACAGCGGTTTCGCTTCGTGCGGATCGACGGGCTCGGGCGCGCGCTGCCGCATATCGCGGGCCGCGAAGTCGAGCTGAATATCCTTCTTGGCCGAAGCGACGCGCTGCTCGAACACGCGGTGTCACGCGAGCACGTGCTGCTCAATTGCGTTACCGCCGTCAACCTGTTTGCCAGACAGGCGGATCGCGCGCTGGTGTCGGATCAATCGGTCGATTTTCATGTCGTGCCCGACCGCTCGCGGCCGCTCGACTTCGAGGTCCATTCGGTGACGGGCGTGCGTGGTTACAGCGGCGGCTCCGGCGAACAGGTTTTCTCACCGTTCTATGCAGCCTTCCACGACACGCGCGGCGAAGACACCGCGTGGTTCACCACCGAGCGCCTGCCGCGCGCGCCGCGCGGTCCGGACACCGTGCGGCGCGCGGGCGGCATCGACACCGGCTACGTGGCGAGTGAGGTGTACGTGTCGATCGTCGATGCGCGCCATGCGCCCTGGCCGCGCAGTTTGCGCCAGCTCGCCTTCGAAACGCTCTGCACCAACCGCGACCTGCCGATGTCGATTCCGCTCGGCGGCGCGCGCGGCGACTTCACGCTCGACGTCGCCGCCCCCGTGACCGCGATTCGCCGCATCAGCGGACCGTCGCAGCCGATTCCCGCCGTGCTGGAGGTGCAGGACGGCTGGCGGCTGATCGATCATCTGTCGCTCAACTATCTGTCGCTGCTCGACGCGAATCCCGAGCAGGGCGCGGCCGCGCTGCGCGCCATGCTGATGCTCTACGTCGCGCCCGCCGACAACGAGGCCGCCGCGCACGCGGGCGGCGTGCGCTCGGTGCGCGCGCAGCCGGTGGTGCGGCGGCTCGCGCTGCCGGGACCGATCACCTTCGCGCGGGGCCTGGCCATCGATCTGACTTTCGATGCGGCCGCCTTCGCCGGCGCGGGCGCACATGTCCTCGCGCGCGTGCTCGACTCGTTCTTCGCGCGCTACGTGTCGATCAACTCGTTCGTGCAGACCACCGTGCGCGATATCGACGGCCGCACCCTCCACGCAGGAGTTCCGCGATGCGGCGCCCGGGCGACGATCTGAGCGCGCCGCGCGCCGAACCGCTCCCTGCGTGCGAACGGGAGCTGGCCGACTATCTGCGCGAGGTGGCGCGCGAGCCGCATCGGCATCATTTTTTTCAGGTGCTGCGGCGCATCGAGGCGCTCACGCCGCACGCGCCGCCTTTGGGAACCGCGCTGCGGCCCGCGCAGGAAGTCGTGCGGATCGGCCAGATTCCGTCGCTCGCGTTTGCGCCCGCGCCGATCGCGGCGCTCGAATACGATGCCGCCAGCGATACCGCCGATGACACGAACGCGCGCCGGGCCAACCGTCCCGCGCGCCTCTCGCAGTACTTTTTCGGCTTTCTCGGTCCGAACGGGCCGTTGCCGCTGCATCTCACGGAGTTCGCGCGCGAGCGTCTGGTGCAGGAGCACGATCCGTCCTTCGCGCGGTTTCTCGATGTGCTGCTGCATCGCTACGCCTTGCTGTTTTATCGCGCGCAGGCGCAGGCGCAACCCGCCGCCAGCCTCGACCGCGGGGGCGACAGCCGCTTCGCCGCTTTTGTCGGCGCGCTGTTCGGGCTGGCGCATCCATCGTGCCGCAGCCGCGATGCCGCGCACGATCATCTGAAGCTGCGTCACGCCGTGCATTTCGGCCGTGAATCGCGGCCGCTCGAAGGACTGCATGCGATCCTCGTTGCGGCCTTGCGCGTGCCGCTGCATATCGAGCCGTTCGTCTGCGAGCGGCTGGCCATCGCGCCCGAAGAACGCTTCACGCTCGGCGCAGCGCAGGGCCTGGGCGCGGGCACCGTGCTCGGCGCGCACGCGCTGGCGCGGCAGTATCGCTTCCGCGTGATTGCGGGACCGCTCACGCTGACGGATGCCGAATCGCTGCTGCCCGGCGGAACGCGTCTGCCGGTGATGACGGCGCTGGTCCGCCAGTATCTGAACCGGGAACTCGCGTGGGATCTGCGCCTCGTTTTCAAGCCCGGCGAAGTGCCGCCGCTGTTGCTGGGACGCCGCGCGCGGCTGGGCTGGACCACGTTTCTGAATGCCGGTCCGGGCGCGCACGGCGAGGCGCGCGCCGCCGCAGTCTATGGCCCCTTGCTCGACGCCGACGCGCGCGTGCCGCTGCCCGGCGCGTCCTGAGCCGTGAGGCGCATCCGCATTCCAAACCCGGCGCGGCCGATTCGTCTTGAAAGCGCTCACCCCGTATCGAGGACAAGCCATGGCTGACATCAAGGTCAACACGCTGATCGACAAGCTCAATCCGCTCATGCGCCACGCGATGCACGAGGCGATGGTGTCCTGTGGCAAGCGGAAGAATCCCGCTGTCGTTCTGGATCATCTGTTCGCGGAATTGCTGTCCGATGCGCGCTGCGATCTGGCGCGCATCGTCGCCCATTTCGATATCGACATGGCGCGGCTGAGCGCCGATCTGACGCGCTCGCTCGAACAATTGCCGCGCGGCGCGACGTCCAGAGCGGAGATCTCGGACGAGCTGATCGACACACTCCAGAGCGCGTGGACCTACACCAGCCTGAGGTTCGGCGAAACGCAGGTGCGCAGCGGACATCTGCTGATCGCATTGCACGACACCCGGCATCAGCGCGCCATGCTCACGTCGATGTCGGCGCAATTCAGCCGCATCAAACGCGACGAACTGTGCGATGCCTTCGCCGCCATCACCGAGCGCAGCGCGGAAAACGGTCTCGCCGACGGGACCGCGAACGGCACGCCACCGGCTGCCACGGGCGCGAACGCAGCGTCACGCACGCCCGCCTCGACGGCCCTCGCGCGCTACGCCGTCGATCTGACCGCGAAGGCCGCACGCGGCGAACTCGATCCCGTCACCGGCCGCGACGACGAGATCCGGCAACTGGTCGATATCCTGATGCGCCGCCGTCAGAACAATCCCCTGCTGACGGGCGAAGCGGGCGTCGGCAAGACCGCGGTGGTGGAAGGCTTCGCGCAGCGGCTGGCGCGCGGCGACGTGCCGCCGCTTCTGCAAGGCATCACGCTCTATGCGCTCGATCTCGGCTTGCTGCAGGCGGGCGCGGCCGTCAAGGGCGAATTCGAAAAGCGCCTGCGCGAAGTGATCGACGAAGTGATCTGCAGTCCCGCGCCGATCGTGCTGTTCATCGACGAGATGCACATGCTGGTCGGCGCGGGCGGCGCGGCCGGCACCGGCGACGCCGCCAACCTGCTCAAGCCGGCGCTGGCGCGCGGCAACCTGCGCACCATCGGCGCGACGACCTGGGCCGAGTACAAGAAGTACGTCGAGAAAGATCCGGCGCTGACGCGGCGCTTTCAGGTGGTTCAGGTGAGCGAACCAGACGAAGCCCGCGCGCTCGGCATGCTGCGCGGCGTGGCGCCGATGCTGGAGGCGCACCACCGCGTGCAATTGCTTGACGAAGCGATGGAAGCGGCGGTGCGTCTGTCGCATCGCTACATTCCGGCGCGGCAGTTGCCGGACAAGGCCGTGAGTCTGATCGACACCGCCTGCGCGCGCGTCTCGGTGAGCCAGCATGCGACGCCCGCCGCCGTCGAGGATCGGCAGCGGCGCATCGAAGCCTTGCGCGCGGAGGCGGCGATTGTCGAACGCGAACGCAGCGTCGGCGTGGAACGCAGCGCGCGTGCGCAAGAACTGAGCGATGAGATTGCGCAGCAGCAAGCCGCGCTCGATACCCTCAGCGCACGCTGGAACGCCGAGCGCGCGCTGGTCGAAAAGCTGCTCGGCGTGCGCGCGCAACTGCGCGCTCCGCAAGCCGATGCGCCGCGCGCACCCGACGACGCAGCATCGAACCACGCACTCACGCGCGAGGCGCTGCTCGCCGAACTGCGCGACTGTCAGCGCGAACTCTCGCAATTGCAGGGCGAAACGCCGCTGGTGCTGTCGAGCGTGGATGAAGGCGCGGTGGCGAGCGTGGTCGCGGACTGGACCGGCATTCCGGTCGGACGCATGATGCGCGACGAAATCGACACCGTGCTCAGGCTCGCCGATATCCTCGACGAACGCGTGATCGGCCAGCGTCACGCGCTCGAAACCATCGCGCGGCGGATTCAGACTTCACGCGCGGGCCTCGACGATCCATGCAAGCCCATCGGCGTGTTTCTGCTGTGCGGCACCTCGGGCGTCGGCAAGACGGAAACCGCGCTGGCGCTCGCCGAGGCGCTCTACGGCGGCGAGCAGAACGTCATCACCGTGAACATGAGCGAGTTCCAGGAGGCGCACACGGTGTCCACGCTCAAGGGCGCGCCGCCGGGCTACGTCGGTTACGGCGAGGGCGGCGTGCTGACCGAGGCGGTGCGGCGGCGTCCCTACAGCGTCGTGCTGCTCGATGAAGTCGAAAAGGCCCATCCCGATGTGCACGAGCTGTTCATTCAGGTGTTCGACAAGGGCAGCATGGAGGACGGCGAAGGACGGCGCATCGACTTCCGAAACACCGTGATTCTGCTGACTTCGAACGTCGGTTCCGAACTGATCCGGCACGCCTGCGACGGACATGCCGCGCCGCCCTCGCCCGCCGAGATCGCCGCCGCGCTGCGCGCCCCGCTGCTGCAGGTGTTTCCCGCCGCGCTGCTCGGCCGCCTTGTCACCGTGCCGTATTACCCGCTCTCCGACGAGATGCTCGCGCGCATCGTGCGTCTGCAGTTCGGGCGGATTGCGCGGCGAATCGAATCGAATCATCGCGCGGCTTGCCTTTATGACGATGCCGCCATCGAACATGTCGTGGCCCGCTGCACGGATACCGACTCCGGCGGTCGCGTGATCGGCGCCTTGCTCACCCATACCGTGCTGCCGCGCATTTCGACGGAGTTTCTCACGCGACTTTCGCAGAGCGAGCCGCTCACGCGCATCACGCTGAGCGCGCGCGACGGCGAATTCGTATACGGCTTCGAATGAGGCCATCGACCAAGAGGACGCTTGCCCGATGCTCACGCTCACCGTCACCGCGTGCGGCGGCCTGCCGCTTGCCGAACCGCTCTCGACCTCGTTCGATCCGCACGGCGGCACGATCGGGCGCGCCGAGACCAGCCAGCTCGTGCTGGCCGACCCGGAGCGCCGCGTGTCGCGGCTGCAGGCGCGCGTCGAATGTCTCGAAGGCCGCTGGCGTCTCACGCAGCATGGCGCGAATCCCGTGCTGGTGAACGGCCATCCGGTCGAAACCGGCGAAGCGATCGGCCTGGCCGATGGCGACCGTCTCAGCATCGGCGCATACGACATGCGCGCGCGGATCGACGACTCCGCGCCGCGCGCGGACTTCGGCGACAGCGGCAATCATCCGCTCTCGCTGCATCGACCACCCGAAGCGCCGATGCAACCGCCGCTCGACGTGCCGGCGCTGCCATGCGCCGATCCGCTGTCGATCTTTCTCGACATGCGCCGGGCGCACCACGCGTCTGCGCACGCCGCCGCGACGCTCTCCGAGCCCGTGAGCGCGCCGAACACGTACCACGGCAACAACGCGCTCGACAGTCTGAGCGCCGCGCCGCAAGTGCCGCCGCACAGCCTGCCGGGCTGGGGCGCGGGCATCGACGGCGCATTTCCCGCCGCGGCCGACCCGCCGATGCCGGTTCACGCCGGACGCGACGAATCTGCCGGGCATATCGACTCCATCGAGCAGGCTGCGCACCCGCCGCCCGACGCATCGCTGCGCGCCGCATTCGCGCGCGGCGCGGGCATGAACGAAGCCGACGTGCCCGAATTCACGCCCGAATTCGCGGCGCGCGTGGGCGGGCTGTTGCGTGAATCGCTGCAGGGCACGGTCGATCTGCTGGTCGCGCGCCAGATGATCAAGCAGATGGTGCATGCACGCATGACGCTGATCGAGGCGCACGACAACAATCCGCTCAAGCACGCCGCCAACGCCGACGCGGCGCTCAAAAGCGTGCTCGGGCCGCCGATACGCGGATACCTGAATGGCGACGACGCACTGCGCGATGCCTGCAACGACCTTCGTGCGCATCAATTCGGCTTTCTGGCCGGCCTGCGCGGTTCGATCGGCGGGCTGTTCGCACGCTTTTCGCCGCAGCAGATCGGTGCATCCGCGCCGCCGGCTTCGGCGTGGCAGGCCCGTTCCCGCCTGCTGCGCGACGCGCAGCGCTGGCGTCACTACGAACGGCTGTACGCGCGTCTCGTCGTCGATTCCGAAGAGGACTTCTTCACGCTGTTCGGCAAGACCTTCTTGTCCGCGTACGAAGAAGCCGTCGCTCAACATAAACGCTGAAGGCTCACCGATGCGCTTCGACCTTGCCAGCATCACCGATCAGGGCGGACGCCGCCGCAATGAAGACCGTCTCGCGCTTATCGAGCACCGGCGGTTGTTCGCGGGTGTCGTCGCCGATGGCGCGGGCGGTCACGGCGGCGGCGACGTGGCGGCGCAGCTCGTGGTGGACACGGTATCGGCCGCCTTGCGCGAGTGCGCCGGGCGCGGCGACGGCATGCAATCCACGCTGCTCACCGATGCGCTGATCGCCGCTAATGAAGCTATCGTCAAGGCGCAGGCGGCGGGCGGCGCGCTTGCCCGCATGCGCTCCACGGCCGCCGTGCTGGCCATCGACCCGCTCAGCGGGCACGCTATCTGGGCGCATTGCGGCGACACGCGCATCTATTGTTTCCGGCGCGGCCACACTGCGTTTCAGACCATCGACCACAGCATGGTGCAGCAACTCGTCGATGCCAACCTGCTCGCGCCCCGCGAAATGCGCCGCCATCCGCTGCGCAACCTGTTGCTGGCGGCGCTCGGCACCGAAGATGCGCTGCCCGTGCAGGTCGCCGCCGCGCCGTTCGCCATTGCGGACGGCGACGTGTTCCTGGTGTGCAGCGACGGCCTGTGGGAGCATATCGACGAATCGGCGATGATCGACGCGATCGGCCACGCCGACGATGCCGAAAGCTGGCTGACGACGCTGGCGGCCCGCGTGAAGCGCGCCGCGCCGCCGCGCGCGGACAATCTCAGCGCCGTGGCGATATGGGCCGGCGCGCCGCGCGAAGCGACCGTGCTGGAGCGCGCGGCGCGCAAAAACACGCAGACGGCGAAGCAGTGACAGGCCACGCTGGCCGCGCTGGCCAAAACCATAGCACTCCGGATTAAAGCATCGGAAATACAAAAAGGCGGCCGGCTTACGCCGGGCCGCCAGCTTCTCCCTCGTATTTTCTGTCCGGCCTCAGCCTTGCACGGCCGGCAGTCTCGACACCAGCCGCAGCGACACGCCCAGTTGCTCCAACTGGTAATGCGGCCTCAGCCAGAAGGTCGCCTGGTAGTAGCCCGGCGATCCCTCCACTTCCTCGACCTTCACCTGGGCCGCCGCCAGCGGCTTCTGCGACTTCACCACCACCGACGAATGGGTCGGGTCTCCATCGACATAGTCCATGATCCAGTCGTTCAGCCAGCGCTGCATCTCGTCGCGCTCCTTGAACGAGCCGATCTTTTCGCGGCACAGCACCTTGAGATAGTGCGCGAAGCGGCTGCACGCGAAGATGTACGGCAGACGCGCGGACAACTCGGCGTTTTCGGTGGCGAAGGCGCGGTTGAACTTGGCCGGCTTTTGCAAGGTCTGTGCGCCGATGAACACCGCCTCGTCCGCATGCTTGCGATGCACCAGCGGACTCAGGCCGTTGCGCGACAGTTCGAACTCCCGCCGCTCGGAAATCGCTATTTCGGTCGGGCATTTGCTGTCTATGCCGCCGTCGTCGGTCGGGAAGGTATGGAGCGGCAGATTCGGCACGCTGCCGCCATCTTCCGCGCCGCGAATGCGCGTGCACCAGCCGTAGAGCTTGAACGAGCGGTTGATGTTGACCGCCATCGCGTAGGCCGCGTTGGCCCATGCGTAACGCTCGTGGTTGGTGCCATCCACGGCTTCCTCGAAGTGGAACGCCGACACCGGATCGGTCTTCGCGCCATACGGCAGGCGCGCGAGAAAGCGCGGCATGGTCAGCGCGATATAGCGCGAATCTTCCGATGAGCGCAGCGACCGCCATGCCGCGTAATCGTCCGTCGTGAAGGTCTTGGCGACGTCCCGCTTGTCGTCGAGTTGCTGCCACGAGTCGATTCCGAGCAACGAAGACGCGGCCGCCGAAATGAACGGCGCATGCGCGGCCGCCGCCGTCTTGGCGATCTCCGCCAGCAACTTGACGTCCTGCGGATGATGATCGAAGTAGTAGTCGCCGACCATCACGCCGTACGGCTCGCCACCCAGCTGCCCGAACTCTTGTTCGTAGATCTGTTTGAAGAACGGCGTCTGGTCCCACGACGCGCCGGTCGCGCGGCGCAGCATGTCACCCAGTTCATCCTTCTTGATGTTCATCACGCGGATCTTCAGTTGCGTGTCCGTTTCGGAATTGCGCACGAGATAGTCCAGGCCGCGCCACGCACCTTCCAGCTTCTGAAAATCCGGATGATGCAGGATCAGGTTGACCTGATCGGTGAGACGCTCGTCGATGGCGGCGATCATCTCGTCGATCGTGCGCAGGGTGTCGTCGGCGATCAGCGAATCCTCCTTCAACGCTTCGCGCGCGAGCGTCTGAATGGCATGCTGAACGGCGCGGCCGGCATCTTCGGAGCGCGGCCGGAACTCTTTTTGCAGCATCGCGGCGAATTCGTCGAAATTATCGGACGTCGCGCTTCCGGCGGATGGCGCGTCGGTCTCGGCGTGCTGAATGGGCAAGGTATCGGGCATGACGGAATCCTCGAAGAAAATGCGTTAAGCGTCATTGCGCTTCGGGCGCGCCGGCCGGGGCTGCGTCCCCCGGAGCGTCCCTATGCGCGTCGTTGGCTGCGTTGCCCCCGGCGGCGAGCGATTTCAATAACGCAGGATTCCTGAGCGCTTCGGTCAGCATTTTTTCCGCGCCGCCCCGGCCGTCGAGCATCAGTTTGAGTCGGTCGAGCTGATTGCGCACCTCCAGCAGCGCGTTCAGCTCGGGCACGTTGCGCGCGATCGCGCCGGGACCGAAATCGTCCATCGATTTGAAGGTGAGACTCACCATCAGATTGTCCTCGCCGGTCAGCGTGTTTTTGACCGGAAACGCCACGGACGGCTTCATCGCCGCCATGCGCTGGCCGAAATTGTCGATATCGAACTCCTGAAACGCGCGCTTCTCGACCGGCGGCACGGTGTCGGTGGTCTTGCCGCTCAGATCCGACAACACCGCCATCACGAACGGCAGTTCCTTGCGCTCCTCGGCATCGCCTTTTTCGACGTCATAGCCGATATGCACGCGCGGCTCGCGGTTGCGGCCAATAATCTTGGTTGAACTTTCCATGCTTGCTCTCCTGCGGTTGGCTGTGAAAAGACGATTCGCGACGCGCGTATTGAAAGCGCCTTCGGTACTTCATGAAGATTTCGTCTGTCCCGGCGGACAGATCCCGGCGACGGCGTAGATCTGTTTGAGCGACTCGGGCGCGAGTTCGCGAATCACGCCGATGAAGTCCATCGTCAGCAGTGCGATCGCCCGCCGGATCAGCAGCGGCGCGGGATGGGCCGGCTCGGCGCGCTCCAGAAACACGCTGACGGCTTCGAGCCAGGCGATCGCATCGGCGCGCGAGGTGAGCGCGCTGGGTGTGCTGAGTGTGCCGGGCGTGCTGGGCATGCCGGTCGGCCGAGGCGCAGCGGATACCGGCGCGGCGGCCGCGGGGGTATCTGCGGGGGCATCGGCGGGGGCGTTCGCGGGCCTGTCCGCCGATGCCCCGAGCGCCTTGCTCGCCACCGCCACGGCCTTGTCGGCCGCGCGCGCGAGGGCATCGCCGATATCTTTGGCGAGCATCTCGAACAACACGGCGAGCGGTTCCAGCCTGGGTGACGACTGCATGCCGAAGCGTTCGTCGAACGCCGCTTCGAGCGCACGCGCGAGTCCCGGCAGACGCAGCGGCACATCGAGGCCGGGCGTGGTCTCGGCGACGGCCTGATCCAGATGCTTGTGATGCAAGGCAAGCGCCGGCGGCGTCAGCTTGCCAAGCTGGGCACGCTCGATCTCGCGCAGGCTCGGCGTCTCGCCGCGCCGCCGCACCGCTGGCATGTCGCGCAACGTACGCATGAAGGCGGGCGCGGCAAGTTCCGAGAGCACGTTGCATCTGAAACTCAGATCGAAACCGTCCGGCGCGGCGGGATCCGGGTCGCGCGCGGGATGCAGGCTGTCCCAGTAGCGCAGACACAGTTCTCGCATCAGATGCAGTCCGGCTTCGCAGCCTGCTAGTCCATCGAGCGCGGTAACGGCGCGCAGCCAGATCATGCCGATGCGCAAGTCCTTGGTCTGCTCGAGCAGCGCTTCTGCGCGCGCCTTGACATCGACCCAGTTGGGCGTCACGGCCGGAATGGCGTCTTCCGGGCTGATGCGTTGCTCGGGCCGGCCTTCGGCGTCGGTCAGAAGCGCCATGAACGCGTGCGTGTCCTCCAGATTCGGGCCGCCGGGCGCATCGTCTGCATCGTCCGCGACGGGCGCGACGGGCGCGAGCAGCGGCTCGATCCATGCCTGCACGTGTGCGGGCGGAATCACATCGATTAATTCGGATACCTTCATGATTCGATACCACTCCGTTCGAGGTTGACGACCCGTCAGAAGTCACCGCAACCGTGCTGGCGGTTGACGATGATGCAGCTGTTCAGATTCGGCTGCGAACGCACGCGCCGCCATTCGACCGCCAGCGAATCGGCGGCGGCGTCGGCTGGCAGGTTGGACGCGAGCGGCTGATTCGAGCCGGTGCATACGCCTGTCGAGCCGCGCGTCATGACACCCGCGAGATTGCTGTCGTAGACGAAGGACCGCTGCGTGTACGAATAGAACGTCTGCAGCCCGCTCGCTCCGAACAGGCCACCGGGCGCAGCAGGCGGCGTTGATGGTGGCGGTGGCGGCGGCGGGGGCGGTTGCTGGCCTTGCGTGACCGTCAGCACGCCGCCGATCACGTTGACGCGATATCCCTCGGGCGACGTGAAAGCGCCGCCGATCGCATATTTGCCCGGCGCAGCATCGGCTCCTGCCGCGGTCCATGCGGTGCCGTTCAGCGCGTATTTCGGATCGTCGCCCGGGTGCAGGCCGGTGACCTGCCATGTAAAGGCTGGGTTGGCGCTGTTGGTATCGCGCGTGGTGTCGCCGATGACGACCGTCACGGTCGGCTGCGCCGCGTAGAGGAAGTGGTTGTTCTGCAGGTTCGGGTTGCAGGAACCGTAGGTGCAGCCGTACAGGTTCGGCATCGCCCCGCCGGGCGTCACCGGCCCGCGCACTTCACCGTTCCAGCTATCGGCCCAGATGCGCCAGGTGCCCGGCGTCGCCGTGATGTTGCCCGCGCCGGCATTGACGAAGGAGCCGCCCGCGCCATCGGCCACCAGATCCACCGCTGCGCTCGCCTGCAGATTCACATTCGGCGCGCCGGTCGCGCCCACGGCATCTGCGCCGAGACCCTGCAGGGCCGTCATGCCGCCGCCCAATCGGATCGCGCCGGTCAGCGCCTGCATGAACACCGGACCGTTGACGGTTGTATCGGGCGCGTCGATCACGGTGGATGGCGCGTTGAGCTTTGACACACCGAACACCGGCGCGCGCAACGCGCCGATGGTGAAGCCGAACGCATTGACGAATGACACGCCGCCCGCGCCGAGCGCGGCGATGGTGTTCACCCGGTTGGCCGGATTCAGCAATGAAAACGTGCCCGGACCATCGAGCAGCACGGCGTCGGCGATCACCGGACCGTTCAGCTTCACCGCGCCCGCCGAGGCGAACGTGAGAAGGTGCCCGCCACCGTCGATCGGCCCGTTCGATACGATGCCCGCGCTGCCCGCGCCGAGATTTTCCAGCGTCAGATTGCTGGAAAGCGCCGTAGGCAGGTTCACCGCGATGCCACCGGCGAAATCCGCGCCGCCGACGATCATCGTATTGCCGGCCCGCATCTGCGCGAGGTCGTTGCTCGTGAGCGAAAAGCCGCCCGCATCCTGTCCGATGGAAACGGGCGTGGCTCGGGCTGCGGCCAGCGTGAAATCCGTGTTCACGCCGCCCGGCAGCGCAATCAGGTTATTGCCCGTGCTGAAGGTGTTGCCGGCAGCGCCGAGGTCGAAAGCCTCGCCGCTCGCGCCGCCCTGTGCACGCAGAATCATGTCGCCCTGCGCGCCGCTCCCGGCGATGTGCGAGCCGCGCGCGTAGATTCCCGCGCCGCCGCCCGCGCCCTGTCCCGACACCGCGATTGGCGCAAGCGGACCGCCGGACGTACTTATCGACGTCGTGTCGAGCGCGACGCCCGCCACCGTGCCCGTCGCGTCCGCCAGCAGGCCGAGCCCGCGCACATCGACCGGACCTTGCGCGGTGATCGACGTATTCGACAAGGACACGCCCGCAGGCATCCGCGTGGATCCGTAGCCGGCGTAGGTCGTGTAGCCGGGGTAACTCGGCGGCGGCACGTAGGCGTTCGAGCCGTAGAGACGAATCGCGCCGCTGCCGGTTGTGAACGTGGACGGTCCCGGCGTGATGCGCGTATCGACGAAATAGTACGGGTCCGAGGAAATCGAGATGCCGCCACCCGATGCGCTCAGCTCGATCGCCCCGGCATTGGCCGAGAACGCACCGGCGTTGATCGCGATACTGCTTTGCGGATTGCCCGCAGCGGTCAGCGTGATATTGCCGCCCGGCGCAGCGCCGTTCGGCGTGCCGGCATTGACAGTCACGGCGTTCATGTTGATGAACGGCGCCAACACGGTGAAGTCGCCGCCGTTGGTGGTGAAGGTCGCGTTGTAGAAGTTCACCGTGCCGGATGGCGTGCCCGCAGCGCCATAGCCGGTCTGGAACAGCATGGACAGCGCGCCTGCGTTGGCGTCCGCCTGGATCGAGCCGATGCGGCCACTCGGCATGACGATGTCGCCGTATGCCTGCAAGGCGAGCTGCACGTTGTTGGGCCCGTTCGCGCCGAGGCTTTTTTCGATCGGCGCGTCGAGCGAAATCAGGCCGGTCGCCGCGCCCTCGCCGTCGCCCAATCCCACTGCATTGGCGGCGTTGGTGCGTACCGTCACCGATGTGCCGTCGGACAGCGCCCGGCCGATCGCGTTGGCGCTCACCTGCCCCACCGGCATTGCGCCGCCCCCGCCCGACGCGGTCTGCGGCGCATCCGCCGCAATGTGGATATCCACGCCCGGCGGATCGATCAGCCAATCGCCCGCGTTGCCGTGCGGCGCGCGCGCGGAAATCTGCGCATTGCTCACATCGAGCAATGGCGACGAGGTCTCGATGGTCCCGCCATCGCCAGCGAGCGCGCCGCCGCGCGCGGTGAGCGTGCCCGCGATGGCCGCCGAGCTGCCGTCAACGATCACGCTTCCGCCAGCGCCGGTCGAGACTGCATCGGCATGCACGGTGGCGCGCGGGTCGATCTTCACTGCAACGGCCCGCCACAAATCATTGGCGGACGTCGCACCCGGCCCGCCGATGCGCACCCGCCCGCCCGCCACGCCCTGCGCGGTGGCGGCGTTGCCGCTCGCATCGAGCGTCGCGGTGGAAAGAATGTTGACGGTGTCGGCGGTCACGTCGATATTGCCGCCGCGCACCAACTGGCCGGTGGCATCGACCTGACCGCCCACGTTCACCGAGCCGACCCCGCCATCGAGCACGATCCGGCTGCCCTTCGCGCTCACCGCCTGCGCGCGCACCATGCCCTGCTGATTCACCGCCGTGGCGATCAGGTTCGCCGCCGCGGCGGGCGCGAGCTTCACGTCGCCGTACGGATCGCGCACGCCGGCAGCGCTCAGGGCATCGCGCGACACGATCACATTGGTCAGGTTGTCGTTCGAAAAACTCAGCTCGACCTTGCTGGACGCGGCCAGCGCCGCCGTGCCGCCGTCCGCCTGAATCCTGCCGCCACGGTAATTGGTGACCTGAGCGCCGATCAGCGCGACCGTGCCGCCCACCGGAGCGCCCGCCGGACCGCCCTTCGCCACCGTGCCGTTGACCGGCTGGCCCACCGTCAGCGTGCCGTGATTATCGATATTGCCCGGCGTGGTATAGCCGTCGGCGGCGAACACGGTGCGCCCGGCCTTGAACTGCGTCTCGTCGAGAGGCAGTGTCGAAAGCACCAGCGAACCCGCGTTGATGACCCCGCTCTGATTCACGACGATGCCCGCCGGATTGATCAGGTACACGCTCGCATTGGCGCTCAGCGTGCCGTCGATGGTGGTGGCCGGCCCGCCGATATTGTTGACCAGCACGCCGCCATTGGGCTGCACGATTTTCACGGACGCATTCGAGCCGATGTCGAAGCTGTTCCAGCTCGTCACCACTTTCGGGTTGTTGCCCTGATTGATGGTCAGGGTCGTGGAGACCTGGTTATTGGTCGTCGTCGTGGTCTGCGAGGTGGTGACGCTCGTCGCCCCTGCGACCGGCTGCGGCACCGCAAGCGACGAAACCGCCTGCGCGCCCGACTGGAACAGAAACCACGCGGCGCTCGCAAGCGCGCTCCCGGCAAGCTGTGTCTTCATCTGAATCTCCCGCCGCTCGCGCGGCTTACCGTCGCCGACTTGCATCGCTCAGAACGCTTTGGTGAGTTGAACGTAGAAACGCGGCACTTTGTCGTCGCCGGTGCTGTCTTTGGTGCCGGTGCGCCACGCCAGCGTCGCGTTGGCGGTGATGCCGTACGGTCCGCTCCAGAACGCACCCATGCCCACGCCGCCGCGCGTCACGCGGTTATCCAGCTGGCCATTGACATGGCGCGCGTTGTACCAGCCGATGCCGAAGTCATAGAAGGCGGAGACGGTCAGGCGGGGCGTGACCGCAAAGCGCACTTCGGTGGTGGCGATCAGCGCGTTGTCCACCACGGCTTCCGAGGGCGAATAGGCGCGCACGGCGCGCGGCCCGCCAAGCGCGATGCGCGACGAACTGTCGAGATTGCGGCTCGCCCATTGGCCCGTGACGCCCGCGAACAGGCTCAGGCGGTCGGTGATCGCATTGAGGCGGTTGGCGAACAGGGTGGCGCGAAAGCTCGCGCCTTCGGAGTGGCGGCCGTACGGACCTTCATCGAACATGCGCTGCTCGCCCGAGTTGATGGCCAGATTGGCCGCCGTGAGCTGGACTTCCGCGCTCGAAAAGCCGCCGCCGAACAGCGCGTCGCGGCCTTCGTAGGTAAGCGCGCCGTTCGCGGCCCATAAGGACTGGCGGCTGTCCTGCCCGATCAGATTGATCTTGTCGTCCAGATGCCGGTATTCCACCGACCCGCGCAGCAGCAGGTTCTTCTGGCGTGAGCGCAGCAGCGGCTGAGTGGCCGACAGCGTCAGGATGTCGGCATAGCCGGTGGCGTCGAGCGGCGCGTATTCCTTGCCGAGGTAGTAATACAAATGCGATGCCGCGATCCCTACGCGCGTGCCGTTCGCGCCCACCGGCACGTCGTAGCCGACGCGTCCGTACACGGTATCGAAACGCTCGGCGGCCAGCAGATTGACGTCGAGGTTGTCGCCGATCATGAACGGCGAGTTCAGCCGCGCCACCGCGCCGATGCGCACCCGGCCCGCCGACGCCGCGCCGTAGTCGTCGCCCGTCAGCGCAAACTGCCAGGGGCGCGCCGCATCGACATTGACGGTCAGATCGACGGTGCCGGGCGTTTCGCCCGCTTCCAGCGCCGACGAAACGCGCACGCCCGGCAGGTCGGACAGCAGCAGCATGGTCCGCTCGAGCGCGTGCTGATCGAGCGGTTCACCTGGCCTGAGCGCGGCGAGCCGCGCCCGCACCACGCTTTCGCGGATTCGTGCGCCCGGCGCGAGATTGAGCCGCACGCGGCCGATACGCCCTTCGAGCACCTCCAGCCGCAGATCGCCGTCGGTCACGTCCTGCGGCGGCACGATCACCTGCGCGAGCAGATAGCCGCGATCACGGTACGACTGCGTGATGCGCGAGGCGAGCGCCTCGACATCGTCGATACCCACTTCTCTGCCGATAAACGGCGCGGCGAGCGGCAGCAGATCGGACTTGGACACGGTGTCGTTGCCGCTGATGGTGACGTGGCGCAGCGTGAAGCGCCGGTCGATTGCTTCGGCATGCTCATGATTACGTGCGGTCGCGCCGGGCGTCGAAGCCGATGTAGAAGCGGGCAGCGCAGGCGCGGCCGCCGAAGGCACGCCGTCGCTGCCAGCGCCGGACGGCGTGTCGGGCTGCGTCTGCTGAATGAGCGTGCCGGCGTCCGGTGCGCGCGGCACGCCGCCGGGAATGGCGGGCAGATTGACGCCGGGCGGCGTCTGCGCCGCAACCGGCGATACCCACGGCGCGATGCCGAGCGCCAGCGCCACGCGCGCGGCGGTTCGCCAGACCGGGAAGAGAGGAAAGAGGGCTTCACGCATGATGTCATCGGGCGACCGTGAGCCGCCAGCCTCCCGTGAGATCGAACGGCGCCCAGTAATACGGATGCTCGAAGCCGGGCTGCGCGAGCACGGCGAGTTGCGCGTCGCGCATCGCGTCGATGGCTTCGCGGCCTTTGCTGAGCGACTCGTAGAAGGTGCGCATGGTGAGCGCGGTGGAATCGTCATTGACCTTCCACATCGACACGATCACGCTCGATGCACCGGCGTAAAAGAACGCCCGCGGCAAACCCATGATCTCGTTGCCGCGATCCACGCGGCCCAGCGCCGTGTCGCAGGCGGACAGCGTGACGAGTGCGACGCCGTCGAGCTTCAGGTTGTAGATGTCGCGCGCATTGAGAAAGTCGGGGCCGTCGGCGGGCTGGCGCGCGGGCGCGAGCAGAATGCGCGAGTAGAGCGGATCGACGGAGTCGGCTTGCGCGTGGGTCGCCACGTGCAGTACGCGGCCGTCGGGCGCGCTGTCGCGGAACCGCGCGATGGTCGCATCGCTCAGCAGCCAGGCGGCGCTCTGCCGGAAATACGGTGTGATCGCGTTCACTTCACGCTCCGCGCCAGGCAAGTCCCAGTGCGGCGTGATCAGCGGATTGCCGAATGCGATCAGATGACTCGACACCGCGTGCTCGCGCGTGACCAGCTGCACCGCGACGCCCGCCGATGGTGCGAGCGCGAACGCATGCCGCTGGATCAGATAGCCGTCGCCGTTGCGCAGCGCCTGAAACGGCATGTAGTTCAGTACCCGGTGCGGAACGATGATCACCCGTTCGCCGTCCTTCAGCCCGAGCGGCTCGATCAGCAAGTGGTCGAGCCGCGCGCCGTACGGAGCCGCGTCGGCGCTGCGCGTGACGATGGCGACGCGGAACGCGTCGAGCGCGCCGCCGAGTTCGCGCCGCTCCACCGGCAGCACGCGCGTAGTCAGGCCGTCGCGGCGTACCACGAACACCACGGCGCGGTGCTCCAGCAGGTGATATTCGACGATCGCCTCGTTCTCGCGCAGCGTGGCGCGCACCTGATCGAGCGTGACCGGCGCGCCGTTGAGCTGGCGTGTATCGACGCCGGTGTCCACCCGGCTGCGCACCGTATCGAGCAGCGCTCGCGCGCGGCTCTGCTCAGCGAGCTGCCACGCGCGCGGATAGTCCTGCTCGTCGATGGCCAGCGAAATGGCCTGATCGAACACGTTCTGCACGTCCGCGAACAGGCCGGTCCTGAATTCGTCGCTGCGAAAGCGCGCGCGCATGGATTCGGAATCGGTCAGCGCGTCGGCGAGCGCGGCGCGGCCACGGGCGGTGTCGCCCATCGCCAGATAGGCGCGCGCCATGCCTTCGTGCGCCCACAAGCGGTTGTAGCTGCTGTCGGCGTTTGCATCGTCGCCGGCGTCGCCCGCATGACCGTCGAGGTCGGCGGCGAACACGTCCAGCGCTTTTTGCGGCGCGTGCTCGGCGAGCAGCAAATTACCTTCGATACGACGAAACAGCGGCGCGAGCGACGGCACCGGCGCGCCGCGCGACGCGTCCAGGCTCGCGCGCGCCCCGGCGGTATCGCCCGCGGCGATCTGCGCGCTGGCCAGCGACGCCAGCACCAGCGGCCGATAGCGCGCCGACGCCGTGTCCAGCGACGCCCGATACGATGCGATCGCCCCCTGCGGATCGCCTTCGCGCAGCGCGACGTCGCCAAGCACTTTGTTCGCGGGCGCGAGCACCTGCGCCTTGTCGCTTGCGTCGCCATCGAGGGCTTTCAGCGCGTAACGCTTGGCGTCGATCAGATCGCCCGCGTAGCTGTAGGCGACCGCCAGATCGCGGTCCGCGAGCGCACGCAGATTCGCGTTGCCGGTGTCCTCGGCGAGCACCAGCATGCGCGCGGCGGCTTCGATCGCCACGCGGAAATCGCCCCGTTCGGACGCCGCCACCGACATGCTGCAGTACGCGTAGCCGTCGAGTTTCACGCGGTCGCGGCCCATCAGCAGGCGGCCATCGGCGGTGAGGGCGCGGACCGATTCCTCATCGCTTGCGCGCGCCGAATCGAAACGGTCGCCGGGCGCGGCATCCGGCGCGGCGGCTGCCGGTGGCTGCACGGCGGGTGCGACCGGTGCGGCGGGCGCGGGCAGCGCAGCAGCAGCGTCGGCCAGCGCCCAGACCATCGACGCGGCCAGCGCGATCCCCGCCGCCCTCATGCGGCCATGCCGCGCATCACGGGGGACCGCTCGCGCCCCGCCCGCGCTTTCTTCGACATTCACTGCACTCATCACCGTGGTCTCCGCAAGGCTCGTCCGTGAAGCGCGGCCCGCGATGCGCACAGACGCATCGGGCCACGGCGGCAAGACGAATCGCGCGGGAGGTTTTTAAAGCGGCGGCGGGCGCTTCGTCTAACGGGAAATCGCGCGAATGGTCGCGCATCGACACCCTTGCGGAGATCACGCCGATGTTCATCACGTTCTTCGATGGCGCGCGGCGCGCATGGGCGCACGCCGTGTGTCTGGCCGGCCGGCTCGGCGGCGTGCCGGCGATCCTCGCCATCGCGCTGCTGGCGCTCTCGCTGCTCACCGGATGTAAATCCGCCGATACCCATCCGACCATCGTCAGGCTGACCATGCGCGCCTCCCCGACCATGAACCGCGATACCAGCGGCCGGCCCTCGCCGATCGCGGTGCGCATCTACGAGCTGAAGTCCGCCGGCACCATGGATCGCGCGGACTTTTTCTCGCTGCAGTCGAAGGAACAGGAAGCGCTCGGCGCGGACCTCAACACGCGGCACGACTACATGCTGCGTCCCGGCGACACCATGACGCTCGAACAGACCCTGCAGCCCGACACGCGCTATGTCGCGTTCGTCGCCGCGTATCGCGAGATCGAGCGCTCGCGCTGGCGCGCGGTGCATCCGGTGACGCCGCACAAGAAAACCGCGCTGGGCCTGCGCGTCGATGATCTCGATGTGACCATCGGGCCGCCTTGAGCCGATGCGCCATGAACGCACGCGCTGCGCCGCAAGCGGGTTCAATCGCGCGCCGCTGATTCGTTTATCGCTTGTTCGATTACCGCTTGTTCGATTACCGCTTGTCCCTTTATCGCCCGAGCCGCGCGCCACGCGGCAGCGGCAACCGCGCCGGTTCCGGCAACGAGGTGCGCACATGACCTGGCATCAACGCGTGATTTGGTCCGAAGGCTTGTTTTTGCAGCCACATCATTTTCAGCAGCACGACCGCTACGTCGAGCACCAGTTGCGCGCTCATGTGCTCGGCACCGAAAGCTGGGCATGGGGCACGCTGTCGCTCGCACTCGATCCGCTCGCGCTCGAACTGGGCAAGATCGCGTTGACGCGCGGCATCGGCCATCTGCCTGACGGCACGTACTTCTCCTTTCCCGACGATGCCCCCGCACCCGCGCCGCTTGAAATCCCCTCGGACGCGCGCGGTGAGACCGTGCTGCTGGCGCTGCCGCTGGCTCGCCACGGCGCCAAGGAATTCGATGTCGGCCTGCGTCTGGCGGACCGTCCCGCCGACGTTCATGCCGACGCATATGCCGACGTTCATGCCGACGCGCTCATCGATGTCCCGCACGACCTGCGCTATCGCATGAACGAAGTCGAAGTCGCCGACAACGTCGCTGGTTCGCAACAAAACGCACATTTGCAGACCGCCACGCCGAATCTGCGTCTGATGCTCGCGCGCGACGCCACCGACGCTTACGCGACCATCGGCGTGGCGCGCGTGCTGGCGCGCGGCGCGGACCGCCGCGTGACGCTCGACCCGGCGTATATCCCTCCTGCGCTCGATGTGAATCGCCAGCCCGCGCTCGATGCCCTGCTGCGCGATCTCTGCGGCCTGCTGCATCAGCACGGCGAGAACTTCGCGGCGCGCTTCACGCAGCGGCGCGGCGGCGGCGTCGCGGAAATCGCCGATGCGCTGCTGCTCATGCTGGTGAATCGCCATGAGCTGGTGTTCGAGCACATGAAGGACATGCCGGTGCTGCATCCGGCGCGTCTGTTCGAATCAATGCGCGCGCTGGCAGGCGAACTCGCCACCTTCGACACGCGGCGTCGTCCGGGGCAAAAAATTTCTTATCGGCACGATGCGCTCAACGAATGCTTCGGCATGCTGATGAAAGAGATCCGCGAAGCGCCCGGCTGGAATCTGCCGCAGACGGCGCAGCGCATCGAGATGACGGAGCCCGCGCCACGTCAGCGGCTCGCCACGCTGCACGAGCCCGACCTGCTCAAACGCGCGATGCTGGTATTCGCCGCGCGTGCGCAGATGCCCGCCGAAGCGCTGCGAGTGCGCTTTCCGACTCAGGTCAAGGCCGCGCCCGCCGAACGGATACAGGAAATCGTCACGCTCGCGCTGCCAGGCATCGCGCTGCGACCTTTGCCGACCGTGCCGCCGCAGATTCCGGTGCATGCGGGCTATGACTATTTCGCGCTCGAACCGGACGGCGATCTGTGGAAGCAGCTCGAAAAAAGCGGCCGCCTGGCCATGCACGTGCTCGGCGACTTTCCCGGCCTGGAACTCGAATGCTGGGCCGTGCGGCAGTGAGCCGCCGCGCGAGCACCGATCTTCTTTCAGAGAGTTGCCATGACGCACGACGAATCCGCTTATTCACCGGACCTGGAGCCGACCATCGTGAAGCCCGCGCCATCGACCCGGCTCGATACGCGCGCGGGCAGCGCGTACGCTTTCGATCCGCTCGAAAGCTTCGCCCAGCATCCCGGCGAACCGGCCACCGCCGATGGCAGCGGCTTCGGCGGCGGCGGCGGTGACCCGGCGCTGAACGCCTTCGGTGACCTGGGCGGCTCCGGCAAACGCGAGCCATCGTTCACCGAGCCGGCCGATCTGACCGAACTGCTGTCCGGCGGCGGCGCGCTCAATCCGCTCGTGCAGGCCTGCGCGCCGCTCCTGCACGCCGCTGCGCATTTGCGCGCGAGCACCCGCGCAACCCAGGCCGCCGCCCTGCGCGACACGCTCGCGCGGGCGGTGCGGCGCTTCGAGATCGATGCGCACCGCAACGGCGTGTCGCAGGAAGCGACGCTGGCGGCACGCTATATCCTGTGCACGCTGATCGACGAAGCCGCGTGCAGCACGCCGTGGGGCGCGGCGCTCTGGCCTCAGTACAGCCTGCTGGTGATGTTCCACAACGAGGCGCGCGGCGGCAGCAAAGTGTTCCAGTTGCTCACCTGTTTCGCCGAGGATCCGGCACGCCATATCGACTTGCTGGAACTGGTCGCGCTCACGCTCGCGCTCGGCTTCGAAGGCCAGTACCGCGTGCATGAAAACGGCCAGCACGCGCTCGATCTGTTGCGCCGCCGGCTCTCCGAAATCATCCGCGCGCAGCGTGGCGCGCCCTGCGCGGAATTGTCGCCGCACTGGCAACCGGCCAGCGCGCCGCCGCGCCGCGTGACGGACGTGGTGCCGTCGTGGCTGGTCGCCGCCGCGGCCGGTTTGATGCTCGCCGGCGTGTTCGTTGCGTTCAGCGTGTCGATCAATCGCGTCTCGGACCCGGTGTTCGCCGATATCGCCGCGATCCGCACACCCGCCGCCGTGGTTCCGTCCTCGGCCGCGCCGGATCTGGCCGTGCCCGACGCCGCCACGCGGCATCCGCGGCTCGCGAGCCTGCTTGCGCCCGATCTCGCCGCCGGGCGCATCGATCTGAAGGAGTTGCCGGACCGCACCGTGACCACGCTGGCGGGCGACGCCACCTTCGCACCCGGCAGCGCGCGCCTCGAAGCGCCCGCCGAAGCGCTGGTCGCACGCGTGGCGGCGGCGCTCAGCGATTTGCCGGGAAAGGTTCTGGTCGGCGGACATACGGACGGCATCGCCGTGCATTCGGCGCGCTATGCATCCAACTGGCAGCTCTCGCGCGAACGCGCGGAAGGCGTGCGCGCGCGGCTCGCCGACACGATCGGCGCGGCGCGCGTCGAAGCGCAAGGTTTCGCCGACACCGCGCCCGTCGCCTCCGACGACACCTATGCCGGGCGCGCGCGCAATCGCCGCGTCGAAATCACGCTGTTCGCCAAACCGGGCTGAACGCCGCCGCTCCCTGTTCTTCGACGTTGCGAGGAGATCCGTCGTGCTGAAGAAAATCCTGTCGATCCTGTTTCACCCGCTTCTGTTGCTCACGCTTGCGCTCGCCATGGCGGGCGTGCTGATCTGGTGGATCGGGCCGCTGGTCTCGGTCGGCCAGCATCGTCCGCTCGATACGCCGTTCGCGCGCGGCGCGGCGATCGGCGCGCTGGTGCTGTGCGTGGCGCTGCGCGGGCTGTGGCTGATCGGCCGCGCGATCTGGCGTAATCATGTGCTGGCGCACGGCCTGGTCGATCGCCGCGCCAGCGAAGCGCCGGATGCGCACGACACGCCCCCGCCGGGGGCCGACGAGGTCGCGGAACTCGCGCGGCGCTTCGACCGCGCTGTCGCCGCGCTGCGCGAAGCGCGCGTCAACGCAGCGGGCAGCCGGCCCGGATGGCGCGATTGGCTATCGCTCACAGGGCGTCAGTATTTGTATCGATTGCCGTGGTATGTGCTGATCGGCACATCGGGATCGGGCAAGACCACGGTGCTCGAGTATTCGGGCCTCAGCTTCCCGCTCGCCGACAAATTCGCGCCGGGGCCGCACGCGCAGGCGCAGGCGTCGCCGGGCGCGGGCTGGCATGCGAACCGGATCGGCGGAATCGGCGGCACGCGTCATTGCGACTGGTGGTTCACCGACCGCGCCGTGATGATCGACACCGCCGGGCGCTATACCACGCAGGAAAGCGATATCGCCGCCGACAGCGCCGCCTGGCACGGGTTTCTGTCACTGTTGCGCAAGACACGTCCGCGCGAGCCGATCAATGGCGCGCTGCTCGCCGTCAGCGTCGATGAACTGCTGCAGGCCGACGACGCCCGGCGCGCGCAGACCGCTGCGGCCCTGCGCGCGCGTCTGCATGAACTGAGCGAGCATCTGGGCACGCGCTTTCCGGTCTACGTGATGGTCACCAAGGCCGACCTGCTGCCGGGCTTCACTGAATTCTTTGCCGATCTCGACAGCGAAGCGCGCGCTCAGGTGTTCGGCTTCACGCTGCCAATGGACGACGCCGACCGTGCTTCACGGGCCGGCGCGCGCACGCTGTCCGACGATGCCTTCGCCCGGCGCATCGGCGAGGAACTCGACCTGATCGAAACGCGCCTGGTTTCGCGCGTGCTGATGCGCACGGACCAGGAATCGAGCGTCGCCACGCGCGCGGCGATCGTCGGTTTTCCTCAGCAATTCGCCGCGTTCCGGCCCGTGCTCGAAACCTTTCTGAGCGATGTGTTCGTGCAGTCGTCATCGCGCGATGCGCCCTTCATGCGCGGCGTCTACGTCACGAGCGGCACGCAGAGCGGCGCGCCGATCGACCGCGTGCTCGCCTCGCTCAAAAATGCGCTCCGGCTCGAACGCGCCGCACCGCGCGCGAACCGGGGCGCGGCGCGCAGCTTCTTTATCCGCCGCGCGCTGACCGACGTGGTATTCGCCGAGCAGGGCCTCGCGGTCGGCAATCTGCGCTGGATGCGCCGCCGTCATCTGCTGCGCTTCGCCTGCCATGCGGCGATCATGCTGGCGGCGGCGCTCGCCGTGAGCCTGTGGAGCGTGAGCTACCTGCGCAATCGCGCTTATGTCGCCGCCGTCGATCAGGCCGCGCGCGCGCTGGCCGTCAAGTCGTCGGCGCTCGCGGACCCTTCGCGCATGGCCGACGCGACGCTGCTCGCGCAGGCCACGCCCCTGCTCTCGGCGGCGCGCACGCTCGGCAACGCTGCGCCGATCGATGCCGCCGACGCCCCGCTGTCGATGCAATGGGGTCTCTGGCAAGGCGCGAAACTCGCCGATGCCGCCAGCCAGACCTACCAGCGCCTGCTCGACGCCTGGCTTCTGCCGTATCTGTCGGCACGCGCGGAAATGCAGTTGCGCAATGCCGCGGCTGGCACGCCCGCACAGGCCTACGAGGCGCTCAAGACGTATTTGTCGCTCTACGATTCGCGACATCAGGATATCCGCGCGCTCAAGGCCGCCACCCTCGCCGACTGGAATCGCGCGCTGCCCGCCGGTGTATCCGACAGCGAACGCGCCGGACTCGCCGCACATCTCGATGCGCTGTTCGCGCACGGCGCGATCCGCTCCAGCCGCCCGCTCGACGCCTCGCTGGTCGCTGCCACGCGCGCGCGGCTGTTGCGCGAACGGCTCGATCAGCAGGTCTACGAACGGGCCGCGCACGCCTCCGACGTGGCCCGCTGCGTGCCGTTTTCGGTGGCGCGCGCGGGCGGCGTGAACGCGCCGCTGGTATTCGAGCGCACCAGCGGCAAGCCCCTCACCGACGGCGTGCCGGGCCTCTTCACCGCCGAGTGCTACTACGGAAGCTTTCTCGCCGCGCTCGGGCGCAGTGCGCAGACCGTGCGCGACGAAGCGCCGTGGGTGCTGGGCGCGGGCGCATCGGGCGAGGCGAGTTCGGTCGAGCGTCTCACCGATGGCGCGCGCCGGCGCTACGCACACGACTATATCGACGCCTGGGAGGCATATCTCGCCGATCTGCGCCTGATTCCCGCCCAGGGGCTTACGCAGAGCGCAGAGACCGTGCGCGTGCTGTCCGCGCCGGATTCGCCGCTGGTCGCATTCGTGCGCGAAGCGGCGCGCGAAACCGCGTTGTCGGTGCGCGCGCCCGCCGCGCCGAGCATTCCCGAGCGCGCCAGCCAGACCTTCGATTCGATCGGCACCACCGTGCGTCAGTGGGCGGGCGCGAATCCACCCGCATCCGGGGCCGCCGCCAGCGTCACGGACAAGCCGGAGAAAGCCGTCGATGACCGTTTCGCGCGGCTGCGCGCCCTGGTCGAAGCGCCCGCTCCCGGCCAGCCCGCGCCGATCGCATCGACTGTCTCGCTGCTTTCGGAGCTTTACGTGTATCTGAGCGCGGTAGACGCGGCGATGCAGCAGAAGGTCGCGCCGCCCGCCTCCGACGTGCTCGCGCGGCTGCGCGCGCTGGCCGCGCAAATGCCCGATCCGCTGGGCGCGGCGCTGACGGATCTGGTCCAGACCAGCGCGGTGAATGTGCAGCACACCAGACGATCGATTTCAGCGAGCGATGTGCGTCCGCTCGCCTCATGGTGCCGTCAGGTGACCCGCGGCCGCTATCCGTTCGACCTCGCCGCGCAAGCCGATGTCACCACGCAGGACTTCGGCACGCTGTTCGCGCCGAACGGCAAGCTCGACGCGTTCTTCCAGAAAAGCCTCGCCGCCGATGTCGATACCTCCGCGCATCCGTGGGCCTACAAGAAGGTCGATGGCACGGCGGCCACGACCAGCGCCGCCGGTCTCGCCGACTTCGAACGCGCCGCCACCATTCGCGCGGTTTTCTTCGCGGCGGGCGGTCCGCAGCCTTCGCTCACGCTCACTTTCAGGCCCGTGGAAATGGACGCATCGATCCTGCAGTTCACGCTGGATATCGACGGCCAGATCGTCAGTTATGCGCACGGACCACAGCTTGCCGTGCCGGTGCAATGGCCGTCGGCGCACGGGGCATCGCGTGTGAGCGTGCAGCTCACGCCGCCGCCGACCAGCGACGCCGGACCGCTCGCCTACGACGGCGCGTGGGCGCTGTTCCGCATGTTCGACCGCATGAAGATCGAGCCGACCGAACAGCCGGAGCGTTTTTTTGCCACTTTCGATATCGAAGGTCGTCACGTGCGCTTCGAAGTCACCACGGGCAGCGTGCAGAACCCGTTCAGTCTTGCGGAGCTGCGTGCGTTCCAATGCCCGGAAATGCTGTGAGCACGCCCGCCTCGTCCGGCGAAATCCGCGCGGCCGGCTGGTACGGCAAGCTGCCCGCGCTCGGCGATTTCGCCTCGCGCCGGCTGCCCGCGAGCTTTGTCGCGCCGTGGGACCGCTGGCTCGCCGCAGGCCTGCAGGAAAGCCGCGCGCGGCTCGGCGAGGCGTGGCTGCCGGCCTATCTGTCAAGCCCGGTCTGGCGCTTCTTCGCCATGCCCGATGCGCTCGGCGCGCCGCCCGGCGACCCTGCGCGCGCGTGCTGGAGCGGTGTGGTGATGCCATCGGTGGATCGCGTCGGGCGCTACTTTCCGCTCACCATCGCCGCGCCCTTCGATGCCGCGCCCGCCAGCACCGACACCTTCACCTTGCTGTGGCGCTGGCTGCACGAGATCGAGCGGATCGCGCTGGCGGCGCTGCGCTTCGACCGGCCGGTTTCCTGGCTCGAAGCGCATCTGGCGGAACAGACGCCGCCGGGCATGCGTGCAGGCCGGCGCGCCTGGCCGAAAGCAGCATCGATCGATGCATGCAGCGTGTGGACCGCGCTCAAGTCGGACCGGGCCGAAGTCGCCGGCACCAGCGCCAACGCCAGCGCCGACGCCGTACCCCGCTACGCCCTGTGGATCGCGCCCGGACTGCCGGACGCTGAGCTTTTCGTAACCCTGCTCACTGGCGGAAGATCATGAGCGACGACGCCGAAGACAAGACCGTGATCGTCGCCGCGAGCGGAGGCGGCAAGGGCGCGCCGCCCACGACATCGGCCGCTCTCGCAGCGCCGTCGCCGATGCCGATGTCGCCTGGCCTCGGCAACGCGCTGCCGCCGGGCGCGCGGCTCGCGGAGTTCGAGATCGTCTCGCTGATCGGCGAGGGCGGCTTCGGCATCGTCTATCTCGCGCACGATACTTCGCTGGACCGGCACGTGGCCGTCAAGGAGTACATGCCCGCGATGCTCGCGTCGCGCATTCACGGCACGCACGTCGAAGTGAAGTCGGACAAGCACGCCGAGGCCTTTGGCATGGGCCTGAAGAGCTTTATCAACGAGGCGCGGATTCTCGCGCGCTTCGATCATCCGGCGCTCGTCAAGGTGTTCCGCTTCTGGGAAGGCAACGGCACCGCCTATATGGCGATGCCGTATTTCAAGGGCGCGACGCTGCGCGACACGCTGCGCGCCATGCCCGCGCCGCCCGACGAAGCCTGGCTGCGCGCGTTGCTCGCGCCGCTGATCGAGGCGATCGGCGTGCTGCATCGGGAGCATTGCTGGCATCGGGATATCGCGCCGGACAACATCATGCTGCTCGAAGACGGCGGGCGGCCCGTGCTGCTCGACTTCGGCTCGGCGCGCCGCGTCATCGGCGACATGACGCAGGCGCTCACCGCTTTCCTCAAACCGGGCTATGCGCCGATTGAACAGTACGCCGAAATACCCGCGCTCAAACAAGGCCCGTGGAGCGACATCTACGCGCTCGGCGCGCTGGTGTATTTCGCGATTCTCGGCAAGACGCCGCCGCCTGCGGTCGGGCGTATCGTCGAGGATGATTTCGTGCCGCTCTCGGTGGCCGCGCCGCCCGGTTACTCGCCCGCTCTGATGCGCGCCGTCGATCACGCGCTCGCGTTATGGCCGGACGCGCGCACGCGCTGCATCAAGGCCTTCGAGACCACGCTGAATGCCGCGGGCGAGACGGATCGGCTGACGCAAACTGCGCAGAGCGCGCCGGCAACGAAGCCGAAGCAGCGTATCAGGCCGAAGGTGACGCCGCGGATGCCACCGATCACGCCTGCGCAGAGCGCGCACACGCAGCCCTCCGTTACGCCACGTCCCGCCGCACGCGCGTGGCGAGCCGGCCTGCTGGTGAGTGCTGCGCTGGCGGCGGCCCTGCTGATCGGACCGGAACCGATGGAACGGCGCGCGCCAGCCAGCCGCGCCAGCGGTCTGGAAAACGCGCCGGAGCGCAGGAGCGACGCCGTGCCGCCGCCGCTCGCCGGATCGCAGATTGCGGCTGAGATTGCGGCGGGGATTGCGCCTGAGATCGCGCCGCCCGCACACGCACCGCTCCCGCCGACGATCGCGCCGCCGGCAGCCGAGCCGCCCGCTCTTCCTGCGCCCTCCGTGCCGTGGACGCCGGTCGCGGAACTGGACCGGATCGCCGCGCATGCCGATCCGGCACGGCACGTGGAGGCCAGGGTTCCCTCGGTGCGCGCCGTTGCCGAAAAGGACAAGCTCAAGATCACGCTGAGCAGCGCGCAGAACGGTTACCTCTATCTGTTCATGGTCGACGCAGACGGCCAATACTCCCTGCTGTTCCCCAATCTGCTCGATCACGACAACGCCATCACGGCGGGCCACGCGCTCACGCTGCCCGGTCCGAAATGGCCGATGGTGGTCGGCAAGCCGCTCGGCGACATGCAGTTTCTCGCACTGGTGTCGTCCGCGCCGCGCGTCTTCCGCGCCCCGGCACTGACGCCGGTGTCGGTGTTCGGCGAATTCGGCAAGGACGCCGCCCCCGCTACGCTCGATCCGAACGCGCCGTCGCCGTTCGCCGGGCAGCCGGATTGCGCCGGGCCGGTGCCGGAATGCCCGCCGGATTACGGCGCGGCGCGCTTCAAAATCGAAGTGGTCCGCTCGTCCAAGTGAAGGCGCGGCGATTCGTGCGCCCGGCTCATGCATCGAAATCATGCATCGAATTCATGTGCCGAAATCATGCGCCGACTCCACCCGCCGGACACCAAGCAGCGAGGACACGATGAACACCCTGCACTTATGCAACGCGCCCATCCGGACCATGGCGCTGCGCAGATCCGCGATCACCGGCGCCGCGATGGCGCTGTTCGCCGCACTCGGCGGCTGCACCTGCGGACCCTTCGCCAGCGATACCGCGCGTGCGTCGCCGACACCGCCTGCCGCCGTGGCAAGCGCGACCGACTTCCCACACAGCGATGCCGCCGCGCCCTCCGCGACGTTCACCACCTCCGCCGCGCAAAACACCGCACAAAACACCGCGCGGGCGCGCACCGCTGCGGCATCGACGCGCGCGCATCCGGGCGTGGCCTACACCACGCGCCACGCGGTCTACACGCCCGTCGGTTTCGCGGAGCTGCCGGGCTGGTCGAGCGACCGTTTCGACGAATCGTGGGCCGCGTTCCTGCAAAGCTGCCGCGTGCTCGCCACGCACGCGCCGTGGTCGTCGGCCTGCGCAGACGCAGCACGCGTCGATGGCCGCGATCCGATTGCCATCCGCGCGTTCTTCGAGCAACGCTTCATCGCCTATCGCATTCAGCCGTTCGGGCGGCCGAACGCTGCCGTCACCGGACTGCTGACCGGTTATTACGAGCCAGTGGTGCGCGGCAGCCGGGGCTACGGCGGCCGCTTCATCTATCCCGTCTACGGCGTGCCGCGCGACATGCTCTATCTCGACGCCCGCCGCGTGCCGGCGAACGCGCGTGGCACGCTGACTGCCGCGCGCATCGACGGCCGCGACGTGATTCCGTTGCCGGCCGTATCGACCAGCACACTGCGCGGGGTCTACGTGCTCGATCTGACCGATGCCGTGCCGGATGTGCGCGACAAGCGAATCCGCATGCGCGTGTCCGGGCACAGCATCGTGCCTTACTACACGCGCGCGGAGATCGAGCGGCGCGGCTTGCAGGCCGAGGTGATCGCCTGGGTGGACGACCCCGGCCTGATCTATTCGATGCAGATGCAAGGCTCGGCCAAGATCGTGATGCCCGACAGCACCGTCGTGCGCGTCGCGTATGCCGATCAGAACGGCCACCCGTTCCTGCCCGCTGCGCTGATCGCCAAAGGCGGCCCGCGCTCGGTGACACGAGGCGGGGGCGATGACGACGACACCGGTTACGACGCCTGGCCTTCGACGTCCGCCGCCGCCGACGAGCCAAGCGCAAGCGCCATGGCGGACGGCGTCGCTGCCGCGTCTGCCGGCGGAGTTCCGTCGCTGCTGCGCGGCGCGGCCGAGGAATACGGCAGCTCGGACGCCGGTGCGCCCGCCGCGACGCTGGCTGCGGCAACGCCAATCAGCGACCAGGACCGTGGCGTGCACTTCGCCAACAATCTGGTCTCGGCGAACGCCGCCCAGGCCGCCGGGCGGGCAGGATCAACGGCCTCGCTGGCGAAGTCCGCAGCCATGAGCGGCGTCGAAGCCCGGCCCGTCAGCACCCATCCGGGCGGCGCGTTGCAAGGCGCGGCGGGGTTCGCAGGCGCGCCGCCTGCGCTGAAGGCCGAGCCGATTACGGCCGCCGCGGTGCATCAGCCTGATGACAAGTCCGATCCGAGCTATGTGTTTTTCCGCTCGGTGCATGACGACAGCAACGGCCCGCTCGGCGCGCTGGGCGTCCCGCTCTCGGCAGGGCGCTCGATCGCCGTCGATCCGCGCACCACGCCGCTCGGCGCGCCCGTTTATCTTTCGGCGCGCACGGGGGCATCGGGCAATCTGAACCGTTTGATGGTCGCGCAGGACACCGGCGGCGCGATCCACGGCGCGCAGCGTGCCGACCTCTACTGGGGCTCGGGCGCGGATGCCCAGCGCCTCGCCAGCACGCTCAAAGCGCCCGCGCAAATGTGGGTGCTGCTGCCCGCGACGCTGAACCTGTCCGCACGCGACAGCGGCCTGCGCAATCGCAGCGGCCCGGCGTCCGGCCCGCACGACTGCCTGATCGGCGACTCCACATTCTGCGTTGACGACGACACGCCCTGATTCGCCCTCCAGCCTCCTCGTCCCAGCCGGCCGCCGTCGCGCGCCGGCTCCGCATCGCCGGCATCTCCGACGAAACCAGCGTCTACGACTTTCGATGTAGACCATCCGGCCGATGTTGCAGCGCATCGCTTCTCACTACCTTGAATACGCCGGCTCACGACCGCGAACGACCCGCTTCCGGGGCGCGGTCCGGCAGCCGTTCGATGCCCGGTCCCGATCGCGTACTCAAACTCTGTGTGAGGCAGACCATGAACCTGACGACCCATCCCGACTCACTCATGTCCGCGCCCGACATCTCCGCGCTGGTCGATCTCTGGCATCGACGGGCCGCGTTGAGCGATATCGAAATGGCGCAGATCTACCGCATGGTGCTTCACGCGCTGCGTCCGTATTACCCTCCCGAACTGCGCGGACTGCCGGAAGACAAGGAAGAACTCGTCGCCCAGTTCATCTACAGCCGTGTGCTGCGGCTCGAACTCGATCAGCGCGCCTCGCACGCCTCGGACCAGAGCGCGCCCTCCACCGCTTATGCGCTGTGCGCGTACTTCCGGCGCTTTCTGATCGACTGCCTGCGCAGCGCCGCCGTGCAACGCAATTTATCGATCGAAGCGGACGGTGTGCAGGCCGAAATCGACTCACGTCCGCACGCCAGCGACGACCCTGTCACCACCGTGCTCGCCGAGTACGGTCTGGACGAGGCGCGGGTGCGCGCGCGGGCACGTGCTTTTATCGCGGAGCTGGATCAGGCCGACCGGATCATCCTCGCGGGGAGCCTCGGCGCTTCGCATGAGCGCAAGGGCGGACTCAAGGGCGCGGCGCAAGCCAACCATGTGCCCTCGTATCACTATCGTGCGCGCAAGCTCGGCGTAACGATGAAAAAGGCCGCCACGCCGGCGTGTTTCGCCGAAACGAAAATCGGCCGCTGGGTCAGGGACGACCTGCGTCTTGCCATCACGCTGGAAAATCGTCAAGTCATCCTGATCGTTTTGAATCTGCTCGCGGTGGAGGCTCACGCGTGAGCCGCGTGAGCATCGCGCTAAGCGCCCCGCTGCTGGTCCGCCTGCAAACGTTCGACGATAAGCCGCAGCAGATGAAACGCGAATTCCGGTTCCTGATAGTAGAGACGAACGGCATCGGCGGCGGAAACCGTGCGCATCTCGCACGCTGTCTTGCACACCACCGTGGAGGTGCGCCGATGCTCAGGCGAGAACAGCCCGATCTCTCCCAGCACGCTGCCCGCGCCCAGTTCAATACCCAGCCCGGCCAGTTTCACGGTGCCTTTTTCTACGTAGAAAAGCGCGCCGCTCGCATCGCCTTTTCGAAACAGTACTTCGCCCGCGCGAAAGTGCTGGCTTTCCATGTTCGCCAGCAAGCGGCCAAGATAGATGTGTCCATTCATCGCGCTATTCACCTGCGAGCCGCGAATCTTTTCGATACGGGCGGCCGCCGCGCTTGCCTCGCCACGACTCGCCACGTTGAGCACCTTGAAAATGGTCGTGAGATGCGTCTTGACAGTTGCTTCGGACACCTTGAGTTCACGCGCGATCATTTTGTTCGAGCGGCCGCGCGCCAGCAAGGCGAGCACTTCGATCTGGCGCGGCGTGAGATGCGCGTGAGGATCGGCCTGACCGATGCGGCGTTTTATATTCTCGCGGGTGCGGCCGTCGCCATCGGACGGGCTTTGGGCTTGTGCGGCGAGCACGGCGCGCGGCAGATAAACGCCGCCCGCCAGCACGACGTGCAACGCGCCGAACAGCATCTCTGCCGACGCGGACTTTTCCACGCAGCCGGCGAAACCGTCGGCGATCAGTTGATCGACCTCCTGTCGCCGCGCCTCGTCCAACAGCACGATCGCGGGTATCGCGCGGGCCATCTCACATGCCGCTTCATGCCTGGCGCGGCCCGGCGCGTCGCCGTCCATGATCATGCACGCGGCCCCGGATGCGCCCGTCTTCGCCTGCGCGATTTCCTCATGCGCCTGCACCGATACGTCCGCAGCGAATGCTCGCAGCAAGGCTGCGAGACCGTCGCGGAAAAGTCCTGCCGGCGCGATAAGCTGCACGTCCATGCCAGGGGCTCCGGAAGCGTTCCGGCGATTGTACGCGCTGTATGTGCGGCACGTTCGTCACACGCCGCCGCACGCCCCACTCACTGACTGCACTCACTTACCGCTTCAGGCGGAGGATCCAGATGAGCCAGCTCGCCTTCCATAGCTTCAGTTCCCTGCGCGCACAGGCCGAGAAATGGCTCGCAGCAGGCAGCGATACCCCGTTGCACGTGCGCCTGAGCGGCCGCACAGCGAATGGCGGACTCCGCTTTGTGTGCATCGAGGCGCAGCATCCAGCCGGTACGCGCACGCTGTTTTTCTTTCGTCACGAGGACGGCACATGGCGCGTGTTTCCGCATCGTCCAATACGACCGATGATGACCATCATGTCGCCGACGCTGCGCGAGCTTCCCTGTCGATAATGGCTTTTCAAGCGGCATGTTTTATCTCCACGCGCGATGTCACGCCTGACCCGGCTCGGTTCTCGCGGCGTTCCAGCCGAGCGCGTTGAAGATGTCGTAGCGGATCAGGCCCGCGTACTCGTGAAGCGCGAGGTCTGCGACGGCGAAGTTGTACGCCAGCGGCAGTATCGATGGCATGGCAGCAAGATAATCGGCGCTTACCGACGTTGCATCGACACCGAAATGCGCGAAGTAGCGTTCGCCGCGTTTCAGATGAATGCCCGATGACACCAACACCACCTGGCCCGCGTCCAGCTTCTTCAGCAGTGCGCTCGTCAACGCCAAGCCGTTCGAGCGTGTCACGATAAACCGATGCTTCGGATAACACATGATCTCGCGAGCATCCAAGATGGAACGAGACCGCAGCCCACCGCGATGAACAGGACTATCGACACATCACGCAGCGCTTGCCCCGTGCGACGCCACTTGTGCATCACGCACAGCGCGCCTGCGACAGCGATGAAGCGGAGTACGCGGATTACGCGGATGCGTCGCCTCGCAACTGATATCTCCGATCAGACGGATCTTCGTGCGCGCGTTGATCATTGCATCGTTCAGGGAGATCGGTGTATCGGCGTATGGTCGCGCCGTGGAGCGACGCTCCGCGTGCGCCTGAGTGACTACTGAGATCAGGCTGGAATATCGCACACGACTTCGATCAACTCGCCCTTGTTCATCTCATAGAAAAATCCGTAAAGCTCGACGGCTTCAGGCACCGCCGGACTCGCGCGCAATAGTCCGATATCGTGCTTCAGCGATTCCTCGTAGTTCGAAATAGCCAGGCTTTCCCGATCGAACATGTTTGTGATATCCGCGTGATGGCAGTCGTGGTATCGGCCGATAAGCTGATCGGGTCTGAAGCCGGTTGCGCCGCAAAACGAGTGATGCACGACCACCACCTTGCGCACGTTGAACAGATAGTCCATCGTCGCCACGGATTGCAATGCCGACGCCGCGCGTCCGCCCGCGCAGTACACGGCAAACAGCGTGCGCGTGTGACCGACTTTATTGCCTTGTTCGTCCAACACGTTCTGACCAGGATAGACCTCGTCTCCGAAGTGCTCGGCGACAATCTGCGGAGCTTCGGTCGCACGCGGGTCGAAGCAGCAGATCACCATCGTTTTCATGGGGATCGCATCATTGAAACCTTTGAAGTTATCCTGATCGAACCACGGTTGCGACCGGAACTCGTATTCACTGTATTTCGCCGTCATTTCGCGCTCCAAAATAGTGATAAGCCTTGGCCGATTCGCCTAACTTTCGAATGGCGCATGATCGATCAGGTCGCAGACATCGGGACACTCGAATCCGTGGATATGTCGCCGCGCGACATCGGCCACGCCGGTGCCGATCGCGGTATGAGGCTTCTTTCGCGCGACTTCGGCAATCGCCAACTGAAACGCCTGCTTGAAGCCATCGCGCGGATAAATTTGCAGGACATCGTCGATGAACGAAGGCGTGATCTCATCCAGAAACATGCCGAATACATCGACATGTGCGCCCAGATACACGAGCGCGATTTCCGGCTCCTTGCGCTCCGCGATGCCGCCGCTCGAATGCAGCGCAATCGCGTCCCAGACTTGCTCCGCCTTTTCGGCTGGATAATCAGTCGAAAGCAGAATGCGACGTGCGGCATCCGCGCCATCGACTTCGAATCGGCCGTCTGCGCCATAGGATTCGGTAAGGCCGAGATCGTGATACAGCGAGGCGAGATAAACGACTTCCCGGTCGTATTTCAAACCGCGACGCTGGCCGAGAAATTCGGCAAACCACCAGGTCCGGTGAACGTGTGCCATCATCGCCTTCGAATGGACGCGCTCGACGAGCGAAACGGCATTTCGTGTGTACTTCGAATCAGGAGCGATATAGGCTCCGATGGCAAGCGGGCTGGTCATGAGATCCTCCGCGACAATCCTGCCGCGACAACATGACCGGATTGTCGGGCCTTGCGCGCAGCGGCCCAATTACCCGCCGGGTAATCGAATCGAGTTAAGTCCGGCGTCTAATCTTGCGCGTCAACCCGGAGAGCGATCCTTATGGTCGAAGCGAATCCCGCATCACGAAAGACCCGGCTGGGCGCGGGCGCGCTCTT
>NZ_JAQFVG010000321.1 GCF_029439455.1 Caballeronia sp. BR00000012568055 | reverse complement strand
CGACCGATCCTGCCTAGGACTAACCCCAAACCTAACCCGATAAGTCCGAGAAAAATGCGAAGGCGATTCAAAGCCGCAGGCTACACAAACAGCAAGAATCGACATATCAGTCTGCTGAAGCAACTCACGCGCACGCAGCAACCGAAGACCTAAATAAAAATGCGTCGGCGTATCCTTAATCAAAGTACAGAACAGCCGTTCTAACTGCCGCCGCGTCACGCCAATAGATTCAGCAAGCGCATCCGGCGACAACGGCTCCTCCATATGCTGCTCCATGACCCCAATCACCTGAATCAGCTTGCGATTGTGAATCCCATACCGCGCCGCGATCTTCATCCGCTGATGATCGCTCCGCTGCCGAATGCGCCCGAGCACGAACTGCTCCGAAACCTGCGCCGCCAACTCCGCACCATGATCGCGCGCAATCAAATCCAGCATCAGATCGATCGATGCCGTGCCGCCAGCGCACGTAATCCGCCGCGCATCGATTTCGAACAACTCCTGACTCGTTTCGATCGATGGATAACGCTCCGCAAACGCCGCCGCCGCTTCCCAGTGCATCGTCGCGCGCTTGCCCGCGAGCAGCCCCGCTTCGGCAAGAATAAAGCTGCCCGTATCGATACCGCCAAGCGTCGCGCCCGCGCGATCCAGCCGCTTGAGCCAGTCGCCGATCACACGCGTATAGCGCGCCAGCGGCTCGAACCCGGACACGACAATCACCGTGCTCGCATCCTTCACATCGCTGATGGCGCATTCGGCGTTCAGCGTGATCCCATTGCTTGCCGCAACCGGGCAGCCATCCGTCGAAAGAATGTGCCATCGATACAACTCGCCGCTGAAGCGATTCGCCACGCGCAATGGCTCGATCGCCGACATAAAGCCGATGGACGAGAATTCGGGCAGCAGAAGGAAGTGGAAATCTTGAGGATCGGGCATCGAAATATCTCAACGGCGGTCCCGTTACGCTAACAATTGCAAAAAGCGTGCGCAATCCGGCCTGCCCCTTAAGTGCCGGCTTCTCGCTCTCGGAACAAGCCATAGTCGCACGCAGTCAAGTCACAGTCGCAACCGGTCGTTCGCGCACTTTTATGCGGCGGTACTTTCTACTCACGCCGGCAGAACGAACCGGCCTTTCAAGGCAAACCCTCCACTGGAACAGCACGCCATGAGACTTCGTCTGCTTTCGACCCTTCTTGCCGCGGCTTGCGTCGCGCAGACCGCCTATGCCGCACCGACCGATGACGCCAGCTGCAAGACCGTGCGTTTCGTCGATATCGGCTGGACCGATATCACTTCGACGACCGCGCTCGCCTCCGTCCTGTTCGAAGGCTTAGGCTATTCGCCGCGCACCACGGTCGCGTCCGTGCCGATCTCGCTTGCGGGCCTGAAGAGCAAGCAGATCGATGTATCGCTCGGCTATTGGTGGCCAGTGCAGGAAAAGGCCGTGCAGCCCTTCCTCGATGCGAAGACCATCGACAAGATCGAACCGCCGAACCTTTCCGGCGCGAAGGCTACGCTCGCGGTGCCGAGCTATGCATACGATGCGGGCATCAAGACTTTCGCGGATATCGCCAAGCACAAGGATGAACTCGACGGCAAGATTTACGGCATCGAACCGGGCAGCAGCGCGAACGCCAAGATTCAGAAGATGATCGACACGAACCAGTTCGGTTTGGGCGGATTCAAGCTGGTCGAATCGAGCGAAGCGGGCATGCTGGTCACGGTCGAACGCGCCGCGCGCGAGAAGAAACCCGTGGTGTTTCTGGCGTGGGAACCGCACCCGATGAACATCACGATGAAGCTCAACTATCTCTCGGGCGGCGATGAAGTCTTCGGCCCGAACTACGGCGAAGCGCGCGTGTACACGCTGACGAATCCGGACTTTCTCACGCGCTGCCCGAACGCGGGCAAGCTGGTGCAAAACCTCCATTTCACGACCGATATGGAAAACCGCCTGATGCAGCCGGTGATGAACAAAGAACGCCCCGCCGATGCCGCCAAAGCGTATCTGAAGAAAAATCCGCAATTGCTCGATGCCTGGCTCACCGGCGTCAAAACGGTAGATGGCAAGGACGGCTTGCCCGCAGTGAAACAGTATCTGGGACTCTGATTCAGGCAGGCTCGATTCTTCAAAGATCGGGCCTTCGTACAAACGCTTAGCGATCCGAATAAATCATGAACTACGACGTCATCGTGACCTGCGCGGTAACCGGCGCAGGCGACACCACATCGCGCCATCCGGCGATTCCCGTCACGCCGAAGCAAATCGCCGAATCGGCTATCGAGGCGGCGCGCGCGGGCGCGACTGTCGCGCATTGCCATGTGCGCGATCCGCATACCGGACGCGGCAGCCGCGATCCCGCGCTGTATCGCGAAGTGGTGGATCGGATTCGATCGTCGGATGTGGACGTCATCATCAATCTGACGGCGGGCATGGGCGGCGATCTGGAAATCGGTCCCGGCGAAGAGCCGATGCGCTTCGGAAAAGGCACCGATCTCGTCGGCGGTCTGACGCGGCTTGCGCATGTCGAAGACCTGTTGCCCGAAATCTGCACGCTCGATTGCGGCACGCTCAATTTCGGCGATGGCGACTACATCTACGTATCGACGCCCGCGCAATTGCGCGCCGGTGCAAAGCGCATTCAAGAGCTGGGCGTGAAGCCCGAACTTGAAATCTTCGATACCGGCCATCTCTGGTTCGCGAATCAATTGCTCAAGGAAGGCCTGCTCGATGCACCGCCGCTGTTCCAGCTTTGCATGGGCATTCCGTGGGGCGCGCCGCCCGACACCGGCACGATGAAGGCGATGGTCGATAACCTGCCGCCGGGCGCGCATTGGGCCGGTTTCGGCATCGGCCGCATGCAGATGCCGATGGTCGCGCAAGCGATGCTTTTGGGCGGCCACGTGCGCGTCGGACTGGAAGACAACCTGTGGCTCGATCGCGGTGTGCATGCGAGCAACGGCACGCTGGTGCAACGCGCGGTCGAGATCATCGAACGATTGGGCGGACGGGCGCTGACGCCTGCCGAAGGACGCAAGAAGCTCGGTTTGCCGGCGCGCGGTGAACGTCCGCTGGAACGACGCGCGCTCGAACAATTCGCTTAAATCAGGAAACCTAAGATATGCAAGTGAAGCAATTCGCCGCGCTCGGCGCGGGTGTGATCGGCAGTGGATGGGTGTCGCGTGCGCTTGCACACGGACTGGATGTCACCGTGTGGGACCCCGCGCCGAATGCGGAATCGGTGGTGCGTGGCAATGTGGCGAATGCGTGGCCTGCGCTTGAGCGTGCGGGATTGGCTGAAGGCGCATCGCAGGAAAGATTGCGCGTGGTTGCGACCGTCGAGGAATGCGTCGCAGAGGCGGATTTTATTCAGGAGAGCGCGCCGGAGCGCATCGAACTGAAGCTTGCGCTGCATGAGCGCGTGAGCCGCGCGGCGAAACCGGATGCGATTATCGGATCATCGACGTCGGGTTTGTTGCCGAGCGAGTTCTACGCAAACGCCGTGAATCCCGAGCGATGCGTGGTCGGGCATCCGTTCAATCCGGTGTACTTATTACCGCTGGTCGAAGTGCTGGGCGGCACGCGGACCTCGGCGGAATCGATCGATAATGCGATGAGCTTCTATGCGTCCATCGGCATGAAGCCCTTGCGCGTGCGGAAAGAAGTGCCGGGCTTTATCGCGGATAGATTGCTCGAAGCGTTGTGGCGCGAAGCGCTTCATCTGGTGAACGATGGCGTGGCCACCACCGGCGAAATCGACGATGCCATTCGTTATGGCGCGGGCATTCGCTGGTCGTTCATGGGTACGTTTCTCACGTACACGCTGGCGGGCGGCGAAGCGGGCATGCGACACTTCATGCAGCAGTTCGGCCCCGCGCTCGAATTGCCGTGGACGAAGCTCGTCGCACCGACATTGACCGATGAACTCATCGATCGCGTGGTGGACGGCACGTCGAAACAAACGAATGGGCGCGGCATCAAGCAACTCGAACGCTACCGCGACGACTGCATCACCAGCGTGATCGAAGCGATTGCGCAGGCGAAGGCGCGGCACGGCATCGAAGACTGATCGAGGAAAACGATGATCTATGGCGACACGGTGAAACCCGAATGGGTGGACTATAACGGCCACTTGCGCGACGCGTTCTACATGCTGATCTACAGCCTTACGACCGATGCGTTTATGGATCGCATCGGTCTCGACGAAGCGGGACGTCATGCACGGCAACGCACGATGTACACGCTGGAGGCGCACGTGAGCTATCTGCGCGAGATCAAGGAAGGCGCGGCCGTGCGGGTCGATACGCGCGTGATCGCGTTCGACAAGAAGCGCGTGCATCTGTATATGGAAATGTTCGAAGGCGAGGGCACCGAAGTTGTTTCGGCGTGCGAACAAATGATGATGCAGATCGATACGAGCGGTGAACCGAAAGCGGCTTCGTTCGATGATGAGGTCGGCGCGAACGTTGCCGCGATGGAGCGTATCGCGGCAACGGAGGCGCGTTACGCGGGGCGGGTGATTGGGTTGCCGGTGCGGGTTTCCGCCGCCTGACCGCGCCATCCTCTCAGCAGCAACGCGTTCGTCACCACGCTCACGCTCGAAAACGCCATCGCGGCACCGGCGAACATCGGATCCAACAGACCGAACGCGGCCAGCGGAATCCCGACGAGGTTATAGACAAACGCCCAGAACAGATTCTGCCGAATCTTGCGATACGTCCGCCGCGAAATATCGATTGCATCGGCGACGAGTGACGGGTCGCCGCGCATCAGCGTGATGCCCGCCGCTTCCATTGCCACGTCCGTGCCGCTCGCGAACGCGATGCCGATATCCGCGGCGGCGAGCGCGGGCGCATCGTTGATGCCGTCGCCGGCCATCGCGACAATGCCGTGCCGCTTCAGATCGGCGACGACGCGCGCTTTGTCGTCCGGCAAGGTCTGCGCGAACACGAACTCCGGCGCGATATCGAGCGCCTGCGCAACGGCATGCGCACTGCCCGCGTTATCACCGGTGACGAGCGCGCTTTTTACGCCCATCGCCGCAAGCCGTTCGATGGCCGCGCGTGCGGTCGGTTTGATCGTATCGCCGAAAGCGAGCAGGGCGATGACGCCGCTGTCGTGATCGATCAGCCAGGAAATCGTGTTGCCTTGCGATTCGAGTTCGCTGGCGCTTTTTGAAAGCGCGTCGGGTGGCGTGAAGCCGAGTTCCGCGAGCCAACGCGCGCTGCCAATCGCCACGCGCTTGCCGCCGACGATCGCTTCGACGCCGCGTCCGGCAATCGCGCGCGCGGCGCTCACATCGAGACGTGCGGCACGTGCTTCTTCGGCTGCTTCGACAACGGCCTTCGCCAAAGGATGATCGCTCGAGCGTTGCACGGCAGCCGCAAGCGCCAGCGCGTCGAGTCGGTCAAAACCTGACGCAACTTCAAACGCAACGACGGCAGCGCGCCCCGATGTCAGCGTGCCGGTTTTATCGAACGCGACGATGGATACGGCGTGCGCCTGCTCCAGCGCCTGCGCATCCTTGATCAAAATGCCCTGACGCGCCGCGACGCCTGTACCGGCCATGATCGCCGTCGGCGTCGCCAGTCCAAGCGCGCACGGGCACGCGATCACCAGCACCGCGACCGCGTTCAGCAACGCCGTTTCGCCGGCCGCGCCGTGCAGCAGCCAGCCGATCAGCGTCACCAGCGCGATGCCCAAAATGGCCGGCACGAACACCGCCGACACGCGATCCACCAGCCGTTGAATCGGCGCCTTCTCCGCCTGCGCCGATTCCACCAATCGAATGATCCGCGCCAGCGTGGTTTCCGCGCCGATGGCGGTCGTCTCGACGGCGATCAAGCCCTCGCGATTCACCGATCCGCCCGTCACGCGCACGCCCGGTTCCTTCGCGACCGGCAGACTTTCGCCCGTAATCAGCGATTCATCGATATGCGAACGCCCTTCGCGCACGATGCCATCGACCGGCACGCGCTCACCCGGCCGCACCACCGCGATATCGCCGACGCGCACGTCCGCCAGCGCGATTTCACGTTCGCGCGAAGGATCGGCGGAATCGCGGATGCGCGCGGTCGCGGGGCGCAGCGCATTGAGCGCGCGGATCGCATCGGTGGTCTGGCGTTTGGCGCGCATCTCCAGCCATTTGCCGAAGCGCACCAGCGTAATCACCACGGCTGACGCCTCGAAGTACAGATGCATCGAACCGCCGTGCGCGAGCAGTTGATACACGCTCGATCCCCACGCCGCCGACGTGCCGAGCGCCACCAGCAAATCCATATTCCCCGCGAAGGCCCGCACCGCGCGATATCCGCCGACATAGAAGCGCGCGCCGAAGCCGAATTGCACGATGCTCGCCAGCGCGAATTGCAGCCACGGCGAGATCTGCACACCGAACATCGGCATCAGCAAAGGCAGCGTCAGCACGCCGCTGGCAACGACAGAAGCGAGTTCGCGATCCCACGTCTGCGCGGCGACAGCAGGCACAGGCGCTTCCGGCACGATACGCGCCGCCTCGTAACCCGCCTTCACAATGGCTGCGACGAGTTGATCGTCGGAAACGGAGGCATCGGCATGGACGGTGGCTTTTTCGGTCGCCAGATTGACGGCGACGCTTTCGACGCCCGGCACGCGTTTGAGCACCTTCTCGACGCGCGCGACACACGACGCGCACGTCATCCCTTCGACGGTGAACTCGGCGGTCCGGGCAGTTTCTTCAGACGTGACAGTGGAAGACATGACGAAACCAGACAAAGCGATGATGAAACCAGTATCGACCTTCCAATGGTTGGAAGGTCAAGAACGCTTTGCTTCGTTCATCGTGGCGGTCATGGCATCGGCCAAAGCGCGGGCGTGGTCGGTATCGCGGGCGCGCACGCCGTCGATCGCGCCGATGCGATCCACTTCCGCCTTGTTCTGCGACAGCTTCGCCTTGCCGACCAGCCGCGTCACCTCAATCTCGATACCCACGATCGCGCTCAGCATTTGATCGATGAAATCGCGCGGGGCATCGCCCATCTTCCACGGCGCGGGTTCGCCCGCTTCCATCTTGCGCGTGAGCCGCGCGACCACGCCGCGCACGTAGCTTTCGTCATCGCGCACGGTGATGCGGCCGTGCGCGTGCACGACGAGGTAGTTCCACGTCGGCACCTGCATGTGCGTTTCCTGCTTGCTGGGATAGAAACTCGGCGAGATATAGCCCATCGCGCCCTGAAAGATCGCCAGCACGTCCTGTCCCGCCGCGACTTCCTGCCAGACCGGATTGTTGCGCGCCACGTGCGCGCGCAAGATGCCGAGAGCGGAGGGCGCGGTCGTATCGAGTTCGAAGGGAATGTGGTTTGCGTCCAGCCCGTTTGCGCCGTGAGTAACGAGCGCCCCGAACGGGTGCGCGCCGATCAGCGCATGAAGCACATCGACGCGGCTTTCTTCGAAATGAGCAGGCAAATACATCGTGCGGTCTCGGTAAGCGGTGAAAATATCGGCGGAAAAACGATGGTACGCGATGCGCGCGCTCCACGTGAACAAGGCTTTTTGCGGCGCAGGCAAGGAATTACGGTCGTTCGTCTTGCCTATCGTCAGCTTATAAGTTAAAACCCGAATTCCGAGATAGAAACGACAGCATGCCGGACGCGCATCGAGGAAGCGGCTGCGACCGCTCGCGCGCCATCCCGAAAGAAACGACAAAAACCCGGATTCCGACTCGAATGAACAACAAACGACGCTGGACGTTTCCTCTCCATGCCGCTTTTTGCCTCGCTTTTTGCCTGCTCGGTGCGGCCGTGCTGGCGGGATGTGCGGCGAACAAACCGCCCGAGGAAGTGAAAGCGGGCAGCGGCTGGGTGAAAGATCAGGTCGCGGATGCCTATACGTTCGGCTTCCCGCTCGTCGCCAGCGATATCGCGCGCGAACGCGCCAGCGGCGGCGCGGGACAACCGGGCCGCGCACCGCTCAACACGTTCCGTCATGCAAGCGCCTTGCCGCCAGTCGGCGCATCCGGCTGGCCGAGCGTCGATACACTCGATTCCACCGCCTGGCTCGACGTCTCCGCCGATCCCGTGCTGGTCTCGCTGCCCGCCGCGCCGCGCGGACGCTATCTCGATGCCCGCGCTTTCGACGCCTGGACCAACGCGCTCTATTCCAGCGCCGACACCACGCCCTACCCGAAAGCACAACTGATCGCCTTCGTGCCCGCTGGCTGGACCGGCACGCTGCCCTCGAACGCGACGCGCGTCATCACGCGCACGCGCTACGTGTGGCTCTCGGTGCGCGTGCGCGTGAACGGCCCGCGCGATATCCGCGATGCGCGCAAATTGCAGACGGCGATGCGCATCGAACCGCTGACGCCCGCGAAAGATTCCGCTTCCGATCCGACACCCGCCGTCGCGGGCGCGTGGGGCGCGGGCGGCGCGCAGACGCCTGCGGTGCCGCCGCTGCCGGCCGCGCCGCAGACGGCATCGCCGGGATTTCAGGCTGAATCGCTGGATGCGAACGCGTTCTTCGCGCGCCTCGCCCGCGCACTCGACGACAACCCGCCCGCCACCGACGACACGCCCGCGATGAATCGCCTGGCCGATCTCGGCGTGAAACCGGGCGAGCCGGTCCAGTTCAAAAAGAGCGATACGCCCTTGCTGACCTCCGGCCTGTCCGATGCCCGCGAACGTCTCGCCACCGTCCCGGCCAACGCGCTGACCAAGAACGGCTGGACCTGGTTCGGCGATGGCGTCGGCGTCTACGGCACCGACTACACGCTGCGCGCCTACCTTGCGCGCCGTCAGCAGGCGACGACGACCAAGGAAGGCGAAGTCAAGCCGATCGCGCGCGTGGACAGCGACGGCCACGCGCTCAACGGCGCGAACAGCTACGTGCTGCATTTCGCGCCGAATCAGTTGCCGCCGGTACGCGGTTTCTGGACGCTCACGGCTTATTCGAAAGACGGCGCATTGGTCGATAACAAACGCGCGCGTCTCGCGCTCACCGACCGCGATCGCCTCAAGAAAAACCGCGACGGTTCCATCGATGTGATCGTGTCGGCGGATTCGCCGGGGCGCGCGCACGCCGCGAACTGGCTGCCCGCGCCCGACGGCGATTTTCAACTGACGATGCGCCTCTACGCGCCGAAGCCCGAAGCCAGCGATGGCAACTGGGCGCCACCTGCTGTCACGCGGCAGTAATCCAATCGACATCGCGGTATCGGCGCGCGCAATCGGAAGAATTGCGCGCGCCGATGCGTTTTTGGCGAACGTTTGCCGCGCGCCGCGTTCTATACTCCGACCATCACCTTCCCTGAGACAGCGACGTGACGCGGCGCACGGCCCGCGAACCGTTGCCGCGCGCATCGAATGTCAAGCGTCACGAATTCACTCGCCAATGCCGGGCAGACACTGCGCGGCGTGGTGCACGCGCGTCGCACGCGGCGCATCTTTATCGGGCTGATCATTGCGTTTCTGGTGATCGGATTGCTGGGCTTTTTCGTCGCGCCGCCGGTCATACGGCACGTCGCCGAACAGCAGCTCGGCAAGCAGCTCGACCGGCCGGTGAGCATCCGGCGCATCTCGCTCAATCCCTATACGCTCGATTTCGAAGCCGATGGCGTGCATATCGGCGAGTCGCTTGCAAATGTCGCGAAAGCGCCGGGCAGTTCGCCTGACTTTGCCGATGTATCGCGGCTGGTGGTGCGTACGTCGTGGTCGTCGCTGTTCAAACTTGCGCCGGTCGTCAACGAGCTGAAGATCGATTCGCCGCGTATCAACGTCGTGCGTTACGACGCCTCGCATTTCAATTTCACCGATCTGATCGAGAAGTTTTCCAAGCCGTCACCTGAGCCATCGACCAAGCCGCTGAAGTTCTCGGTATCGAATATTCGGGTGGAAAACGGCAGCGTTACGTTCGATGATCGCCTGCTGAAAGCGAAGCATGTCGTCGATCGCTTCGCGCTCGGGATTCCGTTTATCGCTACGTTGCCGTCCGCGACGGATATCTTCGTGACGCCGCTGTTGCAGGCGCGCATCGACGGTTCACCGTTGCTGGTGAAAGGCCGCAGCAAGCCGTTCTCGCAGTCGCGCGAATCCGAAGTCGCGATTTCGCTCGATGACCTCGACGTGCCGCAGATGGCGTCGTACGCGCCGGCATCGGTGCCGGTCGCGGTGAAAAGCGGCAAGCTCTCGACCGATCTCAACGTCAACTTTTCGATTGCGGGCGATACACCGACGATTCGTATCGACGGAACCGCTGATCTGGCTGACCTCAGCGTGACGGATAAGGCGAACGCGCCGCTGATCGCCGCGAACAAGCTGCACGTGAAGATCGCGCAGGCGGAACCTTTGCGCGATCTGTATCGGATCGATGACATCACGCTTTCGCAACCCGACGTGCGGCTGTCGCGCGATGCTTCGGGTGTGTTGAACGTGCAGAAGCTTGTGCCTGCATCATCGACGGCTCCAGCGAAAGAAGCGAAAGAAACGCCGCCGCTCGATCTGGCGATCAGGCACGTGGGCATCGACGGCGGCAAGATCGCCTTCGACGACCAGTTGATGAAGCAGCACGTGCAACTCGCGCTCAGCGGTATTGCCGTGACGCTCGACGGCTTTTCGACGCTCGCCAAAACGCCCGCGCGCTACACGCTGAAGACCGCGCTCGACCACGGCGGCGCGCTCGATGCCTCCGGCAACGTGACGCTCGCCGCCAAAACCGCCGATGCCAAACTCGCCGTCAACGCGCTCGCGCTTGCGCCGCTGCAACCGTATATCGCCAACGCGATGGCCGCGCGCGTGACCAGCGGCACGCTCGGCGCGAATCTGCCGATTTCCGTCGATTGGTCCAAGCCCGACGCCGCCGTGCAAGTCGGCGCAGGCGACGTGAAGCTCGACGCGTTGACGCTCGAATCGAACGCGGCCGCGCCGATCAAACTCGACTCGGCGGTCGCAAAGATCGACAAGGTGGATGTTGCGGCGCGCACGGCATCGCTCGACAGCGTGGAGCTGTCCAAACTTTCACTCGATGCCACCCGCCGCAAAGATGGCAGCATCGACCTGGCCGCGCTCGCCGGACCGCACGACGCCGCGCCGGAGCAGAGCGCCACGCGTCAGGTGCAGAAGGCGCAGGCAGCGGGGCCGGCTTGGCGCTACAAGATCAATTCCATCGCGCTGAACGATGCGTCCGCGAACTTCACCGATGAAACCACGCCGCGCCCGATGAAGCTGCGCGTCGCGCCGTTGTCCGTCACCGTAAAGCAGTTCAGCGACGACCTTGGCAAGCCGCTCGACGTCGATGGCAAGCTGACGCTGAACGGCAAGGGCGCGCTCGGCGTGAACGGCAACGTGACGGTCAATCCGCTCAAGCTCGCGCTGCACGTCAAAAGCGATCAACTCGATGCCTCCGCGTTCGAGCCGTATTTCGGCGACAAGCTCAATGTCGATGTGGCCAGCGCGAACCTGAACGCCAACGGCGATGCCACGTTGTCCGGCAGCGGCAAGACGCTCGCCGCGACGTACAAGGGCGACGTATCGCTCACGGACGTGCGCATGATCGACAAAGCGTCCAACGATCGTTTCGCGGGCTGGAAGCTGCTCGGCCTCACGAACATGAAGGCGAGCTACAGCGATCGCGGCACCGACGTCGATGCCGCGCGCGTCACGTTCGCCAATTTCTACGGCCGCGTGCTGCTGGATGCGCAGGGCAAGCTGAATCTGACGAGCGTGGTGGCGGGGGAAAGGGGCGCGGCGCAGCCCGTCGCCAAGCAGAAAGCGCCCGAAACGCCGACGCCTCCCGTGGTGAAGACGGAAGCGAAATCCGGTCCGCCTTTGAATATGCGCTTCGGCCAGCTCGTGTTGCAGAACGGCCGCGTGACCTATACCGATAACTTCATCAAGCCGAATTACACGGCGAATCTGGTGGCGATCAACGGGACCATCGGCGCGTTCGGCACGCATTCGACCACGCCCGCGCCAGTGGATGTATCGGCGAAACTGGCGGCGAACGGGCCGGTGGCGATCAAAGGGCAGGTGAACCCGTTGATCGACAAACCCGCGCTCGATCTGACCGCGACCGCGCACGATATCGAACTGACCAATCTCACGCCGTATTCGTCCAAATATGCGGGCTATCCGATCACCAAGGGCAAGCTCAACGTCGATCTGCACTACGCGCTGGCCGACAACAAACTGAGCGCGAACAACCATCTATTTATCGATCAGTTGACCTTCGGCGATCACGTCGATAACACCACGGCGACCAAGTTGCCCGTGAGGTTGGCGATCTCGCTTTTGAAGAATTCGCGCGGCGAAATCGACGTCAATATTCCGATTTCCGGCTCGCTGGACAATCCGCAGTTTTCGATCGGCGGATTGGTGTGGCAGGCCATTCTCAACCTGTTGCAGAAGGCGGTGACCGCGCCGTTCACGCTGCTCGCGCACGCGTTTGGCGGCGGCAGCGGCGAGGATCTCAATTACATCGAATTCGATGCAGGCTCGGCCACGCTCAACGATGCCGCGCAGAAGAAGCTGGAAACGATCGCGAAGGCGCTGGCGGACAAACAATCGATTCGCGTCGATCTGATGGGACGCGTCGATCCGAAGGTGGACGAGCCGGCTTTGCGTACCGCGTGGGTGGACAATCAGGTCAAGCGCCTGAAGGTGCGCGATATGTCGGACAACGGCGAAAATGTCGATTGGTCGGCCATCAAGATTTCGGATGCCGATTACGACAAGTACCTGACCAAAGTGTATAAGTCCGCGGACTTCAAGAAGCCGACGAATTTCATCGGCATGACGAAGAGTGTGCCGGATGCGGATATGAAAGATGCGCTGACGAAGAACGCGCCGGTGGATGAAGGCACGCTGCGCGATCTGGCGCAACGGCGCGCGCAGGCCGTGCAGGAGTACTTCGATGGCAAAATCGACAGCAAGCGGATTTATACGGTTGCGCCGAAACTGAATGCGGACGGCATCAAGGATAAAGGCGCGACGACGCGGGTGGAGATGGGGTTGAAGTAGGCCGCGACTAGGCCGTTTGGACGATCTATATGAACGAAGGAATGCAAATTAGCATGGGCGATACCGACAACTCAAAGGAAGACGGGAATCAGCCGATGGGAACACCTTATGACAAGGACGTCGTCGCGTGGGCCATAGAACAGGCCGCGCTGCTGCGTGCAGGGAAGCTTGCGTCCATCGATATCGAGCATATCGCAGAGGAAATCGAGGACGTGGGCAAGAGTGAACAGCGTGAATTTGCGAGCAGAATGTCCGTGTTGCTCGCGCATTTATTGAAGTGGAAATTTCAGGCGCTTCATCGGTCGAACAGTTGGTCGAATACGATTCGCACGCAACGCGCCGCCATTGAGCGACGGCTGAGAAAAACACCCAGTCTCAAGCCTATGCTCAATGACGACGATTGGATTGCCGATATGTGGGGCGATGCGCGCGAAGCTGCTTCACATGAAACGCACATCAGCTTTTCGGATTTCCCGGAAGTCTGTCCGTGGACGATGGCGCAAGCGCTCGATTCGAACTTCCTTCCGGAGTGACTCGCGGGGCGCGTTGCCGCTGGATTCAATGCGCCCCCGACGCCGCTCCACCACCGCCCCCCTTCGCCACCTTCGTAATCCAGATCAGCGGAATGATCAAAATAAAGATCACTGCCGAGATCAGAAAGATATCGTTCAGGCCCATCATTGCGGCTTGCGAGTTGACGGTGAAATTGAACATGCCGCGCGCCTGCTGCGCGCTGACATCGAGTGTGGATTGAGATAAGCCGAGCGACTGCATGAACGTCGGATTGTAGATATTCGCCTGCTCCGTCAGCCGCTCGTGATGCAGCGCGATCCGATCATCCCATGCATTGCCCGCCAGCGACGTGCCCACTGCGCCGCAAAACACCCGCGCGAAATTCGACAAGCCCGCCGCCGCCGGAATCTTCGATGGCGGCAGACCCGACAGCACGATGGCCGTGAGCGGCACGAAGAACATCGCCATCGGAATGCCTTGCAGGAGCGTCGGCAACACGAGATGGAAGGTGTCGATTTCGATCACGTATTTCGAGCGCAGCCAGAACACGAACGCGAAGCCGATAAACGCCATCGTCGCGATCACGCGGGCGTCGCTGCGCGGCAGGACTTTGCCCATCACCGGCGCGAGCATCACCGCGAAAATGCCGAGCGGCGCGGTGACGAGACCGGCATCGACGGAACGGTAATTGAGGTATTGCTGCATCCACTGCGGCAAGAGCACGAGGTTGCCGAAGAACACGCCGTACGCAACCGAAATCGCCACCGTGCCGCCGAAAAAATTGCGGCCCGCGAACAGCCGCAAATCGACTACCGGGTTCGCCTCCGTCAACTCCCACACGACGAAAAACGCAAACGCGATCACCGCGACGATCGCCAGCACGACGATCACCGGCGACGAGAACCAGTCGAGATCGCGTCCCTTGTCGAGCATGATTTGCAGCGACGCGACCCATGACACCAGCAGGATCAGCCCGACGATATCGATCGGCGCGCGGCGCGTCGGCGATTCGCGATTGCGGTAGATGATCCACGTCACGCCCGCCGCGAACAGGCCGACCGGAATGTTGATGTAGAAGATCCACGACCACGAGTAACTATCGGTGATCCAGCCGCCGAGCGCGGGACCGGCGATCGGGCCGACGGTCGCGGTCATCGCCCAGAGCGAGAGCGCCATCGACGCTTTCTCCTTCGGATACGAGCCGAGCAGAATGGCCTGCGAGAGCGGGATCAGCGGACCGGCGACCGCGCCTTGCAGTACGCGCGCGATCAGCAGCACCGGCAGATTCGGCGCGAGGCCGCACAGCCATGAGGACAGCACGAACATCAGAATCGCGCCGACGAACAGATGAATCTGGCCGAGTCGCTGCGTGAGCCAGCCGGTCAGTGGAATCGACACCGCGTTCGATGCCGCGAACACCGTGATCACCCACGTGCCTTCGTTGACCGAGACGCCGAGATTGCCGGAGATGGTCGGAATCGCGACATTGGCGATCGACGAATCCAGCACGTTCATGAAGGTCGCGAGCGCCACGGCGAACGTGGCGAGCACGAGTTGACCGCCTTGCAGGGGCGGCGGTGGCGCGGGTGCGGCGTTGGGCGGCTGGGGTGTGCTCATGCGGCTTTGGAAAAACGAGGGAAGCCGCCAGTGTGCCTGTGCTTAAAAAAAGCTGCAGGACGGCAGCCACTTCGAGTTATCGAAAGCCGCCCACTTTCACTTCGCCGAAATATCAATATCCCCCAAATACTTCTTCGCGTACTTATCGATCGTCCCATCCGCCTTGACCTTGGCGATCGCCGCGTTGAGCTTCGCCTTCAGCGCATCGTCGCCCTTGCGAATGCCGTACGCGATCCCGCTGCCCAGAATCTTGTCGTCCCGCACCGGCGCGCCGACAAACGCGAATCCCGCGCCATCCGGCTTCGACAAGAATCCGCTCTGACCCGCCGGCGCGAGCACCAGCGTCGAATCGAGGCGGCCGGACTTCAGATCCGCATACACCTGATTCTGATCCTGATACGGCACGACCTTCACGCCTTCGTTCTCCCAATGCGCCTTGGCGAAAGTCTCCTGAATCGAGCCTTGCAGCACGCCCACGCTTTTACCCTTAAGCGATGCCGCCGTCGGTTCCAATCCGCTGCCGGTCTTCGCGATCAACTGCGTCGGCACGCGATACACCACGGTGGTGAAATCGATTGCCTGGCGGCGCTGCTCGGTGGCGTTCATCGCGGAATTGATCGCGTCGAATTTGCGGCCTTGCAGCGCGGGGATCAAGCCATCGAACGAGGTTTCGACCCACTTGCATTCCATCTTCGCCGCCGCACACACCGCACGGCCGACATCGATATCCAAGCCCTGCAATTCCCCCGTCGATGATTTCGATTCGAACGGCGGATACTGCGCCTCGATACCGTAACGCAGCGTATCGGCAGCGAACGCGGCGCCACTGGCAAACGAACACGCGATAATCACAGCAGCAGTCAGGCGATTCAATTTCATAGTGAAGGTCTCCGGAGTTCAGATCGAGCAAAGGCGGCGCGCGCCTTCGATAAGCGTATCGTCGTCCTTCGCGAAGGAAAGACGGATCAGCCGATTGTCGGTGCTATCGGTATAGAACGCCGACAGCGGAATGGTCGCCACGCGCGCTTCGCGGATCAGGCGCAGCACGAAGTCGCTGTCGCTGTCGTTGGAAATGGCGTCGTAGCGCGCCAGCATGAAAAAACTGCCCGCGCTTGGCAGCAGTTCGAAGCGCGAGCCTTCGAGCGCACCCGCCAGCAAATCGCGTTTGTGCTGATAAAACCCGCCCAGATTCAAATAGCTCGATTCATCCGCGAGCGCTTCGGCGAAAGCCATTTGCATGGGGGTATCGGCGGAAAAGGTCATGAACTGATGGACCTTGCGGATTTCCGCCGTCAGCTCGGCGGGCGCGAGACAGTAACCCACGCGCCATCCCGTCACGTGATACGACTTGCCGAACGACGACACGATCACGCTGCGCTCCGCCAATTGCGGATACCGCGCCATGCCGTGATGCAGCGCGCCGTCGAATACCACGTGTTCGTACACCTCGTCCGACAGCACGATGATCTTCGTATCGCGCGTCAACGCGGTCAGACGCTCGATATCCGCCGCCGTGAACGCGCTGCCGGTCGGATTGTGCGGCGTATTCACGAGGATCATGCGCGTCTTCGGCGTAATCGCCGCCGCCACCTCGTCCCAGTCGATGCCAAACGTTTGCGGATTCAGCTTGATCGCCACGGGCCGCGCGCCCTGAAGCTCGACGATTGGCGCGTAACTGTCGAACGACGGCTCGAAGTAGATCACCTCGTCGCCCGGATGCACCAGCGCGCTGATGCTCGCGTACAGCCCTTCGCTGGCGCTCGCCACGACGGTCACTTCGGTGCCCGGATCGTACTGCGAGCCGTATAGCTTCTGCGTCTTCACGGCGATCGCCTCGCGCAGCGCGAGCACGCCGGACATCGGCGAATACTGGTTATGTCCTGCCCGCATGGCTCGATCGACGGCATCGACGAGTCGGGGATCGCAGGCGAAATTGGGCGCGCCTTGCGAGAGATTGAGGGCGTGGTGTTCCTCGGCCAACTGGCCGATCACGGTGAAAATGGTCGTGCCGACCTTCGGCAGCTTCGATTCGGGAATGCAGGCGCTTCGCACGGCAAATGTCTCCGGAGTACTTTCGACGATTCAACCGCTCCAATAATGCCCGGACAATCGAAACTTTGTCATACTAGCCATGCTTGCAGATCATGGCTACGCCTCTCTTTACGATGAAACCGCTTCCTTCGCTCGATGTCCTCAAAACCTTTCTGGTGGTCGCCCGAAAGCTCAATTTCACGCGCGCCGCCGAATCGCTCAATGTGACGCAAGGCGCGGTGAGCCGTCAAATTTCCGGTCTCGAGGCGCAACTCGGCTATGCGCTGTTCGTGCGGCAGGCGCGCGGTCTGGCGCTCACGCAGCAAGGCGCGTTGCTGGTCGCGCCCTTGCAGCAGGCCTTCGCGCAGATCGACGAAGCGCTGGCGAAGGGCGGCGCGCAGTCCGGCACGCTGCGCGTCAAGTGTCCGACCTGTGCCATGCGCTGGGTGCTGCCGCGTGTGATCCGCCTGCAAAACGAGCGGCCGGAACTGGTGGTGGAAGTGACGGCATCGGTGGCGCATGGCGTCGAGTTCAAAACCGAACCGTTCGATGCCGCCATCGTCTTCGGCGCGCCGCCGTCGCTCAAAGGCGCGAGCGTGCATCATCTGTTCGATGAAGTGCTCACGCCCGTGTGCGCGCCCTCGCTCTGGAAGCCACGCAAGAACGCGATGCCCACGCCCGCCGATCTCGCTGGCAAGACGCTGCTGCATCCCACACGCGATCGCCGCGACTGGCTGCGCTGGCTCGATGCGTATGGCTATCCCGGTTTGCCATCGGCGAAAGCGCAGCATTTCGATACGCTCGATCTCGCCATCTCCTCCGCCATGCAAGGTCTGGGCGTGACGATCGGCGATGTCGCCTTGATCGAAGAGGATTTGCGCGCGAAGCGGGTCATCGCGCCGTTTGCGCTGAGCGTGCCGAGCGGCGCGGCTTACTATCTGGTTTATCCCGAGCGTCCCGCGCCGTCGCCGGCCTTGCGGCAGTTCGCGCAATGGCTCGATGATGAAGCCGCGATTACCCGCATCAATCTCTCGGCTTACGCCGATACAACAGACGCCTGAGCAGACGCCTGAGCAAACCCCTAAGCCAAACTCCGCACTGCAAAGTAATTTCATGCTAAGTCAGCGCGCCGACTCATGGAAATCCCGTATCAAAAATAAGAATTCAGGTAAGCGGCGGGAAGGGTTCTGGCCACTAGAATCCGCGCTGAAGTGAACCGATACACGGACGCTTCCGATTCCCGACGAAGATCCCGGACATGATCCGGATCCTTCGCCGCTTATAACGATACTTAGCGAATTCACATGCACCGACATGACGGGGACGGGGACGGGCGCGGCACTGGTGCGCGCGCATGGCTTATCTGGCAACACCTGGCGCGGCGCATGACGCTGAGTCTGCGCTCGCGGCTGCTGTTATGGCTGATGGTGCCGCTCGCGCCGTTCGTGATCGCGACCGCGCTCACGGCCTACGACGCCGCGCGCCACACCGCGGATTATCTTCAGGACGGCACACTTTTATCTTCGGCGCGCACGATTATCGAAGACGTGCAATGGATCGATGGCCGGCTCGCGGTCGCGGTGCAGCCAGCGGCGCTGGAAATTTTCGAATCGCCTTCGCAGGATCGCGTGTTCTACAAGGTGATCGCGCAGGACGGCCGCCTGCTCGCGGGATCCAACGATCTCGCCGTGCCGCCGGAAGGCAAAGGACGCCCTTTCTTTTTCGATTGCCATTTCGACGGCATGCCGATTCGCGCGGTCGTCTATTCGCGTCAGCTCTTCAACGACGGCAAGTCCGATACGGTCACTGTTGTCGTCGGCAAAACGCAAGGCTCGCGTCAGGCCATGCTCGACCGTATGTGGCGTCCGCTGTTGCTCTGCGAATGTCTGATGCTGTTTCTGGTCGCCGCGCTCGTGCCGCTCGGGCTTGCCGTCGAACTCAAGCCGCTGATGCAGTTGAAGAACGATGTCGCCGGCCGTGAGCCGATGCAGCTCGAACCCATGCACGCCGTTGGTTTGCCGCGCGAGTTGCAGCCTATCGTCGATGCGATCAATCAATGTATCGCGCAGTTGAAGCTGCATAGCGAAACGCAGCGTCAGTTCGTTGCAGATGCCGCGCATCAACTGTGTACGCCGCTTGCCTTGCTCGACACGCAGATTCAGTACGCGGTCCGCATCTGCGAAGGCGCCGCGTGCGCCGATGCGCTGAACGGCGCGCGCCGCAGCACCGGCAAGATGAAGACCATGACGCATCAACTGCTGCTGCTGGCGCAGGCCGAATCCGCGCCACAACGCAGCGATACCCAGACCGATCTGGCGGCGGTGGTTGCATCGGTGCTGAGCGAACTGGTGGTTGCCGCGCAGGCGCGCGATATCGATCTCGGCGCGGAATGCGATGACCACATGTACGTGACCGGCGACGCGCCGATCTTCGCCGCGCTCATCGCCAATCTCGTCGATAACGCCATTCGCTATACGCAGCGCGGCGGGCGCGTGACGGCTTCGGTGAATCGCGAGGATGCGTGGGTCGTGCTCAGAGTGATCGACAACGGGCCGGGCATCGCCGCCGAATTGCTGGCGCACGTGTTCGAACGCTTCCGACGCGGCGCGACTTTGGTGGAAGGCTCGGGACTGGGTTTGTCGATCGTGAGGAAGATCGCGCAGCGGCATGGCGGCAGCGTCGTGCTCGGGTCGGGAAGCGACGGACGCGGACTGACCGTCACCGTGAAATTGCCCGCCTGGGCCGAACGAGAGTATCGCGATGAAACTGCTGCTGGTTGAGGACAATGCCGAACTGGCGCACTGGATCGTGAATCTGCTGCGGGCGGAATCGTTCGTGGTCGATCACGTGCCGGACGCCGAGCGCGCCGAGTCCATCCTCGGCAATCAAAGCTACGATGTCGCGCTGCTCGATATGCGTCTGCCCGCGATGAGCGGCAAGGAACTGCTCACGCGGCTTAGGCGGCGTGGCGATTCCGTGCCGGTGCTGATGCTCACCGCGCACGGTTCCATCGACGAGAAGGTGGATTGTTTCGCCGCGGGCGCTGACGATTACGTGGTCAAGCCCTTCGATGCACGCGAACTGGTGGCGCGCATCAAGGCGCTGGTGCGCAGGCAATACGCGCAGAAGGGCGTAGCCGCGGTGTGCGGCGACCTGCACTACACCTTCGACACGCGCGAGTTCCGCTATAAGGACGAGCCGTTTCTCCTGCGCCGCCGCGAGCACGCGATTCTCGAAGCGCTGATGCTGCGGCAAGGCAAGACCGTTTCGAAAGCCATGCTGGTGGAAAGCATCTTCAGCCTCGACGATGTACCCAGCGGCGACGCGATCGATATCTACATTCACAGGCTGCGCAAACGGCTGGCGGAATCGACTGCGCAGATCATGACGTTGCGCGGCTTGGGCTACATTTTGCGCATGCGCGATATCTGAATTCGGCGCGCTGTTCCTGTTTTAGCAAACACTCGGAAACACCCCTATAACTTTGTTTTCCGCGCGATAGCGCCCTGAAGGATTGACATTGTTAGCATGACTCGTCATTCGAAATGAGTGGCCAGCCGATGCAACACGCTTCTGAATTTTCATTGAAGAACGGAACTCGATGTCCATGACCACGTTGATGGTGACGGTCCCGATCGAGTTGATCTCCTGGTTTCTGCTGGGCGTGCTGATATTCGCGGCGATCGCGTTGCTGTGCTGCGCGCTGGCCGGTTATATCGATGCCTGGCGCAACAGCGCCGCCGACGATCCGCACGACATGCGTGCGCCGCCGGAGGAGTCACTGTTCGCATCGGACTGGTTCTTTTATCTGAATGCTTTGCTCTGCTTCGTTTCTATGCTGGGCCTGATCTTTTGTTTATGAACCGCTGAACAGTGAGCCGAACATGCCGAACGCAAGAAAGAAAGCCGCCGCCAGACCCGCATGCAATCGCACCGCGAAAGTCTATTGGCTGCCGATGCCCCGGCGTCAGGCCGAGTCGATCGTGCTGCAATACCGGATCGCCATCGAGGCGTTCCGCAACGCTCACGCCACGCAGATGGAAGCGCAGCATCTCGCGCAAGCCGTGCTGTTGACGAATATGCTGACGCAGGTCGGTTACGGGCGGCTCGAACACGCGTTGATCTGCACGACCGAAGAAGACGTGCTGGCCATGCTCGAGCGTGGCGGCGAGACCGGCGAGTGGACGCTTTCCGATGTCAGCCTGGCGCGTCTGACTGCGGTCATCAACGAACACGACCGGCAACTGCACGAGGTGCATCTTGCGGCGCTCATCGAATGCAACGAGCGCCTCAAGGGTTTCATCCACAACGTCGTGCAGGGCCCGGCCAACTGACTTACATGCCGTGTTTCGTCTCGACCGATTCCCACTGGCCGTTCTTCACCTGATACAGCGTCGATGACGCGTTCTTCAGCGCCCCGTTGCTGTCGAACGCGATCGGCCCGGTAATGCCTTCGAACGAAATGCTCTTCAACGCCGGCCGATACACCTTCGGGTCGATCGAGTTGGCTTTCTGCATGGCGTTGATGGCGGCCCACGCGGCGTCGTAGCCGAACGGCGCGTACGAAAGAATCGCCACGCCGAAGCGCTTCTGGAACTTGTCGCTGAACGCCTTGCCTTGCGGGAGCTTGTCGAGCGGACTGCCGTATTCCCACGCTTGCGCGCCTTCGGCGGCGTCGCCGGCGAGCTTGAGGAAGTCGGCGTCCATCACGCCGCCGCCGCCCACGAACTGCGCGTTGATGCCGAGTTGCTTCATCCGCTTGACGACGGCGGCGGCCTGCCGGTCGAGTCCGCCGAAGAAGATCAGGTCGGCGTTCGCGGCTTTGATGCGCGTGAGCTGCGAAGAAAAATCGACGGTCTGGTTATCGCTGAATTCGCGCGCGACGATGTTGCCGCCTTTCGCTTTCACCGCTTTTTCGAACTCGTCCGCTTCGCCCTGACCGAACGCGGTCCGGTCGTCGATCAGCGCAATGCGCTTGGCCTTGGTCGTCGTCACTGCATAGATGCCGGCGTTGCCTGCGTTCTGCGCATCGCTCGAAATGACGGTGAAGACGTTTTCCAGACCGCGCGTGGTGATGGTCGGATTGGTCGCGGCCGGATCGATCATCGGGATGCCGGCGTTGTTGTACACGGGCGATGCAGGCAGCGTGGTGCCGGAGTTGAAGTGGCCGACCACCACCGCCACGCCGTCATCGACGAGTTTCTGCGCGGCCTGCACGCCGATGCGCGGATCGGCCTGATCGTCTTCGGCCTGAATCTCGAACTTGGTGACCTGACCGTTGATCTTGATCTTCTTGGCGTTGGCTTCGTCGAGTGCGAGTTGCACGCCGTTCTGCAAGTCCTTGCCGTAGCCCGCGTTCGCGCCCGTCAGCGGCGCGGCAAAGCCGATCTTGGCGACCAGATCCGCCGCCGATGCGGCTATCGGCGCGACGGCGAGCGCCCCCGTGGCGCACGCGACGAGCCACGAAAGAGAAGTCATACGGAAACGCATGGTGTGCTCTCCTTTTTAGATTTGACGATCCGGCGGACTCGTCGGATGAAATACGACTTCCGCGCACGACGGCGAGCTGTCCTCGGCGGATAAGCGCAATGTAGTCAACCAAAATTCGCCGCGTCTTGTGGTTTAGTCGCGCGCGCGATGCGGATTTCGGCACAGACGCGATCACGCCCGAGCGCAAGCCTGAAGCGGCTTCGTGCGTTCTGATCAGATAAATGAAACGACGATTCGAGACAAGGCTATCGGCCTAATGGAAAACACTTGGCTTGACAAAGTGCATATGCACAAAGTAGTCTTCCGAACATGACTTCGCACTCATCTCCTCAGGACTGCAACTGCTTCGCCATCCGGCAGGCCGCGCGTTATGTGTCGCAGCTTTACGAGCGGCATTTGAACGGCGTCGGGCTGACGTCGGCGCAGTTCACCATCATGGCCGCCATCGCGCGCAAACCCGGCGTGCAAATGCTCGAACTCGCCGATGCCATGGTGATGGACCGCACCACGCTGGTCCGCGCGCTCAAGCCATTGCAGCGTGACGGTCTGGTCGAAACCGCGCAGGATTCGGCTTCGTCGCGCGCCGTCGGCTTGTACAACACCGCGACGGGCAAGGAAACGCTGGCGCAGGCGGGCGCGGCATGGCGCGCGGCGCAGGCGGAATTCGAGCAGAAGTTCGGCGCGAAACGCGCGAAGGCGCTGCGTGAATCGCTGTTCGAACTGACCGCGATGGAGTGAGTCGAAACACGACGAGGCCCGCTTGTTCTACGCGGGCCTTTTTATCGCAACGTAAAGTGCATATGCACAAAAGGCTTGTCATGCAGATCAAAGGAAAAGTGGTACTCGTCACCGGCGCAAATCGCGGTCTCGGCAAACAGTTCGTGAAGTCGCTGCTGGAGGCGGGCGCATCGAAGGTGTATGCGGCGGCGCGCGATCCGAAGAGCGTCGATATTCCCGGTGCGCAGGCCATTCGCCTCGACGTGACCAACGCGAAGGATATCGCCGAAGCGGCCGCTGCTTATGGCGACGTGCAGGTGGTCATCAACAACGCGGGTGTATCGACACGCAGCCCGCTCACCGATCCCGCTTCGACGCAAGACGTGCGCGATGTCATGGAGATCAACCTGTTCGGCGTGCTCGGCGTCACGCAGGCCTTCGCGCCCGCGCTCAAGCGCAATGGCGGCGGCGCGCTGGTAAACGTGCTGTCGGTGCTGAGCTGGGCGTCGCTGCCGAATGGCGGCGCGTATCACATCTCGAAGGCGGCGGCGTGGGCGGCGACCAATGCGCTGCGCATCGAACTGCGCGAGCAGGGCACGCTGGTGGTCGCCGCGCACCCCGGTCTGATCGATACCGACATGACCGCGAAAATCGATGCGCCGAAATCCACGCCCGAAGACGTCGTGCGCCTGGTGCTGGACGCGGTGGCGCGCGATCACGAAGAAGTGCTGATCGACGACACCGGCCGCGCCATCAAGCAATCGCTGTCGACGGACAAGCCGGCTTATATCGCAGGCGTTACGGTTTAACGTTCTTCTGCGCGTTTTGCATTTCGTCGAATCCCGCCGCGGCTTCTTTCACGTCCGGCGGGAAATCGTCGAACTCCATCACCTGCCGGACTTCGATCATCTCGTTGCCTTGCGCCGGACAACGCTTGGCCCATTCGATGGCTTCCTCGCGCGACTTCACCTGAATGATCCAGTAACCGCCGAGCACTTCCTTGGCTTCGGCGAACGGGCCATCGGTGACGCGTGGCTTGCCGCCTTCGAAGGTCACGCGCGCGCCCATCGACGGCGGATGCAGACCGTCGAGCGCCAGCAGCACGCCCGCTTTCTGCAAGTCTTCGTTGTACTTCATCATATTGGCGACGGCGTCGGCGCTGGGCATCGTGCCGGGTTCGGCGGATTCGTAACCGCGCGGGATCATCAGCATCATGAATTTCATGTCATTGGCTCCGGTTGTTGTCGAGCGAGAGTGATGGAATTGGGCCGCTCTGAACGTACGACGAGCAACTTGCCATGTAATCGACATGAGCGATGTGAAAATTGCTCTTAAGCGTTTTTCCCTAGCCGATTCCGGTTGCCTAGATCGCGCTCTGCACCAAATAATGTAATCCATTACATCCCGAACGCCTTCGATGGCGCGAAGCATGTCCGATACCGTTCGTATGCGCGAAGAAGTATCGATTGCCGACGTCGCCGAGCGCGCGGGTGTGTCCGTGGCTACGGTATCACGTGTGCTCAACGGGCATACGAACGTCCGTCAGCCTACGCGCGAGAAAGTGCTCGCGGCCGTCGCGGCAAGCGGCTATCGCATCAACGAACTTGCGCGCAATCTGCGCACCGCCGAAAGCCGTCTGCTGCTCACTATGGTGCCCGATTTCGGCAATCCGTTCTACGCGGCGATCGTGCGCGGTATCGACAGCGTGGCGCGTCAGAACGGCTACTTCATGCTGTTGTGCGATACCGGCGCGGACCCTTTGCGCGAACGAAGTTATTTCGATCTCCTGCGCGGCCGTCGCGCCGATGGTGCCATCTGTCTCGATCCCGCCGCCGTGCAGCAGGCGTTAGCCGAAGAAGCATCGCGCCTGCCGTGGGTCGCGTGCTGCGAATTCGATCCGGACGCGCCCGTGCCGTACGTCGGTATCGACAATCATCTTGCAGCGGGCGATGTCGTGCGATATCTGATCGACAAGGGACATACGCGAATCGCGCTGATCAACTCGGGGCATGGTTACTTATACGGACGTCAGCGGCTGGCGGGTTATCGCGATGCCTTGCGCGATGCCGGCATTCACGCCAATCCCGCGTGGCAGATCGAACTCGACAGCCTCGATTACGATGCCGGCGCGCAAGCCGCCGCGCAACTCATGGCGTTGAACGATGCACGCCCGACCGCGATCTTCGCCGTCTCGGATACCCTGGCGATCGGCGTAATGAACGGCGTGCGCGGCGCGGGGCTGCGCGTGCCGGAAGACGTCGCCGTAGTCGGTTTCGACGATATCGCTGTGGCCGCGCATGTCGATCCGCCTTTGACCACCGTCGCGCAGCCGATGCAGACGCTTGGCGAGACCGCAGCCGAATTGCTGCTCAAGCGCCTGCGCGATCCGCGCGCCGACGTGCCTGGTGTCGTGATGCCGCATCGCCTGATCGAACGAAGGAGCGCATAGACGATGAGCCTTTCGGTTCGCTTCGACGCCATCGAAAAACAGTTCGGGCTGGTGCGCGTGCTGCACGGCGTGAGCTTCGATCTCGCGCCGGGCCGCATCTATGGTTTGCTCGGCGAAAACGGCGCGGGCAAATCGACCTTGATGAAGATACTCGGCGGTTATGAACGCGCGAACGCGGGCACGCTTTACATCGACGAACGTGAGCGCGATTTTCGCAATTCGCGCGAGGCCGAAGAAGCGGGCATCGTGCTGATTCATCAGGAACTGAATCTCGCGGATCATTTGAGCATTACGCAGAACATGTTTCTCGGTCATGAACTGCGCAAAGGCTTTTTTCTCGATGAACCCGCGATGCGCGAAGCCGCGCGCATTCGCTTGAACGAAGTCGGTTTGTATCAGAACCCGGATGTGCGCGTGCGCGATCTGATCGTCGCGGAGAAGCAGCTTGTGGAAATCGCGAAAGCCATGTTGCGCGATGCGCGTCTGCTCATCATGGATGAACCCACGGCGACGCTCACGCCATCCGAAACGCAGCGCTTGTTTGCGTTGATGGCGCGTTTGAAGAAAGACGGCGTGACCATCGTTTATATCTCGCACAAACTCGATGAAGTCGAGCGCATTACCGATGAAGTCATCGTGATGCGCGATGGCCGTTTCGTCGCGCGCGCGCCGACCGATGAACTCACGCGTCAGCAGATGGCGAATCTGATGGTCGGTCGCGAAGTCTCCGACATGTTCCCCGACAAACCCGCCCTCGCCGACGATGCGCCTGTCGCGTTCAAAGTCGAACAGGCCTCCGTTCCCGGCTGGGCCGAAGGCGTGAGCTTCGCGGTGCGTAAAGGCGAAGTGTTCGGCTTCGCAGGATTGGTGGGCGCGGGCCGCACCGAGCTGTTCGAAGGACTCGCGGGATTGCGCGCGATGAGCGCGGGACGCATCGTGATCGAAGGTGAAACGGTGAAGCTCAGATCACCGCGCGATGCCATGCATCACGGTCTCACGTATTTGAGCGAAGACCGCAAGGGACGCGGCCTGCACGTGGATATGTCGCTCAAAGACAATCTCACGATGATGACGCCGGAACGCTACGCGCATCCGCTGCTCGACATTCGCGCGGAACGCGAAGCGCTCAAACAAGCCGTGAACGATTTCGGCATTCGCACGGGCAATGCATCGAGCCGTGCGCGCATGCTGTCGGGCGGCAATCAGCAGAAGCTGGCGCTTGCCAAGTTTCTGCATCCCGGTCCGCGCGTGATCGTGCTCGATGAACCCACGCGCGGCGTCGATGTCGGCGCGAAACGCGATATCTATTTTCTGATCCATCGGCTGGCGGCGGAAGGCCGCGCGGTGATCGTGATTTCGTCCGAGCTGATCGAACTGATCGGCTTGTGTCATCGCGTTGCGGTGATGCGCGCGGGCGAACTTGTTGCCACGCTCGGCATGGAACTTTTGACCGAAGAGAGGTTGATCGCGCATGCGACCGGCACACACTGAAGACACCGCGCAGGAAAGCCGACTGACCGTGTTCGCGCGGTTTTTGCTGGGCGTCGGACCGTTGATCGGGCTGATCGCGCTGTGCATCGGCGGCACGCTGCTCAACGGCGACTTCGCCACGTTCGATAACGCGATGAACGTGCTTACGCGTACGTCGTTTATCGGCATCATCGCGGTGGGGATGACGTTCGTGATTATCTCGGGCGGTATCGACTTGTCGGTCGGGTCGATGGCGGCGTTGATCGCGGGCAGCATGATCTGGATGATGAATGGGCTCTTGCAAGGCTTCAAAGGCCATGTGGTGCCGCCGCTTGCGATTATCGCATTGGGCATCGTGCTGGCGCTGGTGCTCGGCGCGCTGTTCGGTTTTGCGCATGGCGTGTTGGTGACGAAGGGGCGTATCGAACCGTTTATCGTGACGCTGGGAACGCTCGGTATTTATCGCGCGCTGCTGACATGGCTCGCCGATGGCGGCGCGCTCACGCTCGACAACTCCCTCGTCGATCTATACGGACCGGTTTATTACGCGAGTCTTTTCGGCATACCCGTGCCAATCTGGATCTTCGCGATCGTCGCGGCGGGCGGCGCGCTGGTGCTCAATCGCACCGTGTTCGGCCGACACGTGCAGGCGATCGGATCGAACGAGCAAGTGGCGCGTTATGCCGCGATTCGTGTGGATCGCGTGAAGATTGCGACTTATGTTTTGCTTGGGCTGTGCGTGGCCGTGGCGACTGTGTTGTACGTGCCGCGCTTAGGCTCCGCGACGCCCACGACCGGAATTCTTTGGGAGCTCGAAGCAATTGCTGCCGTAGTTGTTGGCGGCACAGCGCTTAAGGGTGGCGAAGGACGCGTGATCGGCACCGTGATCGGCGCGATTCTGCTTTCGGTCATCAATAACATTCTGAATCTGACGAGCATCATCAGTGTGTATCTGAACGCGGCGGTGCAGGGCGCCGTGATCGTCGTCGTAGCGTTCCTGCAGCGAGGCCGTCGTTAGTCAAAGACATTTCATAAGACAGGAGACATCGCCATGAAGAAAATCATTCGCGCAATCACGCTTGCTGCCTGCGCGCTCGCCATGACATCACCCGCTTTCGCCGCCGACAAAGTGATACTCGGCGTCGCCATTCCGACTGCGGATCACGGCTTTACGGGCGGCATCGTCTGGTGGGCCAACGAAGCGAAGAAAGAACTGGAGAAGGCGCATCCCGATCTGAAAGTGATCGTGAAAACAGCGGGCAGCGCGCCGGAACAAGCGAATCAATTGCAGGATCTGGTGACGGTCAACAAGATCAATGCGCTGGTGATTTTCCCGCAGGAATCGGCATCGCTGACGCAGCCGGTGGCGCAGGTGAAGAAGAAGGGCGTGTATGTCACCGTCGTGGATCGCGGTCTCACGGATACCAGTGCTCAGGATGCCTATGTAGCAGGCGACAACACCGCGTTCGGCAAGATTCCCGCCGAATATCTGGCGAAAGCGCTCGACGGCAAAGGCGATATCGTCGCGCTGCGCGGCATTCCGACCACGCTCGATAACGAGCGCTGGACCGCGTTCGAAGGCGTGATCAAACAGCATCCGGACATGAAGATTCTCGATGCCAAATACGCCAACTGGAATCGCGACGATGCCTTCAAGGTGATGCAGGACTATCTCACGCGCTTCAAACATATCGATGCCGTCTGGGCCGCCGACGACGACATGATGGTCGGCGTGCTGAAGGCGATCGATCAGGCCAAGCGGACGGACGTGAAGATCGTGTTTGGCGGCGCGGGATCGAAGGATGCGGTCAAGCGCATTATCGATGGCGACAAGCGCACGCCCGCCGATGTATCGTATTCGCCCAAGTTCATCTACGACGCGATCAAACTCACGGCCGAGGCGCGCTTGAAGGGCGAGAAGCTGCCCGCGACGACGATCATTCCGTCGGTGCTGATCACCAAGGACAACGCCAAGCAGTTCTACTTCCCGAACTCGCCGTTCTGATCGTGTCGATGCGCGAAGGCCGCTTAGTCGCTTAGTCGTTTAATCGGCCTTCTTTTTGTTTGAGGCGAAAGATGAAGACCATCAAAGGCCCGGCGATTTTTCTCGCGCAGTTCATGGGCGACAGCGTACCGTTCGATACGCTGAAGAACCTTGCATCGTGGGCAAAATCGCTGGGTTATGAAGGCATACAAGTGCCGTGCGATCCGCGTTTGATCGATCTGGAAAAAGCCGCATCGAGCGATGCGTATTGTGACGATATCCGCCGCACGGTCGAAGACGCAGGTGCTCAGATATCCGAACTATCGACACATCTGCAAGGGCAACTCGTCGCAGTGCATCCCGCATACGACACGTTGTTCGATGGCTTTGCCGCGCCGCATGTACGTGGTGACGCGAAGGCACGCACCGAATGGGCGATTGCGCAAATGAAGCTCGCGGCGGCGGCATCGAAACGATTGGGGCTGAACGCGCATGTGACGTTTTCGGGCGCGCTGGCGTGGCCGTATGTGTATCCCTGGCCACAGCGTCCGGCCGGTCTCGTGGAAGCCGCCTTCGAAGAACTCGCGACACGCTGGCGGCCTATTCTCGATGCGTTCGATCAAGCGGGCATCGACGTATGTTACGAACTGCATCCCGGCGAAGACCTGCACGATGGCGTGAGCTTCGAGCGCTTTCTTGCCGCGGTGGACGACCATCCGCGCGCCAATATTCTGTTCGATCCGAGCCACTTCGTTTTGCAGCAACTCGATTACCTCGCGTTTATCGATATCTATCATTCGCGCATCAAGGCGTTTCATGTGAAGGACGCGGAGTTTCGTCCGAACGGCAAGCAAGGCGTGTATGGCGGATATTCAGGTTGGGTCGATCGCGCGGGACGTTTTCGTTCCTTGGGCGATGGACAGATCGACTTCAAGGCCATCTTCTCGAAGATGGCGCAATACGATTTCGCGGGCTGGGCCGTGCTCGAATGGGAATGCGCGCTGAAGCATCCCGAAGACGGCGCGCGTGAAGGCGCGGTGTTTATTCGCGATCACATCATTCGCGTCGGCGAACGTGCCTTCGATGACTTCGCGGGCAGCGGCGCGAGTCGCGAGCAGATGCGTGGCTTGCTCGGTATCGGAGAGACGCGATGAATCGTGTGCGGCTCGGGATGGTTGGCGGCGGAGAGGGCGCGTTTATCGGCGCGGTGCATCGGATTGCGGCGCGGCTGGATGATCGATATGAGCTGGTAGCAGGCGCGCTATCGTCCGATCCGCAGCGCGCGGCGGCGAGTGCTGCGGCGATCGGCTTGCCGCGCAGTTATGCCGACTGGCGCGAGATGGCGCGCGTGGAAGCGGGGCGATCGGATGGTATCGAAGTGGTATCGATCGTGACACCTAATCATTTGCATGCGCCGATTGCCACTGCGTTTCTCGAAGCCGGCATTCACGTGATGTGCGATAAGCCGCTGGCCGTATCGCTCGATGAAGGCGAGGCGCTGGCGAAGCTCGCGCGCGAAAAAGACCGCGTGTTTGCGGTGACTTATACCTACACTGGTTATCCGATGGTGCGCCACGCGCGCGGCATGGTGCGGCAAGGTTTGCTCGGTGATATCCGCGTCGTGCAGGTGGAATATGCTCAGGACTGGCTATCATTGCCGGTCGAAACGCAGGCGAATCGGCAAGCTGTGTGGCGCACCGATCCGTCGATGGCCGGTCCGGCCGGTTGTCTCGGCGATATCGGCACGCATGCGTATCAGCTTGCGGAATACGTCACAGGCATGCAGCCCGCCGAGCTTTCCGCCGATGTAACCACGTTCGTGGCGAATCGGCGCGTAGACGATCACGTCCAGGCGATGTTCCGCTATGACAACGGCGCGCGCGGCATGTTGTGGGCGAGCCAGGTGGCGGCGGGTGAGGAGAACGCGCTGCGATTGCGCGTGTATGGGACGAAGGCGGGTTTATCGTTCGATCAGCAGACGCCGAACGAATTGTGGTTCACGCCGATCGGAGGGGCATCGCAACGCATTACGCGCGGGCGTGTGCAGAGTCCCGAAGCGCTCCACGCGACGCGCGTTCCGGCGGGGCATCCGGAAGGGTATCTGGAGGCGTTCGCGCAGGTTTATACGGATGCGGCGGCGTGTATCGCGAGCGGGACCACGCAGGGGGATGAGTGGCTGACCACGGTCGAGGATGGCGTCGCGGGGTTGAGGTTTGTCGATGCTGTGTTGCGGAGCGGGGAGAGGAATGGGGCGTGGGTGGGGATATCTTGAAGCTGCTCATAGTCAACGACTTATGGATGCGTTCGATGCTAACCTTCGGGCTTGTCATCAACCGGCAACTACGCATCCACTATGCCCGAGGCACTGATTAATCCTTCGATACTCGTTTGGGCGCGCCAGCGCTCGGGTATCGACGTGCCGGCGCTAGCGAAGAAGATTGGAACTGACGCAATCCATGTCGCATCGTGGGAGATTGGCGAGAGCCGGCCGACCTTCCGACAGGCAAGACGCTTTGCTGAACTCACTCACATCCCGTTCGGTTATCTCTATCTCGCGGAACCACCGGAAGAATCGCTCCCGATCGCTGATTTCCGTACGGTAGGCGATGCTCCGCTTGTTCCTCTCGGTGCAGATTTCAGGGAACTGCTGAACGACGTTCTGCGCAAGCAGAATTGGTATCGCGAATACCGGATACAGCACGGCGAAAATGAGTTGCCGTTCGCCGGAAGCGCGAATGTTGGAGACTCGGTCCAGGGCATCGCGGCGGATATCCAGCAAGCGCTTCGGATTACGTCTCAAGACCGCATCGCGTGTAAAGGATGGGAAGACTATTTGCGGCTTTTGATCGCGCGTATTGAGGACGTGGGCATATTGGTGATGCGATCTGGAATCGTCGGCGGTAATACACATCGAGCGCTTTCGGTCGATGAGTTTCGCGGCTTCGTCTTGGCGGATCGCTACGTCCCGGTCATTTTTCTGAACAGTAAGGATGCGAAGCCGGCGCAAATATTTACGCTGATGCACGAACTTGCGCATGTATGGCTGGGCGCGAGCGGCGTTTCGAATGAAGCAGTTGGTGTCGTGCGTGAACGCCTCAGTTCTGTTGAGCGGTGGTGCAACGCAGTGGCAGCCCAGTTTTTGATCCCGGAAGACGAGATGCGCCGCGACTGGAGCCTGCAAGCGGTCTTCGTGACGCAAGTCAGCGACTTCGCACGGCGCTTTAAGGTAAGCCGAATTGTCGCGGGACGTCGTGCGTTTGAATTGGGCTTGGTTGCATGGGTCGAATTTAATCGGTTTTATCAGGCTGAGCGCGAGCAATGGGCTGCGGCAGCCATGCGACGCAATGGCGGCGGCAACCCGTACCAAAATTCAGCCACAAGAAATAGCAGGCGGCTGACCAAAGCGGTTCTTGAAACGACGTTCGAAGGTCGGATGTTATTGCGTGATGCGGGTAACTTGCTTGGCGTTAAACCCGCCAATTTGCGGAAGCTCGCGGACAGTGTGTATGGAGACGATTGAAGATGTACCTGCTGGACAGCAATATCTTTATCGAAGCACAGAATCGCTACTATGCAAACGATATTTGCCCCGGATTCTGGGAGTGGTTGGATGATGCCAATCGGAAGGGATTGGTGGCAAGTATCAGCGAGGTCTATGAAGAGCTTGCGGATGGATCGGACGCGTTGGCGAAATGGGTCAAAGCGCGCCGTCGCGGCGGATGGTTTCTGGATGTCACGGACGACGCCACTCAATCTTCATTTGCGGAAATCATTCAGCATATCGAATCAGTGGGGCGATATACGGAAGCCAACAAGGTTCAGTTTCTCGATGGTGCCGATCCCTGGCTGATCGCCAAGGCCAAAACCATGAATTGGCACGTCGCAACACACGAAGCGTTCAGTGAGAATTCAACTAAAGTGAAGATTCCTAATGTCTGTCGCAGGTTCGGCGTGACGAGCCGCGACACGTTCGAAATGTTGCGAGAACTCCGCGTTTCTTTCGCGTGGGCAAGGGCGGCGTAAAAAAACGGGGCGACCGCAGGCCGCCCCGTTTCACATCTGTTCAACCCCTCACGCCCAATTCGCGTGAAAACTCCCTTCCTTGTCAACACGCTCGAACGTATGCGCCCCAAAGAAATCCCGCTGCGCCTGAACCAGATTCGCCGGCAATCTCTCCGAGCGATACGCATCGAAATAAGCAATCGCCGATGAAAACGCCGGCACCGGAATCCCCGCCTTCACCGCCGCGACCACGACATCGCGCAGCGCGTCCTGATACTTCGCCGCGATATCGCTGAAATACGGATCGAGCAGCAGATTGGCGAGCTTCGAATCAGCCTTATAAGCGTCCGTGATCTTCTGCAAAAAGCGCGCGCGAATAATGCAGCCCGCGCGGAAGATCTTCGCGATCTCGCCATATTGCAAATTCCACTCATACTCATCCGATGCCGCCCGCAACTGCGCAAAGCCCTGCGCATACGAAACGATCTTCGACAGATACAACGCACGCCGTACCGATTCGATAAACGCCGCACGATCGCCATCGAACTTCGGCTTCGGACCGGTCAGCACCTTGGCCGCCGCCACGCGCTGCGTTTTCAGCGACGACAACACGCGCGCAAACACCGCTTCGGTAATCAGCGGCAGCGGCGCGCCGAGGTCCAGCGCGTTCTGGCTGGTCCACTTGCCCGTGCCCTTTTGCGCGGCGCGATCGAGAATGACATCGACGAGATCCTTGCCGGTTTCATCGTCTTTCTTCGAGAAAATCTTCGAGGTGATTTCGATCAGGTAGCTGTCCAGCTCGCCCTGATTCCACTCGACATACACCTTGCCCAACTCTTCGTTCGACAAACCGGCCACGCGCTTCAACACGTCGTAGCTCTCGGCGATCAACTGCATATCGCCGTATTCGATGCCGTTGTGCACCATCTTCACGAAATGGCCCGCGCCGTCCGGTCCCATGTACGCGACGCACGGTTCGCCGTCCGGCGCTTTCGCGGCGATTTCGGTGAGAATCGGTGCGACCAGATCGTAGGCTTCCTTCTGTCCGCCCGGCATGATCGACGGGCCTTTCAGCGCGCCTTCCTCACCGCCCGACACGCCCGTGCCGATGAAATGCAGCCCCGACTTGGCGAGGTCCTGATTGCGGCGGATGGTATTGGTGAAATGCGTGTTGCCGCCGTCGATCAGAATGTCGCCTTTTTCCAGCAGCGGGCGCAATTGGTCGATGGTTTCATCCGTACCTGCGCCGGCTTTCACCATCAGCAGAATGCGGCGCGGCGTTTCCAGCGACTGCACGAACTCTTCGAGCGTGTACGACGGCACGAGCTTCTTGTCGGGATGTTCGGCAATCAGTTCGTCGGTTTTGGCGCGGCTGCGGTTGTAGACCGAAACGGCGTGGCCGCGGCTCTCGATGTTCAAGGCCAGATTGCGGCCCATGACGGCGAGGCCCACCACGCCGATAGCTTGCTTGCTCATGCTTGATCTCCGAATGACCGAAGCGCAGCGCGGCTCGTGGCGCGTGGCTTCGGGGTGAAAACGTGTCGATGGATGCGGCGCGCGGGAGGATCGACTCCCTCGGCGAGGCTCGACGACCCGCACCGCAAGCGCGGGCCGGAACTCTACCAGCAGCACGGTCGCCGCGCGCACGCAGACCGAGCGAATTTACCACTTTGAGCCAGATCGAGCAGGGCGGGCGCTGCGGCTTCGTCAATCGCGGAATAGAATGAGCGGCCGTCATTCAACCTTCGTTCAACCTTGAAACGCATCGCACGAGCATGGGCGCGAAACGTCATCACTACAGCGTCTATGTCGTCCAATTGTCGGACATGGTGTGGAACGAGGCGCGCTTTCGGCGCGCGAATCCGGACTACGTGCTCGGGCAGCCGTTCGTCTATGTCGGCATGACCGGCATCGATCCGGACGTGCGTTTCGACAAGCACAAGGCGGGCATTCAGTCGAATCGATACGTGCGCGACTTCGGGTTGCGGCTGTTGCCGCATCTGTACGAGATGTACAACCCGATGCCCTACGACGGCGCGCGCGATATGGAAGTGGAACTGGCCATCGGCCTGCGCGAAGCGGGCTACGGCGTCTGGCAGGCTTGATTACAACGATCGAAACGATCGAAACGGAGCGAGATATGCGGATTCTGGTAGTGGGCGCGGGCGCGATCGGCGGATATTTCGGCACGCGGCTGCTGAATGCGGGACGCGATGTAACGTTTCTCGTGCGCGAAGGGCGCGCGCAGCGCTTGCGCGAAAATGGGCTGACGGTTCACACGCCCGAAGGTGATCTGCACGTCGAAAAACCTTCGCTGGTGTTATCGAACGAAATCACCACGCCGTTCGATCTGATCGTGCTGAGCTGCAAAGCCTACGATCTGCAAGGCGCGATGGATTCCTTCGCGCCCGCCGTCGGCCCGGACACGGCCATTCTTCCGCTGCTCAACGGCATGGCGCATCTCGACGCGCTCGACGCCCGTTTCGATTCCGCCAACGTGCTCGGCGGCCAGTGCGCGATCGCCGCGACGCTCAATCCGCAAGGCGAAGTCGTGCAAATGACCGACATGCACTCGATGGTCATAGGCGAGCGCGCGGGCGGACATTCGGCGCGCATCGAAGCGATCGGCGCGCAGCTCGGCGGCTGCGGTTTCGATTTGAGCGTGAGCGAAAACGTGCTTCAGTCGATGTGGGACAAATGGGTATTTCTCGCCACGCTCGCCACCGGCACGTGCCTGATGCGCGCGCCGATCCGCGATATTCTCGCCGCGCCGGGCGGCGAAGAAGTGCTGCGCCGGTTGTTCCTCGAATGCCAAAGCATCGCGGCCGATAACGATCATCCACCCGGCGAAGCGACGCTGGAACGCGCGCGCTCGTTCTTCTCCGACCGCGAATCGCCGATGACGGCTTCGATGCTGCGCGATCTGGAGAACGATGCGCCGATCGAAGCCGATCACATCGTCGGCGATCTGATCGCGCGGCGGCGCTCGAAGGTCGAGGGTGCATCGATGCTGGAAGTCGCGTACGCGCATTTGAAGGCGTACGAATCGCGTCGGGCGCGCTGAAGCTTTCACGCCGCTGTCGTCCGCGTGAGAAGACTTTTGTCACGCGGATGCAGGTTGTACGCTTGCGGCTTTTCCGCCTTTTCAAGCGCGTATGGCACACGACAAACCGCATCCCACACTCGTTGAAATCTTCACCGGCTTTCTGACGCTCGGGCTGATCGCGTTCGGCGGCGCGTTGCCGCTGGCGCGACGCGAGATCGTCGAACGTCGCAAATGGCTCGATGCCGACGAGTTCACCGATCTGCTCGGCTTGTGCCAGTTTCTTCCGGGCGGCAACGTGATCAATCTATCGGTTGCGATCGGTATGCGTTTTCGCGGCGTGCCGGGTGCTCTGGCGGGCTTGCTCGGGCTGATCGTCGGGCCTTCGCTGATCGTGATCGGGCTGGGCGTGATTTATCAGCGTACGCATCAGGACCCGCGCATTGCGCATCTGTTCGCGGGGCTGGCGGCTGCGGCGGCGGGCTTGCTGATCGCGATGTCGGTGAAGATCGTGTGGCCGCTGCGGCATAAGCCGGAGGCGGCGATCATCGCGCTGGTGATGTTCGTCGCGATTGCGTTTCTGCGCACGCCGCTCTTGCCGTCGATGCTCGTACTCACACCGATTTCCGTGTTCATCGCCCGGAAGATGCGCGCATGAACCAGACGCTGCTCGCGCTCGCCGGTATCTTCAGCCAGCTTTCGCTGCTTGCGTTCGGCGGCGGCAACACCATCCTGCCGGAGATGCAGCGCCAGGTCGTCGAGGTTCATCACTGGATGACCAAGGCCGATTTCTCCGCGTTGTTCGCGCTCGCGCAGGCCGCGCCCGGACCGAACATGATGGTCGTCACCCTGATCGGCTGGCATGTGGCGGCGTGGCCCGGCGTGCTCGTCACGTCGATTGCCAAGTTCGGGCCGTCGTCGCTGGTAACGATTTTCGCGATGCATCTGTGGGAGCGCTTCAAGGACCGTCCGTGGCGGCGCTATATCCAGCTCGGCCTCGTGCCGATCACGGCGGGACTGGTGGCCGCGAGCGCGTTGCTGATCGCGGAAGCGTCGGATCAGACGGCGATGCTGGTTGGGATCACGGTGGCGGTGGCGCTGCTGTCGCATCGGACGAAGCTGCATCCGTTGTGGCTGCTGGCGGCGGGCGCGCTGGTCGGACTGACGGGGATCGGGCAGTAAATATCGCAAAGCTAGGACACGAGGACAGCACGATGAGCACCAATATGGAATACGCGAAGACCGCGCCGGAACGCAGCGAAGTGGGCGCGCTCACCGGCCCGGTGGTCGTCGAATTCGGCACCGACTGGTGCGGCTTCTGCCGCGCCGCGCAGCCGCATATCGCGCAGGCGTTTCAGGATCACGGCGGCGCCAAGCATATGAAGATCGAAGACGGCAGCGGGCGTCCGCTCGGCCGATCTTTCCGCGTCAAACTCTGGCCGACGCTGGTGTTCATGCGCGACGGCAAAGAAGTCGCGCGCCTCGTGCGCCCCGGCAATGCCGCCGATATCAGCCGCGCGCTGGCGCTGATCGACGAACCTCTGTCCTGATTCGACGCGATTCAGGGTAATCGCCGAGTCGATTCCTATCTCAAAAACTTGTATGATGACCCGATGACCTTACAAGCTCCACCGAATCGCATGTTCGAGAAGATTCCGCCGCGCGCCCTGTCCGATACGGTCGCGCAGCAGTTGCACGAGCAGATCGAGAAGGGCAGCTTCGCCTCGACCGGCAAGCTGCCGAGCGAAACCGTGCTTGCGCAGGAATTCGGCGTGAGCCGCACGGTGATTCGCGAAGCCGTGTCGCGGCTGAAAAACGAAGGCATGGTCGAGCCGCGCCAGGGCAGCGGCGTGTTTATCGTCGAGCGGGCGGGGATTCGGCCGTTGCGGATCGATTACGCGCAGGCGGTCGAGCCGGGCGACTTGCTGCACATTCTGGCGCTGCGGCGGGCGATCGAAGCGGAAGTGGCATCGGAAGCGGCATCGCGCCGGACCGACACGCAGATGGCCGCGATCGATACGGCGCTCGCTTTGCTGGCGCAAGCCGTCAGCGAAGGACGTGACGGCGTAGCCGAAGACGTGGCGTTCCATCGCGAAATCGCCAATGCGACGGGCAATCCGTACTTCCTGAAAACGCTCACCTTTCTGAACCAGTATCTCGAAGCGGGCACGCTGGTCACGCGCGGTAACGAAGCCTTGCGCGAGGACTTTATGCGGCAGGTGCGGGAAGAACACGCGGCGATTGTCGAGGCCATCCGCGCCCGCGATCCCCACGCCGCGCGGGCCGCCGCGCAGACGCATTTGATCAACGCCGCGCGCCGCTTGTCGGAAGCGGGCATCTGTTGAAACAAAAAGGATGGAGCGATGAGTAAAAACGTCGGTGTGATCGGTTTGGGTGCGATGGGCATGGGCGTCGCGCGCTCGTTATTGCGCGCGGGATTCGCCGTGCACGCGTGCGATGTGCGCCGGCCCGTGCTCGATGCGTTCGCGAAGGAAGGCGGCATCGCGTGTTCATCGCCCGCCGAGTTGGGCGGCAAGTGCGATGTGGTGCTGACCGTCGTCGTCAATGCGGCGCAGACGGAAGCGGTGCTGCTCGGCGAACACGGCGCGTGCGATGCGATGAAACCGGGCAGCGTGGTGCTTGCATGCGCGACGGTATCGCCTGAATTCGCCGTGTCGCTCGGCAAGCGACTCGCCGAAAAAGGCCTGAAGCTGCTCGATGCACCGTTATCCGGCGGCGCAGCCAAAGCCAACACCGGCGAAATGACCATGATGACCTCCGGCCCCGCCGATGCCTACGCTGCCTGCGAAGACGTGCTCGCGGCGATTGCCGGCAAGGTGTACAGACTGGGCGATGCGCACGGCGCGGGTTCGAAGGTCAAGATCATCAATCAACTGCTGGCGGGCGTGCATATCGCCGCCGCCGCCGAGGCGATGGCGCTCGGCCTGCGCGAAGGCGTCGATCCGGACGCGCTTTACGACGTCATCACGCACAGCGCGGGCAATTCGTGGATGTTCGAGAACCGCGTGCCGCACATTCTGGCGGGCGACTACACGCCGCTGTCCGCCGTCGATATTTTCGTGAAGGACCTGGGCCTCGTGCTCGATACGGCCCGCACGTCCAAATTCCCGCTGCCCTTGTCGGCGGCGGCGCATCAGATGTTCATGATGGCGTCCACGGCCGGTCACGGCGGCGAGGACGATTCCGCGGTCATCAAAATTTTTCCGGGCATCGACGTCCCGAAGGGAGCGAAGTAAATGGCGCAGGCACTGCTCGGCTGTATCGCCGACGATTTCACCGGTGCGACCGATCTCGCCAATATGCTCGTGCGCGGCGGCATGCGCACGGTCCAGACTATCGGCGTGCCGGGGTCGTCGAAGGAACTCGAAGCGGACGCCATCGTCGTCGCGCTCAAGTCACGCACCATTCCCGCCGATGACGCCGTGCGTCAATCGCTCGAAGCGCTCGAATGGCTGCGCGCGCAGGGCTGCCGCCAGTTCATCTTCAAGTATTGCTCGACGTTCGATTCCACCGATCAGGGCAATATCGGCCCTGTCGCGGACGCTTTGCTCGATGCGTTGAAGGACGATTTCACCATCGCGTGTCCCGCGTTCCCCGAGAACGGCCGCACGATTTTCCGCGGCAATCTGTTCGTTGGTGACGTGCTGCTGAGCGAATCGGGCATGGAGAACCATCCGCTCACGCCGATGACCGATCCCAATCTCGTGCGCGTATTGCAGCGTCAAACGAAGTCGAAAGTCGGCCTGATTCGCTACGACACGATCATGAAGGGCGCGGACGCCATTCGTGCGCGCATCGCCGAATTGAAGCAGGACGGCGTGCGTCTTGCCATCGCCGATGCCGTCTCCGACGCCGACCTCTACGTGCTCGGCGACGCGCTGCGCGATCTGAAGCTCATCACGGGCGGATCGGGCATTGCGCTCGGTTTGCCGCAGAATTTCCGCGCGGCGAATCTGCTCGCGCATGCGGAACATGCGGCCGATCTGCCGAAGATCGATGGTCCGGCGCTGGTGCTGGCGGGCAGCGCATCGAAGGCGACCAATGCGCAGGTGGCGGCGTGGCGCGAATCGAAGCCGAGTTTCCGTGTCGATCCGATGGCGTTGTCGCGCGGCGAAGCGGTGGTCGATCAGGCCGTCGCGTTTGCGCTGGACCATATGAAGCGCGATGAAACCGTGCTGATTTACGCGACCTCATCGCCCGATGAAGTGAAGGCGGTGCAGAAGGAACTGGGCGTCGGAAAAGCCGGGCATCTGGTGGAAGACGCGTTGGCATCGATTGCGCGGCGTCTGCGTGACGAAGGCGTGCGCAAGTTCGTGGTCGCGGGCGGCGAGACATCGGGCGCGGTGGTGCAGGCGCTGGATGTGCGAACGCTGCGTATCGGACCGCAGATCGATCCGGGCGTGCCGGCGACGCAGTCCATTGGTGCGGACGGCGCGGTCTCGCTTGGGCTGGCGCTCAAGTCTGGAAACTTCGGTACGACTGATTTCTTTGAGAAGGCATTGAAGGCGCTCTGATGGCATCGAACGACGAAAACCGCATCCGCGAAGAGATTTGCATCGTTGGTAAGAGTTTGTATGAGCGCCGATACACCGTTGGCAGTGCTGGCAATATCAGCGCGCGGCTCGATGATGGCTGGCTCATTACGCCGACCGATGCGTGTCTTGGCAGGCTCGATCCTGCTGAGATCGCCAAGGTGGATTTTTCTGGCAATCATGTTTCTGGCGGGCGGCCTTCAAAGACCTTGGCTTTGCATCGGCGGATTTATGAGAACAATGCGGAGGCGCGGGGTGTTGTGCATACGCATTCGACTTCCTTGGTCGCATTGACGCTTGCGGGCGTCTGGTCTGCTGACGACGTCTTGCCGCCGATTACGCCTTATTACGTGATGAAGGTTGGGCATGTGCCTTTGATTTCTTATCGCAAGCCGGGGGATGCTTCTGTTGCTGAAGAAGTGGCGGTTCTTGCCTCGCGTGTTAGGGCGGTTTTGCTTGAGCGACTCGGGCCTGTGGTTTGGGAGAAGTCGGTTTCGCATGCTTCTTTTGCTCTTGAAGAGCTTGAGGAGACGGCTCGGCTTTGGCTTTCGGTTTTGCCTCGGACTGAGGGGTTGCCTGAATCGGCTATTCAGGAGCTTCGGGATTCGTTTGGGGCTCGGTGGTAGTTGGTTTGGCTGCGGCTGCTGTTTGTTGTGCTGGTTTTGCAGTAGCCGCCTCCCCGGCGGGGGGGTAACTTTCTTTGCTGCTGCAAAGAAAGTCACCAAAGAAAGCAGCTTTTTCAACCAGACACTGCCCGTTGAAAAGGCAAGTGGATTAATGCGCTCTCTAGGTAACAATAGCCCGCCGCCACGGAGGCCTGCCCGGCCTGCAAGCGGATTGGTCAGCTTGCGTTTTAGCAGGTCTGGCGCTTAAACAAAGCGGTACGCGCTCATCCGCGCGGCGTATTT
>NZ_JAQFVG010000320.1 GCF_029439455.1 Caballeronia sp. BR00000012568055 | reverse complement strand
CGCGTATAGCTGTCTGTCATTTGCGCGAACTTGCGCTCGAACCAGACGAAGAAGCGCGCCTTCTTCCGGTCGTGATCTTCCTTAAGCAGAAGCGCTGCGAGCGCGGGCGAAAGCGTCAACGCGACGATGCCCGAGAACACTACGGATATAGCAATCGTAATGGCGAATTGCTTGTACAACTGCCCGGTAATGCCCGATAAAAACGCCACCGGTACGAACACCGCGCATAACACGAGCACGATCGCGATCACTGGCCCCGACACTTCATCCATCGCGCGTTTCGCGGCTTCTTTCGGCGGAAGTTTGAACTCGGACATATTGCGCTCGACGTTCTCGATCACGACAATCGCATCGTCCACCACGATACCGATCGCCAGCACCATGCCGAACAAGGTCAGCATGTTGATCGAAAAGCCCAGCATCGCCATGCCGATAAAGGTGCCAATGATCGATACCGGCACCGCAAGCACGGGAATCAGCGTCGCGCGCATGCTCTGCAGGAACACGTACACGACGATCACCACGAGCACGAGTGCTTCGAAGAACGTATGCACCACGTCGGTGATGGAAGCGCGCGTGAACTCGGTCGTGTCCATCGCGATCTTGTAATCGATGCCTTCAGGGAAGGACTTTTTCATCTGCTCCAGCGTCGCGCGGACCTGCTTCGACACTTCGAGCGCGTTCGCGCCCGGCTGCTGATACACCGCCAAAACGGTTGCAGGTTTGCCCTGAAACCGACCACGAATCGAATAATCTTTTTGGCCGAGTTCCACGCGCGCGACGTCTTTCAGACGCACCACCGCCGCCGCGCCGTTCTGCGCGCGAATGATGATGTTCTCGAATTCAGCGGGCGTTTTAAGGCGGCCTGTCGTTGTCACCGCGAACGATTGCTGCACGGGGCCGCCCGTCGGCGAGGTGCCGATGCTACCCACCGCGAACTGCTGGTTCTGATTGGAGACGGCATTCTGCACGTCCGTCGCCGTCACGCCGAGTTGCGCCATGCGCTCGGGTTTGAGCCATACGCGCATCGCATAATCAGGATTACCGAAGATACTCGCCTGATTCGCGCCGGGAATGCGCTTGAGCGCGTCGAGCACATAGACGTTCGCGTAATTGGCGATATACGTCGAGTCGTAGCGATTGGTCGGTGAATAGATCGCAATCACCATCATGAACGACGATGATTTCTTCTGCACCGACACGCCCTGCGCCTGCACCGACTGCGGCAACTGCGGCAACGCGAGGTTGACGCGGTTCTGCACATCGACCTGTGCCAGCGACGGATTGGTGCCGATATCGAAGTACACATTCAGCGTCATCTGCCCTGTCGATGAACTCGAGGAGTTCATGTAGATCATGTTGTCCGCACCATTGACCTGCTGTTCGATCGGCGCGGAGACATTGTTGGCGACCACATCGGCGCTTGCGCCCGGATACGTTGCACTGACGGTAATCTGCGCTGGCGTGATATCCGGATACTGCGCGATCGGCAACGTAAGCATGGCGATCAAACCCGCCAGCGTAATGACGATCGACACGACCATCGCGAAGATCGGCCGGTCGATAAAAAAGTGAGAGAATTTCATGTTTTCGCTCCCTCACTCGTGGTTCATTTCGCAGGCGCCGTGGCATCGGCGGGCTTTTGCGTGATGATCGGCTCGCTCGCCGGCATGGCGATGGGCGGCGCATCGCCGGTCACCTTCACCGGCACGCCGTTGGCCACGCGCACCGAGCCATCCACGATCACACGATCACCGGGCTGCAAGCCTTGCGAAATAAACCAGTTGTCGCCGAGCCAGTCGCCGACCTCCACTACTTGTTCATGCGGCGTCTTGCCGTCCTTGTCGAGCAGCCACACGAAGTGGCCCTTCGCGCCTTGCAGCACGGCGCGTTGCGGCACGAGAATCGCATTGGGACGCGAAAGGCCATGCACGCGAGCACGTACGAACTGGCCGGGACGCAAGCTACCTTCCTTGTTGGGCAGCACCGCACGCACGAGAAACGTTCCGGTATCCTTATTATAAGAAGGGTCCATGAAATCGACCGCACCGCGGTACGGGTAGACCGTGCCATCCGCCAGCACCACTTCCACCACGTAACGCCGATCTTCCGGCTGCTTGAGCAGACCTTTCGCAGTCTGATCGCGATAGCTCAGCATCTCGTTCTCGGAGAGACTGAAGTTGACCCAGATCGGATCGAGTTGCGATACGTAGGTGAGCAAACTCGAATTTCCCGCCGACAGATAACTGCCCTCCTGCATGCGCGCATAACTCGATAAACCCGTAAGGGGACTCTTGATCGTCGTATAGCTGAGATTGAGCTTCGCATTCGTCACCTCGCCTTGTGCGGAAATCACCGCCGCTTCGGCCTGTTTCTCGTTGCCGATGGCATCGTCGAGATCTTTTTTGCTGACCGCGTTGGCGGCCTCGAGCGGACGCACACGCGCGAGGTTTGCCTTGGTCACCGTGAGCCGCGCCTGCTGTTGCGCAAGCTGACCTTGCGCGGTCTGCAAGCTCGCTTCGAAAGGCTTGCGGTCCATCTGAAACATGGTCTGTCCTTCCTTGACGAGCGTGCCTTCGGTATAGAGGCGCTTGTCGAGAAAGCCTTCCACGCGCGCACGTATTTCGACTTCGCGTGAACTCTGCGTCTGCGCGACGAATTCGAATGTGACAGGCGTGGTATGCCCTTCGACGGTCATCACCGTGACTTCGGGCGCTTGCGGTGCGGGTCCGCCTGCCTGTTTCTTGCACGCGGTCACGGCGAGCGCAAGCGGCATCAACACGGCCCACACGAAGACGCGCCGCCAACGCGCAAGCGAAGACGGCGCGACAGTCGTGACCGTGACGATCCGCGACGGGGATGTCGGCATGAGTAATCTCCGAGTTGTCTCGTCGAGTTATTTCTATCGAGCCATTTCCATTAGGAAACCTACTGAACCGTATAACCGCGCCCGCTCATGCAGGCGCCGACCGCCTTGTTGAAGGTCCCCATTTCCTGCGATACCTGCTGACTATTCGCCGCCTGCTGATTCGCACTTGCGCGATTGGCCTGCCGTTGCCGCGAAGCGCCGACCATCGCGCCGCCGACCGCGCCCATTGCCGCGCCCTTGCCCGCATCGCCCGCAATTGCGCCCATTGCCGCGCCTGCTGCCGCACCACCCGCGCCACCGCGCACACGACCACCGGTCGCCTGCTGCGGCGGCGGCTGATTGGCCTGCTGCGCCAGCATCGCCGGATCGATGCCTGTGTTCGACTTCGCCCATTGCTGACACGCCGACAAATCACTGCTTTGCTTGCTCTGGCTCTGTCCTTTCGCGGGATAAAAAATCTGCTGAGCCGATGCATCCATCGCCAGCACGGCGATCAACGTGCACGCGGCTGCCTTCATATAAAACTCGCCCTTCATGTCGATACTCCCTCGTAGTCCGCCCCGCTGGCCTCATGTCTCGCGTTTTGTTTCGAGCGCCGCGCGCACGGCGCCGATGAACGCTTCGTCATCGAACGGTTTGTGCAGATAAGCCGATGCGCCCGCCGCGAGCGCCTGCTCGCGCACGGCGGAGTCGTCGCCGGCAGTGATGAAAACGATCGGCACATGCGCGTTCATGTCCGCGAGCCGGCGCTGCACGTCCAGACCGTTCATGCCCGGCATCTGCACGTCGAGCACGATGCAGTCGGGCCGCCACGGCGCGTCGCTGTGCGCAGCGTCGAAGGCCGCGAGCAACGCATCGCCGGTGCCGAAACTCTCCGCTGTCATGCCCGCCGCGCGCAGCAGTCGCCTGAGCGCTCGGCAGACCGATTCGTCGTCGTCGATCACGGCCACTAAAGGCTTCACTTCGCTCATCGTGCATGGAAGGTAGGCAGCACATCGCGACGCGCGCAGCATGCGCATCGGCCGTTGGATACCGTTTGAATCTAGATCGGCGCGCGTGGATCGGACATTGGACTTTGGTCCACTACCGGTTCGCGCCGCAGCGTGCGGGAAGCGCGTGGACGGGCTTGCCCGTGCTAAAGAGGGCGATGCGTTGCGCGTATTTGAATTCGGTTTTTATCGCGACGAAATAAGCGTTCAGAACTCGGCTGCGAACTTTCCCCGCACCGCGTTCTGAATCTCTTCGAAGGCCACGGGCTTCACCAGATGATGATCGAAGCCCGCGTCCTTCGAACGCTGACGATCATGCGCCTGCCCGTAGCCTGTCACGGCGATAAGCAACGCATCGGCGGTCGCGGCGCGGCTGCGCATTTCGCTTGCGAGGCTGTAGCCGTCCATGCCCGGCAAGCCGATATCGAGCAGCACGATCTGCGGCGCGAAGGTATCGGAAAGAGCGAGCGCTTCGTGGCCGTCGTGCGCGGTGCGCACATCGAAGCCGTCCGCTTCGAGCAGCAACGACATGGCCATGGCGGCGTCCACGCTGTCGTCCACAAGCAGCACGCGCTTGCCGCTGACCGGCGCATGTGCGGCGTTTGCATCGACGGGTGCGGCGGTCGCGGGCGGCGTCTGCGCCAGCGGTAACCACACGGTGAACTCGCTGCCCTGATTCGATCCCGCCGAAAACGCTTCGATACGCCCGCCCTGCAATTCCACCAGCGTGCGGGCCAGTGGCAAGCCGATGCCCAAGCCGCCTTCCGAGCGCTCCAGCGATGTCTCCGACTGCACGAACAGATCGAAGATATGCGGCAACATATCCGCCGCAATGCCGATACCGCGATCGCGCACCACGATCCGCACTTCATCGCCGAGCTGTTCCGTCTCGATCTCGATCGCGCCTTCTTCCAGGCTATATTTCGACGCGTTCGACAGCAGATTCGCAAACACCTGAGCAATCCTGATGTTATCGCCGATGATGTAGAGCGGCGTATCAGAGAGCTTAGTGCTCAGCGTGTGGCGCTTTCTTTGCAGCGCGGGCTGCGTGGTTTCGATCGCGGCGTCGATGGCTGCGGCGAGATCCACCGTTTCTTCACGCAGCGTAATCTTGCCTTGCGTGATGCGCGCAACATCGAGAAGATCATCGACAAGACGGCTCAGATGCCGTACTTGCCGGTCGATGATCGCGCGAACGATCGAGTAATTTTCGCTGGACGGTGTGCGGCCCGGATCGAGCAGATCGACGGCATTGCGAATCGGCGCAAGCGGATTGCGCAATTCATGCGCGAGCATCGCGAGGAATTCGTCCTTGCGACGATCGGCTTCGCGCAGCAGCAATTCCGCGGCCTTGCGCTCGGAAATATCATTGACGATACCCGCGATACGACTGCGCCTGCCCGGCACGTCCGGCACTGAAAACGCCCGTTCCGCCATCCAGCGCGGACCGCCATGCGCGCGCATCACGCGAAATTCCACCTGATACGCGGTGCCGTGCGCCAGCAATTGCCGGTACGCATCCGCCACATGCTCGCGATCCAGCGGATGAATATCGCCGGACCAGTGACCCGCGCCGGGCGCGGGTGCGGGCGCGCCGCCACCTGCATCGAAAAGACGCGTATAGGCGGGGCTGACATAAAGTAATTCGTTGGACGAAGGATCGAGCATCCAGAACACATCGTCGATATTATCGGCAAGCTGGCGAAAGCGTTCTTCGCTCTCGCGCAAGGCGTTTTCTGCGAGCCGCACGCGCAGCAGCGCACGCACATGCGCGATCAGTTCGGCAGGCTCGACCGGTTCGGTCAGATAGCTATCCGCGCCGCCTTCAAGACCGCGTATGCGATCGAGGCTATGCACCGCCGCCGCCGATGTCTGCAGCACCAACGTGCCCGATGTCTCCGGCGATGCCTTGATCAGCCGGCACACTTCGAGTCCGTTGATATCCGGCAGTTTCACATCGAGCAGCACGAGGTCGGGCGCTTCGGCGCGCACGCGTTCGAGCGCGATGGTGCCGGTGCCCGCTTCGATCACATTGAAGCCCGCGCGCGACAGAATGCGCGTTTTCGCATAGCGCGCGCCGTCGTTGTCATCGACGTTGAGGATCAGCACGTCGCTCCACTCGCTTTTCATGAGCGCTCACCTTCCTGCGTAAGCGGCGCGTTCGACACGATATTCAGGATACCTGCCAATTCATTGCCGCTCACCGGTCTGACAATAAACGCCGCCGCACCCAGCGCCGCCGACTCGCCACGGTCTTCATCGTCGCCCAGCACGATGATGGGAATACTGCGCGTGGCGGCCTGCGCGCGCAGCGCCGCGAGCCAGATCATCGCTTCGTCGGGTGTCGGGCGCACGGCGAGCAGCACGGCGGCAGGCGGTGTGCGCGATAACGCGCGGCTCGCTTCGTCGAGCGTGGCCGCGACCATCGCGCGATACGGCGTCTGGCGCAACGCCGCTTCGCAATCCAGCCGTTCGATCGGACTGCCCGCGACGATCAGCACGGCAGGGCGCGTATCGCCATGCGTGCCGACATCGAAATCGTCGCCGTAATACGCGGGAATCGTCGCGCTAAACGTCGAACCGCTTCCGACCGCACTTTCCAGCGATACATCGCCGCCGAGCAATTTGCACAGCTTGCGGCATAACGGCAGGCCGAGACCCGTGCCTTTCACGTATTGCTGCAAGCGACTTTCCACTTGCCCGAATTCCTCGAACACCACTTGCTGATGTTCCGCCGCAATCCCGATGCCCGTGTCCCGCACCGAAAACGTGATGAGACGCCGCGCTTCGTCATAACTCGCGCTTACGCGCACCTCGCCTCGTTCGGTAAATTTCAGCGCATTCGACACGAAATTGCGCAGCACTTGCGCGACCTTGGCTTCATCGGTGCGAATGGGCGGCAGACCTTCGCATGAATCGAACACGAGTTCTACCGCGCCCGTGGCCGACAGCGGACGCAGCATGCCGCGCAACGCGGAAAACAGCGTATCGACTTCGAATTCCTCGGGCCGCACTTCGATCTTGCCCGCTTCGATTTTCGCCAGATCGAGCAGATCGTCCACGGTCTCGGACAAGTCTTCCGCCGCCTTGCGGATGAATCGCACCTGCTTTTCCTGCTCCTCCGTCAATTCACCGTCGATACGTTCCAGCAATAGTTTGGACAACGCACGAATCGATGAAAGCGGCGTGCGAAACTCGTGGCTCATATTCGACAGAAAGCGCGACTTCGATTCATCCGCGCGACGCAAATGATCGGCGCGTGCATCGAGTTCCGCGTAGAGCGCGACCACGCCGCGATTGGTGTCTTCGAGTTCACGCGTGAGACGTGTGAGTTCTTCCTGCCGCTCGCGCAAGTCCGCCAGCGCGCCGATCAGTTCGCGATTCTGACGCTGTAATTCCGTGGTCGAATCTTGTTCTGTCGGGCGCGACAACGCATCGGAGATTGCTTGTGGATCGAAGGAAACGTGTTCGGGCAAGGTCTTGGCGAGCGAGATGGATGTGCCGCCGTCCGCTTCATCGACAATCGCGCAGCGATCCATCAAACGTTGCGCCGCGAGCAGGCCGAGCGATGCCTGCGAGTCGTCGTGCTTCATCGCGCGCAGCCGATCGCCCGCTCCGGCGCACGCGAGAAAGCGCACCACGAAGCATGGCGGATACGCGTGGTCATCGACGAAAAATTCAGCGCGCGCACTGCTGCCCGCAATCAGTACCGTGCGCGCCGCTTCGAGCACCGACGTCGAAATGCGCGTCTGGTCCTGCGCGGAAAAGCCGAGCGCGGCGCTGGCATCGCGCGCTTTGACGCGGGCGGTGACGATATCGCGCTCGCCGCCGAGCTGCATCGAATAAATACGCTGATTCATGCCACCGCTCCGGCCGCGCGCGCGACGAACACGGTCACGTCGTCGCGCCCGCGTGCGAAATCGCGATACAACACCGCCGCGACCAGCGACGGATGCCGCAGGCTCAAGCCCGGATAACGCGCGAGATCCCAGCGCGAAGTCAGGCCGTCGGAATGCAGCACGACCAGCGCATTCGGCGGATAAGGCACATCGAATGTTTGCGTGCGCCGCGCCGCCGAATGCCCGACGATGCCGCTATGCGACACCAGATGCTTGTGCGACGAATCCGTCCACACGCTCGCCGCAATATTGCCGATGCCCGCGAACACCACGCGCGCATCCATCGCCGATGAGAACGTCGGCATGCGCGCGATCCCGACCGCTGCGCCGCGTGTCGGACGCAAGGCGTCGTTGGCAAGGTCCATGATGCGTTCGAGCGGCGCGTCGCCGTCCTGCGCGAGCACTTTCGCGGCTTCGATCGCCGCGACATTGGCTTGCGGACCGTGGCCGAGGCCATCGGCGACGAGCACAGTGAACGTGTCGGCGCTCGCGTGACAAGACCACGCATCGCCGCTCACGGTTTCGGTTTGCAGCGGCAAATTCACCACGCCATACGTGACACCACTCGCGCGTTCGGCCGTCGCCGGCTTGTTCCAGAACACCGCGCGCAGCACCGTGCCGAGCGCGGGCGCGCTCCACAGATCGAGTTCATCGGAGAGACGCTGAATCGCGCCCATGCCGGTGCCGGGACTGCCTGCGGTCGTGTAGCCATCTTCGAAACAGCGGTACAGATCACGAATGCCCGGCCCGCTGTCGATACTCAGCACTTCGATGCCATAGCGCGCGCCATCGATCAGCGGCCGCACCAGCACTTCGCCATGCTGTGCATGCTTGAGCAGATTCGTCCCCAGCTCCGTCACGACGATGGCAAGCTCGCCCGCCACCGTTTCGTCGAAACCGAGTCCGCGCGCCAGTTCGCCCGCCGCGCGTCGCGCGAAGGCAATCTGGCTCGCCTCCGCAATCTCGAAGCGCTGCTGCGCGGCCATCGACTCTTTTAGAACGGTTTCCATTTGGTGATCGAAACGTGGGTGCCTTCGCCCGGCGCGGAGCGGATATCGAATTCGTCGCAGAGGCGTTTTGCGCCGCCGAGACCCAGACCCAGGCCGCTGCCCGACGTGAAACCGTCCGACAGCGCGCGCTGAATGTCGGGAATGCCCGGCCCGTTATCGACAAATTCGAGTTTGAGGCCGCGACGACCGTTGCGCTCGACGACCGTGCAATGCGCGTCGCCGCCGCCACCGTAGATCAGCGTGTTCCGTGCCAGCTCGCTTGCCGCCGTCACAAACTTGGTCTGATCGATCAGCGACAGACCTTGCGCGACCGCTTTCTCGCGCACGAACTGGCGCAGCCGCACGATTTGCTCGTCATTGCGGATCGGCAACGTGTCGGACGCCGAAGCATGGCTTGCGTGGTTGGGGGAAGCCGCGTGGTTGTAAGTCATCATGGAGTCAGACCGCGCCGCGCCCGGACAGCAGCGCCATGCCTTTCTCGACATTCAGGGCCGTGCGCACGCCCGGCAGCGCCAGCCCGAGTTCCACCAGCGTGATGGCAACCGATGGCTGCATGCCGACCACCACGGTTTCCGCGTCGAGCACGCGCGCCATCGCCGCGGTATTGCCGATCATCCTGCCGATGAACGAATCCACCACATCGAGCGATGAAATATCGATCAGCACGCCATTCGCGCCGTCCTTGACGATTCGGCTGGTGAGATCGTCCTGCAAGGTGAGCGCGAGGCGGTCGTGCATGTCCACCTGAATGGTGACGAGCAGCAGCTTGCCCATCGTGAGAATCGGGATGCGTTCCATGCTTTATGCCTTGTCGGACATCATTCCGCGTGCTGGGCGTCGTGCGCGTCGCCGGGACGCGCGCCGCGCGGCGCTTCTTTCTGATGCGAGAGCGCCACCGACTTGCCGGTGCGCTGCAACGCGACCGTGAAGGCGGATGCGAGCGTCGCCTTGGTCGTCACGTTCGACAGATTCACGCCCAGATGCACGATGGTCTGCGCGATCTGCGGACGAATCCCGCTGATGATGCAGTCCGCGCCCATCAGCCGCGCCGCCGCGACGGTTTTGAGCAAGTGCTGCGCGACCAGCGTATCGACGGTCGGCACGCCAGTAATATCGATGATCGAAATGGCCGCGCCCGTTTCCACGATCTTCTGCAACAGGTTTTCCATCACCACCTGCGTGCGCGCAGAATCCAGCGTGCCGATCAGCGGCAGCGCCAGAATGCCGTCCCACAGTTGCACGACAGGAGTGGACAGTTCGAGCAACTCTTGCTGCTGGCGCACGATCACTTGTTCACGGCTGGCCTGGAACACTTCGGTGGTGTACAGGCCGAGTTCATCGAACAGTGTGCTGATGGTCCAGGTGAGATCGGCGAGCGTGGCCGGTTCATTGGCGAGCATCGCGCGCAGGCGCGTGAACAGCGGCTGCTTGAGCGAGAACACGAACATCGCGGTTTCGACGGGCGTAAAGCCTTGTCGGGCGCGCTGCGACGACATATCGGCGAGAAAAGCGCGCACTTCCTGCCACGCGGTCGCCTGAAAATCGACCTTTTCGGTAGTGCCGATGGCATTGACCAGCAGCGTGACGAACTGCCCGAATTGATTGCGCAGTTCCGCTTCGCCGACCAGTCCGCGCCGCGACGCAATGGCGTGCTGCTGCGTGATCCATTCGGCGAGCAAATCCGCCTGATTGCTGGTGAACAACTGGGCAAGCCGCACTCCGCCGACCATTTCCATGCCGAAATCCCTGTGTGTGTTTTAAGCGGGCCGAGCCCCGAATCCTGTGTTTTGCGCAGCTGAAACGATCCGGCGATTTGTGCCGGAGTGCGCAAAGGCGTTCGGAATGTAGCACGTCATCTCAAAAATCGACAGCCCGGGAGGCCTTGCGTGGCAAGGGATTCGCGGATTTCGCACGCTTGCTGCACACGCACATCGGGCGATCGGCAATTGCTGCCGCTCGTGCGATAAGGCATGGACAAAGTCCGGTCAAATTAGCCGGGCAAAAGTCAGCGTGTGAGGAGGAAAAGTTCGAGCGCCTGAAGGCTGATCGGCTTGAGCAAAAAGCCGTCGAATTCGGTTTCGCCGCTGCCTTCGACAAAATCCGTATGACCTGTCATAGCGATGATTCGCGCATCGCGGCTCGGGCCGGCGGTGCGAATCTGGCTGCAGATTTCGCGACCGTCGGCATCGGGTAGGGAAATGTCGAGGAAGATACGGTCGAAGCGTTCGCTGGTGGCCAGCGCAAGGCATCCGGCGCCGTCGTGCGCGACGGCCGTTTCATGCCCGAGGCCCGTCGCGATATCGACGAGTGTTTCCAGACATGCGCGGTTGTCGTCAACGAACAGCAAGTTCATCGTGACTGGCTCCTGTCCGACTTCGATGTTTTGCGCGCTGTTGCGAACGCCACGCGCGTTAGAAAGTGTAGTTGCATCGGCAGCATGCGCTCACTGCTTCGTCTGGCATCGACGGCCATTTGGCGTGATTGGCTAGGCTTGCTTTCGACAACGCAGCGCAACATGCGCCATTCGCTGCGATCCTGCGTATAGCAGCGCGAATATTTTTTTGGCCCCTGCCCGGTGCAATACTCGGACGATCCCCCCAACGAAACAGTCCGCTGATTTGCTGCCGGAGCGCACATGGCCCAGACGATTCAATCCGCCGTTCATCCCGTCGATGAAGTCCTGCCCGCAGCTCAGATGCTCGCGGTCGGCATTCAGCACGTGCTCGTCATGTATGCGGGCGCGATTGCGGTGCCGCTCATCATCGGCGCGGCGCTGAAGTTGCCGAAAGATCAGGTCGCGTTTCTGATCAGTTCCGATCTCTTCGCGTGCGGCATCGTCACGCTGATTCAATGTATCGGCGTATGGAAGTTCGGCATTCGTCTGCCGATCATCATGGGCGTCAGCTTCGCGCCTGTCGGCCCGATGGTCGCGATGGCGTCATCCGGCGCGGGCATTACCACGATCTTCGGCGCGACTATCGCGGCGGGCGTGTTCGCGGTGCTGATCGCGCCGTTCTTCGGGCGATTGATGCGCTTCTTTCCGCCCATCGTGACCGGGACGATCATTCTGACCATCGGCATGACGCTGTTTCCGGTGGCGATCAACTGGGCGGGCGGCGGGCGCGGTTCGCCCACGTTCGGCGATCCGAAAAACCTGATGATCGCAAGCGTCGTGCTGCTGGCCATTTTGCTGATCAACAAGTTTCTGCGCGGGTTTATCGCGAATATTTCGGTGTTGCTGGGCATGGTGATCGGCTTTGTTATCGCGCTGGCAAGCGGGCTGGTGAATTTCGCGGGCGTGGGTCAGGCGGCGTGGTTTGCGCCGGTGCGGCCGTTCGCATTCGGCATGCCGACCTTCGATATCGCGGCCATCGCGTCCCTGTGCCTGGTGATGGTCGTGATCATGGTGGAATCGCTCGGCATGTTCCTCGCGCTCGGCGATCTCGCGGGACGGCCGGTGGATCGGATCGCGGCGACGCGCGGCTTGCGTACGGATGGGATCGGCACGGTGATTGGCGGCATCTTCAATACATTTCCGCATTCGTCGTTTTCGCAAAACATCGGACTGGTCGGCATCACGGGCGTGAAAAGCCGCTGGGTGGTCGCGGTGTCCGGCGTGATTCTGATGCTGCTCGGCTTGCTGCCGAAGCTGTCGAATCTGATTGCATCGATTCCGGTCGTGGTGCTCGGCGGCGCGGGTATCGCCATGTTCGGAATGGTCGCGGCGACGGGCGTGAAGATTCTCAGCAAGGTCGAGTACGAGAACAAGAACAACCTGCTGATCATCGCGATCAGTCTGGGCGTCGGCGTGATTCCGCTGGCCGCGCCGACCTTCTTCGAACATATGCCGAAGTGGGCCGGACCGCTTACGCACAGCGGCATTACGCTCGCCGCCGTGTTCGCGATTCTGCTGAACGCCTTGTTCAATCGCGGAAAGAGCGCGGAAGAAGTCGGGCGCGAAATTGCATCGGATATGCCGCTTAGCCTGCATTCGCACGACGGAGACTAGTTTTAAGATGGCGGGATGATAAAACTCATCGCGATCATCGCTATCGGGCTGGCGCTTTTCTATTCGATCGCGCTGGCCGCGCTTTATTGGCTGCAAGGGCGGCTGGTTTATCCGCTCGAACAGATTCAGTCGCTGATCAATCCCGCGTTCGATGCGCGCACCGAAGCCATCACCGTCACCACGAACGACGGCTTGCAATTGACCGGCCGATACCGCGCGCCGCCCGATGATGCCGCGCCACTCGTCATGCTCTTTCACGGCAACGGCGAAGACATCACGCAGCGCGCGCATATCGCACTCGAATTGATCGATGCAGGTTACGGCGTGCTGCTCGCGGAATATCGCGGATATGCGGGCAATCCGGGCAAGCCGCACGAAGCGGGCCTGTATGCCGATGCGCTCGCGTTTCATACTTTCGCCGCCGCGCGTTCATCGTTTCTCGTTCTGCATGGTTACTCGCTCGGCTCGGGCGTGGCCGTGCAACTCGCCTCCGTCGCCCATGTCGATGCGCTGATCCTCGAAGCGCCGTATACGAGCATCGTCGAAGTCGCGGCGGCGCGCTTTCGATTGTTTCCGGTGCGCACGCTCGCGCGCGATCGATACGACAGTCTGTCGCGCATCGCATCGATCAATGTGCCTTTGCTGATTTATGGCGGCACACAGGACCGCGTCATTCCACCCCTGCATTTCCAGCTTCTTTTCGATGCAGCGCATGGTGACAAGCACGGCGACAAGCATCTCGCCATGATCGAACACGCCGATCATCTGAACGCGTGGGAAAGCGGCGGACGCGCTCATGTGATGTCATTCCTCGCCGCGCTCGACGATGCGCGCGCCACTGTTCCGACCCGACCGGGCGTGCTTTAAATTTTCCTCGATCGAGCGGGAACCGCTCGGAACCCGCTTCGTCTGAATCGATGAATTCGTCGCCTTGTCGCAGCGCATGCACGTTACCGACGTATCGTGATGAGACAGGGCCTTACCTCATTACCGATTGCATTCGACATTCACGAAGGAGCGGTCAATGTTCCAGTATCCCGGTTACCTCGCGTATCAGATTCCCTCGATGGCGCGCGCCAATCTTCAGGCGTGGCTCAATATCAGCGGCCGTTTTGCAAGCGGCGTTCAGGCGCTCGCCGATCTCAACGCGCAGACGGTGAGAAAGATGGTGGAAGAAAGCAACTCGCTGCTGCGCGCCGGCGACGAAGCCACGCCCGGCGATGTATTCGGCTGGCAATCCGTGATGGCCGCACAATTTCCGCAAAAGGCGGCATCGTACGGACAGCATGTGTTGTCGATCATCACGTCCACGGAAGCGGACATGATCGGCGAAGTGCGCAATCAGTACGAGCGCAACGGCATCAAGCTCAAGGAAATGACCGAGACGGCGGCCAGCGATATTCAGCAAGCCGCGCAGTCATCCGGCGAACTCGTCACCAATCTTGCCGATACTGCGAACGACGCGAGCGGCGTCGTGCTCGATGCAAGCGGTGAACTTGCCAAGACCACACGCAAGCGCGCGGTTTAAAGCTTAGGTGACACATGAAGCCGCCTTAACACGCGGCTTCATGCTTTCTTCTTCGCACGCCCTGTTTTCAGCGTGATCCACGTCGGCGCGTGATCGCTGGCATGCGGTTCGCCGCGCACCCATTTATCGACGCCCGCATCCTGAAGCTTCGGCACGAGATCTTTCGACAGCAATAAATGGTCGATACGCAGTCCCGAATTGGTCTGCCAGTGCTGGCGGAAATAATCCCAGAATGTATAGATGCGCTCATCCGGATACAGCTTGCGGATGGCGTCGGTCCAGCCTTGCGCGAGCAGCTTTTCGTAGGCCGCGCGGCTTTCGGGTTGCAGCAACGCGTCCTTCAGCCATGAGCGCGTGTTGTAGATGTCTTCATCGGTCGGAATGACGTTGTAATCGCCCGCGAGCACGACGGGATGCCCGCTTTTGAGCAATTTTTCCGCGTGCGCGTGAAGACGCTCGAACCACGCGAGCTTGTAATCGAACTTGGGGCCGGGCTGCGGATTGCCGTTCGGAAGATAGAGACAGCCGATCAGCAAGCCATTCACGGCGGCTTCGATATAGCGGCTGTGGGTATCGTCGGGATCGCCGGGCAGACCGCGACGCGAGAGCACCGGCTCGCTGCCCTTCGCCAGAATGGCCACGCCGTTCCACGATGCCTGACCGTGCCACAGCGCGCCGTAGCCCGCGTTGGAGATGGCATCTGCGGGAAACTGCGCGTCGGTTGCCTTCAACTCCTGCAAGCAGACGATATCCGGCGATTCGCGTTCGAGCCAGGTCAGCAGCGAGTCGATCCGCGCGCGAATGCCGTTGATATTGAAGGTCGCGATTTTCACCGTCGGCTCCTGTTTTGCGATCTCGCCGATGTTGCACGTTGCGTGCCTTGAACGCGAGACCATAAGAAATCTGCGACAGTGATGCGGACGCTTAACTTACTAGCAGCGCAATCTATACGTCTGCGAGCAAAATTGCCACCGTGTGGTGACATTTTGGCACCACACGTAGTAGAATGATGTCTCGCTGCGTCGTGCCATCCGGCAGCCGCGATGCAGTACGGAGAGACGCGTTGGTATCGTCGTCATTCAAGAAAGGGATCGCATGCGTCGTTGCCGGGGCGCCACGAACCAGATCCCGCATGAGGAAGCAACATGGCTATCAGGCACAACAGCGATGCGGAAAACACCGGTCGCGGGCGAATCACGGCCCGGTTGAGTGCAGAGAAGCAAGCGGTTCTGCAGCTCGCTGCGGATCTTTCGGGTAGCACCCTTAACCAGTTCATTGTGCAGTCGGCTCTTCAGGCTGCGGAACGGGTCATCGAGCAGGAAGAAGTCATTCGTTCTATCCAACTCACCGTGGAAGAGTCGAAGCGCTTTTTTGCACTGCTGGACGAACCGCCGAAGCCGAACGAAGCATTACAGCGAGCAATGTCGCGTCTACGGAACAAGAAGAGTGGAAGTACAGATTCGAAAGCTGTCGGCGGACGACGATCGAAATCGCTTTGATTGCGGTGTCGCTTCGCTCAATGACTGGCTGCAAAAGACCGCATCGCAGCATGAGAAGAAGAATCTGACGCGTACATATGTCGCTGTGCTGGCAGATAAACCCGATGCAATCGTCGGCTATTACGCGTTGGCAGCGACATCTATCGAAACCGAGGGAATCTCGGCGAAATCTCGACTTCCTCGCAAGGTCGCGGCGGTGCTGTTGGCGCGGCTCGCAGTCGATACAAAGCGCAAAGGCAAAGGCCTTGGCGAATACCTTCTGGCTCACGCGCTCGACACAGTAATTGTCACAGCCGAGACAATCGGCATTCAGTGCGTGGTCGTCGATGCGATCGACGACCGCGCTGCCGGTTTCTACGAGAAGTACGGCTTCGTCCGACTAACGAACGACCCATTACGCCTCGTACTTCCCGTCGCAACCATCAGCCAGGCGTAAAGACCTCGCGTCTTACCCCTTCTCACTATCCAAATGCGCCATCTGCACAGCCGCATACCGATCCCCCGCCGCCGCGCCCTTCGGCACCGCCGCTTCGATCGCCGCGCATTCCTCAGCGCTCAGCGTCACCGATAAAGCCCCGAGCGATTCCGTCAGCCGATCGCGCCGACGCGCGCCGATCACCGGAATGATCTCGTCGCCCTGCGCCAGCACCCACGCAATCGCAATCTGCGCGACGCTCACGCCCTTCGCTTGCGCGATCTTCGCCAGTGCATCGACCAAAGCGAGGTTCTGCTCGACATTGCCCGCCTGAAAGCGCGGACTCATGGTGCGGAAATCGCCTTGTTGCGCGGCGTCCTTGTTCCAGTGACCACTGATCAGACCGCGCGACAACACGCCATACGCCGTAATCGCGATTCCAAGCTCACGGCACGCCGGCAAAATCGCCTCTTCGATACCCCGCGAAATCAGCGAATACTCGATCTGCACATCGCAGACCGGATGCACCGCCGCAGCGCGCCGAATCGTCGATGCACCGACTTCCGACAGCCCGACATGCCGCACGTAACCCGCCTTGATGAGATCGCCGATCGTGCCCACGGTATCTTCGATCGGCACATTCGCATCCAGCCGCGCAGGCCGGTAGATATCGACATGATCGACGCCCAAGCGCTGCAAGGTGTACGAGAGCGAATTTTTCACCGTGTTCGGCCGTCCGTCGAAATCGATGAACTGGCCCGCCGGATCGCGCAGCGCGCCGAACTTCACGCTGAGGATGGCGGAGTCGCGGCGCGACGGCGGCGCGCTCTGCAAAGCCTCCGCGATCAACAATTCGTTGTGGCCCATGCCGTAGAAATCGCCGGTATCGAGCAGCGTGATGCCCGCTTCGAGCGCCGCGTGAATCGTCGCGATACTTTCCGCGCGGTCCGACGGCCCGTACATGCCCGACATGCCCATGCAGCCCAATCCGATCGCCGCCGTCTGCGGCCCGGTCTTGCCCAATTGACGCTGTTCCATGTTCGTTCTCCTTGACTGATGAAATCAGAAGCATGAGACGCATTATGCGAGCGAAATTCGCGTGCGATAATCCACTTCAATCCGAGTAGGCTGTACGGTCAAGCGAACAATGAACGAACCCGACCTCTCCGATCTCCACGCGTTTCTGGCCGTCGCGCGCTCGCGCGGCTTCCGGCAGGCGGCATCTTTGCGCGGCGTCTCGGCTTCTTCTCTGAGCGATGCCATTCGTCGTCTGGAAACGCGTCTCGGCGTGCGGCTGCTGAACCGCACCACGCGCAGCGTCACGCCGACCGAAGCGGGACAGCGCCTGATCGAGCGGCTCGGTCCCGCGTTCACGGAAATCGCTGGTGCGCTCGACGCCGTCAACGGCTTTCGCGACAGTCCCACGGGCACGCTGCGGCTGAACGTGCCGCGCATCGCCGCGCGCGAGATTTTGCCGTCGATCGTGCCGCGCTTTCTGGCGGCGAATCCTGGTATCACGCTCGAAATCAGCGCAACCGATAACTTTATCGACGTGCTCGCCGCAGGTTACGACGCGGGCATTCGCTACGACGAACGCATCGAGCGCGACATGATCGTGGTGCCGATCGGCCCGCGCGTGCAACGCTTCGTCGCTGCGGCCGCGCCCGCGTATCTCGAAGCGCACGGCGAGCCGAAGCATCCGCGCGAACTGGTGGATCACGCGTGTATCGCGCATCGTTTCGAGAGCGGGCGGCTGGCGGCGTGGGAATTCACGCGCGCGGGAAAGATCGTGCGGATTGCGCCGCGCGGGCCGCTGGTGACGTCGTCGATCGAATTGAGTCTGAGTGCGGCGGTGCGGGACTTGGCCTGACGTACACGTTCGAAGAGTTTCTGAGCGATGCCATCGAGAAAGGCGCGCTGGTGCCCGTGCTGAAACCGTGGTGGCAGAGTTTTCCGGGACCGTCGCTGTACTATCCGAGCCGCGCGCATATGCCGGGGCCGCTACGCGCGCTGATCGATTTTCTTCGCGCCGAAGATAGCGGCAAGAAGAAAGGTATTTCGCGTTGATATCGCGCTTCAGTAATCGAAAGGTAATTCGGTCTGCACGGCTTCGTGCGCAAGCTCGCCCTCGCCGCGTACCGAAAGCGCACTCACGCGCACGCCCAGCAGCCTTAGCCTGCGATCCAGCACAATTCGCCGCAAACACTCCGTCGCGGCGCGGCGAATTTCCACGGCATCGTCAGTCGCGACAGGCACGGTCAGATCGCGCGTCACGGTATGAAAGTCATCGAAGCGCAGTTTGATGCCCACCGTGCGCCCGACGTAGCCTTTGCGTTGCAGATCATCGGCGACGCGCTTGCACAGATCGGTGAATTTCGAGGAAAGCGTCGCGCGGTCCTGCTTCGGATGCAGATCGCGCTCGAAAGTGGTTTCGCGGCTCATCGACTTGGGCGTTGAACTGACGACGACCGGCCGCTCGTCCTGCCCTTGCGCAATCCGCGCGAGCCACGCGGCATACGTGCCGCCAAAATGCGTCTGCAAAAATCCCAGATCCGCCGATGCAATATCGCCCACGGTATTGATCCCGAGCGCCGCGAGTTTCTCGCTCGCCTTCGGTCCGATGCCGTTCACCTTGCGCGCCGCCAGCGGCCAGATGCGCGTGGGTAAATCGGCCATCGTGAGGATGGTGAGACCGTCGGGCTTATCCAGTTCCGAGCCGATCTTGGCCAGCAGCTTGTTCGGCGCAATGCAGATGGAACACGTCAGCCCCGTGGCCTCGTGCACGGCGTCCTTCATGCGTTGACCGATTTCGGCAGGCTCGCCCGGCATATCGGTCACATCGATATAAATCTCGTCGATGCCGCGATTCTCGATCTGCGACGTAAACGCCGCGACCGCCGCCTTGAACAACCGCGAGTAATGTCGATACGATTCGAAATCAGTCGGCAGCAGCACCGCGTCCGGCGCGAGTTGGGCGGCCTTCATCATGCCCATTGCCGAGAAGACGCCGAACTTGCGCGCCTCGTACGTGGACGTGGTGACCACACCGCGCCCCGCATAGTCCCGCAGCCGCCGGAACCGCCGCGTGCCATCGGGCAGTTCTTCCGGTATCGCATCGCGCCCGCCGCCGACCACCACCGGCTGCCCGCGCAACTCCGGATAACGCAGCAACTCCACCGATGCGAAAAACGCGTCCATGTCCAGATGCGCGATACGGCGCGGCGAAAGTTCGCGCGTGTCAGACATGGTGAATTCGAAAAGGCGGAAAATGCCTTACTGTACATTCATACAGTGTTTTGCGCCAGTTTTCACTCCGGCACACGCTTCTCGGCCAGCGCGCGTCGGCAATCTTCGAACACTTGCCGCACGACATCGGATTGATAGTTGAGGTCTTCACTGTCGAGGATTTCTTCGACCGCCTCGCGCGCCCAGTCAGCCTCAAGCAGCGCGCAATGACGCGTGGCGAGTTCGCGTGCTATGGCGGAAAGCTTCGCCACCGCCAGCCAGTCCGCCACCCGCTGATGCCGATCCAGCCACTTGTGCGCGGCCTGCACGTGAAACGTGGCCGCGGGCCAGTCGCCATTGAGATAGAACGCACCGAGACTGCCGCAAGTCAGCCAGCAAAGCAGTTCGATACGATCGCGGGCACTGAGAGAGAGTGGCACTTCGTTCATGGCGGCGTCTTATAAAAAGCGCTGCAATCCGTATGAAATCCCTAAGAAAGAAGATATCACGCAGTAATGCAGTGCGGCACGCCCGCATCGCAATCGAAAGGGCCTTCTCGTGCGTTGCCGAACGCTGCTCATTCGCGCCTAATTCACCCGGCCTAATCTGCTCTTCATCGACGGAACACGCGCAAACGGGCGCAAGGTTCCACTGACCGGGAGCACATCATGTTTGCCCTTTTTTCGAACCTGTTCCATTCGACCGACGACACCCACACTCACGACGCCTACTTCAGCGACTCCGCCGATCTGGCCGATCTTGAACGCCGCATGCGTCGCGTGGACGAAGAAGATCACGCGTACAGCCTGCATTTCTGCGGCTCGATTCAGCACGACCACAACAAGTTCTGAACGGTGCCGCGTTATTCCACCTTGTCGTGCGCGCCGGGCGGCTGACCAAGCATCACGGTCCAGCCAAGGCCGCGCACATTGCGAATCACGGCCGCGCCGAACTTTTTGCGCACCGAATGGATGATCACATCGACCGCGTTGCTCTCCACTTCCTTGCCCCATCCGTACAGGCGGTCTTCGAGCTGATCGCGCGAAAAGATGGTGCCGGGACGTTCCATCAGCGCGTGCATCAGCGCGAATTCCTCCGCCGACAGCACGCCCGAAGTCTCGCCGCAGGTCAGCGTGCGCTGATCGAGATTGAGGTTGATGGAGTCATCGCCGAGACGCGAGGTGGCGTAGCCCGCTTTGCGCCGCAGCACCGCGCGGATGCGGGCCAGCAGTTCGGGCATATCGAAGGGTTTGAGCAGGTAATCGTCCGCGCCGAGATCGAGACCTTGCACGCGCGTGTCGAGATCGTCGCGGGCGGTGAGAATCAGCACGGGCGTGGCGTTGCCTACAGTGCGCGCCTGCCGCAACAGTTCGATGCCGGTCATTCCGGGCAAGCCGAGATCGAGCAGCACCACCGTGTATTCGGCGGCGCTCATGGCTTCGCGGCCCGCGTGACCGTCGCGCACCCAATCGACGGCGTAGTCCGCGTCCTTGAGCGCGCGCATCAGGCTGGTGCCGATCTGCACATCGTCTTCGATCAGAAGAATTCGCATGTTTCACCTCGTCCGCAGAGCGTAATGAAACGGCACGATCGATCCTTTCTTGTTCGATTCGATCGTCGCAGCGAAAGCATTCTAAGCGGCGCGCCACGCGCTGTGTTCAGCCGTCAGTGGCGATCGGCGCAGCGTGTTCGGCAGACCGCACTTCTTCGACCGGAAAGCCGATCGATGCCACGATACCCGTCTGCCCGTCATCGCGATTCTTCAGCGTGACATCGCCGCCGTACCGCGTTGCAATCGCTTTGACGATGGACAGGCCCAGCCCGCTGCCTTCGATATCCATATTCGCGCGGAAAAAACGGTCGAATACGCGCGGCAGCGATTCTTCCGCGATGCCCGGCCCGTTATCGATGACATCGATCCATGCCATCTCGCCCTCGCGCCGCATACGCAAATCGATGATTCCGCCATTGGGCGTATAACGCACGGCGTTGGACACGAGATTTTTCACCGCCATGCCGATATCCGTTTCCAGCGCGCGTACGTGGGCATCGATCATTTCTTCGGCACCGATATCCAGACCGCGTTGCAGCGCGATCGGCAGCACATCGGCGACGGCGTTGGTGACGACTTCGGCCAGATCGACGCGCGTCATCGGATTGCCGTCGATCGGCGCATCCGCGCGCGCCAGCCGCAAAAGCTGCTTGATGAGCTTGCTGCTGCGCGCAATGCCATGGCGCAACTCCTGAAAGCGATCCTGATTGCTGGCGACGATATGCGGCGCGAGATTATCGGCCTGCAATTGCAGCGCGGTCAGCGGCGTGCGCAGTTCGTGCGCGGCGTCCGCAATGAACTTGCGCTCGGCTTCGATGGAACGCGCGAGACGCTCGATCATCGTGTTGATCGAATGGATGAAGGGCGCGATTTCGTCAGGCACGCCGCGCGTGGGCAGCGCTTCGAGATGGCCGGCGTCGATCGCCTGCACCTGAAGGCCCAGCCGATTGAGCCGCCGCAACGAGCGCCGCACCACGAACACCACGGCGATCCACATCAGCGGTAACAGCACGGCGATGGGCCACAGCGTCATCGCGGCGTTTTCCTGCGTCAGTTCGCGCCGCACCGACGAGCGCTGCGCGACCTGAATGGTCATGGTCGGGTCCTGACGCGTGTAGATGCGCCAGCTTTCGTCGTTGACGGAGGAATTGGAAAAGCCTGCTTTGGCGTCGCGTGGAAAATGCAGCGAGGGATCGGTCGAGCGGAACGGCAGCGATTCGCCCGTTTTCCAAATGACGATCACCACATCGCGATCATCCTGCGAACCGCGCGCGGGATTCTGCGGAATAGCTTCGGCGAAACCGTCGCGCAGTCGGGTTGCGACCTGCTCCAGACGCAGATCGAGCAGCGCGCTCATACCCGCCTGCGAGAGCTTGTACGAACTGACGCCCTGCACGACACCGATCACGCTCACCAACATGCCGAGCGCGACGACGAGTTGATTCCTCAGCGATTTGATCATTCGGGTCCGCAGCGTGGAGAAGGGAGCAAGCGATTGATTCCGCTTGATTCTACTCGTGGGCTTCGGCTCAGAAAAAGGCATGAAATGCGCAGTATAGAAGAAAAAATGCGCCGATCCCGGGTCCTGGAACCGGCGCAAAAGTTGAGGAGATTACGGGTGTGGAGCGGGCTATTGACACGAATTACCGCCGCCCGTCCACGACAACAAGGCTAGTCGCGGAGAATTAGGTTTGAATGAGGACGCTGATATCGTTATCAGCAGCGCGGCGGACATCGGGCTAACATTGCACTTTGCGCAATATTCCCTCTCCCCGAGCCGCATGTCACAGCCCAGAAAAACCGTCCGTCCGCTCGTCATCGCCGCGGTGATGTCGTCCATGGCGATGGTCGCGATCGAAGCCACCATCGTCTCAACCGCCATGCCGCAGATCGCCACACAACTCGGCGGCCTCAATCTGTATAGCTGGGTTTTCTCGTCGTTCCTGCTGACGCAGACAGCGCTGACCGTGGTTTTCGGCAAACTATCCGACCTTTACGGACGCAAACCCGCGCTGCTCGCGGGCATCGCCATCTTTCTGATCGGCTCGATTCTCGCGGGCTTCGCCTGGTCGATGCCGGCGATGATCGTCTTCCGCCTGATTCAGGGCATCGGCGCGGGCGCGATTCAGCCGGTCGCGCTCACCGTGGTCGGCGATCTGTACCCCGCGCGCGAACGCGGCAAGGTGCAGGGCTATCTCGCCAGCGTCTGGGCAATCGCCGCCGTGCTCGGACCGATGGTCGGCGGTCTGCTCATCAAACACCTTTCGTGGGCGTGGATCTTCTGGATCAACATTCCGATCGGCATTCTGGCCGCGGCGCTGTTCGTGCTCTTTCTGCATGAAGAAAAGCGCCACGCGCGACCGGCGATCGACTTCGGCGGCGCGATCTTTTTCACCACCGCCGTCGCCTCGCTGATGATGGCGCTCACCGACGCCGGCCACGAAAGCAACGCGCGCGTCGGCGTGGAACTGGCGGTGCTGATCGCGAGTTGCGTGCTGTTCGTACGCCAGGAACGCCGCGCCGCCGATCCGATGATCTCCTTCGCGCTGTGGTCGCACCGGCCGATTGCATCGAGCAATATCGCCACGCTGCTCGCCGGCATGGCGATGATGGGCCTCACCACCTTCCTGCCGATGTACGTGCAAGGCGTGATGCATCGCACGCCGGTGCAAGCCGGTCTCGCCCTCACGATGATGATGATCGGCTGGCCGAGCGGCGCGACGTTCACTTCGCGCATGTTCACGCGTATCGGCTTGCGGCGGCTGTTGATGATCGGGCCGGTGTTCATTCCGCTCGGCGCGTTGCCGTTCGTGCTGCTCACGCCGCAGTCGAGTCCGGTGTGGGCGGGAATCGGCTCGGCCGTGTTGGGCGTCGGCATGGGCATTACGAGCATTTCCTGCCTGATCCTGATTCAGGAAATCGTCAAGCCGCAGGAACGCGGCGCGGCGACGGCATCGAATCTGTTTTCGCGCAATCTGGGCAATACGCTCGGCGCGGCCGTGTTCGGCGCGGTGCAGAATTACGGCCTCACGCACGTGAGCGGCGGGCCGTCCGTCAGCGCGGATCAATTGAAGCAATTGCTCACCGGCGTAGCGGGCGATTTCGTCGCCAATTCGGAGATTCGCGCAGCGCTGCATCACGCGCTGCATATGACCTTCACGTCGATGTTCGTGATCGCATTGGGCGCGGTCTTCGCCATGTTGTTCATGCCCGCGATCAATATCGGCATGAACAAGACGGTCGAAAAAGTGGACACGGCAAGCGCCTTGCACTGACATGCTATCGACTCAGTTCATCAGCCGCATTTCGCTCCTGCGCGACAAAGCGCCTTCCTTCGATGCCTATCCGTTTTCGCTGCCCGCCGTGCGCGCACTCGATATGCTGGAGCCGCATCCGAAGGTGACGTTCTTTGTCGGCGAAAATGGCTCGGGCAAGAGTACGTTGCTCGAAGCGATTGCGGTATCGATGGGCTTCAATCCGGAAGGTGGCACGAAGAATTTTCGCTTCGGCACGCGTTTGTCGCATTCGGTGCTGCATGAATATCTTCGGATTGCAAAAGGTTTCAGAAAGCCGCGCGATGGCTTCTTTCTGCGCGCGGAAAGCTTCTTCAACGTCGCCACGGAAATCGAAAATCTCGACGATGGACCGGGCTTCGGGCCGCCGGTGATTGCGTCGTATGGCGGCAAGTCGCTGCACGAACGCTCGCACGGCGAATCGTTTCTCGCGCTGTTGATGGAGCGCTTCGGCGGACAAGGGCTTTATCTACTCGATGAACCCGAAGCGGCGCTCTCACCGCAGCGTCAACTCGCGGCGCTGGCGCGCATCAATGATCTCGTGAACGACGGCTCGCAATTCATCATCGCCACGCATTCGCCCATTCTGATGGCGTATCCCGATGCGTGGATTTACGAGTTCACGGAAAGCGGCATCGCGCGCGTCGCGTATGAAGAGACGGAGCACTTCAAGGTGACGCGCGCGTTTCTCGCCAATCCCGAACGCATGCTGCGCGAATTGTTCAGTCCTGAGCCTGAATAAGCGCGCTCGAATGCTGGACTTTTGCGACGTGGACTTCGCTCGCATCGCTGGCGTCGGGTGCGGCTTTGGCGGCGTCGGAATTGATCGTCTGAAGGTTCAGCGCGGTCGGTGAGCCTTCGGCATCGAAATACTGATCGGGACCGTGAATGGTGGCAAGAAAGTAGCACGCGACGGCCATCGCGGCTACGAAGAGAACGCCCATTACTTTGCTGAACATGTTAGTGCTCCAGAGGTTGGAAGAATGCACTTCGTAAGCCTCGTTGCACTGCCTGCCACAGCAAACGATCTGCGAAATGTCCACGCAGTCTAGGCGCGGTTTATCGCGTTGAAATCCCTTCTAAAGTGCGGATCGCTTAGTGGGGACAACGATCAGACGTTATCCTGAACCGCCACCGATACCGCGCCTGCGTTGATCGTCAATCGCGTACGTTTCGCCAGCGGCGATGCGGGCGCGCTGCCATCCGAATTCAGAAACTTGACCTTGTTGAAAATAGCGATGAACTGCGTCGGCGTGACCGTCGCCGACGCATAGCCGATCCCGTCATGATCCGCATACAGCATATCGGGATTATTTTGCTGTACGAAGGTATCGAAGAATGCGGACGACGTGATCAGCGACGACAACGGCTGTCCCGCCGAATACGTCTTCACGTCCTCGAAAAACGGCTGGCTGCTGATGCCCGCCGACATCAGATCGATCATCACCGGCGTGCCGATCGCGGGATTCGGCACATCGCGCACGATACCCGCCTGAAACGCGTGCAGATCGCCGGTAATCGCCACGAGATTCGTGATGTTCTGCGCCTTCACGTATGACTTCAAATCGGCTTTGTGCGAGGGATAACCGTCCCACGCGTCGCAATCGAGCACGAAGACCACGTTGTTCGGCGCGGGCGCGAGCGAAGTCAGATCGAGCCACATGCGGTTCATCATCACTTCGTTGCCCCATACCTTCCAGATCGATGTCGATGCCTTCAGCGTGTCTTTCCACCACTGCGTCTGCGTCGGACCGAAGATGGACGGCACGCGGCCCAGACGCTGCGTATCAATTGCTTCGAACTGCGAAAGAACGGTCTGCGGCACGAAGTAACGCGAGCCGACCAGATCGTTGCCATTGACCGGATCGTGTCCGAGCGCGGTGGCGATCGCCGCTTCGCTGACCACGTGATCATCGCGATACAGCCGCTCGTCGGTCATGACCAGATGAATCAGCGAGCCGAAGTGAAAGTCGCGGTAAATGCGGATATTGTCGTAAGCCGCATTGTTCAGATCGAACGATACATCGCCCCAATCCACCGGCAGCCATTCCGCCCACGCCTGATTCGCGTTGCGGCGGCGCGCGGTCTGCTGAAGGTTGGCGTTCGTGTAGGTCTGGTGATCCTGCCAGCAATCGTCGGAAAATTCGTGATCGTCCCAGATGGCGATCACCGGAAAGCTCGCGTGAATCTTCTGCAAACGCGCGTCGCCGCGATAGGTGCGATAGAGCGTGCGGTAATCGTCGAGCGTGTTGGCATACGTGCCGCCGCTCGGCAACGTGATGGTCGGATGCGCGGGTTCCACCGTGCCCGCCGCCGCCACGAAATTCGCTTCGTAGATGTAGTCGCCAAGATGCACGACGAAGTCGAGATCGGTTTCGGCGGCGAGCAGGTTCATCGCCTGCCAGTGGTTCGCGCTCCAGTTCTGGCACACGAACCAGGCGAAACGCAGTTGCGGCACGTTATCCGTCGCTGCGGGCGCGGTTTTCGTGGCGCCCGTTGCGCTGATATCGCTACCCGCGATAAATCGATAGTAGTACGTTGTTTTCGCCGTCAAACCCGTGACCTTGGCGCGCACCGTGAAGTCGTAATCCGATATCGCGCTCAAGGGCACGCTCGCCGCGAGTTGCGAGAAGTCGGGCATCGGCGAAACCTGCAGGGTCACGGCGACGGGCGCAGTGCTGCCCGCCTTCGCTACGCAGCGTGTCCAGAACACGGCGGAGACATCGCGCGGATCGCCACTAGCCACGCCTTGCGGAAACGCGTTGGTGCCAACGGGCGGTGGCGGCGTGCCGCCCGAACCGTTATCGTCGTCATTGGAGTGATGGCAGGCGGTGAGTGTGCCGGACGCGGCCGCGACCGTGTAGAACGTGGACAGCGAGAGAAAACGTCGACGATCCATGTCAGCCTCCGTCAAAGAAGCACAAGGACGCGTGAACGCGCTGGATGCGTCGAGCGTGAAACTCGACCGATAAGCGGCTCGTCGTGCTGGCGTAAGCTTACAAGCTATGAATCGAAGGGAATGGTGTCAAGAAACGTTTGCGTGACATCGCCGTTTCCAACGTTTCGCGCATCGAAACAATCGTCTGAAAAATGCTCGCTCGCTGATTCGGACAGCGGCTACACTCGAAGTCTGTCCCCTGAATTTACGCGTCGCCGATCGAAACTATGACCACACAAAGATCAGTCTCCGCGCCGCAAACCCCGATGAGCGACGCGCAATATCACGCGCTGGTGGACGCCATCGAAGACTGCGCGATCTTCATGCTCGACCTGAATGGCTGCGTGGCAAGCTGGAACACCGGCGCACGCAGAATCAAGGGCTATGAAGCGCACGAGATCATCGGACAAAACTTTTCGCGCTTTTATCCGGCGGAAGCGGTGGCGCGCGGCTGGCCCGATTACGAACTGAAGCAAGCCTTCGCCACAGGCCGTTTCGAAGACGAAGGCTGGCGCGTACGACGCGATGGCTCGTTATTCTGGGCGAATGTGGTGATTACCGCCGCGCGCGACGTGAACGGCAAGATAATCGGTTATGCGAAATGTACGCGCGATCTCACCGCCAAACGCGCCGAAGAAGAGAAGCTGCGCCAGTCCGAGGAACGCTTCCGGCTGATGGTGGAAAACGTCAGCGATTACGCCATTTTCATGCTCGATCCCGATGGCAACATCACAAGCTGGAACACGGGCGCGATGCGGATCAAGGGCTATCAGCCATCGGAAGTGCTGGGCAAACACTTCTCCATTTTCTATTGCCCCGAAGACCTCGCCGCCAATCTGCCGGCGATCGAATTGCAGACGGCCATTCGTGCGGGCCGCATCGAAATGGAAGGCTGGCGCGTGCGCCGCGACGGATCGCTGTTCTGGGCGAGCGTCGTGATTACCGCTGTGTACGACGAGCATCGCGTATTGCGTGGCTTTGCGAAAGTCACGCGCGATATGAGCGAGCGCAAGCGGCTCGAACAACTGGAGGCGTCGTCGCAGCGCATCAGCGAATTTCTGGCGACGCTCGCGCACGAGTTGCGCAATCCGCTCGCGCCCATGCGCAATGCCATCGGCGTGATGCAGATGGACCACGCACTCGCGCCGCATCTGACGGCGTGCCGCGACATCATCGACCGGCAGACATCGCATCTCGGGCGGCTCGTGGACGATCTGCTCGATATGGGCCGCATCACGACCGGCAAGATCGAATTGCGGATGGCGCGCACGGAGCTGAGCGAGATTGTTACGCGCAGCATCGAACTGGTGCGTCCGATGGCGGACGAGCGCGCGCAGCAAATCATCACGACGCTGCCGGATGAAGCGCTTACGCTGCTGTGCGACAGCACGCGGCTCGTGCAGGTCGTGCAAAACCTGCTGAACAACGCATCGAAATTTTCGCCGAACGGCAGCCGCATCACGATTACCGCCGTGCGCGAGCACAACGCGCTGCTGCTCAAAGTCAGCGATACAGGACGCGGCATCTCGCAGAAAGGCCTCACGTCCATCTTCGATTTGTTCGTGCAGGAAGATCAGTATCTGAATCCGGGCGAAGCGGGATTGGGTATCGGACTGACGCTGTGCCGGTCGATCGTCGAGATGCACGGCGGATCGATCACGGCGGCGAGCGCGGGCGCGCATCAGGGCAGCACCTTCACCGTGCGCCTGCCATATCCGCTGGCGGACGATCGTTCGACGCGCCGCGCCACGCTGAACGAAAGCGGCGCGGCGGGCGTTGCGGGCACGCTGCGCGTCGTCGTCATCGACGATAACCGCGATTCCGCCGATAGCCTCGCCATGCTGCTGCAACTGAAAGGGCACGATGTGCGGATCGCTTATCACGGCAAGGAAGGCGTGGACGTGGTGCGGCATTTTCCGCCCGATCTGATTCTGCTCGATCTGGCCTTGCCCGATATGGACGGCTACGCGGTGCTGCGCGCGCTTCGCATGCAGCGGCTGCACGGGCACGCGTTCGTGGCGGCAATGACCGGATTCGGTCAGGAAAGCGATAAGGAACGCTCGGCGCAGGCGGGCTTCGATGCGCATCTCGTCAAGCCAGTCGATTTCGACAAGCTCGACGCGGTGATCGGCATGGCGATCGATCGAAACACGCCTTCAGCGGACCACGCGTAGCGGAAACACGAAGCGCGCCGCGATCAGACCGAGCGCGCCGCCGAGCAACGTTTCCCACGCGCGCGCGGCCAGCAGCGGCACGGAATGAATGCCGCTCGCGGCCATCGTCACGATCAGCGCGAAGGCGAACGCACCGCAGGCGATGTCGTATCGCTCGGGCAAGGCCATGGCGTAGACGATCATCGCGAAGGCGGCGAACGCCCAGACCAGCAGCGGCGCGTGCTCCGCGAGCGGCAGACACGCGAGGCCGATCGGCACGGCGACCAGCGTTCCGTAGATGCGGCGGCGCACGCGCTCCGCCGTCCCGACCGCCGATGTCGCCACCACGTACACACACGCGGTGATCGCCCACGCCGATTCCGCCAACCCGATCGTCGCGTTGAGAAGCACCACGATCAGCGAGCCGCACGCCGCCTGCAAACCCATCACGAATGCGGGCGATACCGCGCCGCGCCCGTACGCCGGTTCGGATGCCAGCGCGGGCAGCACGATCGGATGCTCGGCGGGTCCGC
>NZ_JAQFVG010000319.1 GCF_029439455.1 Caballeronia sp. BR00000012568055 | reverse complement strand
CTGGATGGCTGCCACACGAGCCGACGCGTACGCCGCTTTCGACCGTTTCGTGTCGATCCATTCGGCGAAATATCCGAAGGCAACCGAGACGCTGAAAAAGGATCGCGAGAGCCTGTTGGCGTTCTACGACTTCCCCGCTGAGCACTGGCAGCATCTGCGGACGACCAACGCGATCGAGTCGACGTTCGCGACGGTACGTCATCGAACGACGCGTACGCGTAACTGCGTGTCGCGGCCTACCTTCCTCGGTCTGGCATTCAAGCTGATCGAGGAGGCGGAGAAAACCTGGCGCCGCATCAACGGACCGGAAAAGATCAAGCTGTTGCTCGAAGGCGTCCCCTTCAAGGACGGCGAACCGGTGCAAGACGATCGACCGGTTCAGCAGAAACTCGCCGCTTGAAATCGACCGTCACGATGCTGCTCATACACCACTCTTGACGTTAGCTCGCCCGTTGATGCCTTGTGCAATTGCGCTCGCTATGGCTTTTCCTAGTTGATCGACTTGTTTGAAATCGGGCGTACCACCGAGTTGAACGATGGTGTTACGAATTTCTTCCGTAATCGCGTAGTACCACCATTCGCCTGGTGTCGTAGGCGGCGTCACCGTCGCGGGGTTTCCGTCCGTTGGATAGGTGCCCGATGTTTTGGACGGCGCGGGCGGCGCGGTCGCGCTCGCATTGGCTTCCCAGTAACGATCCATAGCTAACCTCGCGTTACGAATACTGGAAAATGAGCACGGTATGAGCGGGCGCATAGCGGCGTAACAGGCATTCGAGTACCTGTTCCGTTGGCGTCGTGCCGAGAAACGAAAGCGGTTCCTCTACAGGGCCGTCTACCATGTGCCATTTCACGCCCGGCGTACCGATGATTTGTACTTTCCATGTGAAGGGCCAGTCGAGCCCGGCAATCGGCGCGGTGACGGGACTAAGAACCGTGTGTACAGCGAATTCGGTAATGCGGATTTCGTAGCCGAGCGAGAGCGCGAGCGATTCGAAGTACGGGATACTTTGGCCGCCCGTGCTTATCAGTTTCGCTACGACTTGCTGGCGGTTTTCGTCGTCGTTGATGAACGGACCGAAGCACGCATCAGGAAGCCCTAACGTTGCGTCCCATTCGGGTAACAGTTGATCGGCGGTCGCCGGAAAGCCCGCACCGATCAGCTTTAACGCTTCACTGTCGATACCTTCGGCCGTGACGGCGAGCGCATCGAGCACGGCCGCTTGCGTGCCCGTGTCTTCGCGCGTCCACACACGGCCACGCGGTAGAAGTTTGCGCAATACGTCCGCATAGTCGGCCGCACTGTTGCGCGCGGGAATGATGCCGCGTGCGCTCCATGTCTTGCGCGAGCCCACGCTTCTAACTCCACGCGATCGAGCCGACAACCGGCAATGCGCCAGCCGGTAGGCTGATATCTTGAGTCGGCGAGAGAATCAAGAAATCATCGACACCCGGAACGGCCGATACAGCGGACCAGAGATGCGAGACGATTACTTCGCCGCCCGGTTGCCCGTCCGCCTTTAACTGCGCGTCGATCGAATCGGATACGGCGGCCTGGTACTGCACTTCAACGCCGCGAATGCTGATACTGATTGTGTAGGGGATCGGCGCGATAACATACACAAGCGCAGTAACGGGCCTGAGTGGATAGATTGCGTTCGCCAAGGTGAGCTGGTCGCCTGTTGCGGCGGGGCCGCGCGTTTCGGCCGTCGCGCATCCGTTCGTACCTTGCGGGAATCCGTCATACGCTACGTTCGCAGCGTCCATCATGAAGTACACCACCACCGAGCCGACACCGTACCCGTTGCCGACGCACCATGCGCGCGTAACACCCGGCACGGTGAGCGCCCACTCTACGTAATCGCTTTGGTCCCCGCCTTGTGGCGGATTCTGGTAGACGTATAAAACGCGGTCCCGGTAATCGTCGTTACGCTCAATGTCGGCACCGCCCAGGAACGCCGTAGCGGCGTAGCCGGTCGAGTCGATACCGGCAATGGCATTCGAGAGCGTAAATTGTGTGCCCGCCGCACAATCACCGTTTGAGCCCGTCAAGCCCTGCGGATCAGGGACGGCGGAAGCCGTCACCGTCACCGAGCCGCCCGCGACTTTTCCCGCGCTTGTGGTCGTGTACGCGATGCCGTCGCTGCGCTGCACGGCCGCGCCGATATCAACAATCTTGCTGTCCGTCCCCGTGAAGACAAGCGAACCGGAAGACTGCGCGCACGGCTTGCGCGTCACGCCTTTAAGCGCGCCCCAGGCTTCGAGGTATTCGTCCTGCGCCGTGAAGGGCGTACATTGCAACGCTATCCAGTCGAGATAGCCGTACAACATGCACGCCTGCGCCGCCTCTATGTCGCCGATAACGCGCAGGTTCGAGAAGCGTAAAAGCGCATCCGCGCCCGGCAATTCGGCGTTCAATTGCTGCGCCGCCTGCGCGCGCAACTGCGTGAGCGTGGGGCGCGAGAACGGCATGGCGGCGGGACAGGTTCGGCTACTGCGTGCGGGCGGCTATTGACGCGTCCAGACGTTCGGGAATTTCATGGCGACGCGCGAGCCGTCGCGGCGGTTCGCGGTAACGGCGAGGTCCAGCCGATCAGGTGTGATCCATTGCGCGGCAATATCGAAGCGCGCCACCGCGCCGTCATCAATGAGCCATTGCAAGGCTTCGGCGGCGTAATCCTGCGCACGTTGGGGCACGTCCTGCGGCCCCTTCACACGATCGAGCAACCACAATCGCGAGCCAATCGGGTACTTCGGATCGTCACCCCACCAGCCCCGCCTGTCGCCGTCCGGCGTGGGATCGCTGGCGAGTGCGAGCCGGTCCGTAAAAAGCGAAATCAGTACAGCGGTTTGCAGATCGTCGCCGGATTGGAGCGTGGGACCGAGCAATACCCAATCGCCGCGCATGCGTTGCACGTCCCACACGGTCGAAATGTCGGGCACGGTGCGCGCTCGCGGTTATTGTTGCGGTTGAGGCGGATTGCTTCGAATGGTCGAGCCGCCGCCCTGAACGTTCGTTACGTCGTGTGTATGAATGTCGTAGCGTTGGCGCATCGTCGCCATGCTCGAACCGCTCGAAGCCTGCGCGCCTTGCAATCCTACGCCGCTCGTGTTGTCGCTGATATCGCCGCCCGCCGTGATCTGGCCGTCGCATCGGATATCGCCCGTGCAGTGCATGAGCGGTGAATCGGCCGTAATTTTTGGTGCGTTGGTGATCGTCACCGGATGTCCGCCGCCATTTATCACGATACCCGCCGCGCTCAGATAAACGGATTGCCCCTTATCGTCGCTTATGGCGACTTCGCCCGATGCAAGGCCGCGCATCCGGTAGGCTTGGTGCCCGCACGCAATCACAACGCCGTTTGTTCGATCGCCACCAAGAAAGACGGCTACGGCGTCCGCACCATCAGGCGGGTTCGATGAATAGCCATACTCCGCAATGCGCGGCGTGCGGTCGCGTGTTTCACTCTGCGATAACTGCATCTGCACGAACTGCACCGCGCCGCCATCGTCCACGCGCGTAAGCCGTCCACGGCCAAGCGAACGGACAAGACGCCAGAATTGCGATTGCATCGTTAGCCCATACCAAGCGCGGCGGCGGCATCCTGCGGCAACGGCATGTACAGAATCGGTTCAGGCTTGAACGCATCGGGGGGCATGAGCGTTACATCGCATCCGCTGCCGCCCATATCGCGCCGGTACGTCACTTCGCCAATCGTGAAGCGTTGCCCGTCAATCAATTTCAATTGCGGCATGGCGAGTGCGGCAACGGTGTTCGGCGTGTATAAGGTGCCCGCGCTATCGCGCCAGGTCGAGGCCGTCACGGTAACGACGTTACCGCGCCCAATGCGGCGGTTGCATTCCCATAGCGCGTGCGCTTTCGACACGCTCGCGCCTGCGTCGCCTGTTTCCGCAATGAATGCCTTTGGGCGATAACGCGGCATTGTGTCGTCGGCTACGGTGTATTCCGCTAACGGCTGTTGTCCCGCGTCGGTAAAAAGCCCTGTGCCAACGAGATAGACGCGATACTCGCTGAACCGTTGCGACATATCGCGCGTGTAACTCGCGCGTTCCGCATTCGTGCCGAGCGCGAAGCCGCCCGCCGCTTCGTCATTCGAGAGCGGGCCGATTACCAGATCGCCGTCCGCGTCTTCGTAGCACAATATCTGCGCGATTTTGCATAGCCGGTCGATTACCTGGTATGGGCTTTCGCCAACGTTTAAACATACCTGCGGATGCACGATACCCGGCGAAAGCGCCTTAACGTTGATGCCGAACGGACGGCATAGCGCCACCGCAATAGCGGCTGTGCTGACGTTCTGGAACTGGAAGGAATCAAACTGCGCCGCGCAATCCACAATGTCTTCGCACTTGCCACGGCCCGAAATCGAAAGCGCGTGATTGTGTGCGTCCACCTGTTCGGCCACACGATCGACATAGCCCGTTATCACCTTATCGCCGCCGATCGAAAGCACGCACGGGTCGCCTTCGCTAACGATTACGTCCGTGGTGTTTGGGTAGCGCTCTGTTAGCCCGATATCGAAATCACACGGAATGCGCTCCATGCCGCGCGTCACCCTAACGGCAGTCCACCCGGCGATGGATTGGCCGCCGACCGTAAGCGTTACATCGTCGGTCATGATTGTAAAAGTGAATTCTGCTACGACAAGCACGTAATTTTTTACGATTTTTCTTATGGTTACAGGCCGTGTGGTTGTGCACTCTAGCTCGTAGAGTCTTGCCGCATCTCTTCGGTGAAGGCATGAAATGAAAATTCTTTTATTTATTGAACGGATTCCTTACTTATGCACAAGAAGTTGTTCGACCTAGTTTCACAGAAACGGACCTGTCTCGTGCTCGTCACGTTCGACTTGCGCTACGCAACGACTTCGCGATACGGAAATGACGTTTACAGACGAATCACGAATGCGCTGCAAGAAGCGGACTTCTTTAAATATAGGAAGGGAAAATCTGAAAGGGAGTTCGAGCTTCCAAGCAATACGTATATCGCCGAACTTGAGCTGGATGATGATGAAAGTTCGAGTTCGCTATTGGACGAAGTTAGGGTAATGCTAAAGGATATTTTTGAAAAATTGGAGGTTGACGGTAGATACTTTGTTATGGCTGGTAAACGATGGGCCTGGGTCGGGGGCAAGGTAAGCAACTAGCGTTGCACATAGACACTATGCTTCGAACATCGAATAGGTTCATGCAAGCGGCGCGCGAAACGCGACGGGCGCAAACGCCGGATTAATCGGGTCGATCTGTTGCACTAGCGCGTCATACCGCGAGACGTCCTGATAGAGCCGTTGCGCTAGCACAATCACGGGCAACGAAGCGCCCATTACTACGTTTCGCATCGTCGCGAGCGATTCGCCGCGCGTCGTGAGGTCGAGCACAACGGCCGTTTCTAGCGTAGTGAGCGCTTCGAACGTCCCATCATCTTTCGTGTCGGCCGCGCTCACTATCTCCGCGTCGAGCGCATCGCATACGGTGGAGCGCAAGGCTTCCGCGTCATCATAGGAGGTCGGCGCATACGCGCTTGTGCTGTCCGCGAGCGCTGTTACGGTCGAGCGCCGAAGCATCGCCGTTACGTCTGCATTGGCGACAGTGAGCGGTACATTGGCGCGTTCCTGCGGGACCGTTTCCGATTGCAGGGCCGCAAGGCTTTGAATCGCCTGGTTCGGGTCCGGGTTGGCCTTCTGTACGGCGGTAACAAGCGTTTGCGCGGCCTTCGACATTCCGGCGAAGTCGGCGACAGACGCCGCCGCAATAAGCACCTTTCCGCTTTGTGTGACTGCCTCGCGTGCCTTCGCACCCGCGCCGATTAATTGCTCGATGGTCGTAGCCGGATTCTTCACGACCGCCGTAAATTCGCCGACGAATCGCCCATAGTTGCCTTTGAGCGTGGCAACCATCGAAACGAGCGAGGTTGCGCGCTGCGTGATGCTCTGCGCGTTGTCCACAAACGCCTGGGCGGTGCGTTGAATCTCGCCAACGATCGGCGGCGTCTGGAGCAGCGCGCTTACGCGGTTCGCGAAATCCTGCGCAATCGCCGCATAAGCGGCGACAACAGAAAGCCCGGTTTGCGCCTGCGTCGCAATGTCGAGCGAAGGGAATTCTTCGTTACCGGCTTCGATGAAGGTAAAGCGGACTTCAAACGAGCGCCCGCGCTCGCTGCGTTCTTCGCATTCGAAGTCGAGTAATGCAGCGGTAATACGTCCGAGCGATGGGTGAACCAGTTCGCCCGTTCCCGTGTCTTCCTGCGCCTCGCAAGCCGCAATGAGCGCGGTTCGCTGCGCGATAACATCGCCGCCGCCATACGCCGCGTCTTGCAACAGAAAGCCCGTAAGCGCGATGCGTCGCCCGGCGCGGCCCAGGTCTTCCACCCAGACTTCATCTCTGAACGGATATTCATGCAAAGCGACGCGGCGACCCGTCTTGAGCGTGGCACCCGTCACCGCGAACGGCACGCCGCGCCAACTCGCCGTCTGCAACGAGCGGAAATATGGCCGGTCGATAGAGCCCATCGCTAAGGAATTTTAAGATGACGACCTTACACGACGTGCGACGATTTGCGTTTCAACTTCGAGACGTACATCGATGGAAGAGAGTAAGAACGGTAGTACATGGACCCTAGGAAAGGGACCACTACAGCTTGCATGCGTGGAGACAGTCGTTGTTTTTGCTGTCGGCGTCTACGCCGGAACCATTGCAACAGGTTGGAATGGTGTGGCGGCGTTAATGGTTGTTTTCGCTGGGTGCGGAATCATATCGGCCCTGGGCTTTGGCTGGGCTTTCGTTGAGCTAATAAACGATACAAAGCCTCTCCTTTATCGCTGGCGTGCTTCTGTCGCCGTAGGTGTTCATTGCGCGTTGATTACGCCAGCGCTGTATTTGATATTTCGTGACTAGCATAAATGGCTTAGGCAGTCATGGGATAGGCGACGTGTAGGCCGGAAGGCGTTTCAGTGCGAACGCTGGTGCGGCCGTCGCGTTCAACGTGTACGCGCGTATTGACGTGTACGACAGGCGGCGCGGCTTCGGCCATCTGCGGTACAGCGCCATTAAGCGGCGGCATGGTCGCACCTGAATTCATCGGGCCACCCATCGCGGCGAACACCTTGCCCGCGTATTCCCGCGTTTCCTTCGGTGCGTTCGCCATGCCCTTACGATCGAGGTTGCCTTCGCCCCAATTGTACGCCGCGAGCGCGAGCGCAGAATTTCCACCGTAACGACGCATCAGACCCGATAGTTTCTTCGCCGCTGCACCCGCCGATTGCGCCGGATCGAGCGCGTTAATCCCGTATTCGCGTGCGGTCGCGGGCATGAATTGAAACAGACCCGTCGCGCCTGCTGGCGACACGATGCTTGCATTGCCTTTCGATTCCACATGCGCCACGCCCGCGAGCATGCCGGGCGGCAAGCCGTAACGCTTTTCAAGTCCTGCGAAGTCCAGTTGTTTCGCCCATTGCGCAACGCTGGCCGTCGTGCCCGTTCCGGCCGTCGCACGCGTGGCACCTGTTGCGCCTGTTGCACTTGCGGCGGCGGGCGCATTCGGTCCAACGGTCGGCGTGTCCGTTGGTTGGAACGTCGGCGAGCCTTGCCATACGCCGCCCGCTGCGGCTTCGGCCGCTCGAATATGTTTGAGCGTGTCGTCTTCGCCCGTGCCAAGTTCTTCGCTATGGAAGCCAAGATATGCGCTGACCGTCGCGGGATTAATGAAGCGAAGCGCACCGGCCGCCATGCGCGCAACCAGTCCGCGTCCCGCCGTTGCTGCGCCTGCCGCACCCGCTGCACCCGCCGCGCCCGCGCTCGCTTCGGCACCGGCCGCCGCCGCTGCGGTGCCTGCGCCTGCGATCGCTTGGGCGGCGGTTCCCGCTGCCGTGCCTGCGCCCATCCACGCACGCGCAAGCATTCCTACGCGCAACGCCAGGGAGCCGATGCTGGTAACGGCCGACAGGATCGAGCCAATAAATCCGCCGCCCATGTACAGCGCAACGGCCATCGCTACGGCTTTCCATCCGCCGAGCGCGGCAACGACTTTCACCACGACGCCGATAAAGTCCAGCACCGCATTTATCGCGCGCGTGAGTCCATCGGCGAAGCGGTCCCAATCAACTTTTGCCAGGGCATCGGCGATACGCTGGACGATCGCGCCGACACGTTGCGAAATCAACTCACGATTTTTCGCTATCCATTCGGTGAGCGGATCAATCAGCGGACCAATAACCGGCGCGAGCCGGTCCGCAATCGAGGCTTTGAGGCCGTCCGCTGCCTGGCCCATACGCGAAAGTGAGAGCGTGAAGTGTTCCGCACGTTCGGCCATCTGCGGCGTGAAGTCGCCGCGCAAACGTCGCGCTTCGGCTTCGTATGCCTGCATTCCCGCGCGGCCTTCAATCAACACGGGGAGCAGTTGCTCTATGCCGAGCGAGCGGGCCAGGTTGCGCGCGGCGGCGGGGTCGCGCTTCTGGATGCCTTGCATCCGGTCCGCGAGGTCATACATGGCGGCCTTGGTATCAATGGCCCCGTTCTTCGCGGTTTTGAGCGTGATTCCGAGCGCTTGCAGTGTCGCAAATGCACCTTGATTGCGGCCCCATCGCGCATCCTGCAACGTGTCCTGCAACGATTGAAAACCGGCCGTCATCGTGTCGGCCGATACGCCCATCAGGTTAGCCGCGCCGCGCATCTGCGTGAGCTGGTTTGCGGTGATACCGAGTAGCCGCGACGTGCGCTCAGTTTCCGCGCCGATCTTTTCCCATTCCGTCACCATCTGAGACAGGCCCGCGATGGTGCCGCCGCCGACAATTGCGAGCAACGGCGCGGCCATTTTGGTAAGACTGCGCGCCGCTCGATCGGCCTGTCTCGCTACGTCGCCCAGGTTCTTCGATAGCTTCGTGAGTCCGGAAGCATCGGCCAGCGCCTTCGTGCTTTTCGCAAGCGTCTTGAATGGCGCTTGCATCTTTTCAATCGTCTTGTTGACACGCTCGATTGTGGCCGTGGCCTTATCCACGGCCGATATCGTGTATTCGAAAGTCCTTCCGGCCATGATTCACTACCGCGTATCAGGCATCGCGCGCCTGCATGTTGCGCATGATGCGTTGCGCCTGGGCGTGCCATTCGTTTAGTTCGGTCCAGGTCATCGCGCCCGCGTCGCGTGGCCCCCATCGGTAGAAATGCGTCACGTCGGCCACCACGTCACGCAGATTCGGCGGGACTACTCGAAAAAAGCAGATAGATACTTGTTGCACGCGTTGAAGTCACGCGCGCCCATACGGCCCACGCTCGCCACGTCGATACGCGCCATTGATGCAATCAGCGCCTTCATGGCGCGCACCGCGCCGACTTTCTGCGAGTCATCGGCCACCTTCGCGATTTCATCGACGGTCGGCTCGCGTAGCGTGATTTCCGTTAGGCCGTCGATCGGCGAGAGTAGCGCGATCGTTTCGCCTGCGTTCGTGTCGTTCATAGCGCGCCTCATTGCTCCGTCACGGCACCGCTAAAGCCTTCGAACCGCACTTCGAACGTGGCGTCGGGTGTCTTCACTTCCTGGGCGTTGGTCGTCCACATGTTGCGGCCGATAACCGTTTTCGAGTTGGCGAGTTCGAGCGTTACCGTTACGTTGGTCATCGCGTTAAAGTCCGCCACGGTGAGCGTGCCCGCGTCGCGGAAACTCCCGAATATGTACGGGGCGCGCGGCTTTTCGCCGTAGCCGTGTACGCGGTCCTGGCCGATCAAAGACTCGCGCTCAACGTCGCCAGGCGAGTACGTGAGTTCTCCGGCCAACATATAGTTCTGTCCGTCCACCGAGATATACGCAATTCCGGCAAACCGATTAGTTGTATCGGGCATGGCACCCCCCATAAAACAGAAAAGCCGCCTTCGTGAAGGCGGCTTATGCGGCTATCGCGAATGACTCAACACGACGGACGATTCAGCCCAAACGGAATTGCGCCAGCAAGGCAAAAATTCTCAATTGGTTAATCAAAATGCCGGGCCAAAGCGCATCAATGCGGTTCCGGTTGCCCGCGTTGCGTTCGACAATCAAGCCCTTGGCGAACACGTCCGAGCCTTGGACAAGGCCGTTTTCTTCGTCGGTCTGATACGTCGCGATCAGGTCCGCGCGAATCACGTTCGGAGTAACGACGTTCGAGCCTGAAGCGATGCGCGTACCGTTGTCGGCGAGTTTCACGCGCGCGTACTTGCTGGTGACAACGGCACGCAAGTGCCTAAGCACGGTCGATAGCGTGTACAGCGTTTCGACTTCGAGATACGAGTCGTCTGGTTGCCCGAGGGCGTTTTTCTGGTAGGTCGATATCAAATTCTCGATTGCTACCGTGCCATCGTCGGCAACGGTGAATGTGCTTATGCCGTCATAGAGCAGCGCGTTACGATCGCCCAATGCAAAGCGGCTTTGTACGGGCGGCGGCAATACGCCGAGCAAGGGCAGGTCTGCAAGGGCGTTGCGGGATCAGCGCGCAGACTCACGGCCGACGCACCCGCGAGCGATGCGGCCCATATCCACGCGGGCGTCGGACTATCGTTAAAACCCATGATCGAACTGTGTTGATCGTTGCGCGCCGTGCCGATCGAAACGAGCGCCCCGAGCGTGCCGCGTGCCGTCGTGAAAGCGTGGCCGTATAACATCTGTTGCCAGGACCAACGGCCGTTTATGTCATCGAGAAAGTTCTTCACCGCATCGAGTGATACGGGATCGGTGTACGGGCATACGACGAAATCGAAGGCCATATCGCCGAGCCCGTCGAATGCGGCGGCCAGGTCCGGCGCAGTCGCGCCGCCCGCCATCGGCGATAGCGTGTATGCCATACCGGTCGGCAAAACTTCACCGCCTGGCGTGCCAAGATAGTTCACGCGCAGATCAATTTCGTTCCCGCCTGGTCCCGCATTACGTGCCGTGAAATTGACGGTGCCGCTACTCGCATCCACCGTCACGGGCATTCCTTTCGTGCCCTGGATCGTCGCAACAAGCGCGCTTGCAATGTCGGATACGCTTTGCGTTGGCTGCACCGGCTGCGCGATGCGAACGCCCGCAATGTACAGATAGAACGTACCCGCAGCGGTCGGCGCGGTCGTGATCGTCAAGCGGCCTATGGCGGCCGTCGCGCCGTTCGCATCGGCGAGGGGCAAGTACCAGACTTCGCCGAATTGGTCATTGAAGCGATAGGCCGCGAGCATCAATGCGAGCATCGAGCCTTCGCCGCCCGCGCGTATCGCATCGTCGCTACCTTGCGAAATGGCGGGTACGCCAGGCGTGGCCGTGCCGTCTGTCGTGATCTGCGCAACGATCAATGCGCGTTGCGTGGTCTGCGCCGTGTTCGCCTGACTGTTATCGACTTCCGCGTAAAAGAGCGGGACACGAATATTCGCGGGGATTTGATGAAACGGGATCATGGCGTACCCCCTTGATTCGTGCGAGCGGTCGAGCGCGTCGGCTTCGGCTGCGGGGCGTCCTGCGCGGGCTTATATGCGTCTGCATTCGCGGACTCATTCGCGGGCGCGGGCGTGTCATCGACGGCTACGTCGCCGTCACGCACGCGACGCCGCCAGAAAGGCGATTGCGGCACCGTGCGCGGTGCGGTTATGAGGTCGTGCAGATCGGGATCGCGCACGACGCGGCCCGCAACCGGGCGGATGCGTAGCGTTTGCATGGCGGGTTTCCTCGCGGGCGTGTGTTAGCGCGCGCCGCTATTCGCGTTCGAGGTCTTGCGGCTTGATAACGAGCGTTCCCTCGTCGCGCCCATCGGGGCCGCGCGTGCGCGGTTCGGGCGTAATGGCTTCGGGAAATGGCGGGTTTGGATACGTGCCCGATTTGTCGGCGGGCTCGATCGTGTCGGCGTGGATGCCTATTTCTTCAAGCGGAACCGCGACGGGTTGCAGCGCAACGGGCGTATCCGTGAAGGGATCAAAAGCAATGAAGTATTCGAGCGCGAAAGACATACGCATATCGGCGATATGCATGCGGCCCGTTGCGTTCAACTCCATCGCGCTTTCGATGCTCGATACGTGTTGAATGCGTCGAAGCAGATCGGTACAGGTCAGTAGCGCACATTCGATTTGATCGCATAGCGTTTCGCACGCGTCTCGTGCGGCGGCTACGCTGGTTTCCTGTATGCGCGCTTCCACGTCGAGCGTGGCCGTTGCCGTGAATGCGGGCGGTTCTTGTCCTAACGACTCTTTCCGGTCACTCAGGCAATCAACCAGGATGCACGGGTAACAGGCGGTCGTCGGCCAGTCGCGCGGCGTGTAGACGCGATCGGCGGCGATGGTTTGCGCCCGGCGCAATGCGTCGGCCGCGATATCGCGCAGGATCGAGCGGTACAGCATGAGAAAGCGAACAGGCGCTAAAGCACGCCCGCACCGATCCAGTTAAGCATGAGCTTTGCCGCGCCGTGTCCGTCGAACCGCACTTCCTGGACTTCGTACATGTTGCCCGTGCGATTCACGGTGAGCGCGTCGCCTTGCTGCGGCGGCGTGTTGCCGAATTCAACGAGGCGAACACCGCATACGGGCCGTTCCGTCGTGTAGGCAAGCACGCCGCCCTGCGGGATTAGCTCGCGGTACGCTTCATCGAAAATCCCATTGATTGCGAGCATTTCCCCGGCCGCGATCGTGTACGTCACGCCTTCGGCGAACTGGGCGAACAATGGCGCGAGGATATGGCCGTCGAAGTCATCAGGTACGGCGAGCGACACGACGTAAAGCGGTTATTGATCCGCTTGTAGATCGTTGGCGTTAGCGCTTCGGCTTCACGTTCGGGCCGTCCTTACTTTCGAACGTCGGCCCCTGCGTGCGTGCCGCTTCTTCATCGTCTGCCGCTTGCGTGGCGTTCTCCGATGCTACGAAGCCAAGCGCGCGGAAGCGTTCGGCATCGTCGGCGGGGAGCGTGACGGATTCGCCCGCACGATAGAGCTTGCCGTCGTGACGGATCGAGCGCCCGCGCGCAACGGTGACGCTTTGAGTTGGTCCGTTGCCTGCGGGTTGTGCGGGTTGATCTTTCGCCGCTTGATCCATCGGCGTAGCGCCTTTAGTGGATGCGGACTGCGTGCCTTGTGCGTTCATGGTGTCGGTTCTCGCCGTAGATAGGTTCAGGTTTCGACGGGCGCGCAGACGTTCGCGCAGAGTGCGGCATTCACGCGCGACGGAATGACGATAGGCGCGGATTGCATCATCAGGAAGCGCTGCGGCGGATCGTCGGCAATCCACATTTTTGGCGCATAGGGCAAGGTTTGATAGTTAAAACGCGGGTCCATGATCTGCCCGAACGCGCGCGTTCCCATCAGATCAGGCCCGGCCATGATTACCGAGCCATCGGGCAACATGGGTTGTTCCGTGTCCGTATCGTCTAGATACCAATCGTTGTAGAGCCACAAATCGTATTGCCCCCAGCGGCCTTTATATACGGCGCCGGTCGTGATCTGCGCGCCCGGATTGATCGCGTTACCGAAGTCGGAAAGTTTCGGGTAGTACACAGCGGCCTTCACGGTTTCGTCCGCGATGAAGCACGCCCACGGCGTGCTGGTAAAAATCACGTCCGTTACCTGCGCGCCGCTTTTCTTCAGAATCAAGCGCTGCCAGTGTTCGATATCGTGTGAAGGCAAGCCGCCCGATTGTCCCCATTGCGACGCACCGGAAAGCGCAACGGTGAGCGTAGGATCGCGGCCGAAATCGACAAGCGCGGGCGGGAAGCCGTCGCCCTGAATTAATACCGTGCCCGTCATTAACGCTTGCGCGGCCATCCATTCCAGGCGACGGTCCAACAGGTCGATTTGGTCCGTCATTTCGGCCGCGATATTCGCGGCTTCGCGTTCCTGTCCAGTCAGTACGCCGCCGATGCGCTCGCCGATCATCCGGCGAACCGGTTTGCGCAAATCGGGCGCGCGCTTGTCCTTGATATAGGCCGGACGAAAGACGTTCGTCTGGTAGCGCCGTTGCTCAACGAGTTTGCCTTCGAGCAAGGGCGATACGAACGGCGACATGCGCCGTTTGCCTACGTCAACGTCGATGCTCACTTCTTCGGTGTCGCTGGTAACGACGTTCGGGAAGAAGCGGTCGAGCAAGAATTTTTGCGCGCGCTTCAAGTTCGGCACAACGAGAATCAGCGCGTTCGTGTCGTAAATGTTCATGGCGGAAACTCCATGCGGCGCGCGCAAAAAAGCCCGCGCCGGTTTGCACCGGCCGGGCTTGCGTTGTGCCGCTTTAGCGGCTGGTTACATACGGGTGTAGACGTGAAGAATGGAAGCGCTCGCGCGTGCGTTGCGCATCAGGTCGGATCGGCGGCCGACACGCACGACTTAACGAAAATGGAATTGACGCGAAGAATCGGCGTCATGGTCGCCAGCGTTACCGCAGGATCGAGCGTGAGCGCGCGGCCGTTGAATTCACCCGTGAGATAGACGCCGCCCGTTGCGGCCGTGCCGCTGGTCGTGTCCACGTCATCGGCAAGCACCGCATAGGCACCGGGCGCTGCCGCTTTCGCAGGGGAATAGCTGCCGTCCGAGCCTTGCGCAAGCACAGTGCCGCGCTTCATCTTGAGCCCGGCCGGGAATTGCGCCTGTCCTTCGGTAACGAGTTTGAAGTCGCCCGCAATGAGTTGATCGGGCTCGTACACTTCCGTTTCCATGCCAGGCACGAACGGGTTATCGCCGTATGTCGTGGTAGTCATTTCGTGCGCTCCCTCTAGGAACAATTACGCTTCACCGCGCGCACGACGGGCGGCGGCCAAGATCAACGACGCGGCGGCCTGCGGGCCGTCGCGGTCTTCGGGTGTGCCGCCGTCGCTACCGATCGCGGGAAGACTCACGCCCGCCATGCGCGCGCGCAACGTGTCCGCGTGAGCAGCGCGCGCACCGTCGCCGGATGCAATCGCGTGCAGGAGCGCCACGGCATCGACGGCGCACATACTCGTATCGAAAGCGAGATGCGCCGCTACGTCGGGACGGCGGCCCGCAGCAGTACAGCGGAATATCTGCGCGCAGCGGGCGCGCTCCGCGCGGCGTGCGTGCGTGGCTTTTGCATCGTCCTTGCGGTCGTCGTGGTCCTGGTCGTCTTCGTCGGCGGCGCGCGCTTCGTCGTCGTTGTCGTCGTCTTCCGCTCGCGCTTCGTCGCCGTCATCTTCTGCGCGGGACTTCTTCGAGCGCTTCGATTTGCGCGCGCGGCCGTCGTCGTCATCCTTCTTGCGGTCGTCATCGTCGCGTTCGTCTTCTGCGCGGGCGTCGTCGTCCTTGTCCTTGTCGTCCTTGTCGTCGTCTTCGGCGCGCGCCGCGTGCGAACCGTGCGACGAACGCGCGAGCGGTCCGAGCAAATGCGCGAAGCGCGTAGCGGTGAGATTGAATGCGCCCATGATTCCCCCTCAATGAGTGTCAAGCGTCGAGCGATTCGAGAAGCGACGCGAACGCCGCGTAGGGTGCCTGTACGGTGTCGGCCAGGCACACGGCGACGCCTTGCGCGCCCGCGAACGTGCCCGCTTGCATCGCGCGTACTGAGTCGATGGACAGGCCGCGATTGCGGGCCACGGTAGCGGCGAACAGTTCGCCCGTTTCGTCTATGTCGCGTTGCGCGCGCTCGCGCGCTGCGGGCGATAGCGGTAACTCCGGGTAGCCGTCGAGCTTGCGCGCTCCCCAGGTTACAAACGTCACCGCGAGCCCGGCATCGGTGAGCGCCTTGGAGAAATCAACGTGCATCCAGACAACGCCGATTGAGCCCGTACCGCCCGTGCGTGGCACCGTGATAACGTCGGCCGCGCTCGCAATCGCATACGCCGCGCTATAGGCGTTCTCACTCAGGATCGCCCACACGGGCTTCGTGCCGCGCGTCTGATAGATCGCATCAGCCAGATCGAACGCGCCCGACACTTCGCCGCCTGGCGAGTCGATATCAAGCACGATCGCGCGTACCGCGTTATCCGCGAGCGCGGTTAGGTAGTTCTGCCGTATGCCGTCGTACCCGGTCATTCCCGATTCGGGATGCAGCGAACCGAGCCGATGCACGAGGGTTCCCTGTACGGGAATCACGGCCACGCCTGCCAGCACGTCGTAGCCCACGGGTGCAACGGCACGCGCCATATCGGCGTTAGCTGCGTGCCGGGCATCTGCGAGCGTATCGCCGGGCGCGTGCATGTCGCCGTCAACGCCGCGCACGCTCGCAATGCCGAGCCGGTCGGCGAGTACCGCGAGCAGGATTTCCGCTTTAGCCGGGTGAAGTGCGAGCGGTACATTAAAGAGCCGTTGCGCGAGGAAGGCGAAGCGCGGGTGCATGGGACCATTCATAGCGTCGAGCCCTGCACTCGATTTACTGCGGCTGCGCGACTTGCGGCGTTTGCGCGGCCGTGTTCGCCGGGATCGGTCCCGCCCATTGCGGCAACGGTAAGCCGCGTTCCTTGAACGCCTGCACTTCGCGCGCGCGTTGGTCGAGAATGTCTTCCCAGTCTTCGCCCACACTTTCCGCGCACTCCATTTCGAGCGTGCTTAATCCCGCGTCCATACCGAGCACCGCGCCTTGCTTTTCGGCTACTGGATCAATCCAGCCCCGGCCGGGACCAATCCACGAACACCGCGTATATGCGCCTCGCGCTTCGATGAATGCGGGGGCGTCTTTCGGTAGCGGCAAATCATCCACTTCGAGCACTTCTTCCACGAACGCCGAACGGATCGGATAGGCGAACCCATTGGCAAAATCCGCGCGCCGCCGCGTGAGCGTCTTCCATGCTTCGAGCAGGCCCGCGCGCGCGCTCGAATAATTCACGTCGGACCAGTCTTGCGAAAGCTGTTGCGAACTGACGCCGAGGCACGCGGCCACGTTGCGCAACGCTGCGCCTTCGAAGTCGCGAAAATTTGAAGTCGGCCGCACCGCGCTAACGGTGTTGATCTTTTCGCCCGTGAAAAGCGTAGGGATACGCACGCCGCCGAGCATGAGTCGCCGCTGGTCGTGAAACTCACTGCGCAGACGTTGATAGCCTGCGAGTTCTACACAATCGCCTAGCGCGTCTTCTACGAACGAGTGATCGAACGGGCTTTCAATGTAGGCGCTAAAAATCGCATTGACAATCGCCGCTTCCAGTTCCGTAGCGTCGTACTTGATAAGCATTTTCAAGCGGTCAATCACGGGCGTAAAAATGCCTGCGCCGCCTCTATGCTGGTCCGCTCGATCGTGTTCGAAATCATGGACAACGACAGGCCGCCCCCAGTTCGTTTCACGCGGCACGCGCTGCCACTCGATAACCTTCGGCCCGGCGAACCAGTCGGCCGCGTGCGCTTCGCGAATCCAGTAGCCCACCGCTGCGCCGCGTGCATCGAGTTCCACGCCGCCGCGCGTGTTCGCCTGGTCGAACATCATGTACGGATTGCTCAGGCGGTCCGGGTCGATCAGTTGCACGGCCGTTGCATACTGCGCGCGGCCGGGTTCCACACGATCGGGTAGCCAGTGCAGCACCGCGAGCGCGTCACCGTCGACGAGCTTGTGGCGGAATGCGAGCCGGAATATCTGCGAGACGCTTAAATTGCGCTGCACGTCGCAATAGCGGCTTACATCGGTTGCCCATACGCGCCAGCGTGCGTCAATCGCACGGCCGAATTCATCGGCCCAGGTTGCATCAAACGCAGCATTTCCGCTCAGGTGCGCAAGCGCTCGATAATCCGGCTTGCTCACCGGGCGGAAGTTGGCACCAATCGCGTTATCGAGAATCCGCGTAACGCCGCCCGATGCCCACCCGTCGTTGCGAACAAGATCGCGAACGCGCGATACGATCCGATCGCGGTACGGGTTAAGTTCGGTATCGGGTGAGCCTAACCAGGGCGTCCAGGCCGCAAGTTCGGGACTCAACGCGTCGGCGGCATCGTAGGGCGTCGTTCCGGCGAGCATAGCCAGCACGCGCGAACGCTGCACCAATGGTTGCCCGTTGGCATCGAGTATTTGAACGTCGGACACGATTTTGGTCCTTGTTTCGAGATGATCTCTGAGTCACGCTGTAAGCTCAAAATCCGATTGGAGGGAGATATGGCGAGATACGTGATTCAATACACTCACAAGAAGGAGGGTTCGAGTACAACAGCCTGGTCAACGCAACCCGTTACAGCCGAGTCCGAAACATCCGCGCAATTGCAAGCTGAGGAAATTCTTCGCAACCGGCATCGGGGCGAGATTGTTCAAATTATGAAGGTGGAAAGGCGATAGATTGTCAGTAATACATAAAGCGAATTGGCGCACGGGCACGGCACACGATGCCGAGCGCTTGCTGTAGCTGCCGGATCAACGCCGATAAGTTCGCGATGCTCGCCGCCGAGTACGTCACGCTGCGCGTACCGTCGCCCTGGGTGTAGGAGAACGACACGCCTTGCGCGCCCGTCGCCAGTCTCAAATAAGCAGCCTGCGCTGCGGCCAGCGCGGCGGCGAGTTGGTCGCGCGTCATACCGTCAAAGATCGAGACGGACGGGCAACACGGGACAAGGGGCGCGCACATGGCGGTTAGAATCTTCGGCGGTTGCTATTCAGTTCGGGGGTATTGATGCAAGACGGCATAGACAGGGAACTACTCAAAACGCTGCGCGATATGGCACATGTGGATAGTCTCGCTTACCAGTTCGAATCATTCAAACATTTAGCCATCGCTAACGGCGCGGGCCTGGCGCTTTGCGCGGGCATCATGGCGAGCAAATCGGAAGGCGTAGCCACGGTTACGGCCCGCGTCGCGATGTTGTGTGCTTTAGGTCTGGTTATCGCTATTGCGCTTCTTGTATGGCGCTGGATATGGGGCACCCGTGTAGCGCGCGGGTTGCTCGATCTGTATCTCGCCGCCGAGACGCGCACCGTTTCACGCGCCGAGGTCGCGGCCCTGGCGTTGTCGCGTCGATGGGCGTGGATACCTTACGCGCTCGCCGGGCTTTCCCTTGTGTGCTTTTTCCTCGCCGTCTATATCGCTTCGTTGGCGGTCCGTTAGGCGAGTTGCGAAACGAGCGCGCGCGAGGCGCGCGCGGTGCCGGGCGTTGCTGCGTTCGCGTCACCGTAGGCAAGCGCGGCGCGTTCGGTGAAGGCATTCAAGCGCAAACCGAAATGCAGTAATCCGCACAACGCACCATACGCGTACACGCGTGCGTCGAGCGCTTCATTGGCGCGGCCAGGCGGCAACTCCCACACATAGAAGCGGTGCCCGGCCTGTTCTTTCACGGTGATCCGTTCGGCGGTCAACTGCGCGTAATAACCCATATCGCGGTCGGCGGGAAAGTGACAGTAACCCGGCCCCGGCTTGTCGAGCGCGAGCCGGTCGCGCAACGAGTCCTTAGCCGCGTTCACGCCAAGTATGACGGGCCGGTAAGTCGCCTTCGTGCGTCGCGTGGGCTTCTTCGTCGGCCACACGGGCGAACGCTGGCCGGTCCGCGCGCTTTCGCCTTTGATCGCCCATACGCGGCGGCCTATGCGTTCCTTCGCGAAGGCGTACACCGCTTGCGTAGCGTGGCCGCCTGAGTCGATACATGCGGCCATGATCTGAAACGGCCGTCCATCGTCGCGGCGATATGTCTGCATCAATGCTTGATCGACTTCGCGCCATAGGTCCGGCGTCGCGGGGTCGCCTTCAATGACTTCATATGCGATGCTCCATGATTCCTCATCGCGTCCCCATCCAACGACTTCCATTTCCACGCGATCAGCCTGTACGTCGATACCGGCCGTCAACACGCCGACACCGGCCGGGACTTCGCCCGCCCATCGTTCCGCGCGAGCGGCGAGCGCTTCGAGCTTCACTTCCTTACCCGCGTGAATGCGATACGGAAGCCCCGCCTGGGTGTTGTACCAGACTTGTTTTAGCGTTTCATCGCCGCGCGCGGCTAACCACTTCATCGCGATTTCGGCGGGCCGATCCTTCGCCCAGGGGCTATAGAGTTTGCTTGCAGTAAAACCCGCGTGCCGGTTATCAACGGGCCACGCGCCGCATTGCGGGCACCGCGCGCGATAGACGGCGTGCAGATCAGACGCCCACCAATCCCACACGGCCGACACGGCCACGCCGGGTTCGGCGTTCGCATCGAGCGCACGCCATGCGCGCTTATAGTCTTCGAGCGGTTCGCGATGCGCGCCGCAACAGGTGTACGGCGCGGTCTGGTGCCAGCGCACCGTCGACAACGCGTGCAAGCGCTGCGCTTCACTCCACGCCGCGCCGCACGCCTCGCAATAGATGCGCGCCGTCTTCGGCAAGTGGCGTGATTCGTCGGCCGGATCGCGCGCCCATTTCACATGATCGAAGAAAGCCAGGAACGCCCGATGGCCGCAATGCGGGCACGCGACAGACGCGCGGCGTTGGTCGGATTCCGCGTAAGCCGATGCAATGCGGCTCTGTTCTTCGATCGTTGGCGAACAGGCGCGCACTGATAGCCAATTCGCAAACGTCGCGGTACGTTCCTCCGCTAAAGCAATCGGTTCGCCCTCGCGTGTCAACGGGTACTTATCGACTTCATCGGCCAGTACGATCCGCACGGGACGGCGCGCGAGGTTGTCCGGCGAACCCGCGCCCGCGAGCGCGAGGAAGCCGCCCGGAAACGATTTGAACAATAGCGTTTCTTCGGCGTTACGCATTCGCCGCGTGCCGATCAAATCGCGCAGTACGGGCGTCGCGCGCACCATCGGCGCGATACGTTCCTTGCTGAACTGTTCGGCGGCGTCTTCCTTCGGCTGCAATAGCAGCATCGGGCACGGGTCCAGGTGCGCGAAGAAGCCTATTACGTTTTCGAGCAATGACGTTTTAAGTAGCTGCGTTGCCACCATTACCGATATGACGTGTACGCCTGGTTCGGTGACGGCCAGCATCGGCCCGCGCGCGACTTCTACCGTTGCCGTACTCCACTGGCCGGACGTGCTACCGGCTTCGCGCGCGAGTTGCCGGAAGCGATCGGCCCACGCAGGCACCGACAGGTGCGGCGGCGGCGTAAGCCCGCGACGAGCAGCGCGGCGCAGTCTGTCACCTTGCGCTGAGTTACCGCGCTCCATGATTTGCTGCTGACGTGACGTGATAAAGTCCGCACCGTTCTATTCGACTAGCTTCACGTAGAGCGTGCCGTTAGCTATCCAAATATTCAGAAAGTGAAAAATCGAAGAAGTACTGTCTTTTTCGTCGCAATGGCGGCCGCTGGTTTATGGTCGGCTTGGACTATGTATGACTATCTCACCGGTCCGTTTTTCTGTCCGCTAGGCCATACAGTTAAAGTCACGCGCGAGCGATGGAAAACGCTAGGCAGCAGGCGATATAAAAGGCAGATGAAAACCTACCGCGATCAGATCGCCTGCACATGCACGAAAGATTACAAGTCGTACCTGTGCGACGATATTTACCCAGTTCCAAACGACGTTTCGGAGTTGCATCTGGAATCTACGGATACCCTTTTTTCAGATATAGCCACGAACGCTGTTAAGCAGTGCATGAGAGAGAAAGGGTATGAACCAGTCGTCCGAGACGAATGGGAGTGTAGTTACAGTAACTGGAGGTAAGTTCCGCATCCAGTGCTCTCAGTTCTTCGCCGACACCGGCCTTCGAAACTGTATGTCGGGTTCCCCCAGGGTCAGTAACTGACTACGAACATGTGCAACGAGCACGTCGCCGAGCCGCTCCACGTCTTCGAAATCGAGGTCGGCCGCGATCAGCGGTGCAACGCGCGCGGGCCAGTTGAGCCACGCATCGCGCACGCCCCGGAACAGGTCGAATACGGTTTGTTCGGCTTCCGCCAGGTCGATAACCGCGCCGGACTTGATCGAGTATTCAAGCTGGCGCAGCAGAGCCAAATAGTTCTCTTTTATTCGCAACGCATCCGAGTAAGACGCGCCGTTTAACACCCGTTCGGTGACGGCGGCGGCCTGTTGCTCAAACAGGCGCAGCGCTTCGTCAACGCTCGCGCGCGTGTCCGCATTCGCGGCGGAAGTGTCCGCATTCGTGGCGGCCTTCGTGCGCCGGTTCGCGCCGGGTGGATTCGCCCCGCGTTGCGCGTTTGACTTGCGCCACGCCGTACCAGCTAACGCCGGATCAATCGAGCCATCGGGGAACGTGCTTAGGCGTCCTTCCCCGATGCCACGCCTAACGAGTTTGTCGTCGCATCCGTCGAGCCGCGCAAACTCGCGCAGGGAAACGCCCATGCGTGCGGAGTGTGGAATTCGCGCCGTCATTTGACCGCTAAACAAAAAGTTGTTTACGCAATCGACCTAGTGCCGCCTATGCTTCTGCAATCAAAGTAGGAGTAGAGAATATGTTGACCGCTAGCAGGAAGATCGACGGCCAAAAGCTTTACGCGTTTCAGGCCGACAAGATAGATGCACCGTTTGCGTGTCCAACGTGCGATACCGAAGTCGTTCTACGAAAAGGCCACATCAAGGTTCACCATTTCGCCCACAAGCCACCCGTTACTTGCTATCGAGGTCAAGGCGAGACAGTGGAACACATGCGCTGCAAATTGGACGTTTTCAATGCGCTAAGCCGGGCCGCAGGTGTTCAGTCCGTCGAGTTAGAGAAGGATTTCGGCGGTTCGGTCGCCGACGTGTTCGCCCGTATTCGTGGCGTACCTGTCGCGATCGAAGTACAGCGAAGCAAGCTGAGCGTGAGCGAAATAACGCGGCGCACCCTCGCATACAACCGGCTAGGGGTGTACGTACTATGGATCGCGCTTCCTCGCGCCGACCTGCGTACGAAGAGGATTAGCGCCAACGCCTGGGAAAAGTGGTGTCATGCGGCGTACTACGGGAACGTGTACTACTGGCGCGATGGTGCAACGTTTGAGGCGTTCCACCTTGGCGACCACTTCATCCACGTTCCTTCAAGTTCTTGGTTCGAGGCGGGCGGCTACGAACAACCAGCGGGCGGCTACGATCGACGTTCGAAGCGCTGGCGTACTCCTCAACTTCGCGGTGCGTTCGATCTTGCGACGGACTTCGTACCGAAAACGCGAGGCCCTTACTCGAAGGGGTCCGTGCATGTTCCTGCTTGCCGTATCTACACAATGCCCTGACGACACGCGCGAAACGGCATTTGGCGCGGACACCTTTGGGTCCTATGAGCTAGCGTAAAGCCGCGAGTCTTCGCGCCCGCACAGCATTTTGTTGCCGAGAAGTACCTTTTGATGAAATTTTAGGCACTCCGCGCGGCATTGAGCGGCCCCGGCCGCCTGTCGGAACGCGGCACCGCAGATCAACGAAAGTTCAGATTAGCCCGCCTGGTTGCACTGCGCGAAAGCGGCGTGTTATACATTCGCCGTCGCTGCCGTAGACAACGGCGGCCGGGTTTGGAAGCCCGTCACGTAACACCCCGCACGCCCGAAAGGGTGTGCGGCTGTCATTGCACGTCTGTTGCTTTCATCAATGGGCGGGCCTTGGCGGGGGAGCTTCGGCTCGCCGGTTTGGTGTTACGTCCGGTCTTCCAATCCTGCCAATGGCCCGCTCACCCGTAAGGGCGTTGCGGGCTCCCTACTGAGAGAGCAGGAGCACGTAATGACTGGATCAACAAAAGCAAAGCAACAGGCATCGGGCAAGGCGGAACCCACACAATACGAGCAGGTGGCAATGTCATCGTTGCGTATCTGCGAGAACTACATTACGCAACTTCAAGATATCGCGGCGGTCCTCGCCACGGCGATACGACGCCCCGCGCTAACCCAGGCCGAACAAACTGCGCAGTTACGCGTGCTGCGTGGCACGCTTGCGATTGCCGAAAAATATACGTCGGATGCCGAAGCGGATTACACCTTGTTCGCCACGATCGCGCAGGATGCACGCGGGCTTCCAGCGGTCCATATGACGCCGGGCGATGCGGCGGGATTGCTCGCCGAGCGCGCCGTCGATATGGTGAAAGAGAACACGCCGCGCGCACGCGCCGCCCGCACGAAACACCACGCGCCCGAAATGCGCGCGTAGATCGACCATGCAACGCCGCTAACCCTTCGCCGCGAGCCAGGCGAGTTCATGCGCCAGGATCGCGGGGTACTTGTCGGCGATGGTCTGCGCGAGCGCCTTCTGTACCGCGTCATTGCTCAACGCGTCCGGTATCGAAGGCCCGTACAGTTCGCGAATTGGAAGGCCACTCATGTACGAGCGGCCGTTCTTCGTGATGAGCTTGTGGCCCGTTCCTTCGCGCTCGAAAACGCCCTTATGGCCGTTCGGCATCGTTGCAATGAACGCATGCCGTAGCAGTTTGCGGCCGTTCTTCACGCGCACCGATACGCCGCGCTTCGTTTGCGTCGCGCCGTAGTTAATGAGTGTCACGGGCGCACCCGTTGCGCGCAGCGTCACCGATAGACGGCCAGGCGTCGCGCGCTCGATCGAAAACGATTTTTTGATCGCGCTCGCTTTGATGTTGTAGCCGCTCGCGCGTACCGCTTTCGATGCGCCTGTACGCGCCTGCGCGGCGGTCTTGTTGAGCGCGCGCACGATCGCGCGTATTTCGTCCTTCGGGTTCGCGCCCGCCGTGATTTCGCGTGTGGTCGCGAGTAAAGACAGGCCGGACACGGCTCTTAGTGAATGCGTCAAGTTGCCCGCGCCTGGGCGTCGTTTGCCACATCCGCAAGCCTGGCGGCGTTGGTGTCCTGGTCGGCCACGGTGCCCGCCTCGCGTAACAGGGCATCGATGCGCGCGCTTGCGTGATCGAAGCGGCCGGCCGTTTGTCGGTTACCTACCAAATCCGTTTCGATGATTGCAGCGTGAGCCGCTACGGTGTCGCGATGCACGCCGCAGCGCTCCGCGAGCGATACCGCCGTTTCCTTCGTGCGCGTGAGCACGTTTGCAATGAGCGCGCGATGCAAGCGTTCATTCGCCGCACGTCCCGCGAGCAATGGCGCGACGTGCGCGAGCGTGGCGCGCATGGCTTCGTTCCACTCCGGGTTCGGGAACGTGCCCGCGCAGCACCGCGAGCCGCACGAACATTTGAGCGAGCGCGGCGCATACGCAATCACGATCAGCGCACGCGGGAGCGGCGCGAGGCGGTCGAGTTGGCGACGCACGCGCGCGGCCTGGGCGGTCGCATCGGTCCCCGTGAGCGTTGAAGCGGACGGCACGCCCTGGTGCAGCACGGCGAGGGAAGACAAGCCGCCGCGCTCAACGGCATGGCGTAGTGCGTCTCGCAAGGCGGCGGCATGACTGGCGTACAGGTCGCGCATGGTGAGCCATTCCGGGAATTCGAGGATTCGACAGGCGCAGAAATGACAAAGCCCGCGTTGCGCGGGCTTCAGAAATTCGGGACAAGTTCCGACCATCCGAATAAATCGCCATATTAGGCGGTAACTGCCGAATGTCAACCATATTCGACAAGAATCAGCAAGCATCAAACCCTAATTTCGGACCCGTCTCATATCGACAAGACGCCCAGGCGCGAGAGTATCGCCCCCCGCAGGCGCATTTTGGCTTGCCTGGTTGCTGGTCACATTCGGCCGGTAGGTCTCAATTCGTGGAGATTTGAAAATGGTGGAGAAGCAGGAACGAAAAGCCACGAAATACGCGTTTGCAACGATCGGTGCGCGCACCGAACGCGGCGGCCGGGTTACGTCGGGTTCGGGCAACAAATATTGCGGGCTTCCCATCGCGTGCGTTGGCGATATCGTTACGTATGCCGATGGTAGCGAAGCCGTGATTATGAACGGCGCAGGATACGCGGTCGTTATCGGCGGAAGTTCTGCCGCATTGGTTGGTAGCAGTTTGAGCAACGGCGACCGGATCGTGGAAACCCCGTGGGGGCATCTTGATTCGGGTCTGCTGATTCGGGATGGAGAAGAACCGCCCGGCTTGTTCGATGCGGATTGGTGGCCGCCCGTGAGTGAGCCGCCCCATCGCTTCGCGGTGCGTGGGGCGACGACGCCGCGCGGCGGCGTCTTGCTCGAAGTGACAGGCGAATACGAAGTAAGAGACGTGGAACGACGTGCTGCGCGAATTGGTGATTTCGTCCAGTACCCGGACGGTAGCCGCGCACGCATCATTACGGGCGTCGGCATCGCAGGCGACACGAAACACGCTTACGGTGTCGTCGGCAGTCTGCTAGATAACGGCGATTGCATCAATGACAGTCCGCATCGCGAACCCCGTACATCAACCATTTTTGTTCCTGTCGATGAACACGGCGTCGCATTGTTAGAAGCGTAATGGAGTCTCTGTGAGAGTTGCAATTGTGCGTCATGGAGACGCCACTACTACGCGCGGTCACGTGTTGGCATTCAGCGCTGAAATTCACGATAACGGGCGAAAGGTCGCGCTATTTGGCGATCAGGCAACATGCGGAAATTGCCCCGGTCTATGGAAAATAGCCGGAACTGGCGAGGGCGTCGGCGAAGGTGTGCGAGCCGTCGTCGTCAATGGCGATTACGTACTGTGCCCATGCGGAAAGAATCGCACGCTTGCTGGTGCGGATGCGGGCATGTTCATGGAAATCCACGTCGACGCCATTAGTAAGGTGCCCCGCGCAGCGACGCACGATTCTTCAAATGGGTTAGCTAATCAGTGGATCGCGTTTAAGTTGAGCGAGCCCACAAGCTGCGCGGGGCTTCGATGCGTTGCGCACTTCGAAGATGGAGATACGGACGTGGGGACGTTCGACGCAAACAATACGGTACGTTTTGAGCGGTCCGATAACAGCAACCTATGCAAGCGATTGGAGTTAATGCCGCGCGAAAGCACCACTGGGGCCGCTTGCGTTACACAGAGTCTTCTGGATGCGATAGGAGGCTAATAAATGACGGAATATTTCTATGCCGCAGTCGAGGACGATCCGCTCACAAGCGGCGGTTACGTGTGCGCAACTGGGCGCGCCGGTACGATCCAAGGCTAAGACGGCAAACGCCGACGCCTGGCGTTTATTGGCGATCCTGCGTATTGCAATGCGTGTGCGACGACCGGACGAATTATCGGCGGCGCCAACACTAACCGGCGGATGCGCGATCTAATGGAAGGCGGGCGTCTTCAGGCAGTCGGCGGCGATTGGGTTGTGTGCAAATGTCCATCGCATCCGCAAATCATCGCTAGGTATGGCCGTAGTTGGCGAATCACCGATCAAAGCGATGTGCAAGCAATGAGGAAATCAGTCACGACGGAAGATGCTATCTCCGTATTCGCAGGAGAGCACTGGATTGGATTCACACTTGCGGAGCCGGGAAAGTTCGAGGGACTGCGTTGCGTAGCGCATTTTGCAGATGGTAGCCAAGCGGCCGGGTCCATCAACGCAAACAACACCGTGCGATTTGAACCGGTAAGCAACGGCGATGAATGCGTCAGAATCGAATTCACGATGGACGAAAGCCAGGACGTTACTGGTTCAGTTACGGAATCCATACTTTCGGTAATCGCGGGTTAGATATAACAGGAGCAACAATGTTTGGCAGTCTTGTAGCAGACGGGAATCCTACATCCACGGGCGGCGTTGTGATTGCGCGTAGCGATTCATTCAATGAGCAAGGCAAAGCCTATGCGCGCAAGGGAAACCTTGCGACGTGCGGAAATTGCAAAGGAGGATGGCCGATATACGGTACGGCCAGCAATTGGATGGACGGCGGCCAACCGATGGTCAAGGGAGGTGATCGCGTGCTATGTCCTTGCATGAAAAATTTCGTTCTTTCGGCTGGGTCGTCAAACGCCTTTTACTCGGATGCGAAAAATGCCCTCCCCATGGCTAGTCCTGTTAGCGGTTCATCCACTCATTGGATTGAATCTCGGCTGACAGATGACGACAACTGCGCAGGGTTGCAATGTGTGGCGCATTTCGCGGACGGCTCTAGCGAGTATCAAACATTTAACGCAAGCAACACGGTTCGATTCGAGCGTGCCGACAATGGGAACGCCTGCGCCCGTATCGAACTGTTGCTGGACGATCGCGCGGGTGTGTCCGGGTCTGTAACAGAGTCAATTCTTTCAGCAATCGCAAGGTAAGCATGTCAGAAGTACAATCAAATAAGCCCATCGTCTTTCATGGCCCGTTTCGAACCAATCAGGAGCATTCCTTACCCTCGCAAATCTTTCAGTCTGCGGCCGACAGTTACATGGAAGTAGCGAACCGAATTGCAGTCGATATGATTAGCGACAACTCGGTGCGAAAGCAGTACCAAAGGCACATTAAGATCATTTCAGACGACGTTAAGGCGCAAGTAGCGAAAGGAAAGATGACGTCATTGGAAGGAGCGCAGTTCTGCAACCAGATGCGCGACCAACTATTCGCTGAATATCGAAAATGGACTTCGGCGCAGGGCGTGGCAGAGGCTGAAGCCATCAAACTCAAGGCTCGCGGATTCGATTACTACCTGAACAAGTACGCGCAGGAAAGCTATCACAGACCTTTTGCCGAATTGTCGCAGACGGAACGCGGCACGGTCTATTACAAGGTGATTGAGGCAGCAGGCCGAGATAACGCGAAAGTGACGGCTAAGGCTGAGCGTTTGGTGCGGCGGGCTAAAGTAATGATCCTTATCACCGCCATTCTTGCCGTATGGGAGATTACCAACTCGAAGGACAAAATTCGGGAAGCCGCACGTCAAGGCAACATCATTGCGGCGGGGATGATTGGCGGGGCTATTGCAGGCGGTGCAGTTTCCTTTATATGCGGTCCTGCGGAACCGATGTGCGCGATAGCGACAGTGGCAATTGGAAGTAACGTGGGCGGAATGGTCGGCCAAGTAATTTCTGATATCTACGAAGACGAATTGCAGTTCTTCAATAGTTTTGTGTGGCATTGAAGGAGATATAAATGCGAGAAGTTTGCGTATGGATCTTATTAGCGGTTTGCATTCTCGCGCTATCCTGCCTATTCGTTGCTATGTTTAACGAGCGCCTGGCGACGATGGAATGGTGGCTTGGTGATGAGGAGGCCGACGAGCGCCCGCGCGGTCGATTCGCATTTATTCGATCGGAATGGTTCTTCTACACGTCTGCCGCTATATTCCTTGCGTCGTCGATTGCCCTCGTTTCTCTGTTGAAGTAATTGCGTGAACGAGAAAGAAAGCCCCGTTTCGACGGGGCTTTTTGTTTGCGCGTGGCGCGTCAAAACGTTACCGGGAAGACGCGCAAGCCGTCGCCGATTATCTGCGACTCCGCGAAATCCCCCGTTCGGCCCTTGTCTTCGACCAGGAGCGCGTGAAGGTCTTCGAGCGCGACGATTCGGCCCGCTCCGCTTTCGTTAGCGCTCTTTCTGCCAATCGTGCATAATTCATATGGCTGCGTCCGCAGGCAGCGCGCGCGCACTATTTCGCGTGCAAAGCGAATAACGATTGCGCGATCTACCGGCGCATTGCCGGGTTCACGAAGGAACGATACAACTTCGCCGCTAGTTGGCGAATCGAAGTCATCGAACGGTTTAGACATATCAGGCTCCAAGGGTTGAGTGAGCAAGCAGCCTAACGCGCAACCCAGACGATTCACGTCCTGATCCGCTATTCGAGTGTTAATCGTTTTTGTTCCCGCGCCGTGTCGGCGTGATCGAAAAGCGCGCCCTGGCGGTGAGCGTCGTTGATACGCTCGCACGCGCGCTCGAAATGCACCGGGTCCAGTTCGATTCCGACGAAGCGCCGCCCGGTCTGCATTGCTGCAACGCCGGTTGTGCCGCTTCCCATAAACGGATCGAGAACCAACGCGCCAGGCCGAACGACGCGCAGCAATTCGCGCATCAACGCCACCGGCTTCTGCGTGACGTGGACACGATCGCGCGGCGCGGTGCATTCGTAGAAGCCCGGTATGGTTTCGGCCGCTGCGTCAACTGCCATCGGCCCCGCAGAGCCCCATATAACGTATTCGCATTGCGCCGTGAAGCGCCCGAGTTGCGGCCGCGCATCGGGCTTGCACCAGGGCACGATACCGCGCCATATCCACCCGCCCGATTGCATGTAATCGGTTGACGCCGGGAGTTGCCGCCAGTCCGTAAAGAACATGCCAACGGCACCGAGCTTGCACGCGCGCAACGCTGCCGCCGACCAGAGCGCGGCCCAATACTCGAACGCGCGCTGATCGCGGTTATCGCCGCTGAAATCGGGAAGTGACTGGCCCGCCGATCCGCTTTGAATGTACTTTTTGCGCGTATCGAGTACGCGATCCGAACGGAACTGCCCGCCGCTCGAATAAGGCGGATCGCATAAGAGCGCGTCTAGCCCTGATAACGTAGGCAAGATCGCGAGCGCATCCGCGTTATACAGCGTGGCCGGGCCGATCGTGACGGGCTTAACGTCGATCATGTTCGAGCGCCCGGATTGCCGTATCGATCGCCTGGTCTGCATCCGTCTTGCGAGTGAATTCGACGCCGCCGAAACATACGGGCAAGCCGACATCGAAGAACGCGCGATAGCGTCGCGCGTCGGCGGTTGCCGCGTCGCGTTCGCGCTCGAAGCGTTCAAGCATGATGCGCGACGCAAAGCGCGAGGCCGACAGGCCGCGCGTGAAGCCGCGCGCTTCGGCATCATCGACGGCGCACGCGCGGCCGACCGTTAAGCCTTCCTTGTAGCCTTCGGCTTTGGCCGCGCGCAGTTGTGCAACGTTGAGCCGGACAACGGCGTTAGCGTTTCGCTTCATGGTCTGCGCGTGCCTCTGTTTGCTGTTCGCGTATCCAGTCGAGCGCGGCGCGGTGCGCGTCGAGGTACGACGGCAACGGATGCCGCCCGGATTCGAAGCCTTGCCGATACGAGCGGCCGATCCACGCGCGTAAGTGATTCGGCAAGGCGTGCCAGTGTTCGCGGCATCCCCACCGATCGAGGGGCACCATTCGGCCGCAATCCGGCCAGGCGCAACGATGCGCAGCGTTTTGTATCGTCGCCATGTTCGCGTTACTCCGGGCGGAACACTTCAGAGAAAATCTCTTTGAGTTCGTCGCCTTTGCAAAGGCGGCGGCCGTACCAACGTTCGGCACGCTGCGCGCATTCGTCGGCGACAGACGGCCACGGCCAACGACGGCGCAGCGCTTCCGCCCTTACCAAATCGCCGAGCGTTTTTGTGCGCGGCTCGATTGCCGTTTCGACGTGCTTAGTTCGCTTCGTCACGGGGCATCCCCTTAATGTTCTTCACTGTGTTGCAGAGCCGGATCGGGTGGCGCAGAGCCCGCGAGTGCAGCACGCGCCAGTCGCGCGATGCTGCGTAACGAGTCGGCGCACGGGTGCGCTTCGGCAATGTCACGAATCAACGCCAGCGCTTCACGCGCTCGCGTCAAATCGTGCAGCGCTCGCGCGCGTATCTGGTCCGCATGGAGTACCCGCGATTCACGTTGTTTCGGGTTCACGATTGGCCCCCGGCCGCGACGATCGCGGCGTCGTCATTCGCTGCTGGCAAGAAGGTCCGCGATATGTGCCGCCAGATGCGGCCGTGCAAGATTGCCGATATGGTGGATTGGGAAACGCCGAAATCCCTTGCCAGGTCTGCGCCCGTGTGGCCGTACCTTGTGCGAACGATGATTTCTCGAACTGCGTTCTCGCTTAACTTCGCGTGAAAACACGCCTCGCCGCGTTTGATCTTCTCCGGGTGCGCTTGGAAAACCTGGCGATGCTTGCGCGCCATATCGCGCATGTTGGCGGTCTTGTCGCCCAGGAAAAGGTGATCGGGATTCACGCACGCCGGTACGTCGCAATGATGCAAAACGTCTGCGCCCTGCGGAATAGCGCCGCGATGCAGTAGCCAGGAGGCGCGATGCGCGCGCATAACGCATCCGTGTATCCAAATACGGCCGTAGCCGCGTCCATCATCGGCAAAGGCGAAAATCCAGCATCCGCAGATCGGAATACGTTCCACGCGAAGCATTAACCGCGTCATCGCGCTATCAGCCATGATCGCACCACAGTTCGCATTGTTGAGCGCTCAACGGCTCAACGATGATTTCCGCGCGCGGGTTCGTCTTGTCCAAGGCTTTAAGAACGTGCTTTTCCCATACGGCGCGGTCGTTGCGACATACGCCCGCTTGAATGAGTACGCGCACTTTGCCTGTAGTGGTCTTACGCCACGCATAACGGTCTTGCAGCACGTCCAAGATTAACGATTCGTCCAGGTCCGGCCGATTGCTCGCATAGTAGATTCGGAGTGTCACGCGCACCGGGCCGGTAAGCCGTTTGCGGCATTCGACCGGAATCTGAAGCAGAGCGGCGCGCTCGAATGCGAGTGCATCTTGTGGCTTGATCGAGCGCGGATGCTCGCGCACCTGGCCGTCCAGAGCCCGATATCGATGCGTCACAATCGCGCGTGAGTTGGCTTTGGAGTAAGGCTGACCATGTATTGTGAAGGCGACTTTCATTGCGGTTTCACCTTCCACCGGTCGCCGTGAGCGATGTTCGAAATCGTCGTTCTTGAAACGCCGTATTCGTCGGCAAGATCGCAATTTCGCTCGCCGTCCCTTAGGCGTTTGCGGATCGCCGCTACGTCTGTCGCCTTTAGCTTCGCCATCGGATGCGTGTCGCCAGGATGCGCCCTAAACCCTGAACGGCCTTTCCTTACCCGATCAGCAACGTTATCGAGGTTTGTTCCGAGGAACAGATGCGCCGGATTTATGCAGGCGGGATTGTCGCAACGATGCAAGACGTGCAGACCACCCGGAATATCGCCTCGATAGAGCAACCAAGCGGCGCGATGCGCGCCGATCTGCGGACCGTTGACACGGACAACCCCATACTGTTGGTTCCGTCGATCATCTCGCGGTGGACCGGTCCAGAGCCAGCAACCCGACATTGGCTCAGGCGTAACGCGAGCTTCGAAGCGAGCGAGCAGCGCCGCATCGCGGCGTATTGTGAGTGCGCTCACTTGCTGCCCCGTGCCGATGCGACACGCGCGGTGTGTTGCTCGATGCTCGCGTTATGGAATGCAGCAAGCGCCCGGATATGCGCGCTGTGCAACGGATTCGATTTCGAGCAGGAAAGCGCTTCGAGGTAGTCGGCTACACCGTCGAGCGCTGGCGCGGGTTGATGCTTGCGCCGGTCCTGGCGCATCGACTCGTACACGGCGGCCGGATTCACCTGTACGCCAACGGCGGCAAGGCGTTCCGCGTGACGGAAAATGCGCCCGTGCAGATCGTGCGCGAAGTCTTCGGGGCAGAGTGTTTGCCATACGCCCGGATGCAGCGGTTTCCCTTGCAGGACCGCGCCGAGTACGTGCTGTTCGCCGCGCGTGCGGTCGTCGTCTTCGAAACGGATCATGATTGCGCCTCGCTTTCAGTAGGGTTTGTTTCCATCGGTTCGTCGTCTTCACCAGGGACACGCGACGGCATGAGGCCGGCCGCCGTGCCGCCGATGCTTTCCAGCGCCGCGCGCCAGCGCGCGCGTTGTTCGTCGGTTGCATTCGCGACGTATGCGCGGCCGGTCTGCGAGCGGATCGCATCAAGCGCGGCGCGCAGCGCTTCGGGCGGCGGCGCGTGCGTCGGCTTTCGTGCGATGCCGTCGAGCAGTTCGAACGCCCACCGAGGCGAAAGCACCCGCGCCGCGATCGGTGCCAGCGTCGCGCGCATTCGTGCCACGCAATCGCGGCTAGGAAGCGGCGCGCGCCTGGTCACGGCTTCGGGCGTTGCATCGCGCGCCATACGCTGCAACTCCGCGCGTGCCGCGTCGTGCAGGTAGCGTTCAAGCCGCGCGAGCCATTGCGACACGATCGGGCGGCCTGGGCGGTACGGCGACGCGTCCAACTCGCACGGCATCAGGTCGGCGCATTGCGCGTCGAGTAAGCGTTCCTGCACCGTGCGGTACATGCGCGGCCAGCCGTCCGTACCGATCGAAGCACGCACGTCTACCGTTGCCAGGTACACCGCGCGATGCTTGCGAATCACGCGCGTAATCGCATCGTTGGCGCTTGTGTCGGCGTCGAAGTGGCAATAGCACCACCATTGCCCGGCGCGGCCGATGGTGCCGACAAGCGGGCAACCAGGCACGCCGCAAAGCCTCCAACGCGCATCGCGCGGGGTCGCTTCCGTCTGCGCTTCGTCGTCCATGTCTGCCCCTGGTTGCGGTCTGTCAGTGCAGCCGGTCGCGGCCGTGTTGCGCCGCTTGAATCCGCGCGATGAATGCCCGTGCGGATTCGCCCACGCGTGCTTCGCCTATGCCGAGGTCACGCGCTAACGCGTTGAGCGCGGCGTGGTCGAGCGTCCACAAGCCCGCGCCGTCGCGTGCAGCCGTGGCGCGTGGCGGGCCGTGTGCGTTGCGCGATCGGTCGCGTTCGCTGCGGCACCAGTTGCGCCAGGTCGCGGCCCAGTCCCGTTTCGCGGCGTCCGCACCGGCTTTCGCGTGCCAGTAGTCGGCGAATCGCGCGGCGGCTTCGCGAACCTGCGGCGGCGAAAATTCGCATTCCCGCATCGCCCACGCGGCCCACGCTTCGGGCAAGGTCCAGGCTTCGGGCAATCGTGCGCCGCGCGAATCGCGTTTTTCGCGCGGCTCTACGGGTAAAGCTGGCGATACCTTCGAACGCGAGTGCCGGGATGAACCCGATGAACCCGATGAACCCGGCGTACATGTGTCGCCAATGTCGGTACACGTCGCACCGTTGGCGTGACGTGGTACGGCAATGTCACGGCGTGCCCTGGTACGGGGCTTTGCGGCGGGCGCGCATGGCGGAATGACGCTTTCCGGTTCGTGCGGGTGCGGGCGTTGGTGTTTGGTCCAGTTGGTGATTTCGACGTATCGCGCGCCGTCCACCGCATAGCGCGCGATAAAGCCCGTGCCTTCGAGCAAGTCGAGCAAGCCCTCGACGTCCGCTTCGGCGTCGTAAGGCAAGATTTCCGCGTGAATGCGCGCGGGCCGGTCTTCCAGACGTCCGGCACGATCTGCGATCGTCCACAGTCCCGCGAACAGAAGACGCGCGAGCGGCGGCAACTGGCCGAGTACGTCGTTGGTGAAAAACTTCGCTTTAAGCATCCGAGCCCGCGCCATGTTCGCCCCCTACGCGATGGGGCGCGACGTGGCGCGCTGGATCGGGCGCGCAAGCGGCATCGGGGCGCACGCCGCGCGCAGGTGCGCAATACGCATGAGCCGGGCGGCCGTGGTTTCATTACCGCGCAACGGCGGCGGATAACCTGCGGTAGCCCTGCGCCCATTGCCGGGCGCTTCACATTTGGCCGCGTGTTTCATAACTCGCCTCGCTTAATGTGCATTCGCGCAGGTGTTGAACGATATACCGAAGATTGGTTAATTCAAGCTGGCAGATTTGCCATAAATCCCGCATCTAAAGTACAGTGCGATCCAGTGCCGTTTTTAAAAAGCCAGTGCGATCCAGTGCTATCCACTCCAGTCCAGATTTACAGAAGTCAAGGATTCGGAAAATATTTTTGACGGACAGATAGCCCAATTAGGTGTATTCCCTTAATTCGCATTACCGCACTCGCACAATCAAACCGAATTTAATCGTACAAACCATCGGCGTCCGTGGTCGCAACAAGGTTCGCCCGCAAGCCGGCACACGGCGGGGATTCCTGGGCAGACGCCGAATTCCGGCGACGCTATTTGATTGTCTTGTGGCCTATGCGCAATAAACGACGATTGCGGCGCAACAAGGTTAAATACTGTTCTTTCCCTTTAAATTTTTAGCCGTTGAAAATCACGGGCGGCGAACTATGCTGCATTTCCATTCCTACACGAAACATGAGCGTCATGAAAATCGACTTTAGCGGCCGGTCGGTAATATCGTATCGCCCGGTATTGCGAAATATCCCGAAGCAATTACGCCGATCATGGATAGAAATGAGAATGCGCTATTCAACGCCGCGCGTGAATATCGGTTGCGCCTGGGTGCCGCCGTCCGTCCGTCGTAATTGTCCGCGTCTGCAATAAGGAGGCGTTATGCGAATCACGATCGAGGCAACCGACGATGTTGTCGAACTGACGCGCGCCCGCGAGTGCATCGACGCGATGATTGCGCCGCTCGCGTCACGGCCCGCAGCGGTCGAAGCGAGCGCGCGCATTGAAGCGCTCGCGCTTTCGGCGCGTTCGCGTAACGCGCTTTTCGTGGGAAACGTAATGACGGTTGCGGACTTGTGCCGTTGCACGCGTGACGATCTGCTACGCCTGCGGTCCTTCGGCCGAACTTCATTGAACGAGGTTACGGCCGCGCTGGCCGCGCGCGGGCTTTGCCTCGCCACCGACGAAAGCGAGGTAGGCCATGAATGATGCCCGCGCCGCCTGGTTAGAGCAACGCCGTAGCGGTGTCGGCGGAAGCGATGCCGCGATTGCGTGCGGCCTGCATCCGTATATGTCCGCGCTCGAACTGTATTACGACAAGACGGGCGAAGCGGTCATCGAGCGCGAAGACACCGAGCGTATGCAGATGGGGCGCGCGCTCGAAGACGCGATAGCCGACGTGTTCGCCGAGCGTTACGACGTGAAGCTACGCCGCCACGCGATGAAGCGGCACGCGCGTTACCCGTGGATGATTGGCAACCCGGATCGGGTCATCGAAGGCGCGCGGATCGGCCTGGAAATAAAGAACGTGGACACGTTCGCGCATCGCTTCGGTGAATGGGGCGAACCGGATACGGACCAGATACCGGAACCGTATTTTCTGCAATGCCTGCACTACGCAACGATTTTCGACTATCGCGAATGGCACCTGGCGGCCTTGGTCGGCGGCAACCGGCTTACGCGTTACATCGTGCGCCGTGACGACGCCGAACTGGAAGAACAGTTGATCGAAGGCGAACGCGAATTCTGGCAATGCGTCGAGCGGCGCGAGCCGCCCGAAATGGACTACGCGCGGTCGGGTGCAATCGCGCTTATCAAGCGCCTCTATCCAGGCACGAACGGCGAGGCGATCGAGCTACCCGCCGATATGGATTACTGGCACAACGTACACCGTCAATCGGCCGATCTGGCGAAAGAGTACGCGGGCGTCGCCGATGGCGCAAAGGCGCACATTCTGCGCGGAATGGGCGAAGCGTCCATCGGCCGCCTGTCGAGCGGCGGCGAGTACCGCCGCAAGATCGTGAAGAAGCCGGGCCATACCGTCGAACCCTATAGCTATATCGACTTCCGTTTCTCGAAGAAAGGAGCGAACGATGAATGACGCGCGAAACGACGTAACAGTTACAAACCCGTTCGGGAGCAGCGCGCCCACGCAAACGGGCGCACTTGTCGCGGCCGAACAGTCGAAAGCGATTGCAGAAGTGCAAGCGGCCTTGTTGATCGCGCGCACGCATCCCCGCGATCCACGGCGCGCGGTCGATCGCATCCTGCAAGACTGTATGCGGGCATCCCTTGCCGAAGAAGCCACCTACGAATATGCGCGCGGCGGCAACGTCATAACCGGCCCGTCGATCCGGCTTGCGGAAACGATCGCGAAGCGATGGGGAAACATGGAGGCCGGGGTCAAGGAGTTGAGCCGCACGAATGGCGTGTCCGAGTGCATGGCCTACGCCTGGGACTATGAAACGAACTATCGCGACGTTCGAACGTTCACCGTGCGGCACTGGCGCGACACGCGCGAAGGCGGTTACGCGCTCAAAGACGAACGCGACATATACGAGGTGATCGCGAACAACGGCTCGCGCCGTAAGCGCGCCTGCATTCTCGCGCTTATCGACGGTGACGTGGTGGAGGCCGCGCTAACGCAATGCAAGGCGACGCAAGCGGCCGAAGTGGACATTACCGAAGAACTGATTGCGAACATGGTTGCGCGCTTCGAAGCGTTCGGCGTGACAAAGGAAATGATCGAAGTTCGCATACAGCGTCGCCTGGGCGCTATCACGCCCGCAATGGTCGTATCGCTGCGCAATATTTATAACTCGCTGCGCGATGGTATGAGCGCCCCCGCCGAATGGTTCGATATGCCCGCCGACGATCCGGCCGCGAACGTCACGGCGGCGGCCGACACGCGCGCCGCGTCCGTGAAATCGCGCATGAAAGCGCGACGCACGACACGCACCGCACGCGCTGCCCAGGCCGCGAATGATTCGGACGCGCACGACGATAGGCCACCCGATCAGGACCAGGCCGCGCCAACGTATGCGCAGATCGCGGACGCATTGCAGGGAGCAACGACGCTCGATGCACTTAACGAAGCGGCGGACTTGATACGCCGCGTGAGCGACGAGAAGCAACGCAACGAGCTTGCGCAACTGTACAGCGCGCGCGCTGCGGACTTTGACCAAGGAGAGTGAAGAAATGGGCTATCTAGGCGAAACGTGGAACGCATACGATCAAACGCTCGCGCTTGCGTCGTGTTCGAATATGCAACGACACTCGATGCGCGTTGCGTACTATCTGGGTGTACGGGCGATGCTTGATGCGATATGCGAGTCCGGCGAACTGGATCAACCGCAACGCGTCGAGTTCATCAAAGACGTTGCGCGCGAGTGGCACGACTTCCAGGAAGCATCCACCGCCGAAGCGGTCGAATGGATGGGCGGTTTGATCTTCGGTGACGCAAGCGGGTGCGGCCAATGATTGAGTTCGCGCGGCATCCGACGAAGATTGCGCATATCAATGTGCGATCTGAAACGCACGGCGACGAAGAAGTTATCGCCGTCGATCTGAAACTAACCTTTGAGCTACCCAATACGGTATTGGACGTTCTAAGCCCGTCGCTTCGCGCATCGTTGTTCGATGCGGCGAATGATCCTGATATTTTCGCGGGTGACGAAGGGCCGCCGTTGACGCGCATACGCCATCCGCACCTGGGCGTATTGCGTTGGTCCGAGACGTGGCGCGCGATGCGCCTACATCTGCATACAGGCGCGAAACCGCGCGACGATCTGGCGTTCGATGCCGTGACGTTCGGACGGCTTACGATGCAACCGCGTGAAGGCGGTACGGTCGTTTTTGGCGCGCGCCCAGGTGCATCCGCGCACCGAAGCCGTGGGAGCAAAACTGTTGACGTTGCTTAAACGCGAGATACCCGCGACGCTCGATGCGAGCGAGGCAACCGACGAAGACGAAGCCGACGCGTAATTCCACTATTGCGAAGTGATACCGGGCCACGCACCGAGCGCGAGCCCGGCCGCTGCACTGGAGAAACCGCCATGAACGCCGCCATGCGTGCCGACGTTTTCCCGCCCGCCATTACGACGCCATCGAGGAAGACGGCGAAGGATGCGCCGCCAATGACGATTGATGAATTCTGCAAGCGCTATGCGTTGAGCCGTTCGCATTACTTCGAGTTGAAGCAACAGGGGCGCACGCCCGCCGAAATCAGGGTCGGCCGTAAGGCGTTGATAACGGCGACCAGTGCCCGCGAATGGGAACGGCGGTTGGAGACGGAACAGAAAGCTATGTGAACGGGCGACACAAACGCACGAGCGCACTATAACCGGAAATAAGAAGCCCGCCCGCGCAGGGCTTCGGCGCTAGCGCGGGTACGCGCAAAAAAGACGGTAAGGCGCAGTACTGCCTTGACGATGACGTTACAGCTTATTAAGGTCGATCTTGTAACCAGCGGCCCGAAGTTCCTTAGCAACTTCATATCTCCAATGGCCTGCAGGATCGATCTTAACATATCCCACCCCCAATATATCAGAGGGTATTTCAACCCCATCTTCATGCAAGGCACAAACGCGCGAGCGCTGTAGTCGGCCTACAAAATAGCCTAGTTCCAGAATCACATTCTGACGTGCGCGCTTGTGAAGATTGTTATTGTCCTTCCCGCCGATATCATCGCCGGTCATTAACACAATCGCGAAGCCTACATCTGCGCTGTCCTCAAACTTCTCGATGATGGTGCGTCCTTGATTCGCCTGTTCAGAAAGGATTACGGGCCTCAAACCTAATGTTTGAAGGAGTCGAGCAACCGCTTCTTTAATTGCATTGTCGTGCCCATGCACGATAAAAATTTCATCTGAGAAAGTTGTGGGGCTTTCCGAAACCGGACGCGATGACTGATCGAGTGCCAACGAGTCATCCAGATCGAACAGAGGTAATCGTTCACGTACTGATGTCAACCGTTCAATCCGCTTTTTGAATTCTCTCAAATGTTCGCGTATTTCACCAGGTATATCACGACCTGACCCCATTGTTATGAACATCGGCCCGATATAAAAGTAGTCGTATTTCTCCTTTTCTTCGTCGGTCGTGAACATCTTACGCAACAACGTGTTGTTGTAGTCGTCCCATTGATTAAATTCAGCCTTGTGCCGGTCGAGATCGCCCGACGAACCGATACTGTGGCTTAGAAGCGTGTCACCGGCCTGAATTCGATCTGTCAGCGCCGCCCGTGCATCAACGACGCTCATTTTTAATTTTCCAGGCTCACGCGGTGCCGTAACCGATGTTGCCTTAGTTTTTCTAGTTGCCATAAACCTAATTTTCTGAGTTTTTAGTTGATAATTGGGACCATCTACGTACCAAACCAAGCGGCATCGGCTAGCCGAAGCATTCGATTGCTATCGAAGCGGCTACTATCGCTGCATAGCTAAAATACTACCGCTACGCCAACGGCATCCTAAACTTTTCTCTAATTATTTTCATCTTTTCCAGCATAGCGGCCCGTGAGCGTAAGAGCTTTCCGCATTGACCGTACGTAACCTTGCCCAATCGGCGACAGTGGGCTCTTTACCTTGTAGAGAATGTTCACGCGGCGAGCCGTGACGTGGGAACGATCTGTACGATGTTCGGCCCCGTGAGTTGCAGCGCCGACACGGCGCGAAGGGTGTTGTTCGGCGCGAAGTGCGCGTAACGCATTGTCATTTGCAGCGTTGCGTGTCCCATAAGTTCCCGAACGATGTTGAGGTCGACGCCGGACTGAACGAGCCAGGATGCGAAGGTATGCCGCATATCGTGCCAGCGGAACGACTCGATACGCGCGGCTTTCAGGACCGCCGCAAATGATTTCTTCATGCACTGGATCGGCTCGCCGGACTCGCCCGCGAACACGTATTCACTTTCAGCATGGGCCAGCGGCTTCCACGTTATCACCACGTCATAGAGTGCCGCGTTGATCGGAATGCGGCGCAACTTGCCCGATTTGGCGTGTTCGTCCCGTACCGTAACGATGCGGTTCACCAGGTCGATATCGGTCCAGCGCAGGTTAAAGAGTTCCGACTTGCGTAGCCCGGTCATCAGGGACACCAGCACGGCCGGGCGCAGGGCGTCCACGAATTCGGTATCGCGCAGACACGGCATCAGCGGATTACCACGGCGGCGGCGGTGATCGTTCGCGCGGTCACGGGCGGCGCGCAGGTCGTTCTCGCGCGCCATCATGGCGGCATAGAAGCGCTTCGCTTCTTCGGGCGTGAGATAGCGCACCACGCCGGACGGCTCAGGGAGCATCCCTATTTTTTGCATTGGATGCGTTGAGAGAATTTCGCAATCGACGGCGTGAGTTAATAGCCCTTGCAAGGCGGTGAGTTTTTGATTTGTCGTAGCCTTCGCTAGCCCTCGCGCGAGCATGGCGGCGCGGCACCGTTCGAGCCGGTCGGCGGTGATCGTGTCCAGGGCTTCGTCGAGCAGATCGGGGAATGACTGCATGATAATCCTGGCGTTGGCGTCGCCGTGTTTGGCCGTCTTGCAGTAGGTCCGCAGGACGGCCGTATAGCTGTCTTCGAGGAAGCGGCGCAGCGTCGGCACGCCAAGCGCGGATTTGGCGATTTCGGTACGCTTGGCGCGGCGCACCGCCGTAACCGTGAGGGTATCGCCCTTGCGGTCGATAATCTCCGACTCACGCTTCGCCGCCTCGCGCGCGTCGCCGGGGTTCATGGCTGGCCAGTAACCGACCGTGCGGCGGCCCTGGGTGCCGTCCGGCTTGGTCCAGCGGTAGGTGTACGACGCCGAGCCGGTCGGCGTGACTTTTACGCCGAAGCCGCGCAGTTCGGAATCTTGAAACGCCTGGTACTCGCCCGTGCCGCGCAGGGCGCGCATGAAGTCGCGGTCGATCTTGAATCGTTGATGCTTGGTTCCCATCGTAAGCCCGTCCAGTAAGGTCTAAGGCGGTGCCGGATCAGGACAAGCCTAGGACATTTGCCGCCCTGGATTGCACTGGATAGCACCGGATTACACTGGACAAGGGAACCGGCTAAACCCTTGAAAAATAAGGATTCGCGTACTGTACTGGACCACACTGGATAGATTGATTCGCCCTCATAACCCGAAGGTCGTAGGTTCAAATCCTACCCCCGCAACCAAGCATCAACATCGCCCGTCAACGAATCAACAAAAAAGCCCGACACGTCACCAAGCGCGTCGGGCTTTTTGCTTTTCAGCGCTTCATTCAAGACGTCGTTTTTGATCCGGTTCATGACGCGCACGGCACGCTCGCGCGACACACGCCGATGTCAGAATGCAAGAGCGCATCGCCCTCATCATGCACACGGAGACCTGCTTACATGGACATCCCTCACGATCTGCAAATCATCGCGCATCAGGAGCGCTCGCTCGTGTTCCCGCAGTTTCACGCCGATGAAGCCTGGCAACTCGGCACGCAGTTGCGCGAGATGGCCGTGGCTCGCGACGCAGCGCTGGTGATCGATATCCGAACTTTCGGGCGTCAACTCTTTCACGTCGCGCTCGATGGCACCACGCCGAGCAATACGCGCTGGGCCGAACGAAAGGCGAGGACCGTCGAGCATTTTCATCGCAGTTCGTATGCGATCGGCTTGTCGCTTCAACAAGCTAACGCGACGTTCACCGAGAAATATGCGATGAGCCTCGAACAGTACGCAGTCCACGGCGGCAGTTTTCCGCTGCGTGTCGCGAATGCGGGCGTGATCGGCGCGGTGACCGTGTCGGGATTGCCGCAGCGTGACGATCATCAGTTCGTTGTCGAAGCATTGTGCGCGGTGCTCGGCCAGGACTTCAGCGCGTTGTCGCTCGGCCGCGCATAAAGCCTACATATCGATAAAAATGCGTTCATCCGCTTATGTGCTGCTCGCCATTGCGATCGTCGCGGAAGTCATCGCCACTTCCGCGTTGCGCGCCTCCGATGGCTTCACGCGTGCGATTCCCTCGGCCATCGTCGTGGTCGGATACGGGCTGTCGTTTTATTTGCTGTCGCTGACCTTGCGCGCGTTGCCGGTGGGCGTCGTGTATGCGGTGTGGTCGGGGGCGGGCATCGTGTTGATTACGCTCGTCGCCACGCTGCTGTTCAAGCAGACGCCCGATCTGCCCGCCGTGCTCGGCATGGGGCTGATCGTATCGGGCGTCGTGGTGCTGAACGTGTTCTCGAAGATGAGCGCGCACTGACCATCCTGCGCGCGTGAGGCTTGCGTTGGGGCTTATTTGCAGCGCACGATCATCGAGCGATTTTTTACGTTGGCCGAGATCACGTTGGTGATTCCGCCGCCCGTCGGTCCGCCTTCTTCGTTGTCTTTCGACACGATGTCGTAGCCCGTCGCGCCGCACTTTTTGCCCGCGAGCACATAGCAGCTTCCCCAGCTCGATCCGGCGTCCGCGCCACTGCAATTCACGGCATAGCCCGTCTGGCCGTCGGGCAAATGAATAAGCGATGCCTCGTTGGACGATGCGCATGCACCGAGCATCGCCAGACCGAGCGCGGACGCACACAGCGCCGTAACGCGCACGATGGCAGGCAAGAAGGGTCGGCGCGCGCGCCGATCGTTTCGATTCATCTTGAGCTTGACCTCGGAAAACGGCTGGACACGTCGTGCAGAGCGTGCAGAGCCAACGAAAACACGCACGCACGACATTTTTGGGATACGCATTGTCCCACACGCGCCTTACGCATCTCGTAAGCGGATGTGACAGCATCGTTTGCTGGCTCGCGGCTTGCGAGTCACCTTTTACCGCCTGATACAAATGATGCAATCGCCGCGATGAACTAATTGCTGTCGCGCACGCCCAAAAAAGATCGTTCGATCGGGTGAAATTGCTTGTATCGACGGGATGAAGCCAATTACGCGGAGGACAAGAACATGGCGGAAAGAGTCACCGGACCGTATCGAGGTTATTACATCAGCGCTGCGGCGCGGCTCGTATCCACGCACGAGTCGTCCACGCCTACAGATGCAAATGCCGATGCGCCGATCTACGTCGGATCGGTCAGTCTCGCGCAGGGCGGCCCCGACGATGTGCATCGCTTCGAGGCGCTGGTCGATCTCGGTCCCGAGCAACGCTTTCTTACCGAAGACGAAGCGCTCGCGCATGTCGAACGCGCGGCGCGTGAGTACGTCGATCGTCTGCTTCGGTAACGTGCGATGCGCGCCATTCATCTCCGCAACGCGGTCCTGTACGACGTCGCGAACTGTCTGATCGACTTGTTCCCGAGCGGCGCGGATATCGCGGAAATCGGGCACGAAGCGACGCCCGCGCTGTTCGTAAGCTGGCGCACGGGCGGCGTGGCGAATCATCCGGGCAATATCGCGTGGGGCGTGCATTACCGGTTCGATGCGCAAGTGCTGCGTGACTATCCGCATCTTTCCGAGCAAGCGCGCGAGCGCGTCTGCGAACGCGTGCGCGAACTGAGCCGCCATCTCGACTTCAATTACGCCGATCCGCTCGCCAGTTCCTTGCTGGTCGTGGATATAGACGAAGACGTGCTCGCCGCCTAAAACCCGTCTCTGGACCGGGCGATAAAACCGCGAGTACCATAGTCGCCGGATCGAGGAACCACGCGAAAAACCACGCCGCGAGATCACCATGGACATCAATTTCCTGCCGGATGCGCCGGGTTACCGCGACGCCAATCTGACGATCGAATTCGCCGCACTCGTCGATGGCCGCCGCGTGCCGTGCGCGATTTCGGTCGAAGCGCTCGAAGATCATTTCGGCGCTAAAACGTACGACAGCACCGGCTGGATCGATGCCTTCGACGCCGGCCGCGCGCGCATCGAGGCCGTCGCGCGCGAGCATCTGCGCGTGACTAACGGCATGCCCGTGCTGCTCAAAAGCGGACACTTTCCGCCGGGACGCGTGCTGGCATAACGCCCCGCGATCAGCCTTTACATGCCGTGATGTAAAGGCTGCCGCATCGCCCGAAATCCGCACAAAAAGCTTCTGCAAACCCTTACACAATCTTTCCCGCGCAGCCGCACGAGAGTAGTATTTCGAGACAGGCCGGACGATGCGATTCGTTCGGCACGAGACTTGCTCGACGGCATAAGCCCGTCAGGGCATTCACTATAAAAAATCGCGCGGGGTCGCCATGTTCTATTCTTTTCTGCATTCTCTTGCCGAGTCCAATGCACTCTGGCTCATTTGGGCCGCGTGCGGCGTCATGGTACTGGCACTCTCGATGGTGCTGGCGTCGGTGATGCTGCGTGAATCGGACGAGCCGCTTTACGTTCCGGCGCGCACCGAGGACGACAAGGGCAAGATGATCGTTTGAGGCGCCTTACCCATGATGGTCGTATCGACATTCGAATTCGCGTTTGACTCGAATTACGTCGATGCCGACAATGCCTGATGGGCTCGGCGCATGTGTGGAAAGTGAAGAGAAGAGAGGGCGGCGAGCGCCTGTTCGCGTAGCAGAGAAGCTGAACTTCGAGCTGAACTCGGAACCGAATCAGCGAATCGACCCGACACTCCAACACGATGACCACCGAAGACATCCGTATCGACTCCGCCAACGGCATTGGTTTCATCACGCTCGACCGTCCGAAGGCACTCAACGCGCTGACCACAGCGATGTTGCGCAGCATCAGCGAAGCATTGCGCGCCTGGCGCCATGACCACGCCATCCGCGCCGTGATCGTCTACAGCCCGCACGTACGCGCGTTCTGCGCGGGCGGCGATATTCGCTTTCTGTACGACTCGGCGAAGTCCGGCGACCGCGACGCGATCGACACCTTCTTCACCGACGAATACAAGCTCAATCACACCATTTTCACGTTCCCGAAGCCGTATATCGCGGTGATGAACGGCGTGGTGATGGGCGGCGGCATGGGCATTTCGCAGGGCGCGCATCATACCGGCGGGCTGCGCATCGTTACGCAGTCCACCAAGATGGCGATGCCCGAGACGCGGATCGGGCTGTTTCCGGACGTTGGCGTGAGTTGGTTTCTCGCGCGCACGCCGGGCGCGATCGGCCGATATCTCGCCGCGACCGGCGCAAGCATGACCGCCACCGACGCGCTTTATGCCCGCATGGCCGACGCCTATCTCGACGATGGCGCGCTGCCCGGTCTGATCGAATCCTTGCAGCACAGGCGCTTTATGGACGGCGTGGATATCGTGCGCTTCGTCGAAAGCGAGACGCAGAAGTTCAAGGTATCACCGACGCTGGACAAGTGTGAGTTCGCACTGGCGCGCACGTTGATCGACAAGCACTTTGCCACGGGCAACGGCGCGTCGATTCTGGCGTCGCTGGAGCGCGATACCAGCGAATGGGCCGAGCGCACGGCGGCGGAACTGCGCGAGCGTTCACCCTTATCGGTCGATGTGGCTTTGCAGCAAGTGGATCGCGCAAAGTTTTCGACGATGGCGGAGACGCTGCGGCGCGATCTGGATCTCACGCGCTCAGTGTTTGAGCGTGGCGACGTGGTGGAAGGAATTCGCGCGCGTATCGTCGATAAGGACAATCAGCCGGCGTGGAAGGTCGCGCGGGCGGAAGACGTGAACAAGGCCGATGTCGATCGCTTGTTCGAAAGCGCGTGGACGCCAGCGGCGCATCCGCTGCGCTTGCTGAAGGACTGAGCTACCGAAGCGGCTTGCTCAGTCCGCTTCATGACCCGCCATGAACGCGCGGATAAACACGAGCGTTCCCCAGCCCCATATTGCATTCGCGATGAAATTCGGCGCGAGACGCGGCAGCATATTGCCGCTCGGCCACGTGCCACGCGCCGGATCGATGATGAACGCGCCGACCGCCGTCAACACGATGCCGCCGAACACCAGCGCACCGATCCACGGCGCGCGATTCTCCGGCGCGACGCGCAGCAGCCACGCCATCAGAATGCCGAACACCGCGCTCCACAGCGCATTGGCGATAAACGTCGGTATGCCGAGCGGAAGAAACGGATCGACGGAAAAGCCGGCCGGATCGATAAGACCTGCTGCATGGAGCAGCGCCAGCGTGGATTCCCTGAAGAACAGTGAGGCGAGAAAACCGGAAACGAACGGCAGAATGACTTTTTGCATTGGCTGGACCGCTTGCGACCGACGCTGCGGCTCGCTCGGATTATTGTGACGAGCGACATTATAGTGGCGTCGGCCGGGCTTTCCGGCGCTGTTTTCCGCTGTTTTCGCTACTTAGCGATGGCGTCGCTCGCCGGGCTGTGATGCAGCATGCGGTCGCTGGCGGGCGGCGCAGTCGGGCGCTTGACGGGCATGTTGTCAGGATTGTCGGGGCGCGTGGTGTTTGCGGAAGCTGCGTCAGGTGGCTTGACCATCGACGCGCCGTTGTCGGGTTTGGCGCTTTGGGCGTGCGCGGCGAGGGCGGTGAGAAGCAGGGTGGTGGCGAGAGATTTAATGCGCATGATCGTCTCCGGATAGATCCTTCGACTATAGAAAGATTTGGACCACCTGCCTGATCGCACAGTCCACGCGCTGAAAAGCAAAAAGCCCGGTCACTCGACCGGGCTTCTGCATGAATTCTTTGGGGTGGCTGATGGGACTCGAACCCACGACGACAGGAATCACAATCCTGGACTCTACCAACTGAGCTACAGCCACCACTGACTACTTTTTCTCTTGTTCCGGCCTGCTTTCGAAGGCGTGCCCGATCAAGAAGCGAGATTATACGAACTAAAATTGCGCTTGCCTAGCCCTTTCGAGCATCCTTTTGCGGAAGGCGCTTACGATTCCACCGCTTCAACTGCATCGCGCAGATGCGTGCGTGCTTCATCGAAAATGGCGAGGTCGCCTTTGGCGAGGCTGCGGCTGTCGGACAGCACGCGTCGCCAACCACGCGCACCCGCCACGCCGCGATACAAACCCAGCGCATGCCGCGTAATCGCGCCGAGATACGTGCCGCGCGCCAGTTCGGCCCGCGCGTAGTCGATCAAACCCTGTTCGATTGCTTCGCGCGACAGAACCGGCGTCGTCGCGCCGTAGAAGCGTGTATCGACATCGGCGAGGATGTAAGGGTTGTGGTACGCCTCGCGGCCGAGCATCACGCCATCGACGTGTTTCAGATGTTCTTCGACTTCGTCGAGCGTCTTGATGCCGCCGTTGATCGAAATTTCCAGATGCGGGAAATCGCGCTTGAGTTGATACGCGTACTCGTATTTGAGCGGCGGAATCTCGCGGTTTTCCTTCGGACTGAGGCCCTTGAGAATCGCGTTACGCGCGTGAACGATAAACACTTCGCAGCCCGCATCCGCCACCGTGCCGACAAAATCGCGCACAAACGCGTAATTCTCCACTGTATCCACACCGATGCGATGCTTCACCGTCACCGGAATCGAGACGGCATCGCGCATGGCTTTCACGCAATCGGCGACGAGTTGCGGCTCTTTCATCAGGCACGCGCCGAATGCGCCGCGCTGCACGCGCTCGGACGGGCATCCGCAATTGAGGTTGATCTCGTCATAGCCCCACTGCTCGCCGAGCTTCGCGCTTTTGGCAAGATCGACCGGTTCGCTGCCGCCGAGTTGCAACGCGACGGGCGCTTCGGCGGGCGTGAAGGCGAGATGCCGCGCGACATCGCCGTACAAGAGCGCGCCGGTGGTGACCATCTCCGTGTAAAGCCACGTATGACGCGACACCATCCGATGCAGTGAACGGCAATGACGATCCGTCCAATCCATCATCGGCGCGACGGATACTCGGCGGGGGCTGATCTTAGAAACGGCTGACATGGCGATACGGCTGAAAATGACGGCGAAAGCGCTATTTTAGCTCAGCAATGCAAGCAATTTGCCGCGCGCCTCGCCCCCGCCACCGTGCTACGATGGCCACAGCACCACCCCGAACCGACGAACAACGGAGGCCGCAATGGCTACTTTGGCGATCGACGGCGTGCGCTGGGTCAACGATCGTGTGACCAACGTGCGCTGGGGAAACTTCGATCAATCGACGAACGACTGGGCCGCGCCCACCACCATCGTGGACGTGCATCAGGTGGTCGATGCGATCAAAAGCGGCAAGGAAGTGCGCACGCTTTTCACGCTCGGCGGCCGCACTTTTCTCGGACCGAAAGTCAGCGCGCTGCCTTATACCAATGGGCACGTCGGCATCGAGGCGCGCGTGCAGGATGGGCAGATCGAGAAATCGCTGGAAGATCTGCCGGGCGTCTGACGGTATCGGCGTGTGACGCCCGAACAGGCGCATCGGTTTGAAGCCGCGTTCATGCCGCGAATTGTCGAAAGCGTGGCGCGGCTGGTCGGGCGCGGCGTGCGCATCGACATCGCTCCGTATGAAAACTCAAATTCGCCGACGCGGCTTCGGGTCAGCGCCGCGCGTCACGATTCCGCCGATCGTCCGAGCCGCTTTTCATACGATCTGAACGTCGTCCTCACCTGGGACGACGATGAAATCGCGCGCCTGTTTCAAGCCGACGGGGAGGCGCGTTTCCTGCGATATCTCGATGCGACCGCCGCCAAGCTCGACGCCTGGCAAGGCGTGCGCGACGTCGATCTGATCTCGCGCTCGCAAAGCGAACCGACCGTGCTCGTCGGCGGGCTGGACTTCGAGGCGTGATCGCATTGCCAACCCAACAAATCTCAGGAGGTCATGATGGCATCGTCCAGTTCATCCAATGAGGCAAGGCAGGCATTCGTTCAGACCGCGGAGCAGGCGGGCGGCTTCGTGTGGGTCATCGCGCTGGTGGATTTCGAAACGCGCGAACTGAAGCGCGCGCTCGTCTCGGAAGAAAACTTCGCTACCGCTGATGCCGCGCGTGACGCCGGTACGGATCGTCTCAAAGGTATGTCCAACGATCGCTGAATGTTCCCGCACACGTTCGATAAAACCGAACGTGTTCGCCAAATCCGTCGCACGGCAAGGCTCGAAAGCCCGCCCATAATGCTTTCACACTGATCAACGTTCTAAGGAGAACGTCATGAATCGCTTCGAAGGCAAGACGGTTTTGGTGACCGGCGGCAACAGCGGCATCGGTCTGGTGACGGCGCAGGCTTACGCGGCCGAAGGTGCGCGCGTGGTGATTACGGGACGGGACGAGGCATCGCTGGAAACGGTGCGTGCGACGCTCGGCGCGAATGCGGTCGCCATTCGCAATGTGGCCGGCACCGTGGCCGCCGCGCGCGAACTCGCGCAAAAGCTCACCGATAGCAACATCAGGCTCGATGCCGTGTTCATCAACGCGGGCATCGCCAAGCTGGCGCCGTTCGCGGATATGTCGGAAAGCGTGTGGGACGAAACCTTCGATATCAACGTCAAAGGTCCGTACTTCCAGATTCAGGCGCTGTTGCCCTTGCTGAATCAAGGCGCTTCGATCGTGCTGAACGGGTCGATCAACGCGCATATCGGCATGCCGACGTCGTCGGTCTATGCCGCGAGCAAAGCCGCGCTGATCACGTTTGCCAAGACGCTATCGGCGGAATTGCTGCCGCGCGGCGTGCGGGTGAACGTCGTGAGTCCCGGTCCGGTCACCACGCCGCTGCACGTCAAACTCGGCATGCCCGATGAAGCCGCCGCGCAACTGCAAGCCCAAATTCCGCTCGGACGCTTCGGTACGTCGGCGGAAGTGGCATCGACGGTACTGCATTTGTCGGCTGCGGAATCGGCGTTTATCGTCGGCACGGAGATCATCATCGATGGCGGGATGAGCCAGCTTTGATTGTTCTGCAAAGGCGAGTTGCGCTTACAACGTTCACATCACCGAGCGCAATTCGCCCCAACTGACGAGAATCTGCTGAATGCTGCGCGCGTAGGCATCGCGCCGCTTCGGCGATTCCGAGTGATACGCGCCGATCGCACGCCACGTATTGCCGTACTTCACCATCTTCTGCTTGAGCAGCCACGCCGCCACGAACACGTTGATGCACGGATCGGTCAGCGCGCGATGCGGAATGCCTTGGCGCGCAAGATCGGGAAAGTGGATCGAATTGATCTGCAATTGGCCGACGTCGATGGAACCGTTGGCATTGCGATTGATCGCGGCGGAATCGCCCTTCGATTCGCGCCACGCGACCGCGCGCAGCACCAGCGGATTGACGCCCTGATACGCGCCGGCCTGCTCGAAGCAATCGTCGGCCGCGTGCGCCGACTGACACACGAGCGCCAGCCCGAACAACGCGGTAACGCCGAGAGTGCGCAGCAACTTCGCGCAAGTGGAATGCGACATGGATCGTGTTCCTTTGCTTTGAACGTCAGCGGGCAAGGGCGGCATCGAGCCGCGACTCGATATCTTTCAGATAGGCGCGCGAGTCGTCGGACACGACGAGGCGCGGCTCGGGGTTATTGCATTTGCAATCCGCCACGCGGCGCGTCGCCTTCTTTCCTTTCTTCGCGATGCTTTTGCTGACCGGCGTATCGTCGTCTTCATTGGACGATGCGGGCAGCATCGCCAAAGTCGGCAGTGGCGGATAAACCTTGCCCGCGACCGGCGACAACGCAGCGATGGTTTGGGCAGACGCGGGCGCGCTGACATCGAGCGCACCGGCAAACGCGCTGACCGACACGAGAGACGCGCAAACAGCGACAAGAATTCGATACATCACATCAGCCTCCCTGCGTCGGTTTGATCGACACGCTGTACGCCTGATGCGCGCCGGCGGTCAGATTTTCGAGGCTGAGGCGGACCGTATGTTTCGCGGGCACGCCTTTCCAGATGGCCTGATTGATATACGGAAAGTCCTGCGCCAGCGCGGTGACGAGGATCGTCGTCGGCTGCTTCTGCGCGGCGGCAAGCGCGCCGGCTTTGGCAAGCACGGCGGTGAGTTGCGGATCGTGCGCGCCGAGGGCATCGGCGGGAATCTCGAAACTCATCACGCCCGCAGGCGCGGACGTTTTATCGGCCGGCGCAGCGGCATTGGTCGCGGGCATCGGCGCGCAGCCGGTGAGGGCGATCAGCGCGATGGCGGCAATAGAAGATAAGGCCAGCTTCACTGGCAGCTCCCGAATTGATCATGGCGATAGCTCAGTTTTCGGCGGCGACGCGACCGACTTGATGGCCAGCCGTCAACATCTGCCAAAAAGCAAAAGTTGACTCGGGAGCGGGAGATTTTGGGAAGGGTGTGCGCGGGCGGCGGTAAGTTTGCCCGCGCGTTCTGGATGTGTCTTGAGCGTGACAGTCAACGCGCCGGGGCGAAGATGCCATCGAGCGCGTGCAGGAAATCGTCGGCGAAGGCATCGGCGTCGGCTGCGCGTTCCGGGGTATCGAGCGGAAGATCGTGCGGATTTTTCAGGCCACGTGCGTGACGGACCGCAGCGATGGCCTCGGTGAGGGCGGCGAGAGAATCGAGTGTGTGCGTGTTCATGGGGGGATTTACGGCGGGGGCGGGGAGGACTTGAGCGTCAGATTTGCCTTCTTTCAATTACGCACAGAAATTTTGCCAAAACGTATCATTATTGGTACGATTCAGTCTGCTGACGGTTCGCCGTTCGGCCAATAAATTTAAGTGGTATATCGGAGCAGGAGTGCATATGACGTCCATCAATCGACGCAGCAAGAGGACAAGACGTTATGCAGCACTTTGTGCTGGAAGTTCGCTTTTTTCGCCAGACGCAGGGCAATGAGCCGGTCCGCGACTGGCTCGCTACGTTGGACGGTTCCGATAAGAAAGCCATCGGCGCCGATATCAAAACCGTGCAGATCGGGTGGCCGCTTGGAATGCCGCTCGTTCGAAAGATCCGGAAGGATCTATGGGAAATTCGAGTTCATCTTCATCGACGAATCGCCCGCATACTTTTTACGGTGATCGCAAGAGAAATGATTTTGCTGCACGGGTTCATCAAAAAGTCGCAGGCATTGCCCAGATCGGATCTCAGCCTTGCAGCAGCTCGCCTGAGCGATGTTCACCAGGCAACGAAACTGCACTAGCCCGATCACAGAGGATCAAATGACAAACGAACATGTCGGGTCGTCATTCGACGACTTTCTGCGTGACGAAGGCATTCTCGAAGAATCGACCGCGACAGCGATCAAACGCGTGATCGCGTGGCAAATCGAGGAGGAAATGAAAGCGCAGCGCATCACCAAGACTGCGATGGCCGTCAGAATGAAAACGAGTCGCTCTGCGCTGAATCGCCTTCTAGATGAGACCGATACAAGCTTGACTCTGACGACACTGGCGAGCGCGGCGGCCGCGTTGGGAAAGCGATTCAAATTCGAACTGGTGAGCGTTTCGTGAAAAACGAGAAGGGGAAGACGAAGTGTCAAACCTTCCCCTTCCCATGCCCCGAAACCAGCGCGCCGGCATCCTTCGACAAGCCGAACAAATCGACCACGCCGACCAATCCCACCAGCGCCACGATCAAAAACGCCACGCCGAAATCCTCCGGGCCGATGGAATGCGCATCGTGCCTATGCATCCATTCGCCGATCCGCAAGGCGATCGCGCCGACCGCCACGCCGATACCCATCGTCATCTGAAACAGCGTGCTGGATAAGGCCGATGCGCCGCTCATCTGCGATTTGGGCACATCGGCGAAGCTGAGCGTATTGAGCGCGGTGAACTGGAGCGAGCGCGACAGGCCGCTGGCGAACAGCACCAGCGCGATCACAAACTTCGGTGTCGATGGTGTCAGCAGGCTCATCGCGGCGAGCGAGACGGCGGCGAGCAGGCCGTTGACGATCAGCACCGGCCGGAAGCCGAAGCGCCGCATCACCTGCGTGGTGACGACTTTCATCGACAGATTGCCGGCGAAGACTGCGAGCGTGAGCAGGCCGGATTCGAACGCGTTCATGCCGAAACCGACCTGAAACATCAGCGGCAACAGAAACGGCGCCGCGCTGATGGCGATGCGAAACAGCGAGCCGCCGCCCATCGCGACGGCGAACGTCTTCACCTTCAGCGCCGACAGATCGACCACCGGTTGCGCCGCGCGCTTCAGATGCCACCACGACGCCACGCTCGCCGCCACGCCCACTAAAAAGAACACGACGATATGCGGCCAGTTCGCATCGCTTCGGCCGATAAGTTCCATCGCGTAGAGCAGCGTCGTGCAGGCGAGGCCGCAGAGCAGAAAACCGGTCACATCGAACCGGCGTTTGGCATCTTCACGCACGTTATCGACGAAACGCAGCGTCAGCAGCAAGCCGATGATCCCGAGCGGCACGTTCAGATAGAAAATCCATCGCCACGAAGAATACGTCGTGATGAAACCGCCCAGCGGCGGCCCGATTACCGGCGCGACCAGTCCCGGCCACGTAATGATGGCGATGGCGCGCATCAGATCGTCTTTCGGCGTCGCGCGCAGCACGGCGAGCCGGCCGACCGGCACCATCATCGCGCCGCCGATGCCTTGCAGCACGCGCGCCGCCGTGAACGTCGGCAAGGTCGATGTCATGCCGCACAACACCGACGCCGCCGTGAACACCGCGATCGCGCTGCCGAACACCGTGCGCAGGCCGAAGCGATCCGCCGCCCAGCCGGAAATCGGGATGAACACCGCCAGCGTCAGCAGATACGACGTGATCCCCAGACTCATATCGGCGGGATGGACGCCGAAGGAGCGCGCCATTTGCGGCAGCGCCGTCGCGATGATCGTGCCGTCGAGGTTCTCCATGAAAAACGTCGCCGCCACCAGAGTGATGATGAGCGATGAACTTCTCGATTCGGCAGTGGACGGCATCGACGAAATGTTCCAGTTGGGTAATCTGGGATAGTCCGTCATTCTAGCCGCCAGAGCAGACCTCGCGTCGCTATGGTAATTTTTGCGATTGCCCGCGCTGCGTTGCGTTCATGACGAAGCGCCGACAGGAAACCAACAAGAGGGAATCAGACGATGAAGTTTCGGAAACTGGGCGATTCGGGTCTCGACGTGAGCCTGATCGGGCTCGGCACCATGACCTGGGGCGAGCAGAACACGGAAAGCGAAGCGCACGAACAGATCGACTACGCGCTGGCGCAAGGCGTGAATCTGATCGATGCCGCCGAAATGTATCCCGTGCCGCCGCGCCCGGAAACGCAGGGCCGCACGGAGCAGTACATCGGTACGTGGCTGGCGAAAAATCCGGGCAAGCGCGCCGAGATCGTGCTGGCGACCAAGATCGCGGGTCCGGCGCGTCAGCCGCACAATCCGCGGCATATTCGCGGCGCGGAAAATCAGTTCGATCGCAAGAATATTTTTTCTGCCATCGATACGAGTCTTCAACGTCTGCAAACGGATTACGTCGATCTGTATCAGTTGCACTGGCCGGATCGCAGCACCATGACGTTCGGGCGCTCGAACTATCCGTATCTGGAAGACGAGTACACGGTGCCGATCGAAGAGACGCTGTCGGCGCTGGGTGAGCTCGTGAAGGCGGGGAAGGTGCGGCATGTCGGGGTATCGAACGAAACGCCCTGGGGTGTCGCGCAGTTTTTGCGCGCGGCCGAGAAGGCGGGATTGCCGAAGATCGTCAGCATTCAGAATCCGTACAGTCTCGTGAATCGTACCTTCGAACTCGGGCTGTCCGAATTCACGCACAAGGAAGGCGTCGGCCTGCTTGCGTATTCGCCGATGGCGTTCGGCTGGCTCTCCGGCAAGTACGAAGGCGGCGCACGTCCGGCGGGCGCGCGGATCACGCTGTTCGAACGTTTCCAGCGATACAGCAAGCCGCAGGCAATTTCAGCGATCTCATCCTACGTGGAACTGGCGAAGCGCCACGGCTTGTCGCCCGCGCAACTCGCGCTCGCGTTCGTCAACTCGCGGCCGTTTATGACCAGCAATCTGATCGGCGCGACATCGATGGCGCAATTGAAGGAGAACATCGCGAGCGTGGACGTCGAACTGTCCGATGAAATCCTTGCGGAAATCGACGCGCTGCACGAACGCCAGCCGAATCCGGCGCCGTAACGCGTCAGGCGAAGCACGCGCGGCGAATAAATTTATCCTGTCGCGACAGGTATTTGCTGCGCAATCGAACTGCTTTGCGCCGATTGTGTCAGCATGGATGGTCGTACGTGCCTGAACGCGCGCCGCCAGCTTCTTGTAAGTCTCTGCAATAACGCCGCCGCGAAAACCGCGACGCGCTTCCCGTTTCACACTCGCAGTGCAGTGCGCCGGCCGAGGCACTACACTTGCTCGATGGTCCTGGTTGCCCGCTGCGGCGCCTCTTGTGCCACAGCGCGCTCTTTGCAAAGGAGTCGTCGCTCATGTCTGAAGCATCACCGCAATCCAAAGATCTCGATCGCCTGACGATCGACACCATCCGCACGCTGGCGATGGATGCCGTGCAAAAAGCCAATTCCGGCCACCCCGGCACGCCGATGGCGCTCGCGCCCGTCGCGTTCCATTTGTGGCAGAACCACTTGCGTTACGACCCGGACGCGCCGTTGTGGCCGAATCGTGACCGCTTCGTGCTGTCGGTCGGTCACGCGTCGATGCTGCTGTATTCCGTGCTGCATCTCGCAGGCGTGAAGGAAGTCGATGAAAACGGCAAGCCGACCGGCAAGCCCGCCGTGTCGCTGGACGATATCAAGAACTTCCGTCAGCTCGACAGCAAGACGCCGGGCCACCCGGAATTCCGCATGACGACCGGCGTCGAGACGACCACCGGACCGCTCGGGCAGGGTCTTGGCAACAGCGTCGGCATGGCGATGGCCGCGCGCTGGAAGGAAGCGCACTTCAACAAGGAAGGCGCGCAGGACGGCGAAGTGTTCGACTATCGCGTCTACGCGCTATGTGGCGACGGCTGCATGATGGAAGGCGTATCGCACGAAGCGGCGTCGCTGGCGGGGCACTTGAAGCTGTCGAACCTGATCTGGATTTACGACAGCAACCGCGTGACCATCGAAGGTCACACGGATCTCGCGTACAGCGACGACGTCGAAGCGCGCTTCCACGGCTACAACTGGAACACGCTCCACGTCGATGACGCCAACGACGCCGCCGCGCTCGAAGCCGCCATCAACAAGGCGAAGGCGACCACGGACAAGCCGACGCTGATCGTGGTGAAGAGCATCATCGGCTGGGGCGCGCCGCACAAGCAGGACACGGCGAGCGCGCACGGCGAACCGCTGGGCGAAGACGAAATCAAGCTGGCGAAGAAGTTCTACGGCTGGCCGGAAGACAAGCAGTTCTACGTGCCCGACGGCGTCATGCAGCATTTCGCCGATGTCTTCGGCAAACGTGGCAAGGAAGCGCACGCAGCCTGGCAGAAGCGCTACGACGCGTACGGCAAAGCGCAGCCCGAACTCGCCAAAGAACTGGCGACCATGCTCGCCAACAAACTTCCCGAAAACTGGGACGCCGACATTCCCACTTTCGATGCCGACGAAAAAGGCCTCGCCACGCGCGATTCCTCCGGCAAGGTCATCAACGCCATCGCGCAGCGCGTGCCCTGGCTGATCGGCGGGGCGGCGGATTTGTCGCCATCGACGAAAACGAATCTGAAGTTCGACGGCGCGGGCAGTTTCGAAGCCGATAACTACGGCGGGCGCAATCTCCACTTCGGGATTCGCGAGCACGGCATGGGCTCGGTGTGTAACGGCTTGGCTTTGTCGAACCTGCGGCCTTACGGATCGACGTTCCTGATTTTCAGCGACTATATGAAGCCGCCGATCCGCCTTTCCGCGATCATGGAAGTGCCGTCGATCTGGGTCTTCACGCACGATTCCATCGGCGTGGGCGAGGATGGTCCGACGCATCAGCCGATCGAACAACTCGCCGCGCTGCGTTCGATTCCCGGCCTGTGCACCATGCGCCCCGGCGATGCCAACGAAGTCGCGGAAGCATGGCGCGTCGCGCTGACGCATCCGAAGGAGCCGTCGTGCATCGTGCTGACGCGTCAGCCGTTGCCGACCTTCGATCGCACGAAATACGGCGCGGCGTCCGGCGTGGCGCGCGGGGCCTACATCCTCGCCGATACCGATGGCGGCAAGAAGCCCGAAGTCCTGTTGCTCGCGACGGGCAGCGAGGTCTCGCTGTGCGTCGATGCTTATGAAAAGCTCAAGAGCGAAGGTATCGCGGCGCGCGTCGTGTCGATGCCTTCGTGGGATCTTTTCGAGAAGCAGGATCAGGCGTACAAGGACTCGGTGCTGCCGCCGGACGTGAACGCGCGCGTGGGCGTCGAGCAGGCGGCGACGCTGGGCTGGGACCGCTATGTCGGCCGGCTCGGCTCGCAGATCGTCATGCATACGTTCGGCGCATCGGCGCCGCTGAAGGCGCTCAAGACCAAGTTCGGTTTCACGCCCGAGGCCGTCTACGAGGCCGCGAAGAAACAGATCGAACGCGTCAAATCCAACGGCAAGGAGTAAGCGATTATGCAGATCGGCATCGTAGGACTGGGACGCATGGGCGGCAATATCGCGCGCCGTCTCATGCGCGGCGGACATCAGTGCGTCGCATACGATCACGCGCCGGAAGCCACGCAGGCACTGGTCACCGATGGCGCGACGGGCGCTGCGGATCTGGGCGATCTCGTCGGCAAGCTCGCCACGCCGCGCGTCGTCTGGTTGATGCTTCCAGCGGGCAAGATCACCGAAGACACGCTCGGCGACTTGCACAAGCTGTTGAGCAAGGACGATGTGGTGATCGACGGCGGCAACAGCTTCTATAAAGACGATATCCGCCGCGCCGCGCAGTTTCTCGAGCAAGGCATCCATTACGTCGATGTCGGCACGTCCGGCGGTGTATGGGGTTTGACGCGCGGCTATTGCATGATGATCGGCGGCGAGGATGAAGTCGTGCGGCGTATCGATCCGATTCTGGCGACGCTCGCGCCGGGACGCGGCGATATTCCCGAAACGCCGGGACGCGAAGGACGCGATCCGCGCGTGGAAAACGGCTATATGCATTGCGGGCCGGTCGGGTCGGGGCACTTTGTGAAGATGGTGCACAATGGCATCGAATATGGCTTGATGCAGGCGTATGCCGAAGGCTTCCACATTCTCAAACACAAGGATTCGACCGATCTCGCCGAGAACGAGCGCTATTCGCTCGATGTCGCCGATATCGCCGAAGTGTGGCGACGCGGCAGCGTGGTGTCGTCGTGGCTGCTCGATCTGACTGCGGGCGCGCTGGCGGGCGATGGTTCGCTCGATCGCTATTCGACCGAAGTCGCGGATAGCGGCGAAGGGCGCTGGACCATCGAAGCGGCGATCGAAGAGGCGGTGCCGGCGCAGGTCTTGTCGGCGGCGCTGTACACACGGTTCCGCTCGCGCGATGCCGAATCGTTCCCCGAACGCATGCTGTCGGCGATGCGCTTCGGGTTCGGCGGCCACAAGGAATTCGGCGTGAAATAAGGCGCGCGCCGTCGATTCTGTTCGTTTCGGTTTGGACTAGCGGCGAGCGATGCTCGCCGCTTTTTTATTGACGCTTATGAAGCGACACCTTCTTATCGTCATGGCCGTTGCGCTGCTTGGCTTGCACGCGCTGACCAACGGCCAGTACGGTTTTCATCGCGACGAGTTGTCCACGCTTGCGGACGCCGCATCGCTCGATTGGGGTTATGTCGGCGCGCCGCCGCTGACGCCGTTTTTGGCGCGTGTGGCGTTCGCGATGTTCGGGCCGTCGCTAGCCGGACTACGCTTCTTTGCCTCGCTGGCGATGGCCGTCGCGTTCGTGCTGACGGGATTGATGGCGCGGCACATGGGCGGCGGGCGATTCGCGCAGAGCGTGGCGGCGGTATCGGCGGCGATCAGCGGCGTGGCGTTGAGCGCGGGCGCGTTGTTCGAGTATGTGAGCCTCGATTATTTGTGGTGGGTGATGGCGGCGTACTTCGTCGTGCGGCTGCTCGCATCGAACGATGCGCGTGCGTGGCTCGGCGTGGGCGCGGCGGTCGGCCTCGGTCTGATGACGAAGTACAGCATCGTGTTTCTGATGGCGGGCATCGGCGCGGGAATCGTTTTTACGCCTGCGCGCCGGTATTTGCGCAGCGGCTGGCTGTGGGGCGGCGTCGCGCTTGCGTTCGTCATCTTTTTGCCGAACCTGATCTGGCAGATTCGACACGACTTCGTCACGCTGGATTTTCTGCGCAGCATTCACGCGCGCGATGTGCAACTCGGCCGAACCGATGGCTTTCTCAGCGGACAATTCTGGATAGCCACGAATTCGTTCACGGTGCCGTTATGGATCGCGGGTCTGGTGTTTCTTTTCACGAACGAAGCCGGGCGCAGGTTCCGCATGCTCGGCTGGATGTTCGTCATTCCGCTCGTGCTGTTCGTTCTCGCCAAGGGACGCGATTACTACATGGCGCCCGCTTATCCGATGCTGCTGGCCGCAGGCGCAGTCTGGTGCGAGCGATTGGTGAAGCGTTGGTTGGTCATCGTGCTGCTCGCGACGGGCGGGTTGCTTTGGGCAGCCCCAGTTCTGCCAATCGCACCGGTCGATTCATCATTCTGGCGCTTTGCGGATCGCGTGAACGGCGGCAATTTCAACGAGCAAATCGGCTGGCCCGAACTCGCGCACACCGTGGCACAGATTCGCGCGACGCTCCCTGCGCAAACCGGCATCCCCGTTGCCGATACTGCGCAAGCCGAAGCCATCGATCTTTACGCGCCCGAGCTTCCGCATGCCATTTCCGTGGCCAATTCGCATTGGTTTCGCGGCTACGGCAATCCGCCGCCGAAGCCGCTGATCGTGGTCGGCTTTCCGGACGCGTTCGTGCAACGGCACCTGGCGTCGTGCGTGAAAGCGGGTCGCGTGGGGATCGAAAACAGTGCGATCGGCGGAAAAAACGTCTTCGTCTGCGATGGACCGATTCAACCGTGGCCGCGTTTCTGGCAGGACGCGAAGCACTACGGCTGAATCTGGGCGTCACTTCATCATGCGCCGCCTGAACAGCCACGCGCACAATAAGAACGGCACAACGACATACGCGAGCAGCACGACCACATGCAGCGCCGCCGATTCCACCGGACGCGCGAGCATCGCCGGACGAATCAGCTCGACCGCGTGATACAGCGGCAAGGCCTGCGTCACATGCCGCGCGATGCCCGGCAACTGCGTCACCGGGAAAAACACGCCGGAAAGCAGCAGCATCGGCGTGAGCGCGAGCGTCTGATAGAACATGAAAAAGTCGTAGCTCGGCGCAATGGCCGTAATCACCATCGCGGTACTCGCGAACGCCAGACCTGTCAGCACGATCACCGGTAGCGCGATCAGCATCGACGGAAAATTCGCGTAACCGAGCGCGCCCGCGACGAGCATGATCGCCGCGCCCGAGAGCATCGACTTGCTCGCCGCCCAGACGATTTCGCCCAGCACGATATCGCCGAGCGTGAGCGGCGTGTGCATGATCGCCTCCCACGTGCGCTGAACGTGCATCCGCGAAAATCCCGAATACATCGCCTCGAAACTCGCCGACATCATCACGCTCGATGCAGTCGTGCCCGCCGCGAGAAACGCGATGTACGAGACGCCATCCACATGACCGACCATCAGGCCGAGACCGAGGCCTAAGCCGAAGAGATAGATCATCGGATCGGCGAGATTGCCGATCATCGACGCGATCGCGAGTTTCTTCCACACGAGATAGTTGCGCCGCCACACCGACATCCAGTGCGTGGCGTTGGCGGGCAGGGCGCTGGACATCGGCGTGTAGCTGTCGGCTTCTGTTGGCATCGTGTCGATGCGCTTGTTGTCTACGCGGCTATCCATGCTCAGTCCACCATTTCACGGCCCGTCAGCCGCAGAAACACATCTTCCAGATTCGCTGGCCGATGCAGATAGCGCACATCGGCGCGGCCCTTGACGCGCGCGTGCACGGGCTGCGGATCATCGACATAGCAGAACAGTGTCTCGCCGCTTATTTCGATACGTTGCGCGAACGGCTCCAGTTCCGCAGCCAGCGCCTGCGGATCGGCCCCGAAAATCTCGATCACATCCGATCCGATCACCGATTCAATAAGTTCACGCGGACGGCCTTCCGCGATCTTTCTGCCTTCTTCGATCACGCACAGGCGGTCGCACAAACGCTCGGCTTCTTCCATGAAATGCGTGGTCAGCAGAATCGTTTTGCCGCGCGCGAGCAGCGAGCGCAGACGTTCCCAGATCAAGTGGCGCGCTTGCGGATCGAGTCCGGTGGTCGGTTCGTCCATCACGAGGACGTCGGGATCGTTGACGAGCGCGCGTGCCAGTGTCAGCCGGCGTTTCATGCCGCCCGACAATTCGCCGACGCGCGCATCGGCCTTGCTTTCGAGCCGCGCAAATTCGAGCAGCGATGGCACCAGCGCCTCCATGCGCGCCCCCGCGATACCGAAATATCGGCCGAAGACCAGCAGGTTTTCGCGCACCGTGAAGTCGGGATCGAGATTGTCGAATTGCGGTACGACGCCCACGCGCTGACGCGCGAAACGGGCGCGCGCCGGAACGGGTTCACCGACCAAACGAATCGCGCCGCTGTCGGGCGAGGTGATGCCGAGCAGCATCTTGAGCGTCGTGGTTTTGCCTGCGCCGTTCGGGCCGAGCAGGCCGAAACATTCGCCCGGCTGAACATCGAACGACAAGCCATCGACAACACGTTTGTCGCCGTAGTGTTTGCGGACTTCGCGGAAGTCGATCGCGGGTGCTTGTTGTTCGCTCGTCTGCAATGATTGATCTGTCATTCACTGATCCTGCGGGTATAGCGATGAGCAATCCAGCGGGCTAGTGTAATCCAATGCACCAAGCCGGCGCTGACGTGCAACCAGGCGTGGCGTCGGCGTGTCAAATGAGTGCGGCGCGTGGGTTTTGCTGACCGCGTCGGAATACGCCTGAGCCTTGTCCGTCAAGGGATGGCGGGTTCTGGCACGGTGCGAGCTAACGCTGTCGCGGACGCCGGTTCGATTAGCGTTTTCCATCGTTGCCATGTGGGTTGCGACGCATGATGATGAAGTCGCGCAGACCGCGCACAGAGCGTTCGAACGCGTTAAGCGCATGTTTAGCCGCAATCACGAAGCGGCAGGGAGGTCATGATGTCCAGCTACCGAAAAATCCTTCTGTGCTACGACGGCTCACGGGAGGGCCGCAAAGCATTGCGGCAAGGCGCGAATCTCGCGCTCGACGTCAATGCGGAAACGCATGTGCTCGCCGTGGTCGATATGCGATCCAGCATCGCGCAGAGTGCCGGACTGCTAACCGATATGGCCTGCGGACGTTTCGAAGACGCCGCGCGCGATATCTTGCAGGAGGGCGTCGATTGGTTGCGCGAACGCGGCTTGCAGGCGCAGGGGCATTTCGCGTTCGGCCATCCAATTGATGAAATCGCGAATCTGGCGGACACCCTTCAGGTCGATCTCGTCGTGGTCGGGCACCGGTGCCGCAATGGCTTGTCGCGATGGTGGATGGGCGCGGGCAACACGCCACTGCTCGATCGCGTCAAGTGCAGCATTTTGGTGGCGGTTTGTCAGGCGGGTGAATCGGCTGAAGCGGAAGATGAAGTTAAGGCTGAGGCCAGCGCCTGAGACTCGGTATTAACCGTTGAGATCGACCGCGACGAGTTTCCATGACACGAGGCTGTTGCGGTGGAAGATCGCGGAATAACGCGCATCGCCGGCGCCGTGTTGGTAAGTGACGACGAAAGTGTCGAAGCTGCGATATCGCGCCGTGGTTTGCGGCGGTTGCTTCGGCGTTTCCTGCGCCGTCGTTGCGCCCGATGAAGCAACAGGCGCTTCCGCATTTGCATTTGCTTCCGGCGCAGGCGGACGCTCACCGGGATCTCCGTGCGGCGGAATGCCGTTGAGAATGGCGGCCACGCCATCCGGCGTCGCATACGAATCCACCAGCGGACCGACCAGCGCCGCGCCGATCATCGCCCCGATGATGGCGAGCGGATTCTCGTTCTTCTGAATATCGACGCGCCGCGTGAGCAACGCAGCGATTTGCTCCTTGAGACTGGAACGCAACGCGGGGAAATCGACGTATTCGTTGACGGTCTGCGCATCACGCGCATCGGCCGCCTTTTTCACGTGATCCAGCGCGATATACGGCGACGCATAAACGAAACCCAGCGCCGCAACGATCAGCAATACGACGAAGGTGGTCAGTACATAACGGGTGGTGCGGGACATGCTGCGGCCAAGCCTCAAGCTAATAACAGTGAGAAGTGGACCGCCCGCACGCCCGATAAATCCCGAAAATTTGTCGCTAATGCTTTTGAAACGTTTCGGTTAGGCAAGCATGCTGCCGCGCACACCCGCGCGTTCTTCATCGATATACCGGTCCAGCATGCGCGACACTTCGCCGATCTTGCCGACCAGAATCACCCGCGTTTCCCCGCGATACACCCTGACCGGCGCACGCTGCGCCGCTTCGGCATGCACACCGCTATTGAGCGATACGCGCGCAAACGCAGGCTGACGCGACGGCAGCGCGGGCATATCGTCGAAGAGATCGGGCGAAGCTTCCGTACGCGCCGTGCCGCAGCCGATCAGCGTACGCAGATGGCGAAGACGGCCGAATTGGCGGAAGGGCAGCAAGCGGGCAAAAAGTTCCATGATGACTCTCCAGACGATAGGACGCACCGCGGCGCACCGCGAACGATGGCCGACATGCTTGTTGTTTTCGAAACGCGCCGAGTTGGCGGGAACAGCCGCGAGACGTTGAGACAACCGCGACTACAGGGACTATCTTGATCGTCTACTGAGACAATTCGTGTCCCGGTGTCGCAAATTTCTTCGGGCCTTTAAAGCGCTTCAAACCGTTGAAAAAACTCAGAATTCGCCCGAGCGAATCAGACCCACGGCAATGCCTTCGAGCGCGAACTCCGCGCTTCCCGATCGCACGAAAATGTTCTCGTAATCCGGGTTCTCCGCAATTAGTTCCACGCCATCGCGATGCCGCTTCCAGCGCTTCACCGTGACGTCGTCCCCGAGACGCGCCACGACGATTTGCCCGTCCTTCGCTTCCGTACGCTTTTGCACCGCGAGCAGGTCGCCGTCGAGAATGCCGGCGTCGCGCATCGACAAGCCGCGTACTTTCAGCAGATAGTCCGGTTTGCTGGAGAAGAACGCGGGATCGCAGGTGTAATGCTGCGAGATGTGTTCTTGCGCCAGGATGGGACTACCGGCAGCCACGCGCCCGACCAGCGGCAGCGACAATTGCATGATGCTCGGATGCGGCAACGTAAGCTGATGCTGGAAGTCTTCCGAACGCGCCGAGTCGCTCAACAGCCGAATGCCGCGCGATGAACCGGCAGCCAGTTCGATCACGCCCTTGCGCGCCAACGCCCGCAGATGTTCTTCCGCCGAATTGGCCGAGCTGAATCCCAACTCTGCCGCGATCTCCGCCCGCGTAGGCGGGAAGCCCGTACGGTCGATGGCGCGCTGGATAAGCTCGAACACCTGCTGCTGACGCGCGGTAAGTTTTGTCGTTCTGGTAGTCACAGGCTCAATCCCCGCTTGTAGACAGCTACACACTGTATGGATGGACAGGTAACTGTATTTTTATACAGTATTCCGCGCTTTTCAAGCTTTACTTTAAGTTCGCGCCCGACCGCACCCGAGCGTCGGCATCCACGCCACAAACGGCCTTCTTCCAAAAACGAATAAGCTTCTTAGCAAGCTTCGATATAAAAGAGTAAGAAACGATTATTTTCAATCATATAGCCCGATCGATAGACTGATTCCGTCAATCAATAAGACGGAGAACGGGGAATGCAAAGCATCAAGGCGGGATTGGGGCGCTTGTTCGCTGCGGCGACGTTGACGGCAGGCTTGATCGGCGCGGCGCCGGCACACGCGGACACATCGTTTTTGAACGTGTCCTACGATCCCACGCGCGAGCTATATCAGGATTTCAATCAGGCGTTCGCGAAGAAGTGGAAAGCCGACACCGGCGAGACGGTCACGTTCAAGCAATCGCACGGCGGCTCGGGCGGTCAGGCGCGCGCGGTGCTCGACGGTTTGCAGGCCGATGTGGTGACCCTGGCGCTCGCCTACGACATCGATGCCTTGGCATCGAAGGGACTGGTCAACGCGGACTGGCAGAAGCGCTTGCCGGACAACGCATCGCCGTACACATCGACGATTGTGTTTCTGGTGCGCAAGGGCAATCCGAAGCACATCAAGGATTGGGATGATCTGACCAAGCCGGGCGTGTCCATCGTCACGCCGAATCCGAAGACTTCGGGTGGCGCGCGCTGGAACTATCTCGCGGCGTGGGCGTATGCGCTGCACAGGCAGGGCGGCAACGAACAAACCGCGAAAGACTTCGTCAGCAAGCTCTACAAGAACGCTGGCGTGCTCGATTCCGGCGCACGCGGCGCGACGACCAGCTTCGTGCAACGCGGTCAGGGCGATGTGCTGATCGCCTGGGAAAACGAGGCGTTTCTGTCGCTGAAGGAATTCGGCCCGGACAAGTTTGAGATCGTGGTGCCGTCGGTGAGCATTCTGGCCGAGCCGCCGGTCGCTGTCGTCGATAAGGTCGTTGACAAACACGGCACGCGCAAGCTGGCCGAGGCGTATCTGAAGTATCTGTACAGCGACGAAGGGCAGGAGATCGCGGCGCGCAATTTCTATCGCCCACGCTCGAACAAGGTGCCCGCTGAACTCACGAAGCAGTTTCCGAAGCTGAAGCTCTATACCGTCGATGACACCTTCGGCGGCTGGACCAAGGCGCAGAAAACGCACTTCGCGGACGGCGGCGTATTCGATTCAATCTATCAGCCGCAATAAGTTTTTGAGCAGCGATGACGCGGCGCGTTCATGACGCCGCGCATCGCATAAGCAGGACGCCTCCCCAGGCGCAATGGAACCCAGGATGACGACCCTCACATTCAAGAAGCCAAGCGCCTTACCCGGCTTCGGACTGACACTCGGCATCACGCTGGCTTATCTGAGCCTCGTGGTGCTGATTCCGCTTGCGGCAACATTCGCCAAGACCGCGACGCTGCATTGGCCGCAGTTCGTCGCGGCTGTCACATCGCCGCGCGTGTTGGCCTCATACAAGCTGACCTTCGGCGCCGCGCTCGGTGGCGCGATCCTCAACGCGATCTTCGGCTTTCTGGTCGCGTGGGTGCTGGTGCGCTACACGTTCCCGTTCAAACGTGTGGTCGATGCCATCGTCGATCTGCCGTTCGCGTTGCCGACTTCGGTCGCGGGCATTTCGCTCGCGGCGGTGTATGCGGGCAATGGCTGGATCGGACAATATCTCGCGCCGCTGGGCATCAAGGTCGCGTTTACGCCGCTTGGCGTGCTGGTGGCGCTGACGTTCATCGGATTGCCGTTCGTGGTGCGCACGGTGCAGCCGGTGCTGGAGGATTTCGAGCGTGAGCAGGAAGAAGCGGCCGCGTGCCTCGGCGCGACGCGCTGGCTGACGTTTCGCCGTGTGGTTCTGCCCGCGTTGTTTCCTGCGCTGCTGACCGGTTTCGCGCTCGCGTTCGCGCGTGCGCTCGGCGAATACGGCTCGGTGATCTTTATCGCCGGAAATGTGCCGATGAAGTCGGAAATCACCTCGTTGCTCATCATCACCAAGCTGGAGCAATACGACTATGCCGGTGCGACGGCGCTTGCGGTCGTGATGCTGTGCGTATCGTTCCTGATGCTGCTGTTCATCAATACGCTGCAATGGTTTCTGCAACGACGTACGAGCAAAACAGGCGCGGTGCCTGTATCGCACGCGAGCGGAGGTAAAGCATGAGCAAAGTTCTTCCGCTCAACACGACCGCGCGCCGCTCCGCGCAGAAGCTCAATCCGGTGACCGAGCCGCGCCTCGTGCGCTGGCTGTTGACGATCATCGCACTGGTGTTTCTCGCGCTGTTCCTGTTGGTGCCGCTGGTCGCCGTATTCGTGCAGGCGTTTGCCAAGGGCATCGACTATTACTTCGAGGCGTTGAAAGATCCGGACGCGTGGTCCGCCATCAAGCTCACGCTGATGACCGCCGCGATTGCCGTGCCGCTGAACGTGGCGTTCGGGCTGGCGGCATCGTGGGCGATCGCCAAGTTCGAGTTTCGTGGCAAAGCCTTGCTGACGACGTTGATCGATTTGCCGTTCTCGGTCTCGCCGGTTATTTCCGGCCTGATTTACGTGCTGATGTTCGGCGCGCAAGGCTGGTTCGGTCCGTGGCTCGCGGATCACGATGTGCAGATCATCTTCGCCGTGCCCGGCATCGTGCTGGCGACGATCTTTGTCACGTTCCCGTTCGTCGCACGCGAACTGATTCCGCTGATGCAGTCGCAAGGCACCGACGAAGAAGAAGCCGCGCATGTGCTCGGCGCTTCCGGTTGGCAGATTTTCCGGCGCGTGACCTTGCCGAACGTGCGATGGGGTCTGCTCTACGGCGTGATTCTCTGTAACGCGCGCGCGATGGGCGAGTTCGGCGCGGTATCGGTGGTATCGGGGCATATTCGCGGCCAGACCGACACCATGCCGCTGCACGTCGAAATTCTCTACAACGAATACAACTTTTCGGCCGCGTTCGCGGTGGCATCGCTGCTGGCGTTGCTCGCGCTCGTGACGCTCGGCCTCAAGCTGATCGCGGAGCGTCGCATGACGCAAGCGGTCACCGAAGCCCGCGCCATCGCCACGAATTGAGAGGCCCAAAATCATGAGTATCAACGTACGCAATCTGCAAAAGCGCTTCGGCGATTTCACCGCGCTCGATAACGTCACGCTCGACTTTCCCGCTGGCGAACTGGTCGCGCTGCTCGGGCCTTCGGGTTGTGGCAAGACCACGCTGCTGCGCGTGATCGCAGGCCTCGAATTCGCCGATGCAGGACAAGTGGTCTTGAATGGCGAAGACGTCGCCGATGTCGGCGCGCGTGAGCGTCAGGTCGGTTTCGTGTTTCAGCATTACGCGCTGTTCCGTCATATGACGGTGTTCGAAAACGTCGCGTTCGGGCTGCGCGTGAAGCCGCGTCGTGAACGGCCTTCAGAAGCGGTGATCCGCGAGAAAGTGCATGAATTATTGAAGCTCGTGCAGCTCGATTGGCTCGCGCAACGTTTTCCTTCGGAGCTGTCGGGCGGGCAGCGTCAGCGGATCGCGCTGGCGCGTGCGCTGGCCGTCGAACCGAAAGTGCTGCTGCTCGATGAACCCTTCGGCGCGCTCGATGCAAAGGTGCGCAAGGAACTGCGTAGCTGGCTGCGTCGCTTGCATGACGATCTGCATATTTCGACGCTGTTCGTCACGCACGATCAGGAAGAAGCGCTCGAAGTGGCGGATCGGATCGTCGTGATGAATCATGGGCATGTGGAGCAGGTGGGCAGTCCGCAGGACGTGTACGATCATCCGCAAACGTCCTTCGTTTACGAGTTCCTCGGCGCGGCCAATCGTCTGCAAGGTCATGTCGATGCGAAAGGTTTCACCGCCGATGGCGCATCGAATGCAATCGCTGCGGAAGCGCATTTTGCCGGGCCTGCAACCGCGTATGTGCGTCCGCATGACCTGAGCTTGTATCCGGCCGATGGCGCGCATCGCGATGGCATCGTGGTCGGTGTGCGGCGCGTGATTACGCTGGGCGGATCGGTGCGCGTCGAACTCGAAGGCAACGCGGGTGGCGTGCTCGAAGCGGAACTGGATCGCGAAACCTGGCGCGAACTCAGGCTCAATGTCGGCGATGGCGTGACCGCCGTGCCGCGCGCGCTGCGCGTGTTCCCCGCGCAACGAACATAACTAGAAAGAGGATAGAGATGAACTTCCAGCAATTGCGCTTCGTGCGCGAGGCCGTACGTCAGAACATGAATCTGACCGAAGTGGCGAATGTGCTTTACACGTCGCAATCGGGCGTGTCGAAGCAGATCAAGGATCTCGAAGACGAACTCGGCGTCGATATTTTTATCCGTCGCGGCAAGCGTCTGACGGGACTCACGGAACCGGGCAAACAGGTGCATCAACTGATCGAACGGATGTTGCTCGATGCGGAGAATCTGCGTCGCGTGGCGCGTCAGTTTGCGGATCAGGATAACGGGCATCTGGTCGTAGCGACTACGCACACGCAGGCGCGTTATGCGCTGCCCAAAGTGATTCGACAGTTCACCGAAGTATTTCCGAAGGTGCATCTTGCGCTGCGTCAGGGCAGTCCGCAGCAGATCGCGCAGATGATCATCAACGGCGAAGCGGATATCGGTATTTCGACCGAAGCGCTGGATCGGTATCCGGATATCGTCACGTTTCCGTGCTATTCGTGGCATCACACGGTTGTGGTGCCGAAGGATCATCCGCTAGTGGGCGTGGAGAACATCACGCTCGAACAGATCGCAGATTATCCGATCGTCACTTACGACCAGGATTTCACGGGCCGTTCGCATATCGATCAGGCGTTCGCCAACGTCGGCGCGATTCCCGATATCGTGCTTACCGCTATCGATGCCGATGTGATTAAAACGTATGTGGAACTGGGCATGGGTATCGGCATCGTCGCGGCGATGGCGTATGACCCGAAGCGCGACAGCGAACTTGTCGCGCTGGATACGCAGCATCTTTTCGAAGCGAGCACCACGCGTGTCGGTCTGCGTAAGGGCGCGTTTTTGCGGGCGTATGCGTATCGTCTGATCGAAATGTTTGCGCCGCAGCTTAGCGAAGCGCAGATCGCGGCGCAGTTGCGCGAAGCTGCGTAAATCCCGCGTGAATCGCATGCCGGCTGATTTACAATCGCCGGCATGAATACTTCCTCTCTTCCTCGTATCGCGGTGCTGGCAACGGGCGGCACCATCGCCGGACAGGCGGGCGATGCATCCAAGACCGCGGGCTATAAAGCGGGCGTCGTCGGCGTCGATAAGTTGCTCGATGCGGTGCCCGCGCTCGCGTCCGTCGCGTCCATTCACGCGGAACAGGTTGCGAGCATCGACAGCAAGGACATGAGCCTTGCGTTGTGGTCCGCGCTTGCCGCGCGTGTCGAGACGCTCCTAAAACAGGACGATATCGATGGCGTCGTGATTACGCACGGCACGGATACGCTCGAAGAAACCGCGTATTTTCTGCATCTGACGGTGAAGAGCGAGAAGCCCGTCGTGCTGACGGCGGCCATGCGTCCTTCAACTGCGCTTTCCGCCGATGGCCCGCTGAATCTGCTGAATGCGGTGACGGTCGCGGCATCGAAAAATGCTGCGGGGCAGGGCGTACTCGTCGCGTTCAACAATCAGATTCACAGCGCGCGCGATGTCACCAAAACCAGCACCTATGCCGTCGATGCCTTCCGCTCGCCCGAAGTCGGCGTGCTCGGTTTCGTGCAGGACGGACGCGTGGAATTCCAGCGCAGCGTGACGAAGCCGCATACGACGGCAAGCGAATTCGCTATCGCTGAAAAATGGCCTTCGGTGGAAATCGTTGCGAGTTACGCGGATGCTTCGCGCGTGATGGTGGATGCGTTAGTGGCAGCGGGCGTGAAAGGCATCGTCGTTGCCGGAACGGGCAATGGCTCGATGCACGCGAATATCACGCAAGCATTATCCGATGCCGTAAAACAAGGCGTTTCGGTGGTGCGTGCATCGCGAGTCGGATCGGGCCATGTGATGCACAACGGCGCCGCATCGGACGATGCACTCGGCACGATCAGCGCAGGCACGCTGAATCCGTACAAAGCGCGTGTGTTGTTACTGCTCGCGCTTGCAGCCAACAAAAAAGACCTGCAACGCGTATTCGATACGTACTAAACAATCCGACGCGGACACCCGACGACAAACCGTCTGACCGACCAAGGCTTACCCGACTTATCGCCGGATGCCGCTTCTCGGACCCCACTTGCCGCCCTCAGCCCAGAGCGGCATTTGTCCCGCGTGCCCATACGCGGGACGCCCCACGGTTCAGATGTCGATGTTACGCAGCAGCCTTGCTTTGCTGCGGCTCATCGGCCACCTGGAAGTTGGACATGATCTCGAGCGCACGCACCATCGCCGAGTGATCCCACGCTTTGCCACCGTTCGCCGCGCACACGCTGAACAACTGTTGCGCGCTCGCGGTATGCGGCAGGGCGAGACCCATCTTGCGCGCGCCATCGAGCGCCAGATTCAAGTCCTTCTGATGCAGTTCGATACGGAAGCCCGGATTGAACGTGCGCTTGGTCATACGCTCGCCGTGCAGTTCCAGAATGCGCGATGCCGCGAATCCGCCCATCAGCGCTTTGCGCACACGCTCCGGGTCCGCGCCCGAACGCGCCGCAAACAACAGCGCTTCCGCCACGGCTTCGATATTCAGCGCGACGATGATCTGGTTCGCGACCTTGCAGGTCTGGCCCGCGCCGTTATCGCCGATATGCGAGATGTTCTTGCCCATCAGATCGAACAACGGCTTGGCGATGCCGAACGACTTTTCCGGACCGCCGACCATGATCGTCAGCGTCGCATCGCGTGCGCCGACTTCGCCGCCGGACACGGGCGCATCGAGATAATCGCAGCCGAGTGCGTTGATCTTCTTGGCGAACTCTTGCGTATCGAGCGGGTTGATCGAGCTCATGTCGATCACCAGCTTGCCCTTGCTCAGACCTGCCGCCACGCCGTCATCGGCGAACAGCACGTTGGCGACGTCAGGCGTGTCGGGCACCATCGTGATGACGATTTCGCTGGCTTGCGCGACAGCGGTCGAATCGGCTTCGACTTGCGTTTGCGCGCGGATATCGTCGGGCACCGGGAACTTGCCGTTCACCACCAGCTTGTGACCGCCCTTGATGAGGTTGCGCGCCATATGCGCGCCCATGATGCCGAGTCCGATGAAACCAATCGTTGCCATACTCTGTGCTCCTCCTGTGTTCGTTTATTACGCGGCGGTTATGCGTGTTCGTGCGACTTCACGCCGCCGATGCTCTGCAGCCAGCCCAGTCCCGCATCCGTGCCATTGAGCGGCTTGTACTCGCAACCGATCCAGCCTTGGTAGCCGATCGACTCGAGCAGACTGAACAGGAACGGGTAGTTGATTTCGCCCGTGCCCGGTTCGTTACGGCCGGGGTTATCGGCGAGCTGGATATGCGCGATCTGCGGCAGATTCTTCTTGATCGTCGCGGCCAGTTCGCCTTCCATGCGCTGCATGTGATAGATGTCGTACTGCAAGAACAGATTGTCCGATCCGACCGCGCGGATCACATCGAGCCCGTCCTTCGAACGGTTCAGCGCGAAGCCCGGAATGTCGTATGAATTGCAAGGCTCGACCAGCAGTCTGATGCCTTCCTTCTTCAACGCTTCCGCTGCAAAACGCAGGTTCTCGACGATCGTCGTACGCGCCTGTTCCGCCGATACCCCCGCCGTCGGAATCCCGACCAGGCAGTTCAGTTGCGGCACGTTCAGCGCCTTCGCGTACTCGATCGCACGCGGCACGCCTTCACGGAATTCGCTGATTCGATCCGGCAGACACGCGATGCCGCGCTCGCCACCTTCCCAGTTACCGGCAGGCAGGTTGTGCAGCACGATCTGAAGATCGTTGTCCTTCAGACGTTGCTGGATATCGCTGATCGAAAACGCGTACGGAAACAGAAACTCGACCGCTTTGAAACCCGCGTTCGCCGCCGCCGCGAAGCGGTCGAGGAACGGGACTTCGTTGAACAACATGGTCAGATTCGCGGCAAACTTCGGCATTGTTTAATCCTGTTGGTCGGTCAGTAGGGAAGCGCTTCTCAGTCGAGCGGCGTGACGGCGGTGGGCGCGTCGGCCTTCGATTCGGCAAGCTCTTCGAACTCGTTGATGGCGTCGATTTCCGTGCCCATCGCGATATTGGTCACGCGCTCGAGAATCATCTCGACGACCACCGGCACCTGATGTTCCGCTGCCAACGCCTGCGCTTGCTTCAGCGCCGGTGCGATCTCTTCCGGCTTGAACACGCGGATCGCCTTGCAGCCGAGACCTTCGGCCACTGCGACGTGATCCACGCCGTAGCCATCGAGTTCAGGCGCGTTGATGTTGTCGAACGCGAGCTGCACGCAGTAGTCCATCTCGAAGCCGCGCTGAGCCTGACGGATCAGACCGAGGTACGAGTTGTTCACGACCACATGCACATACGGCAGCTTGAATTGCGCGCCGACCGCGAGTTCTTCGATCATGAACTGGAAGTCATAGTCGCCCGACAAAGCGACGATCTTGCGTTGCGGGTCCGCAGCGCGCACGCCGAGCGCTGCAGGAATCGTCCAGCCGAGCGGGCCGGCCTGACCGCAGTTGATCCAGTTGCGCGCCTTGAACACATGCAGGAATTGCGCACCGGCAATCTGCGACAAACCGATCGTGCTGACGAAGCAAGTGTCGCGATCGAACGCGAGATTCATCTCTTCGTAGACGCGTTGCGGCTTCATCGGCACGTTGTCGAAGTGCGTCTTGCGAAGCAGGGTGCGCTTGCGTTCCTGGCAATCCGCAACCCACGCGCTGCGGTCTTTCAACTTGCCCGCCGCCTTCCATTCCTTCGCCACTTCGACGAACAATTCGAGCGCAGCCTTGGCATCCGACACGATGCCCAGATCCGGACCGAACACGCGACCGATCTGCGTCGGTTCGATATCCACGTGCACGAACTTACGGCCCTTCGTATAAACCTCGACGCTGCCCGTATGGCGATTCGCCCAACGGTTGCCGATCCCGAGCACGAAGTCGGAAGCGAGCATGGTGGCGTTGCCGTAGCGGTGCGACGTTTGCAGACCGCACATGCCGGCCATCAGCGGGTGATCGTCGGGGATCGCGCCCCAGGACATCAGCGTCGGAATGACGGGCACGCCGAGCGTTTCCGCGAATTGCACCAGCAAGTCTTCGGCTGCTGCGTTGAGCACGCCGCCGCCCGAAACGATCAGTGGCTTGTCCGCGTCGTTCAGCATCGACAATGCTTTTTCGATTTGCGCGCGCGTCGCTTTCGGCTTGTAGACCGGCAGCGGCTCGTACGTATCGATATCGAATTCGATCTCAGCCATTTGCACGTCGATCGGCAAATCGACCAGCACCGGACCCGGACGGCCCGAGCGCATCAGATGGAATGCCTGCTGGAACACGCGTGGCACCAGCGCCGGTTCGCGCACCGTGACGGCCCACTTGGTGACCGGCTTGGCGATCGATTCGATATCGACGGCCTGGAAGTCTTCCTTGTACAGACGCGCGCGCGGCGCCTGGCCGGTGATCGCGAGAATGGGGATCGAATCCGCCTGCGCCGAGTAGAGGCCGGTGATCATGTCCGTTCCCGCCGGTCCCGACGTGCCGATGCAAACGCCGATATTGCCCGGCGCGGCGCGCGTATAACCTTCGGCCATATGCGATGCGCCTTCGACGTGGCGAGCGAGCACATGGCTGATGCCGCCCGACTTCTTCATCGCCGAGTAGAACGGGTTGATGGCCGCGCCGGGCACGCCGAACGCGGTGTCGATGCCTTCCTTCTCCAGCACGAGGACGGCTGCGTCGACGGCTCTCATCTTGGGCATGTCTGTCTCCTTCAAGTCATGTTTCGTAGGGTTGTGCCAACTTTAGAACTGTGTAAAAGGTTTGATAAGATCAGCTACGGTCGCTTTTTCCCGTACAAAAAGTTTGTAATCGCGCGACGGCAGGAGACAGAGATGGATCGTTTCAAGCAGATAGAGACCTTCGTGCGCGTGGCCGAGGCGGGCAGTCTGGCTGCGGCGGCGCTGGAGGAGGGCGTGTCGCCGGTGATTCTCGGGCGGCGTATCGACGCGCTGGAGAAGCGGCTCGGCGTGAAGCTGATGTATCGCTCGACGCGGCGGCTGGTGGTCAGCGAAGACGGCGCGGCGTTTCTGGACCGATGCAAGAATCTGCTGGCGGAGTGGGATCAGGCGGAGAACGAGCTATCGGCGGGACGGCGCGCGGTGGGCGGGCATCTGATCGTCTCGGCGCCGGCGGCGTTCGGGCGCATGCACGTTGCGCCGCATGCGCCCGCGTTTTTGCGCGACAAGCCAGAATTGCAGATGTCGTTCAATCTCACCGACCGCGTCGTCGATCTGGTGCGTGAGGGCTACGACTTGTCGATACGGATCGGCGGAGCGGTCGATCCAAATTTCGTCGCGGTGAAGCTGGCGAATAATCGGCGCGTGGTGTGTGGCACGCCCGCTTACTTCAAGAAGCATGGACGGCCGAAGACGCTAGAAGACCTGCCGAATCACAATTGCCTCGCGTTCAACCTGCAAGGCGGTCAGAACCGCGGCTGGTACTTTCGACGCAACGGCAAGCTCGCGACCGTGCGCGTCAGCGGCAATCTCGATTGCAACGACGGTGAACTGCTGCATCGCTGGGCGCTGGAAGGGCTGGGACTGGGCTGGCGTTCGACATGGGAGATTCAGCGGCAACTGGCATCGGGCGAACTGGAAACGGTGCTCGACGAATTCGAATTACCGGATTACGACATCCTCGCGGTCTATCCGCAGCAGCGCTATGTGCCGGCACGCGTGCGCTACTTCATTGATTATCTTAAGGAAATCTTCGCGCAGCCGGATTACTGGAAACGCCCGCTGACGCTTCCGGGCGAACCGCAGCCGCCGCGCGCGCCTGCCGTAAGCACTTGAATTTACGGCCAAAGTCACTCGGAAACCGCCGATTTGGCTTGCCCGCATAGCCGAATCGCGCTATAGTCTCGGGCTTCTCACTTGCCGCACCGGTCCGACGCCCGGGTGGCTTATATCCACAAGGAGTGAATATGCGTCATTACGAAATCGTCTTTATCGTGCACCCGGATCAGAGCGAGCAAGTGCCCGCCATGATCGAGCGCTACAAGGGCACGATCACGTCGCACGGTGGCCAGATCCACCGTATCGAAGACTGGGGCCGCCGCCAACTGGCCTACATGATCGAGAAACTCGCGAAGGCTCACTACGTCTGCATGAACATCGAATGCGATCAAGCCACGCTCGAAGAGCTGGAACACGCATTCAAGTTCAACGACGCCGTGCTGCGCCACCTCATCGTCAAGATGAAGAAGGCTGAAACCAGCCCGTCGCCGATGATGAAGGAAGTGCAGCGCGAAGAAGCCAAGAAGGCGGCTGCTCAGCCGTCCGAAGCGCAGGCTTAAGGACAGTTCAACACTGTCACAGCCACCAGGAATTCAGTGAACCGGCTGCAACTGACAGCAAGCGTCGTGGAACGCGAACCGGTGCGATATACGCCCGCCGGCATTCCCATCGCAAGCTGCACGTTGCAACACGCGGCAGAAGTGGTCGAAGCGGGCATCGCCCGGAAAATCGAACTGACTTTGCAGGCGGTAGCGGCCGGTGAAGCGAGCGGCAGACTGGAAAGCTGTCCGATGGGCGTAGAAACACGCTTCACGGGCTTTCTGGCGAAAAAGAGCCGCAACGCGCGAACCCTGGTGTTTCACATCACAGAATTGCAGGACATTGGAAAGGACTAATCATGCCCCGCCCGACTGGTAAGAAATTCGACAAGCGTCGTCAGCAACAAAACCCGCTCTTCAAGCGCAAGAAGTTCTGCCGTTTCACGGCAGCCGGTGTCGAGTACATCGACTACAAGGACACGGAAACGCTGAAGGACTTCATCGGCGAAAACGGCAAGATCACGCCGGCTCGTCTGACCGGCACGAAGGCGCACTATCAGCGCCAGCTCGACACGGCCATCAAGCGCGCACGTTTCCTCGCGCTGCTGCCGTACACCGACCTGCACAAGGCCTAATCAGACGACGCAACAGGGATAGCAAAACATGCAAATCATTCTCTTGGAAAAGGTCGTCAACCTGGGCAACCTCGGCGATATCGTCAAGGTCAAGGACGGCTACGCACGTAACTTCCTGATCCCCGGCAAGAAGGCACGCCGCGCAACGAAGGACGCAATCGCTGAATTCGAAACGCGCCGCGCCGAGCTGGAAAAGGTTGCAGCAGAAAAGCTGTCGGCAGCGCAAGCTCAAGGCGAAAAGCTGAACGGCCTGACCGTTCAGATCTCGCAGAAGGCTGGCGTGGACGGCCGTCTGTTCGGCTCGATCACCAACGCTGACATCGCTACGGCTCTGAAGGGCCAAGGCTTCGGCGATATCGAAAAGGCGCAGGTTCGTCTGCCGCAAGGTCCGCTGAAGATGATCGGCGACCATTCGGTTCAAGTCGCGCTGCACACGGACGTCGTGGTCGACGTTACGGTGTCGGTGCTCGGCGAGCACGCTTAAGGTTGACGCGAGGCTTCGTGCCTCGCGAGTTGTACAAGAATGGCAGGCGCTTAATCGGCGTCTGCCATTTTTTTATTTGTCCACGCATCTGCATTGTTCGATAATTCCACCCCATGAACGCTCCGTCCAAAGACCCGCAACTCGATGCGCTGAAGGTTCCGCCGCACTCGATCGAAGCCGAGCAGTCGGTGATCGGTGGCCTGCTGCTGGACAACGCCGCATGGGACCGTATCGCCGATGTCATGGCGCAAAGCGATTTTTATCGCTACGACCATCGGATCATTTATGAGCATATCGGCAAGCTGATCGCGTCCACGCGTCCTGCCGACGTGATTACCGTCTACGAAGCCCTCAACAATGCCGGCAAGGCCGAGGAAGTGGGCGGGCTCGCGTATCTCAATGCGCTGGCGCAGAACACGCCGAGCGCGGCCAACATCCGCCGATACGCCGAAATCGTGCGCGACCGCGCGGTGCTGCGTCGTCTCGTGTCCGTCGCCGATGAAATTTCCGCCGATGCGTTCAATCCGCAAGGCAAGGAAGTGCGCCAGATTCTGGACGAAGCGGAATCGCGCGTGTTTTCGATTGCGGAAGACGGCGCGCGCGGCACGCAGGGCTTTCTGGAAATCGGGCCGCTGCTGACGCAAGTGGTGGAGCGTATCGACACGCTTTATCACACCGCCAATCCGAGCGATGTCACCGGCACGCCAACGGGTTTCGTCGATCTGGATCGCATGACGTCAGGGATGCACGGCGGTGAGCTGATCATCGTCGCGGGCCGTCCGTCGATGGGTAAGACGGCGTTTTCGATGAACATCGGTGAGTACGTGGCGGTGGAGTACGGCTTGCCCGTTGCCGTGTTCTCGATGGAAATGCCCGGCACGCAATTGACCATGCGTATGCTCGGTTCGGTCGGGCGGCTGGATCAGCACCGCATGCGTACGGGCCGTCTCACCGACGAAGATTGGCCGAAGCTCACGCACGCCGTGCAGAAAATGAGCGAGGCGCAGCTTTTTATCGATGAAACCGGCGGCCTGAATCCGATGGAATTGCGTTCGCGCGCGCGACGCTTATCGCGGCAGTGCGGCAAGCTCGGGCTGATCATCGTCGATTATTTGCAGCTCATGTCGGGCTCGGGCAGCGGCGGCGAAAACCGGGCGACCGAAATCTCCGAAATCTCCCGCTCGCTGAAAAGTCTCGCGAAAGAATTGGATGTGCCGGTGATCGCGCTGTCGCAGTTGAATCGCGGATTGGAACAGCGGCCGAATAAACGCCCGATCATGTCCGATCTTCGCGAATCGGGCGCTATCGAACAGGATGCGGATGTGATCTTGTTCATTTATCGCGACGAGGTGTACAACCCGGACAGTCCGGACAAAGGCACGGCGGAAATCATTATCGGCAAGCAGCGTAACGGTCCGATCGGTCCGGTTCGTCTTACGTTCCATGGTCAATACACGAAGTTCGACAACTTCGCCGGCGCGCAGAATTTCTACGGCAGCGAGTAATTCAAGCTGTCAAGTCCTGATCGTTGAGCTGACGCGCGGCAACCCCGCGCAGCCGCGAAATGCCGCCAAAAGGTACAATATGTCAGTTTGATGTCTGCCTAATTGACCCACTTAGCGGGATTTTCATGTTTGGTCGTTTCATGCCCACCGAGGGCAAGTTCTTCGAAATTTTCAACGCGCACGCGAAGTGCATGGTCGATGCAAGCCATGAGCTTGAATTGCTGATCGACAATCTGGACGAAGCCGAAATCCATAAGCAGAACGTCCAGACCAACGAAAAGCGTGCGGACAAGCTCACGCACGAAACCATCGATCTGCTGCACAAGACCTTCATCACGCCGCTCGACCGCGACGAAATCCACAAACTCATCACCACGATGGACGACATCCTCGATCTGATGGAGGACGTCGCCACCGCCATTTCGCTATACGACGTGCGCGCGGTCACCTCGGAAGCGAGCCAGCTTGCGCATATCTGCACGGCGTCGTGCGAACGCGTGCAACAGGCGGTCGGCTTGCTCGCGGACATGAAGCGCGCCAGCGAAATCCTCAAGATTTGCGAGGACATCGATCGTCTGGAATCGGATGCGGACCGCGTGCTGCGCTCGGCCATGTCCAAGCTGTTCCGCGAAGAAGACGACGTGAAGACGCTCATCAAGCTAAAGGCGATCTACGAATTGCTCGAAACGATCACCGACAAGTGCGAGGACGTCGCCAACATCATCGAAGGCATCGTGCTCGAAAACGCCTGAACACTATCCGATGCATTCGATTCAACTCGCTATCTGGGCCGTCAGCCTGCTCGTGATCGTCGCGCTTGCGTTCGATTTCATGAACGGCTTTCACGACGCGGCCAATTCCATCGCGACAGTCGTTTCGACGGGCGTGCTCAAGCCGCAGCAAGCGGTCGCGTTTGCCGCCGCGTTCAACGTCATCGCGTATTTCATCTTTCACCTGAAGGTCGCGGCCACGGTCGGCAAGGGCACGATCGATCCTTCCATCGTCGATCATTACGTGATCTTCGGCGCGCTGGTCGGGGCGATCGGCTGGAACATCGTCACGTGGCATTACGGCATTCCGTCGAGTTCATCGCACGCGCTGATCGGCGGGCTGGTGGGCGCGGCGCTGGCCAAATCGGGCTGGGGATCGCTCAACTGGGACGGCTTGCTTAAGACGGTCGCGTTTATCTTTATCTCGCCGATTCTCGGGTTCATTCTCGGCTCGTTTTTTATGCTGCTGGTGTCGTGGATGTTTTTCCGCACGCCGCCTTCGAAGGTGGATCGGCGGTTCCGTCGCCTGCAATTGGTTTCGGCGGGGCTGTATTCGCTCGGGCACGGCGGCAACGATGCGCAGAAGACCATCGGCATTATCTGGATGCTGCTGATCGCGACCGGCTACGCATCCGCCACGGCTGAAGCGCCGCCCATTTGGGTGATCGGCCTGTGCTATCTGTCGATGGGGCTGGGCACGCTGTTCGGCGGCTGGCGCATCGTGCGCACGATGGGGCAGAAGATCACCAAGCTCAAACCGGTCGGCGGCTTCTGCGCGGAGACGGGCGGGGCGATCACGCTGTTCGTCGCGTCATTCCTCGGCATTCCGGTATCCACCACGCATACGATCACTGGCGCAATCGTCGGTGTCGGCGCGACACAGAAGTTCAGCGCGGTGCGCTGGGGCGTGGCGGGCAACATCGTGTGGGCGTGGATTCTGACGATTCCCGCGTCCGCGTTGCTGGCCGCCATCGGCTGGTGGATCGGTCACCGGTTTCTGTGACCTGACGCGATTCAGATCTCAGATGATGGGCGACGACACGCCGTCCATCGGAATGATCGCGCCGGAAACGTAACTCGCGCGGTGGCTCGCCAGGAACAACGCGACATCGGCGATTTCTTCGGGCTTCGCGAATCGTCCGAGCGGCACTTTTGATTGACCGTCGGCAAGCACGTCATCACGTGTCTTGCCGGCGCGCTGCGCTTCCAGATCGAGCGCTTCTTCCACGCGCTCGGTGAGCGTCGAACCCGGATTGATCGCGTTGATGCGAATGCCGAGCTTTGCATAGTGATGCGCGAGGCCGACGGTATTCAGCATCAGCGCCGCATTCGCCGCGCCGCCCGCGATATGAATGTCCGTCGCAATCTTCCCGCCCATCCCGATAATGTTCACGATCGCGCCAGGCTCCGCGTTCGGATCGTTGCGCAACCGTTCGGCCATGCGCTTCAACACCACTTGCTGCGGATACACGTAGGAAAAGTATTTCGCGTCCATCGCGGCTTTGTAGGCGGCGGCATCGAGCGTATCGGGATCGTAGCGGCGCGCGGCGCCTGCGCTGTTGATCAGAATATCGATGGGACCGAGCGCGGCGCTCGCTTCCTCAACCACGTCTTCCGCGCTGTGCGCTTCATGCAGATCGGCGCGCGCCAGATGAACGTGATGGCCGGCGCTGGCCAGTTGTTCGCGCGCGCGGGCGAGGTTGGAGGCATTGCGCGAGACGATCGCGACTTTCGCGCCTTCGCTCGCGAACGCTTTCGCGCAGGCGAAGCCGATTCCCTTGCTGCCGCCCGTAATCAGGACGACCTTGCCGGCGAGACCCAGATCCATGATGTATCGCTCCTTCGAAGCTCAGTGCCGCGGGTTTGAGATGGATCGGAACACGATAGCAGAGAGGCGGAGCGGGCGTCAGTTGCTGCCGTTGGCAAAGCGAGCGATGGGGTCGTCGGCGGGCGTGGTGAGCGAATGGGTCGATGCGCGCATCACGCGCACGGGTGGATCGGCGTCGCGCGCTTGTTGCTGCGCGGCGCGGGCGGACGAGGGCGGCGGTTCGAAGGCATCAGCGGCGGCCTGAATCGGATCAGGCGATGCGTTGATCGCGCCTGCGGCCTGAGCTTGTCGCTGAGCGGCGCTGAGCGATGAGGGCGGTGGTTCGAAGGCATCGGCCTGACGCGCGACCGTCGGTGCGATGCCACCCGCGTTTTGCGATTGCCGTTGTGCCGCGCTCAGCGATGAAGGCGGCGGTTCGAAGGCATCGGCAGCGGCAACGGGCGTGACCGGCGCCGGTTTCGCAACAGGCTGAGTAGGCGCAGGCGCCGACGCCGTGTAAGTCGGTGCATCGAACGGCGTGGTTTTTGGCGGCGCCACACGACGAATGCCGTCGAACCGTTTCGCCCAATACGGATTGGTGAGGTAATCGAGCCGCACCGTGCCGCCCGTCGATGGCGCGTTCACGAAACGCAACTTGCCCACGTAAATACCGACGTGAGAATGCGGCCGCCCGGTCGTATTGAAGAAGATCAGATCGCCGGGCGCAACTTCGCCCGGTTCGACGGATTCACCGCGCCCGCTCATCTCCGCCGTCGTACGCGGCAGATTCACCGATGCCGCGCGATCCACCACGTATCGCACCAGCCCGCTGCAATCGAAGCCCGCATCCGGCGTATTGCCGCCCCAGCGATACGGCACACCGACCAGCGCCATCGCCTGAATCGAAATCTCTTCGCGGCCGATGCTGTGGTCCACGAACGTCGGAAATCCGGCTGGCGGCTGATAAGTCCGCGTCGCGCTCGAACCAGCCGATGGCTTGCGCGATGCCTGCTGCGGCGCGCTTCCACACGCGGCAAGCAAAACGGTAACAAGCAGCAGTAAGCCGACTCGACGCATTTCAAACAGGCGAGCACGGCCTCGCCACGGACAGGACAATATCTCGGATACTAGCCCGCCGAACGGGCGTGCGACAAGATTTCTTAAGAATTCACATGAACTTTGCGCGCTAAATGTGGCCTTTGCGAAACGTTCAGACAAAAAAACGGCCCGGCGGATTGCTCCGCCGGGCACGTTTCCAACGTGCAAGAAACTTACAGAATGTCCGACGCGTAATCCGCCAGACGCGAACGTTCGCCGCGCGCCAGAGTCACGTGCCCGCTGTGCGTCCATCCCTTGAAGCGATCGACCACGTATGTCAGCCCCGAACTGCCTTCTGTCAGGTAAGGCGTATCGATCTGCGCAATATTCCCGAGACAGATGATCTTCGTCCCCGGACCTGCGCGCGTGACCAGCGTTTTCATCTGCTTGGGCGTCAGATTCTGCGCTTCGTCGATGATGACGTACTTATCGACAAACGTGCGACCACGCATGAAGTTCATGCTCTTGACCTTCAGACGCGAACGGATGAGTTCCTGCGTCGCCGCGCGGCCCCATTCGCCGGCTGCATCGTCGGTCTTTTGCAGGACTTCGAGGTTATCGTCGAATGCGCCCATCCACGGCTGCATCTTCTCTTCCTCGGTGCCCGGCAGAAAGCCGATATCCTCGCCGACCGGCACGGTCGCCCGCGTCACGATGATCTCGTTGTAGCGCTTGTCATCGAGCACTTGCGCCAGGCCTGCGGCGAGCGCCATCAGCGTCTTGCCGGTGCCGGCCTGACCGAGCAGGGTGACGAAATCGACTTCCGGGTTCATCAGCAGGTTGAGCGCGAAATTCTGCTCGCGATTGCGCGCCGTGATACCCCACACGTTGTTCTTGTGATGGCCGTAGTCACGCAATGTCTGCAAGAGCGCCGTCTTGCCGTTCAGTTCACGCACGACCGCATGGAACGACGGCTCGCCGTTCTGCGGTTCCAGATACACGAACTCGTTCACGAGCATCGATGGACACAGCGGCCCGGTCACGCGGTAGTACGTGGTGCCGGTCTTGGTGTCCTGCCAGCTTTCCATGCCCTTGGCGTGCTTGGTCCAGAAATCCTGCGGCAGCGCGCGCACGCCCGAGTAGAGCAGGTCCTTGTCTTCGAGAACCTGATCGTTGAAGTAATCCTCGGCGGGCAGACCAAGCGCGTGCGCCTTGATCCGCATATTGATGTCTTTCGACACCAGCACGACCTGCCGATCCGGCCGCTCCTTCTGCAACGCCCGCACGACACCCAGAATCTGGTTATCCGCCTTGCCGATGGGCAAGCCTTCGACCGGTTCGATATCGGTCAGCGTGGTCTGGAAGTACAGCCGGCCGAGCGCATCGCGATTGCCTTGCGCGGCGAGCGGAATGCCTTCGGTCATCTTGCCCGCGTTGGCGACGAGCGCGTCGAGCGTGCGGCTGACCTGACGCGCATTGCGCGCCACTTCCGACATGCCTTTCTTGTGATTGTCGAGCTCTTCCAACGTCATCATCGGCAGATAGACGTCGTGCTCTTCGAAGCGGAAGAGGGAGCTTGGATCGTGCATCAGCACGTTGGTATCGAGCACGAAAAGCTTGCGCAATTCGGCTTCCTGCGACACGCGCTTCTGGCGCTTCGGTTGCGCGCGCGTTTCCTTCGATGCAGCCGCAGCCGGTGCAGCAACCGGTGCCTCGAGGCGCGCTTCCGCTTCCTCGGTTTTCGGTTGCAGCAAGGCCGCAGTCTGCTTCGATTTTCGGCCGCGAGCCGTCGCGTTGCCAGGCGCGGGCGACGGCACCGCGGCCTCCGCAGGCGCTTCGGCGGGAATCTGGTTCAGCACGTCGCTGGCGATGGCGCGCAGCGTGTGCGCCGCGTTCGACGCGGGGCGTTCGCCTGCGACGGTCTCGACGCCGCCGTAGGCGTCTTCATCGCTGGCCGCAGCCGTTTTCTTCGACTGCTTCGACGGCCGTGCTCGGGCCTTGTACTCTTCAGACGGAAGGAGGTGGCCGAGCTTGGCCGGGGCGGTAGGCAAAGGCATGGTGTTCCCTCGAAAGGAATCGGGTCATGTATCGTGCGCCGCCTGTCGCATCCTGCCCGTTCGCCCTCGCAGCGATCCGTAACTGGCAGTTTGCGCCCGGTGGCGCGCTTCGTTGTCGAAAACGCCGGTTCGCCTAAGTTTCGATCTGCTCCTTGAGGTTGCGTCCCGTCACATCGCGCGAGCCGGTCAAGCGTGGCTTTTGCGCGACGCCAACAAAAAAGCCGCCGTTCCGACTACCGGAACCAGCGGCTCACTGCTACTGCAAAACAGCTTCAGCGCACCTGTACCGCATCCGATCCACGTAGCCCGGATCCATGCCGACCACGCCACACGGCGCACGGCGGCTCGTGCTGGAAAGGGAGGAATGGGGAGAACAGGCGCTCATTGCGAACCAATATAACAAGCGTCAATTGCGCGCGTCAAATGCCCTTTACGGCCTCGACGATGGCGTCCACATGCCCCGGCACGCGAATGCCGCGAAACTCGTGGCGCAGCACGCCGTCGGCATCGACGAGAAAGGTCGAACGTTCGATACCGCGTACTTCCTTGCCGTACATTTTCTTCATCTTGATCACGTCGAACAGCGCGCAGATGGCTTCATCCGCATCCGATACGAGCGTGAAGGGCAATTCGAGCTTGGCCTTGAAGTTCTCGTGCGACTTCAAGCTGTCACGCGAGATGCCAATGATTTCCGCGCCGACCTTCTTGAACTTGGCGTAGTTATCGCGGAATTCCGAGTTCTCTTGCGTGCAGCCCGGCGTGTTGTCTTTCGGATAGAAAAACAGCACGACTTTCTTGCCGCGCAGACTGGAAAACGTGAATTCGCCACCCGTGGCGGGTGCGGTGAAGTCGGGTACGGGCTGATCGACTGCAACTGGCACGAAGCTTCCTCCGGTGTTTTTATGATTGGGACGTTCGTGTCCGGCATTTTCGTGGACCGGACAATCGGAGCAGGGAGGCTTCAGCCCGGCTGAACGATCAATTCGCCCGCGCGGCCCGGAATCTCGCCCCACGTCACAGGGTACGTGGGCAAGCTCGAACGGTCCAGCGTCGCATGATAATCGCCCATCGTGGCGAAGCTGTGTCCCTGCGCGCGCCAGCCGGCGAGCAATTGCTCGAACACGGGCGCAAGCTTCTGGCCTTCGAGTTCTGCGTGCAGCGTGAACACCTGATCGTGCGGATTGTTTTCCGTGCGCTTGAGCAGATGCGCGGCCACATTGCTTTCGTCGATGCCGTCCACGCCCAGCACTTCGTCGAGCGTGGGCAGCGTGGTCGGCATCTGCACGTGATTCAGCGTGCGGCCGTCGAGCACGGGAATGTAGGGCGTGTGGCCGCGACCGTCGGAGGCGTACTGCATGCCCCAGGCATCGATTTGTTCGAAGGCGTAGCCGTTCATCTGCCAGCCCGCCGCGCCGTGCGTGACGGGCGGCGCACCGAACACATCGACAAAGCGCGCGTGGCTCTGCTTCATCTGCGCGACCGTCCATTCGCGGTCACGCGCGCGCACGTTGTCCTGCCAGTAGACGTGATCCCACGTGTGGATACCGCATTCGAAACCGGCTTCGTGGATGGCGCGCATTTCCGACACGCCTTTCCTGCCGATATCCGGTCCCGGCAGCAGCACGCCGTACATCAGCGTCTTCACACCGTAATGCTCGACGACCGATGTCCGCGACACTTTCTGCAGAAACCCCGGCCGAAACACGCGACGCAGCGCCCAGCCGGTGTGATCCGGCCCGAGACTGAACAGAAACGTCGCGCGGGCGCTGAACTTATCGAAGATACGCGCGAGATTCGGCACGCCTTCGCGCGTGCCGCGCAGCGTATCGACGTCGATCTTGAGAACGATGCGAGCCACGCTTAGCGCCTTATGCCTGCTCGACCAGCTTGCGCGCTTCGCCCACGCTGCCGCGATACGCTTCGAAAATCTTGCGCAGCGCGTCGTCCATCGTGGCTTGCGGCGCCCAGCCGAGTTCCTGCATGGTGTTGTCGATCTTCGGCACGCGGTTCTGCACGTCCTGATAGCCTTCGCCGTAGTACGCGCCCGACGAGGTTTCGACCAACTGCACCTTCTTCGCGGTATCGGCGTACTCAGGGAACTCGTTGCCGAGCTTGAGCATCATGTTGGCGAGTTCGCGCACCGAAAAGTTGTTCTTCGGATTGCCGATGTTATAGATCTTGCCCGTCGCCACGCCGTTCTTATTTTCGATGATCTTCATCAGCGCGCCGATGCCGTCGTCGATATCCGTGAACGCACGCTTCTGCGCGCCGCCATCAACGAGGCTGATATTTTCACCGCGCACGATGTGGCCGAGGAACTGCGTCACCACGCGCGACGAACCTTCCTTCGGCGTATAGATGGAGTCCAGTCCCGGCCCGATCCAGTTGAACGGACGGAACAGCGTGAAGTTCAGGCCTTCCATGCCGTAACCCCAGATCACGCGATCCATCAATTGCTTGGAGCAGGCGTAAATCCAGCGCGGCTTGTTGATGGGACCGTAGGAGAGCGTGGAGTTTTCCGGATCGAACTGCTCGTCGGTGCACATGCCGTACACCTCGGACGTCGAAGGAAAGACCAGATGCTTGCCGTACTTCACCGCCGAACGCACGATGGGCAGATTCGCCTCGAAGTCCAGTTCGAACACGCGCAGCGGCTGCTTCACGTACGTCGCGGGCGTGGCGATCGCCACCAGCGGCAGGATCACATCGCACTTCTTGACGTGATACTCGACCCACTCCTTGTTGATCGTGATGTCGCCTTCGAAGAAGTGCATGCGCTCGTGATTCGCGAGGTCGCCCAGACGATCGGTTTGCATGTCCATCCCGAAGACTTCCCAGTCGGTGGTTTCGAGGATGCGCTTGGACAGGTGATGGCCGATAAAGCCGTTCACACCCAGAATCAGAACTTTTTTCATGAATGACGAGAAGATTGAATGATTCGGCCGAATTCGGCGGGATCGACGGTGCGCTCTTCGTCCACGGGTTGTGAATCGGTATTCAATGACCGATGGCGCAATTCGTGGATGGCGATAACGCGGCCGTCGCCGCAGACGCCAAACAAAGCATTATCCGTCACGCTGAGGCCGGGGGGCAAACTGCGCAACTCCCCGAGCCTTTCGATGGATACACCCGGCGCGCCGGTTTCCGGCACCAGCCGCGCGCGCGCGACGATAAATCGCTGTGCGCCGATATCCGTGAACGCGCCGGGATAAGGCGGCGCCACGGCACGAATCAGGTTATAGACGCGCTGAGCCGGCTGCGTCCAGTCGATACGGCCGTCCTCCGGCTTGCGTCCGCCGTAGTAGCTGCCACTGGCGAGATCGTTCGGCAGATGCGGCGCTTCGCCTCGGAGTAAGGCAGGCAACACGCGCCACAAGGTCTGCTCCGCGGCGACGACGGTCTTGTCGAAGACCATCGCGGCGGTATCGTCGGGGAGGATGGGGACAGGCGTTTGCGCGAGGATCGCGCCAGCGTCGGGCTTGGCGGCCATTTCATGCAGCGTCGCGCCCGCTTCGGTTTCGCCGTTGATGACCGCCCAGTTCGTCGGCACGCGTCCGCGATACTTCGGCAGCAACGAGCCGTGCATGTTGTACGCGCCGCGCTTCGCCAACGCGAGCAGCGGCACCGGCAGCATGTTCCGGTAGTAGAACGAGAAGATGAAATCCGGCGCGGCCTTGGCCACGGCGTCGTGCAGTTCCTGCGATTTGGGATCGGCCGGCGTGATGGTTTCGATGCCATGCTCCGCCGCGACCTGCGCCACGCTGCCGAACCAGATATTCTCGCTCGCGCTGTCCTCGTGCGTGACGACCAGCGCCACATCCACACCGCGCGCCAGCAGCACTTGCAGACAACGCACGCCAACGTTGTGATACGCGAAAACGACTGCGGGCGGCTTCATCGGCCATTGTCCTCACGCGTGACGACGGCGACCTGCTGCACGGCTTGTTGCAGCGGCTGCTTGGCGATCGACAAGCCATCGCGTTGTTCGAGAATGGTCTGCACGAGATACCGCGGACGCGCGCGGACCTGCTGATAAATCCGCCCGATATATTCGCCAAGCAGCCCAAGCGCGAAGATGATCACGCCGAGCATGAAGAACGTGATAGCGAACAGGGTGAACACACCCTGAACTTCCGCGCCAAACATAAAGCGGCGAATCAACAGCAAGAGAAACAGCGCCGCCGATCCCACCGACAGAATCACGCCGATAAACGACAGCCATTGCAGCGGCACCACCGAAAATCCGGTGACGAGATCGAAGTTCAGGCGAATCAGGCTATACAGCGAATATTTCGATTCACCCGCGAAGCGCTCTTCATGCGCCACATCCACTTCGATCGGATTCTGCGCGAAGGTGTAAGCGAGCGCCGGAATGAAGGTGTTGATTTCGCCGCAACGGTTGATCGTATCGATGATATGGCGGCTGTATGCGCGCAGCATGCAGCCCTGATCCGTCATGCGAATCTTGGTGATGCGCTCGCGCAGACGGTCCATCGCGCGCGAGGCTTTCTTGCGCCACATGCTGTCCTGACGCTGCTGGCGAATGGTGCCGACATAGTCGTAACCTTCGCGCATCTTGTTCACCAGCTTGCCGATTTCCTCAGGCGGATTCTGTAAATCCGCATCGAGCGTGACGACGATATCGCCGCGCGATTGCTCGAAGCCCGCGAGAATCGCCATATGCTGGCCGTAGTTGCCGTTCAGCAGAATCACGCGCGTGGTGTCGGGGCGCACGTGGAATTGCTGCGCCAGCAGCGCGGCGGATTTGTCGCGGCTGCCGTCGTTGATGAAGATCACCTCGTACGACGTGTCGAGCGCATCGAGTGCCGGGTACAGGCGCGAAAACAGCTCGGCCAGGCCGGCTTCTTCGTTGTACACCGGGATGATGACCGAAAGCTCGGGGCCGGTCGTCGGAAAGTCCGTATGACTCATGTTGCTGTGGGTTTCCCTGGGTTATCCGTGCTGAGCGCAAATCTCGTTGATCGAAGCGACGACGTGGGCGACATCGTCCGTGCTCATCTGCGTGAAGAGCGGCAGCGTGACCGTGGATGCGCCGTAGCGCTCCGAATGCGGGAACATGCCTTCCTTGAAACCGCGCGCGCGATACAGCGTGAACAGATGCAGCGCCGGATAGTGCAGGCCGGTGCCGACGCCGCGCGCTTTCATCTGCTCCATGAATTCCGCACGTGTGAGCTTCAGCCGATCCAGCGGCAGCGCGATCTGGAACATATGCCAGTTGCTGTCGGTGAAATTCTCCGGCGGCAAACCGACGCCGAGTTTCACCGCCGCGCCGCCTTCGAACGCATCGAAATACGCGCGGGCGAGTTCGCGGCGCTTCTGCGTGAAACGCTCGACTTGTCTGAGCTGACCGAGACCGACGCGCGCCGCGACATCAGTGAGATTGTATTTGCCGCCGAGCACGTCGCAATCCATGCCGTCCATGCCCGTGCGCGTAATGCCTTGCAGACGATACTTCCGTGCGAGTTCCGCTTCGTCGTCATTGTTCATGACCAGCGCGCCGCCTTCAATCGACGTCACGTTTTTGTTCGCGTGGAAGCTGAACGAAACGAGATCGCCGAACGAACCGATGCGCTTGCCTTTCCACGTCGAACCGAACGCCTGCGCGGCATCTTCGATCACGCGCAGCTTGTGCTTGCGCGCGATTTCGTAGAGTTGGTCCATGTCCACCGGCAAACCTGCGAGATAGACCGGCATGATCGCCTTCGTGCGCGGCGTGATGGCGGCTTCGAGCAGGTTCAGGTCCATATTGCGCGTGGCCGGGTCGATATCGACGAAAACCGGCGTTGCGCCCACTTCGAGAATCACGTTGGCCGTCGATACCCAGGTCATCGGCGTGGTGATGACTTCGTCGCCGTCACCCACGCCCGCGATGCGCAGGGCGATTTCCATCGTGCAGGTGCCGGAATTGAACGCGCGCACCGGACGGCCGCCGAAATACGCCGACAATTCCGCTTCGAACTGCTGATTCTGCGGGCCGGTCGTGATCCAGCCGGAGCGCAGCACGTCAACGACGCCCTGAATGGTCTCTTCGTCGATGTCGGGTTTGACGAAGGGCAGGAACGGCCGCGAAGTCTGAGTCATGGGCAAGTTGCTTAAAAAGTGAGGAAAAGATTTTCAGCCGCGCGCGAGCACCACGACGCCGACGAGAATGATGCCGATACCCACGAGCCGCTGCACCGACAGCACTTCGCCGAACAGATACCACGCCGCGAACGCGTTGACCACGTAACCGAGCGAGAGCATCGGATAGGCGATCGACACGTCCACGCGCGACAGCCCGACGATCCACACGCCAACGCTCAGCACGTAGCACGTGAGACCGCCGATGATCGGCAACTGCGTCGCGATCTTGAAACCGACCGGCAGGATGTTCGCGGGCGTGATGTCGAAGTGGCCGACGGCGTTCACGCCTGCTTTGAGCAGCAACTGCGCGACAGCGTTCAACATTACGCCGGTGATAATGCAAATCAGGGAAATCGGGTTCATCGGGTAGTTTTCAAGAATACTCGGTTCGCGGCCGATCGACGAACGGTCGTACCGCGCGATACGGCACAGTGCGCCGCAACATATCTGCTTACGGCTGCGGCTTTTCCACAATCACGCGCCGCTCGTCGCGCGCAATCACCTGCATCGGCACATGTTGCGCGGCGAGTTCGTCGTAGCGGCCGGGCGGCATCAGCGCAAGCGCGTAACGTTCCGAATCCCACACTTTGATCCACTCGGCGATGCTGGGAATCCACTTCTGCGGCTCCGTCTGCACGCCGAAGGTCAGTTCATCCGCTTCCTGCACCATGATCATCGTGTGGCCGAGGTAGAAGGGCATAGTGTGATCGAGCTTGGCGATGGAATAGAACGGCGCGTCGGCGGGCATCTTTGCCATCGCGGCCTTCACGGCCGGCACGAGCGTCACGCCCGAACTCTGCGTGCCGAACACGTCATGTCCCGTCCCGGCGATGGTGCCGAGCAGCAGCCACGCCGCGCCCAATCCCGCCGCGCCCGCCAGCACGCTGCGCCGGTTCAGCCAGATTGCGAACAGCGTGACGACAAAAGCCACCGCCAGCCCCGCATACACCCAGACCTGAAACTCGCGATACAGCACGTTCGGCGTATTCACGCTGCCCGCCCGTCCGATGAAAATCGCGCCGAACGCCGCCGCGATCAAAAACACCGCGTAGCCGATCAGATGCATGCGGTATTGCGGCTTCGTCAGCGACGGCAGATACAGCCCGATCACCAGCGCGATAGTCGGAGCAATCGGCAAAGTATAGGAAAGCAGCTTCGAATGCGAAGCGCTGAAGAACAGAAAGATGAACGCGGTCCAGATCAGCAGCAGCGTGACGGGCGCGAAGCCATTGGGCTGACGCGGCGTCTTGACTGCGTGGCGCACGCTCTGCACGACCACCGACAGCCACGGCAAAAAGCCGACGATCAGCACCGGCACGAAGTAATAGAACGGTCCGGGGCGGTTCTGAGCAGGCGTCAGATAGCGCTGGAACTGCTGCACGATAAAGAAGAAGTTGAAGAACTCGGGGTTCTTTATCTGCACGAGCACGAACCACGGCGCGACGACGATCAGAAACACGATCAATCCACTGCCGATATACAAGCGCCTCCACAACGCCCAATCACGCGCGATCAGCGAATACAGCACCAGCACCGCGCCCGGCAGAATCAAACCGACCAATCCCTTCGACAGCACCGCCGCGCCCATGCCGGCCCAGCAAAGCCACATCCACAGGCGCACTTCGCGTGTCGGCAGGCCGGGACGCTGAGCGAGCAGCAGCGCGCAGAACGTCAGCTCCATCCAGAACGACAGAGCCATGTCGAGCGTGTTGAAGTGGCCCATCAGGTTCCAGTACGGGCAGGTCGCGAGCACAACGGCGGCCGTGAAACCCGTCACCGCGTTAAACACGCGCGTGCCGGTATAGCCGAGCAGCAGCACGCCGGCGAAGCCCGTCAGCGCGGTATAGAGCCGCGCCTGCCATTCGCCGATACCGAACCACGCGAACGTGAGCGCATTGGCCCAGGTTTGCAGTGGCGGCTTTTCAAAGTACTTGTAGCCGTTGTAGCGCGGCGTGATCCAGTCGCCGGTGACGAACATCTCACGCGCCATTTCGGCGTAGCGGCCTTCGTCGCTCGGCACCAGATGGCGCAGCCCGAGCGGCCCGAACCAGATGATCGCGAGCGCGAGAACCAGAAGAATGAGTGAGAGACGGGTGAGCGGTAGCCGCGCGGGCGTATCGTTCATGAAGTCAACCTATCCGATGCCGCAAGGCGGCGTTTTGGTGAAACGAAGCGGGCAGTTATGACCGTGCGCCCGGTTGCGCGACGATTGATGATGCACCCCGAAAGCGCGCCGAAAGCGAAATTGCGGCTCGCGGCCCGTGAGAATCACAGCGAAACCCACAGCGAAACCCGCGCCGGGCGGGAGTGTAACGCACGGCGCGGCGCGATTCGTCAATTTGGCGCACGATCAGGCGCTTCGTCAGCGGAGCGCGATTGTGCCGCGCGATTGCTTAGGGTTCGCTTAGGATTTTCGCGCAGATCGGCTCAGGCTTCGATCAAAAGCGCCGCCGCCACGCGCCGGCCTTCCGACATCAGGATGTTATACGTGCGGCAGGCCGCGCCGAAGTCCATCGTTTCCACGCCAATGCGATGCTTCGCCAGTTGGGCCGTCAGCCGCGGATGCGGAAAGCGCAGCCTCGATCCGCTGCCGAAAATCACCACTTCCGGCGCGGCCTGGAGAAGCGCATCGAAATGTTCGGCGGTGAGCGCCTCGAACGACGACACCGGCCACGCCTCGACGGGCGACTGCGGCATCACGATCACGCTGCCCGTGTGTCGTTCGAGATTGATCGCGACGAAATCGTCGCCGTAGCTCGTGATCGTGTTGAGCGCGTTGCTGGCTTCCTGATGGAGTTTCAAAACGATGATCCGGCAGGCTAGAGGTCAGAAGGGCTGCGGCATGCGCTTATGCACCGACATCGCGGCGACGCGCTGTCCTTTGGTGCATTGCGGAACTGCCACATAATCAGTAAATTATAACTTTTCGGTCATCGGGCTTGCTGGAGCCGCTGGGCCGGCCACAAGCCGCCCGCGCTGTCCACGCCGCATGAGCCGGTCCGCAACGCGCGTGCCTTACCTGGCGCGGCTTGTCCATCCGAAGCGCCGCCGGCCGAAGGCGCAACTCCGCAGTATCTCGTTTTGCCGATTTCCGGGCGCCGCGCCCGGACACAAGCACGCATTCCACTCCGTCATCACCAGAGCCGCCCGCCGTGAAACCGATTCTCAAATCCAACAAGCTGCAAAACGTCTGCTACGACATTCGCGGACCCGTGCTCGAGCATGCGAAGCGCCTCGAAGAAGAAGGGCATCGCATCATCAAGTTGAATATCGGCAATCTGGCGGCGTTCGGGTTCGAAGCGCCGGACGAGATTATTCAGGACATGATCCGCAATTTGCCCGGCTCGTCGGGCTATTCGGATTCGAAGGGCGTGTTCGCGGCGCGCAAGGCGATCATGCACTACACGCAGGAGAAGGGCGTTCCGGGCGTGGAACTGGACGATATCTACATCGGCAATGGCGCGTCCGAACTGATCGTGATGGCCATGCAGGCGCTGCTCAACGACGGCGATGAAGTGCTGCTGCCCGCGCCGGATTATCCGCTGTGGACGGCGGCGGTGAGCCTGTCGGCGGGCACGCCGCGCCACTATCTGTGCGACGAGTCCAACGGCTGGATGCCCGATCTCGACGATATCCGTGCCAAGATCACGCCGAACACCAAGGCGCTGGTCGTCATCAATCCGAACAACCCGACCGGCGCGCTGTACTCGGACGATCTGCTGCGCGAACTGATCGCGATTGCACGTGAGCACGGCCTCATCATCTTCGCCGACGAGGTCTACGACAAGATCGTCTACGACGGCAAGACGCATACGGCCATGGGCGCGCTGTCGGAAGACGTCATCACGGTCACCTTCAACAGCTTGTCGAAAAGCTACCGTTCGTGCGGATATCGTGCGGGCTGGATGGCAATTTCCGGTCTGATCGAAGAAAACCGCCGCCGCGCCAAGGATTATCTCGAAGGCCTCGGCATTCTCGCGTCCATGCGCCTGTGCCCGAACGTGCCCGGCCAATACGCGATTCAAACCGCGCTCGGCGGCTATCAAAGCATCAACGATCTGATCCTGCCGGGCGGCCGGCTCTACAAACAGCGCGAACTCGCCTACGACATGCTGACCGCCATTCCCGGCGTCACATGCGTGAAGCCGCAGGCCGCGCTGTACATGTTCCCGAAGCTCGATCCGAAGATGTACCTGATTCAGGACGATCAGCAATTCATCACCGATCTGCTGCTCGAAGAGCGCACGCTGCTCGTGCAGGGAACCGGCTTCAACTGGCCGACGCCCGATCACTTCCGCGTCGTGTTCCTGCCGAACATGGACGATCTCGCCGATTCGATCAATCGCATCGCGCGCTTCCTCGACGGCTACCGAAAACGTCATTCCGCCTAAATCTCTTTTATAGAAGCACGCTGCATGGAACCGATCAAAGTAGGACTCTTGGGCTTCGGCACGGTCGGCAGCGGCACCTTCACGGTGCTGCGCCGTAACCAGGAAGAAATCAAACGCCGCGCGGGTCGCGGCATCGAGATCGCGCGCGTCGCGGTGCGCACGCCGTCGAAGGCGCAGGCTGCGAAGGACGAAGGCATCGCGGTTACGGATGACTTCGGCGCGGTCGTCGATGATCCTTCCATCGGCATCGTCTGCGAGATGATCGGTGGCACGGGCGTGGCGCGTGAGCTGGTGCTGCGCGCGATTGCCAATGGCAAGCATGTGGTGACGGCCAACAAGGCGCTGCTCGCCGTGCACGGCACGGAGATTTTCGAAGCCGCGCGCGCCAAAGGCGTGATGGTCGCGTTCGAAGCAGCGGTGGCGGGTGGCATTCCGATCATCAAGGCGCTGCGTGAAGGGCTGACGGCCAACCGCATCGAATATATTGCGGGCATCATCAATGGCACGACGAACTACATTCTCTCGGAGATGCGTGATCGCGGGCTGGACTTCGCAACCGCGCTGAAGGCCGCGCAAGAACTCGGTTATGCCGAAGCCGATCCGACTTTCGATATCGAAGGCGTGGACGCCGCGCACAAGGTCACGATCATGAGCGCGATTGCGTTCGGCGTGCCGGTGCAGTTCGATCGCGCGTATGTGGAAGGCATCAGCAAACTGTCGGCGATCGATATTCGTTATGCCGAGGAACTCGGTTATCGCATCAAGCTGCTGGGGATTGCGCGGCGCACGGAGAAGGGCATCGAATTGCGCACGCATCCAACGCTGGTTCCGGAGAAGCGCTTGCTGGCGAACGTGGAAGGCGCGATGAACGCCGTCGTCGTGCATGGCGATGCGGTCGGCACCACGCTGTACTACGGCAAGGGCGCGGGCGCGGAACCGACGGCATCGGCCGTGGTGGCCGATCTGGTCGACGTGACGCGCCTGCATACCGCCGATCCGGAGCATCGTGTGCCGCATCTGGCGTTCCAGCCGGACTCGCTGTCCAACACGCCGATCCTGCCGATCGATGATGTGACCAGCGGCTACTATCTGCGCCTGCGCGTGGCCGATGTGACCGGCGTGCTCGCCAACATCACGCGCATTCTCGCCGACAAGGGCATCTCCATCGACGCGCTGTTGCAGAAGGAATCGGAAGAAGTCGGCGGGGCGAACAAGGGCGAGACGGACATCATCCTGATCACACACGAGACGGTGGAAAAGAACGCGAACGCGGCCATCGCCGAAATCGAAGCCTTGTCCACGGTGGTCTCGAGAGTGACGAAGCTGCGTATGGCTTCGCTCAACTGAAACGCTCAATAACGCTCATTTACGGTCAAGCGACATGAACTACATCTCGACGCGCGGTGCCGGCTCGAACGAGCGCCACACGTTCTCCGACATCCTGCTTGGCGGTCTGGCGAAGGACGGCGGTTTATATCTGCCGAACGAATACCCGCGCGTTTCCGCCGATGAACTCGCCAAATGGCGCACGCTCTCGTACGCGGACCTCGCGTTCGAAGTGCTGTCCAAATTCAGCGATGACATTCCCGCCGAAGACCTGCGCTCGCTCACGCGCAAGACCTACACCGCGCAGGTCTACAGCAACGTGCGCCACGAGGAGAGCGCGGCGCAGATCACGCCGCTGAAAACGCTCGGCGTTGAAAACGGCACGCCCATCTCGCTGCTGGAGCTCTCGAACGGCCCGACGCTCGCCTTCAAAGATATGGCGATGCAACTGCTCGGCAATCTGTTCGAGTACACGCTGGCCAAACACGGCGAAACGCTGAACATCCTCGGCGCGACCTCGGGCGACACCGGCAGCGCCGCCGAATACGCGATGCGCGGCAAGACCGGCGTGCGCGTGTTCATGCTGTCGCCGCACAAGAAGATGAGCGCGTTCCAGACCGCGCAGATGTTCTCGCTGCAAGACCCGAACATCTTCAACATCGCGGTCGAAGGCAATTTCGATCACTGCCAGGACATCGTGAAGGCGGTATCGAACGATCACGCTTACAAGGCGAAGCACAAGATCGGCACGGTCAATTCGATCAACTGGGCGCGCGTGGTCGCACAGGTTGTGTACTACTTCAAGGGCTATTTCGCCGCGACGCAGAGCAATGATGAGCGCGTGTCGTTCACGGTGCCGTCGGGCAACTTCGGCAATGTGTGCGCGGGGCATATCGCGCGCATGATGGGCTTGCCGATCGATCAGCTCGTGGTCGCCACCAACGAGAACGATGTGCTGGACGAGTTCTTCAAGAGCGGTGTGTATCGCGTGCGCGGGGCGGCGGAGACGTATCACACGACTTCGCCGAGCATGGATATTTCGAAGGCATCGAACTTCGAACGCTTCGTGTACGACCTGCTCGGCCGCGATCCGGCACGCGTGGTGCAACTGTTCCACGATGTCGAAAAGAAGGGCGGTTTCGATCTCGCGGCAAGCGGCGATTTCGCGCGCGTGAAGGAATTCGGCTTCGTATCGGGTAAAAGCGATCACGACGACCGCGTAAAAACCATCCGCGACGTGTTCGAACGCTACAACACGATGATCGACACGCATACGGCGGACGGCTTGAAGGTCGCGCGCGAAAACCTGAAGCCCGGCGTGCCGATGATCGTGCTCGAAACCGCCCAGCCGATCAAATTCGGCGAGACGATTCGTGAGGCGTTGAATCGTGAGCCGGAGCGGCCGGCGGCATTCGCAGGACTTGAAAAACTGCCACAAAGGTTCGATATCGTCCCGGCAGATGCGGGCGTCGTGAAGGCATTTATCGCCGAGCGGACTTAAGGGTCAAGACCGGCGAGACTAAGCCGGAATACGCGCGGGGCGCGGCTGACGAGGCCGCGCCCCGTCGTTTTTTCGGCAGGTTATTTTATTTGCGTCGCGCCGGCCACCGCACCGCCGCCCATCAAAACACCGCTAAAAGCTGTTAAAATCTCAGGTTTTTCGCCGTACACCATTCAAAAGGACACGCCGTGCTGTCTACCGCCAATATCACCATGCAATTCGGGCCCAAGCCCCTCTTCGAGAACATCTCGGTCAAGTTCGGCGAAGGCAATCGCTATGGCCTGATCGGCGCCAACGGCTGCGGCAAGTCGACCTTTATGAAGATTCTCGGCGGCGATCTGGAGCCGTCCGCAGGCAACGTCATGCTTGAGCCGAATCTGCGTCTGGGCAAGCTGCGTCAGGATCAATTCGCCTACGAAGACATGCGCGTGCTCGACGTCGTCATGATGGGCCACACCGAAATGTGGGCCGCCATGACCGAGCGCGACGCCATCTACGCGAACCCCGACGCCACCGACGACGACTACATGCGCGCCGCCGACCTCGAAGCCAAGTTCGCCGAATACGACGGCTACACGGCCGAAGCGCGCGCGGGCGAACTGCTGCTGGGCATCGGCATCGACATCTCGGATCACACCGGGCCGATGAGCAACGTGGCGCCAGGCTGGAAGCTGCGCGTGCTGCTGGCGCAGGCGCTGTTCTCAAAGCCGGACGTGCTGCTGCTGGACGAGCCGACCAACAACCTCGACATCAACTCGATCCGTTGGCTGGAAGACGTGCTCAACCAGTACAACTCGACGATGATCATCATCTCCCACGATCGGCACTTCCTGAACCAGGTCTGCACGCACATGGCGGACATGGATTACGGCACGCTGAAAGTGTGGCCGGGCAACTACGACGACTACATGCTGGCATCGACGCAGGCGCGCGAGCGTCAGCAGGCCGCGAATCAGAAGGCCAAGGAACGCGTCGCCGATCTTCAGGACTTCGTGCGCCGTTTCTCGGCCAACAAGTCCAAGGCGCGTCAGGCGACCAGCCGTCTGAAGATGATCGACAAGATCAAGATCGAGGAATTCAAGCCGTCGTCGCGTCAGAATCCGTTTATTCGATTCGAGTACGAGAAAAAGCTGCATAACATCGCCGTCGTGGCCGATGAGATCACCAAGAAGTACGATCGGACCATCTTCCAGAACTTCAATCTGAGCGTGCAGCCGGGCGAACGAATTGCGATCATCGGCGAGAACGGCGCGGGGAAGACGACCTTGCTCAAGGCGCTGAAGGGCGCGCTCGATCTCGATCACGGCAACGTGAAGTGGGCGGAAAACGCGAACGTCGGCTATATGCCGCAGGACACCTACGAAGAGTTTCCGAAGGATGAGACGCTGACCGACTGGATCGACCAGTATCGCAAGGAAGGCGACGACGAGCAGATGATGCGCGGCACGCTCGGCCGTCTGCTCTTCAACGCGGACGACATCAAGAAGAACGTCAAGGTGCTGTCGGGCGGCGAGAAGGGCCGCATGATCTGGGGCAAGCTGATGCTCGGCCGCCACAACGTCCTGTTGATGGACGAGCCGACCAATCACATGGATATGGAATCGATCGAATCGCTGCAGATCGCGCTGGACAAGTTCGAAGGCACGCTGATTTTCGTATCGCATGACCGCGAGTTTGTGAGCGGGCTGGCGAATCGGATTATCGAAGTGAAAACGGATGGCACGCTGCGCGACTTTGGCGGGAATTACGAGGATTTCCTGTCGAGTCAGGGGATTCAGTAAGTTTCACGACGCCTCAAAAAGAACGGCTCGCTTTCGAAAGAAGGCGAGCCGTTTTTTCTTATGCGAGCGATCAGATCTTGTCGTACTTGAAGCGCATCGCCGTACCTTCGCGGCTGATGCGTTCCCAGATTGCGCGTTTCTCTTCATCCGAGAGAAACACCCAGTTCGATACTTCGCCCGCCGTGCGGCCGCAGCCTTTGCAGACATCGTCGAACAAGGTGGAACACACGCCGATGCAAGGGCTGTCGGGCAGATCGTGAAGATTCGAAGCCATAAAGCGAGGAAACCGTAAAAAAACTCAACGGGTGATACTGTAGCCGATCCGCGCGATCCAGTGACGACGCTGGTTGTAGTCGAGGATATCTTCGCCGTAGCCGTTGAAATAGCTCGCGAACAGATAGCCGCCCCAGGCGCTGCCGACCAGCTTCGCCAGCGGATACGTCAACTGCGATTCGACGCTGCCGTACCAATGCTTGGTGCCTTTGCGGATCGTCGTCGCGAGTTGCCAGCTATCCGGGCTGCCGTACTTCACGAGAAAGTCCACATAGCCGCGATAGTCGGCGATATCTTCGTTGCCGCTTTTCGACAGGTAGTAGTAAATCTTCGGCGACAGCGTCAGGTGATTGCCGTTGAGATCGCCGAAATCCCAGGTCGGACGCACGTAGACGATGTTGATCGCGCGTGACGTGTCGCCGCCTTTACCATTCGATTCATGTCCGATACCCGCTGCCACGCCCATACGCGTGAACAGCGCGCTTTTCCAGCCGGTGTCTTCGACGTAATAGAAGAGTTGCGGTTGGAAGCTGATATCGCGAAACGGCACGGAATCGGCGGACAGGTTCCAGATCGCCGTCTGCGTATAGCCGAAGTACAGGTTATCGAGGAAGCCGCGTGAACGCGGATCGTCCGGAAGATGCAGGCGGTATTTGAAGCTGAACTGGAATTTGGCGAGTTGATCGCCGTTTTTGCCATCGGCGAAGTAGCTCGGTTCGAAGCTGGAGAAACGGCCCGAAAGCATCGTGTCCTGCGTCGTGGTGGGCACGGCGGCGGTGTTCGCTGCGGCAGTCGCGCTGGCGAGTTGCGAAGGCGTAGCGGCCTGCGCTTCGCGATGCTCCGCCGCAACCACTTGTTCCTGCTTGTCGCCACGGTTGAGCGTGACGAGCATCGGCGAGGCATCGAAGCCGACCGGATCGATCTTGATCGTGCCGCGCGCCGTATCGGGCCAAGCCGCCGTGTAGCGCACCCGGCGATATTGTCCCGGCGTCAGACGCAGATGGTCCGGCGCTTTCGGATCGCGCGCGAGTGTCAGCGGCGCGGGCGGCAAGTCGCCGTTGGTGAGATTCACGGTCAGTTGCTTCGGGACATCGACGTTGAGCGGTTTGGTGTCGTCGTCGGTATAGAGGAGCGTGAGTTCGAGCGGTTGCGCGGCGGCGGCTTCGCGCGCGGGTTGCGCGGCGGCGGCTTCGCGCGCGGGTTGCAGCACGGCGACGGTTGCGTGCGCGCTGCCAGCGGCGCCCAGAGCGAGTACAAAAAAAGCGAGCGGGCGTTGAGCCATGTAGTGAGTGTCCTGAGCGAATCGCCCGCGCAGGCAGCATGGCTGAGATACCAAACTGAACTGAAAGGTCGGGCAAAAGAATCGAACGGACAGAGCAATGCGTGTGCCCGACCGTCAGTTCGATGTTACCGCCTGCCAGATCAACGTCCCATTCAACGCGACGATCACGCCCGCGCATCCCCAGGCCAAGGCAAGCGGCACGCGTGCGACACGCCAGCGGCGCATCAAACCGGCATCGGAGGCGAAGCGCACGAGCGGGATGACCGCGAGCGGCAATTGCAGGCTCAGGACGACCTGCGTGGCCACCAGCAGCGTATTCGAGCCGTGCTGCCCGAAGCTTGCCACCGCAACCAGCGCAGGACCGATTGCAAGCGCGCGCGTCAAAAGCGCCCGCGCCCAGCGCGCCATCTTCAGTTGCAGAAAGCCTTCCATCACCGCCTGACCGGCGAGCGTTCCGGTGACCGTCGCGTTCAGCCCGCACGCCAGCAGCGCCGCCGCAAACGCGATACTGGCCCAATGACTGCCGACCAGCGGCGCGATCAGCCGATGCGCATCCGCAAGATCGTCAATGGTCGTGTAGCCGCCCGCATGAAACACTGCCGCAGCGACGATCAGCAAGGACGCGTTGACCACGAACGCGATCCCCAGCGACACGAATGTATCGATATTCACGCCGCGCAACGCCTGACCGATGGTGGCATCGTCGCGAGTCGGGACGTGGTCTTTCACGAGCGCCGAGTGCAGATACAAGTTATGCGGCATCACGGTCGCGCCGAGAATGCCGGCAGCGAGCCACAGCATGCCGGCATCGCGTACGAGTTGCGGCGAGGGCGCGAGGCCGCGCAGCGCGTCCATCCACACGGGATGCGCCAGGGCCAGTTCGACCACGAAGCAAAAGCTCACGAACAGAATCAGCGCCGTGACCGCGCGTTGCAGCGGGCGTTGGCCGCGGCTTTGCAGTGCGAGCATCGCGAAGGTGGCGACGGCGGACATCAGCACACCCGCTGTCAGCGATACCCCGAACAGCAATTGCAACGCCACCGCGCTGCCAACGACTTCGGCCACATCGCACGCGATGATCGCAATCTCACACGCGATCCACAGCGCGATCGTCGTACGCCGGCTATACCGTTCGCGGCACAATTGCGCCAGATCGCGCCCGGTCACCACGCCCACGCGCGACGCGACCCATTGCAGCAGCATGCCCATCAAACTGGCGATTAGCACGACGAACAGCAATTGGTAACCATAGCGCGCGCCGCTCGCCAACGCCGTCGCCCAATTGCCGGGGTCCATATAACCGACCGCGACGAGCGCGCCCGCGCCGGCAAACGAATACCAGCGTCCGCGCGGCGCGCGTGGCGGACCCTGACGACGGCCGCGACGAACCGTCGCCTCGGCAGTCGCGGCGGAAATCTGGGCAAGCGCGGACGGATTGGTGTTCATGCAGACGACGACCCCGAATAGCGTTGCAACGGCGGCGGGCGACAAAAGTTGATCGCTCCAAACAGCGCGCGTTGCCGGATTGAAGTAGCGGCGCGTTCATGCAAACCATTGCAAATACACGCGACGCACGTCGAATTGGCTAGCAACGTCCATTCCGCTGGCTATTCGTCGGGCGGCTTGTTCCCGCGTTCGCGTATCTCATTCCAGCTATACGGATGAGACCGGCGCGGGATGCCAAAGCCCTTTTACGAATAATGACATTGCATCGGCGAGATAGTCCGATGAGCCACTTTGACGAGTGTGGTTTTATTCGGTCCCCTCATCGGGAATTAGGGGCTAAAATGCGCGCACTTTTCCGGTCGATGTAACTCGATGAACGGCTCGCCAGCAAGCCGTCCGTCAGGTTCGAATGCGGCGGAAAGTCCCGCGTGGCAAGCCACCGGAGCGAAGTTGCCCGAACCTTGTGCATTTCTCGCGACATGCGGCGCAATGTTTTTTGTCGCGTCCGCGTTTAATGGTAGTTTTCGGGTTTTTAAAGGAGTCGCGGGTCTGCGCGAACCACCGGACGATAAACCGGCCCCGCGCGGCGCCACGCCGTGATAAGTCGTAACAAGGGAGAATCGAGATGAACCAGAAACTGGCGGCCTCGGTGGCAAAGCTGGCAGGCGCCGTAGCGTGCGCGCTGGCCCTGATGCCGTTGACGGCACACGCAGCCGACAAGCAACTCAACGTGTACAACTGGTCGGATTACATCGCCAAGGACACGATCCCCAACTTCACCAAGCAGACCGGCATCAAGGTGAAGTACGACAACTACGACAGCGACGACACGCTCCAGGCCAAGCTGCTCACGGGCAATTCGGGCTACGACATCGTCGTGCCGACCAGCAATTACGCGGGCAAGCAGATTGCCGCGAATATCTTTTCGCCGCTGGATAAATCGAAGATTCCGAATCTGAAGTATCTCGATCCGGATTTGATGAAGCTGCTCGAAGGCGCGGACCCCGGCAACAAGTTTGCGGTGCCCTGGGCGTACGGCACGACCGGCCTCGGCTATAACGTCGATAAAGCCAAGAAGATTCTCGGCGACAACGTCGATCTCGCCAATTGGGATATTTTGTTCAAGCCCGAGAACATCAAGAAGCTGAAGGCATGCGGCGTTTCGGTGCTGGATGCTCCGGATCAGATGTTTGCCGCCGCGCTGCATTACATCGGCAAGGATCCGATGAGCACGAATCCGGCCGATTATCGCGAAGCGCTGGCGATGCTCAAGAAAATCCGCCCGTACATCACGCAGTTCAACTCGTCGGGCTATATCAACGATATGGTCGGCGGCGATATCTGCTTCGCGTACGGCTGGTCGGGCGATGTGGTGATCGCCAAGCATCGCGCGCAGGAAGCCAAGAAGCCGTACAAGATCGACTACTACATTCCGAAGGGCGGAGCGCCAATCTGGTTCGACGTAATGGCCATTCCGAAGGACGCGAAGAACAAGGATTCCGCGCTCGAATGGATCAACTATATCGAGACGCCGCAGGTCCACGCCGCGATCACCAACGCCGTGTACTATCCGAGCGCGAACGCCGAAGCGAAGAAGTATGTCGATAAGGACGTGGCGAACGATCCGGCGGTGTATCCGTCGTCGGATGTGGTGAAGACGCTGTTCCTGCTCAAGCCGCTGCCGCCCGAAATCCAGCGCTTGCAGACGCGCCTGTGGACCGAGTTCAAGTCCGGGCGCTGAGTGTCGAGTTGAGAAATCCGGTTATTCTTTGAAATGACGAAGCCCCTGGACCGCCGGGGGCTTTGTTCGTGGCAGGGTTGCGAAACACAAGTCACGACAATCGATTGATTGATGCAGGAGTCGAACAGGTAATCATGAGTGAGCAGTCGAGCGCGTTGAAGGCAGCGCCCAATTCGCCAAATTCCGCTTCCGGTTCTGGTCGCCAGGAACCGGGCGGTTTTCTGTCCGGTGCGAATCCGGACGACAACTTCGTGCAGGTCGTCAATGTCGTCAAGAAGTTCGGCGAGACGACTGCTGTGCGCGGCGTGAATCTGTCGGTCAGGAAGGGCGAATTGTTCGCGCTGCTCGGCAGTTCGGGCTGCGGCAAGTCCACGCTGCTGCGCATGCTCGCCGGGCTGGAAAGCGTCACCGAAGGGCAGATTCTGATCGATGGCGAAGACCTCGCGCAGATGCCGCCGTATCGACGGCCGGTGAATATGATGTTCCAGTCGTACGCGCTGTTTCCGCATATGACGGTGGAGGCGAATGTCGCGTTTGGGCTGAAGCAGGAAGGCGTGAAGGGCGGCGAGTTGAAGGACCGCGTGCAGAACGCGCTCAAACTCGTACAGATGGACAAGTACGCCAAGCGCAAGCCGCATCAGTTGTCGGGCGGGCAGCAGCAGCGCGTGGCGCTGGCGCGCAGTCTCGTCAAGCGTCCAAAACTGCTCTTGCTCGATGAACCCATGTCCGCGCTCGACAAGCAGATTCGTCAGCGCACGCAGATCGAACTGGTCAATATTCTCGATACGGTCGGCGTCACGTGCATCATGGTCACGCACGATCAGGAAGAAGCCATGACCATGGCCAATCGACTCGCCGTGATGAGCGAAGGTCAGATCGTGCAATTGGGCACGCCGCATCAGGTGTACGAGTATCCAAATACGCGCTTCTCGGCGCAGTTTATCGGCTCGACCAATCTGTTCGATGGTCATGTGGTCGAAGACGAACCGGATCACGTGTTCGTCGAAACGCCGGATTTGCCGGTGCGCATGTATGTGAATCACGGAATTACTGGGCCGCTCGGCATGCCGGTGACTATTTCCGTGCGGCCGGAGCGGATCGCGCTGATGAGAAAGCCGCCCGAAGGTTCGTACAACTGGGGACGCGGCAAGGTCAGCAATATCGCGTATATGGGCGGCTATACGCTGTATCACGTCACGCTCGATAGCGGCAAAACCGTGGTCGCGAACCTGTCGAGTCTGGCGATCGGCGAAATCGATTCGCCCACATTCGACGACGAAGTCTATGTGCGATGGAGCGCGTCCGCCGGTGTGGTGCTGACGTCATGAAGTTGCGCATGAACGTGTTCAAGCGTCTGGGGCTTTCGGGCCGCACGGCGGTGATTGCCGGGCCGTATATCTGGCTGTTGCTGCTGTTCTTCGTGCCGTTCCTGCTGGTCGTGAAGATCAGCTTCGCGGACAGCCAGCTTGGTATTCCGCCGTACACGGAACTGGTGGCGATGAAAGAGGGCGTGATGAATATCGCGCTCGATTTCTCGCACTATCTGTTCCTCGTGCAGGACAGTCTGTACTTCGCGACCTATATGAATTCGCTGCTGGTCGCGGCGGTATCGACTTTGCTGTGTCTTCTGATTGGCTATCCGATGGCGTATTACATCGCGCGATCGAATCCGGCCTCGCGCAATCTGTTAATGATGGCCGTGATGCTGCCGTTCTGGACGTCATTCCTCATTCGCGTGTATGCGTGGATCGGCATTCTCAAGAACAACGGATTGCTGAATAATTTTTTGATGTCGATCGGGCTGATTCATTCACCGATCGAGCTTTATCACACGAATATCGCGGTGTATATCGGCATGGTGTATTCGTATTTGCCGTTTCTGGTGATGCCGCTTTATGCGCATTTGGTGAAGATGGATTTGACCTTGCTCGAAGCCGCTTATGACCTTGGCGCGAAGCCGTGGAAGGCGTTCTTGCAGATTACCTTGCCGCTGTCGAAGAACGGCATTATCGCGGGCTGCTTGCTGGTTTTCATTCCGGCGGTGGGTGAGTACGTGATTCCCGAACTCCTCGGCGGTGCGGATACGCTGATGATCGGCCGCGTCATGTGGAACGAGTTCTTCGATAACGCCGATTGGCCGATGGCCTCCGCCGTCACCTGCGCGATGGTCTTATTGCTGCTTGTACCGATGGCGATCTTCCAGTATTACCAGGCGAAGCAACTGGAGGAAAAGCGATGATCAAGCCGAGCCGTCCGCTGCAGATTACTGCGCTCGGTATCGGGTTTGCGTTTCTGTATATCCCGATTCTTAGTCTGATTGTTTATTCGTTCAACGAGTCGCCGCTGGTGACAGTGTGGACGGAGTTTTCGCTGAAGTGGTATCGCGCGCTGTGGACCGATGATGAGTTGATCAATGCGGCGTGGCTGTCATTGCGTATTGGGTTTTTGACGGCGTGTGCGTCGGTCGTGATTGGAACGTGGGCGGGATTCGTGCTCGCGCGCATGGGGCGCTTTCGCGGTTTCACGCTTTATACCGGCATGATCAACGCGCCGCTGGTGATTCCCGAAGTCATTCAGGGTATTTCGCTGCTGCTGCTGTTCGTCGAAATGGCGAAGCTGATCGGCTGGCCGGCGGGGCGCGGCTTGTTCACGATCTGGATCGGGCACGTGATGCTGTGCATCTCGTATGTCGCGATCATCGTGGAATCGCGTGTGCGGGAGTTGAATCCGTCGCTGGAGGAAGCGGCGCTCGATCTCGGCGCAACGCCGTTGCGGGTATTTTTCTCGATCACGCTGCCGCTGATTTCGCAGGCGTTGGTGGCAGGCTGGCTGCTGTCGTTCACGCTGTCGATCGATGATCTGGTGTTGTCGGCGTTCCTGTCCGGTCCCGGATCGACGACGCTGCCGCTGGTCGTGTTCTCGCGTGTGCGGCTGGGCTTGAATCCGGAGATGAACGCGCTGGCGACTTTGTTTATCGCGCTGGTGACGGTAGGGGTGATCGCGGCGAACTGGTTTATGTTGCGGAGCGAGCGACGAAGGTTGGCTGAAGTGTTGTGATCAAAAAGAGCCTCACACCGCGTGAGGCTCTTTTGCTTCAGGCCGAGATATGCCGCAGGAACGTCTGCGTATCGGTATTCGTCCCGCACAACAACACGCCCACGCGCTTACCCTGCAAGCGCTCACGCAACGGCCCGAGCAAGGCAGCCGTCGCCGCCGCGCACGCAGGCTCGACCGCCAGTTTCATCTCGCTGAAGAGAAGACGCATACCATCGCGCAACGCATCATCGGAAACGGTGACGATTTCGTCGATATGCCGGCGACATAGCTCGTAACTGTACTGCTCGGTATGCGGCGCCATCAGCGAATCGGCGATACCTTGCATCGCGCCCATCTTGACGGTGTGATTCGCCTCGAAGCTGCGCTTCATCACGTCCGAACCTTCCGGTTCCACGCCGTACACGTGGAGCGATGGATTCGCCAGCCGCATCGCGGTCGATACCCCCGCCGCCAATCCGCCACCACCGATCGGAATGATCACCGCATCGAGATCAGGCGCTTGCGAGGCCCACTCGTAACCGAGCGTCGCCGTGCCGAGCACGGTGTTGTAGCCATTGAACGGATGGATAAACACGCGTCCTTCCTCAGCCTCCACGCGCCGCACGACTTCGAACGCTTCGGCCACGTTCTCCGCGAACACCACATCGGCGCCGTATCGACGACACAGCTCGACACGCGCCGGACTCGCGTTTTTGATGATGACGACCTTGGCACCGACTTGCATACGATGCGCCGCATACGCCACCGCGACCGCATGATTCCCCGCCGATACGCAGGTCACGCCGGCTTCACGCTCGCTATCCGTCAACGCGAGAATGTTGGAAAACGCGCCGCGCGCCTTGAACGTGCCGCTCGCCTGCAACAACTCGAACTTGAACGTGATGGGCGTATCTTCCAGCGTCGGAAAATCGTGCTTCTCGAAGATCGGCGTGCGCGCGACCCAAGGTATCAACGCCATATGCTGCCCGGCGATATCGTCGAGCGTGGGGATCGGCGTGCCGTCGATCGTGTTGTCGGAATGCGTGGACATAAGCGTGTGTAATCAGCGCGTGTGCGCTTCGACCGACATGCTGTGGATGAACTTGCCGAGGAACGCTTCGCATTGCGCGAGTTGTTCCAGCGACACATACTCGTTCGCCTTGTGCGCCTGCTCGATATTCCCCGGCCCGCACACGATGCTCGGCACACCGGCCAGCGCGAACAAGCCCGCTTCCGTGCCGTACGCGACCTTGCGCTTCTCCTGATTCTCCGTCAGCGCGCGCACCAGTTGCGTGATCGCGGCCTGTTCGGTGGCATCGAGTCCCGGCGCTGCGGCAATCCGCGAGAATTCGATCGCGCCGTTGGCGTGTTCCTTCTGCATCTTCGGCAACAAGGTCTCATGCGCATAAGTTTCGATGCGCTTGAAAATCGCCTCCGGGTCCATCGTCGGCAAATTGCGGAATTCGAACTGGAAATTGCATTCGGCGGGCACGGTGTTGATCGCGTTGCCGCCTTTGATCGTGCTGGTTTGCGCGGTGGTGAAGGGCACGTCGTAGAGTTCGTCGAACGGACCTTTCGCGCGGAATTCATCGGCGATGTCGCGGATATAGCAGATCAGGCGCGCGGCATATTCGATCGCGTTCAAGCCGCGCGGCGTCAGCGATGAATGCGCCGCAAAGCCACGCACGCAGCACTGATACGTGTTGATGCCTTTATGCGCGATGATCGGTCGCATCGAAGTCGGCTCACCGACGATGCAGCCATCCGGTTTCACGCCGCGCTTCTGCAAATCCTGAATCATCAGCGGCGCGCCCGCGCAGCCGATTTCTTCATCGTATGAAAGTGCGAAGTGGATCGGCTTGGCGAGCTTGGTGGCCTGCATCTGCGGCAGCATCGTCAAAGCCGCGCCGATGAAGCCTTTCATATCGCACGTGCCACGGCCATACAGCAGGCCATCGCGCGTTTCGGGCTTGAACGGGTCGCTCTGCCAATCCTGACCATCGACCGGAACGACATCCGTATGACCCGACAGAACGATGCCGCCGTTCGTTGTGCCATCGTGCGCCGGCACCGTGGCGAAGAGGTTGGCCCATTGACCGCGCGGGTCCGTGGTGATGGTCGCTTCGATGCCTGCTTTACGCAGATCGTCGCGGACGGTTTCGATCAGACCGAGATTGGGATTGCGGCTGACGGTATCGATCGAAACGAGTCGTTCGATCCACGGCAAGGAAGCCGGTTGCGTGCTCGTATTGGATGGTTCGATGTGCGCCGGGGCAGCGGACTGTGACATTTTTTTGCTCCTGCGGTAAGCGTTGATGATAGCCCAAATGGGGCATCGAGGCTTACCGCAGGCGCAGCAAAATCGCGCTTTAACGTGGCTTTAACGTGCCGCAGCGGTTACACGAACCGGTCCGCCCAGCGCGCGCAGCGTCTCCTTCACCGTCGATATCCGCACCGCAAGATCCGGACTGCGCGACTCAATGCGCAACTTGTCCTGTCCCGCCAGTTTGATGTGCTTGTTCTTCTGCACCATCTCGATGATCCGCATGCCATCGACCGGCGGATTGGGGATGAATTGCAGCGAGATGGACACTTCGCCCGCATCGATCTTGGAGATGCCGAGCGGCTTCGCCGCCAGCCGCAGACGATGCGTTTCCACCAGCGCATGTGCCTGCGGCGGCAGCTTGCCGAATCGATCGACGAGTTCTTCGAGAATGCCGTCGATGGCATCGCTCGATTCACAATTTGCCAGCCGCTTGTAGAGCGACAGACGCTCCTGCACGTCGCCGCAGTAATCGGCGGGCAGTATGGCGGGCGCGTGCAGATTGATTTCGGTCGTCGCGGCGAGCGGCGCGTTGAGATCGGGTTCGCGGCCTTCCTTCAGGGCGCGCACGGCGTCGTTCAGCATGTCGGTGTAGAGCTGGAAGCCGATCTCATGAATCTCGCCCGATTGTTTATCGCCGAGCACTTCGCCGGTGCCGCGAATTTCAAGATCGTGCATGGCGAGATAGAAGCCGGAACCGAGTTCCTCCATCTGCTGAATGGCTTCGAGTCGGCGCTGCGCCTGTTTGGTCAACGACTGCGGATCATGCACCAGCAGATACGCATACGCCTGGTGATGCGAGCGCCCGACACGTCCGCGCAACTGATGCAGCTGCGCCAGCCCGAATTTGTCCGCGCGATGCATGAGGATGGTGTTCGCGCTCGGCACATCGATACCGGTTTCGATAATCGTCGTGCAGAGCAGCACATTGGCGCGCTGACCGACGAAATCGCGCATCACGCGTTCGAGTTCGCGCTCGTGCATCTGACCGTGCGCGACAGCAATCCGCGCTTCCGGCACCAGCGCTTCCAGCATCGCACGCCGATTCTCGATGGTCTCGACTTCGTTATGCAGGAAGTACACCTGTCCGCCACGCTTGAGTTCGCGCAGCATCGCTTCGCGGATCACGCCGTCTTCCTCGCGTCGCACGAAGGTCTTGATGGCGAGGCGCTTTTGCGGCGCGGTCGCGATCACGGAGAAATCGCGCAGACCTTCGAGCGCCATGCCGAGCGTGCGGGGAATCGGCGTGGCGGTGAGCGTGAGCACATCGACTTCGGCGCGCAGGGCTTTGAGACCTTCCTTCTGCCGCACGCCAAACCGATGTTCCTCGTCGATGATGACGAGTCCGAGGCGCTTGAATTTCACATCGCTCGACAAGAGCTTGTGCGTGCCGATGACGATATCGACCGTGCCTTCGTCGATCTGCTGCACCGCCGTCGATACTTCCTTGCCCGTCTTGAAGCGCGACAACTCCGCGATCCGAACGGGCCAGTCGGCGAAACGGTCGGTGAAGGTCTGCGTATGCTGTTCGGCGAGCAGCGTGGTAGGCGAGAGAATCGCTACTTGCTTGCCCGCCATCACCGCGATAAACGCCGCGCGCAACGCCACTTCCGTCTTGCCGAAGCCGACGTCGCCGCACACGAGACGGTCCATCGGCTTGCCGCTGGTCATATCGCCGATGACGGCTGCAATCGCCGCCGCCTGATCGGGCGTTTCCTCGAAGCCGAAGCTCTCCGCGAACTTCACGTAATCGCGCGGCTCGAGCTTGAACGCGAAGCCTTCGCGCGCGGCGCGGCGGGCGTAGAGGTTCAGCAGTTCGGCGGCGGTATCGCGGATTTGCTGCGCGGCCTTGCGCTTGGCTTTTTCCCACTGACCCGAGCCGAGCTGATGCAAGGGCGCGCTTTCCGGGTCCGCGCCGCTGTAGCGCGAAATCACGTGCAATTGCGACACCGGCACGTACAGCTTCGACTCGTTCTGATATTCGAGGTGAAGGAACTCGGTTTCGCCTTCGCCCAGGTCCATCGACACCAGACCCATATATCGGCCGATGCCGTGTTGCGCGTGCACAACCGGATCGCCGACCTTGAGTTCGGCGAGATCGCGCACCATCGAATCGACATTGCTGGCTTGTTCCTGCCGACGACGCCCCGCACGACGCGCAAGCGGCCCGTACAACTCCGTCTCGGTGATGATCGCGAGCTTTTCCGCAGGCAGCGAGAAGCCGTTCGCCAGCGGTGCGATGCCGAGCGTGAACTTGGCGTCGGCGGTGAGCCATTCCTGGAACGTATCGCGCGATTCGCCGCGCAGGCCGTTATCGGCGAGTAATTGCTGAATGGTCTCGCGCCGTCCCGCCGATTCCGCCACCAGCATCACGCGATCGTCGGTTTGGTCGAGATAGTGGCGCAGCGCAAGCAAAGGCTCATCGGCTTGTCGGTCGAGCGCGAGACCGGGCAACGGCGCGGACCAGCCGCCTTCGGGCGCGCTCGGGAATTTGAGCTGCGCGAACGGTTTGGCGAAGGTGAAGAAATCGTCGTCGCTCAGGAACAGGCGACGCGGTTCCAGCAGCGGCCGCTCGCGGTCATGCGACAGAAAATCGAAGCGCTGCTTGGTGTCGTTGGTGAAGCGTTTGATTGCCGCATCGAGATCGCCGACGAAGGTGAGTTGCGAGCCTTGCGGCAAGTAGTGAAACAGCGTCGCGGTCTCTTCGAAGAACAGCGGAATGTAGTACTCGATACCCGCCGACGGCACGCCATTGCCGATGTCCTTGTAAATCTGCGAGCGGCTCGGATCGCCCTCGAAGACTTCGCGCCAGCGGCTGCGGAAGGCGGTGCGGGCGGCTTCATCGAAGGGAAATTCGCGGCCGGGCAGCAGGCGCACGTCTTTCACGGGATAGAGGCTGCGCTGCGTGTCTGGATCGAAGGCGCGGATGGAATCGACCTGATCGTCAAATAGATCAAGCCGATATGGCAGCGGCGAGCCCATCGGAAACAAGTCGATCAGCCCGCCGCGCACGCAGTATTCGCCGGGACGCACGACCTGACTGACGTGCTCGTATCCCGCGAGCGTCAACTGCGATTTGAGCTTCGCTTCGTCCAGACGTTCACCTTGCGTGAAAGAGAACGTGTAGGCCGCGAGAAACGAGGCGGGCGGCATGCGGTACAGCGCCGTCGTCGCTGGAACGATGAGAATGTCGCAGCGTCCTTCGCCGAGATCGTGCAACGTGGCGAGTCGCTCGGAAACGAGGTCCTGATGCGGCGAAAACGTATCGTAAGGCAGCGTTTCCCAGTCGGGCAGCAGGCGCACACGGGCGTCGGGCGCGAAGTAGGGCAGTTCGGCAGCGAGGCGCTGGGCATCGACGGCGCTGGCGCAAACGACCGTCAGCAAGGGCACGGACTCGCGATACGCCAGGTGATAGCGCGCGATGGCGAGGGCATCCGACGAGCCGATGGCGCCATCGAACACGAAGCGCTGACCGGCCTTGACGAGCGCGATGGGAGAACTGGACTGCGCGTTGACGGCTTTGGAAGACATAAGCTATGCGTTGATGCGGCCGCCGATGTGCGCCGGAACGGCGCGCGGGACATGGCCGCGAAAGACCTATTATAAAATCCGGGCTTCACTTTGACTCGGCCACCGACTGCACGTGACTTCGTCCGCCGCCTCCGCCCCTCGTTTGTTCGCCCTGATTCCCTGCGCCGGCACCGGCAGCCGCTCCGGCGCGCCGATGCCCAAGCAATATCAGACCGTCGCCGGCCGCCCGATGCTCGGCTACACGCTCGCGGCATTCGACGCGTGCTCCGAATTCTCGCAGACCCTGGTCGTGCTCGCACCGGACGATCACCATTTCGATGCGCGCCGCTTCGCCGGACTGCGCTTCGCGGTGGAGCGCTGCGGTGGCGTGACACGGCAGGCGTCGGTGTACAACGGGCTGGTCGCGCTGAAACGCTTCGGCGCGCGCGACGACGACTGGGTGCTGGTCCACGACGCCGCGCGCCCCGGCATTTCGCCCGAGTTGATTCGCAAGCTTGTCGCGGAACTGCGCGATGATACGGTGGGCGGCATTCTCGCGCTGCCGGTCGCGGACACGCTCAAACGCGTCGCAGCGAGCATGCCCGACGCGCCTTCCACGGGCGTGCGGATTGCACGAACCGAATCGCGCGATGGTTTGTGGCAGGCGCAGACGCCGCAGATGTTCCGGCTCGGCATGCTGCGCGAAGCGATCGAACGTGCGCGACATGACGGCCACGATCTGACGGACGAAGCCAGCGCGATCGAATGGCTCGGCCACTCGCCCAAATTAGTTCAGGGCAGCTTGCGCAACTTCAAGGTGACCTATCCGGAAGACTTCGCACTCGCGGGCGCGATGCTTTCTGCAAAGGCATAACGAACTTATCTACTACTGCAAGGTTTGGATCGATGGATTTCAGAATCGGACAGGGTTACGACGTGCATCAGCTCGTCGAAGGACGACCGCTCATCATCGGCGGCGTGACGATTCCTTATGAGCGTGGCTTGCTCGGCCATTCGGACGCCGACGTGCTGCTGCACGCAATCACGGATGCGCTGTTCGGCGCGGCATCGCTCGGCGATATCGGCCGGCATTTTCCGGACACGGCGACGGAGTTCAAGGGCGCGGACAGCCGCGTGCTGCTGCGCGAAGCGATGAAGCGCGTGACGGAAGCGGGCTTCGATATCGCCAATGTCGATAGCACGGTGATCGCGCAGGCGCCTAAGCTCGCGCCACATATCGAAGCGATGCGCGTGAATATCGCGGCGGATCTCGATTTGCCGATCGATCGCGTCAACGTGAAGGCGAAGACCAACGAGAAGCTGGGCTATCTCGGGCGCAAGGAAGGGATCGAAGCGCAGGCGGCGGTGTTGCTGAGGAAGACGTCGATTGATTGATGGCGTGGTGAGAGCACGCCACGCGTCGGATCAGCGTGGCGTTTGCGTCGTCATTTACCTTCGGCTTCGATCGTCAACGCCACTGCGTTAATCACCGCCGCAATCCGGCCAACGTCACGTAGTTGCGTCGTTGACATCCCTTCGGCGACGAGATTTTCGTAATGCGACTTCACACAGAAGTGGCACTTGCCGATGATCGACGCCGCCAGCGCGTACATCTCGAAACGCCGCTTATCCACGCCCCCATGCGATGCGTACGCGTTCATCCGCAGGTTCGCGGGCTGCGTCTTGAGATCGGCGTTATCGGCCATTTCCAGATACGGATACCACACGTTGTTCATGCCCATCAGCGCGGCCGCCGTGAGCGCCGCGTTGGTTTCCTCGGGCGATAAAACACCCGCATCGCGAATAATGGCGACGAGCTTCGTCGCCTTCGCCGCGTATGCAGAAGCGAGCGCCACGCCGACCGCATCGTTACCTTCGAGCGACGAGCGCGCGATGGTGCCATCCACATTCAGGCGGATATCCTTCGCGTAATCGGGAACCAGTTCCTTGATCGAGGACAGGAATTCCATTCATCTCTCCTTTTTCGATGGCGTTAAAAAGCCCGCCAGCGCGTAGCGTGGCGGGCTTCTGTCATGCAGGACTTAGAGCGTCGAACCGCCGACCGCGCGATTGCACGGGCAGAGTTCGTCGGTTTGCAGGCCATCGAGAATACGCAGGACTTCTTCCGGATTGCGGCCCACGTTCAGGTTATTCACCGACACGTGTTGAATGGTGTTGTCCGGATCGACGATAAAGGTCGCGCGCAGCGCCACGCCCGCGTCCTTGTCACGCACGCCGAGTTGATCGATCAGTTCGCCTTTCACATCGCCGAACGAGTAGTGGTTCAGCTTGTTCAGATCCTTGTGCTCACGACGCCAGGCCAGCTTGACGAATTCGTTATCGACGCTGCCGCCGAGCAACACCGCATCGCGGTCTTCGAAGTCTCTCGCCAGCTTGCCGAACTCGACGATTTCCGTCGGGCAAACAAACGTGAAATCCTTCGGATAGAAGTAGATGATCTTCCACTTGCCCGGGAACGAGGTTTCGGTGATCTCCTCGAACGCGGACTGGCCGTTCTCTTCGTGATGGTTGAAACCCGGTTTTGCAGCGGTGACGGTGAACGCTTCGACTTTATCGCCAACGGTCTTCATGCAGTGCTCCTGTGTTCGTTGAAAGGTGAAACTTCAAACAAAACTACCGGATCGCCGTAACGCTCGCGTGACACTTCCATGCCAGATGCGCCGAGCGTTAACCCGCTCCATCTTAGCGCTATGAAAATAATCGAAAAATAGTTTTTGGCTAAAGCGTCGGATATTTAAATTCCGGACGCGTCGATAGCCAGAAAGTGTTAGTCGCGCGCGCCGTCGAAGCGCGCGCCGCCTTTCATCGGCGGGAAATCGATGGTGACTTCGAAGCCCGCCAGCGGTGTGCGATTGCGCAACCGCAAGGTGCCGCGTTGTCGGGTGACAAGGCGTTGCACGATCGCCATGCCAAGACCCGTGCCGTTCGCCTGCGTACGCGCCGTATCGACGCGATAGAAGGGCCGTGTGATAAGCGCGACCTGATCGTCGGGGATGCCGCGGCCTTCGTCCATCACCGAGATTTCGACCTTGCCGTGCGTGACGCGCGTTTGCATGGTGATGCGGGCGATGTCGTCGGATTCACTGCGGCCGTATTTGCGCGCGTTCTCCAGCAGATTGCCGACCACGCGGCGCGCATCGGTCGGATCGCCTTCGATCACCGCGCCTTGTGCCAGATCCGTCTTCATGATGACGCCTTCGTCGGCTTGGAAGCGTGCGGCGAGTTCGCTCGCGATCATCGACAGATCGACGGCTTCGGGCATGCGCTGCATTGGCCGCGCATAGTCGAGGAATCGACCGATGATCATGTCCATCTGCTCGATGTCGTCGATCATCGCGAGCTTGGTCGCTTCGTCCGACGGACTCATCTCCGTTTCAAGCCGCAGACGCGCCAGCGGCGTGCGCAAGTCGTGCGAAATACCGGCGAGCATCAACGCACGATCGGCTTCGAGCTGTTCGAGATCCTGCACCATTTGGTTGAAGCTTCGATTGGTTTCCGCCGCCACGCCCATGCCGCGTTCGGGCAACGGATCGGGCGCTTGCCCCGAACCGACCTTGCGTGCCGCCAGCGCCAGCCGCGCGAACGGCCGGTTCACCAGACTCGTGATGAACGCCGCGCCGAACAGCGACAGCGCCAATGCAAACACGCCCCAGCCGGCCCATTGCAGGCCCGTGACGGTATCGAGTTGATCGCGGTCGAGCGCGACCCAGTAGTCGTCATCATCGATCTTGAAGCTGATCCACACGCCCGGAATCTCGTTCACCGACTGCGCGATGATCGTGTCGTTGCCGAGCCGCCCGCGCACATCGCGTTCGATCAATCGATTGAGCGATTCATCCGGCTGAAGCTTGTACTTGTCGGTGGTCTCGCGCGGATACACGCGCACGCCTTCGTTGCTTTCGAGATCCTGAAGCAAGGCGCGACGCAGATCGGGATCGGAATAGAGCAGCGCGGTACGCGTGAGCTTGACCACCGCGACGAGCTGCAACGCGACACGTTGCGCGCGTGGCTCGCGCTCGATCACGCGAAAGCTCTGGAACCATGCGGTGAGACTGACCGCGATAAGCAGTGCGATAAGCGCGAAAGTGCGCCAGAACAGGCCGCCGAACGCAAGCGCCAAGAGCCGCCTGTCGATGCGCATGGGTCGATCGTGGTCGGTTCGGTGAAGAGGATAAAGCGTAGCGGACTCGCTCGGAAAATCGAAGGCGCTTCGGTCGATGACAAGAAGCGAAGAAGCGCCCTCGAATGTTTAAGCTGCGCCGTCGGGAATGAACACGTAACCCAAACCCCAGACCGTTTGAATAAAGCGCGGGCTGCTCGGATCGGGTTCGATCAGCTTGCGCAGACGCGAGATCTGCACATCGAGGCTTCGATCGAACACTTCGTACTCACGGCCACGCGCGAGTTCCATCAGCTTTTCGCGCGACAGCGGTTGACGCGGATGGCGCGCGAAGACTTTCAGCACGGAGAATTCGCCGGTCGTCAGCGGGATTTCCTGGCCGTTCTTCGTGAGCGTGCGCGTAGCGAGATTCAGCGCGAACTCGCCGAACTCGAATACTTCGGTGGTTTCGGACGGCGCGCCCGGCAATTCAGACGGCGTCTGACGGCGCAGCACCGCATGAATGCGTGCCACCAGTTCACGCGGATTGAATGGCTTCGGCAGATAATCGTCCGCGCCCATTTCCAGACCGACGATGCGGTCCACGTCTTCGCCCTTGGCGGTGAGCATGATGATCGGCGTGCGATCGTTGCTTCCACGCAGACGACGGCAGATGGACAGACCGTCTTCGCCGGGCAGCATCAGATCGAGCACGAGCAGATCGAAACGCTCGCGCACCCAGAGCTTGTTCATCGACGGCGCGTTCTCGGCGACATAGACATTGAAGCCCTGTTCACCGAGATAACGACGGAGCAAATCGCGCAAGCGCGGGTCGTCGTCGACAACGAGAATTTTTGAAGGATTCTTGGTTTCCATGGCGGCATCTTAGCGCGTTGATCCAGCAACTAGTTTGTAACAAAAGTCAGTGTAACAGTCAGTTACAAAAATTACCGCGAAGGTGGCACGGCCCAATGCTCCAATGCGTACACTCCGTACCTAAGCCCGCCATTCGGTAGATACTCCATTAGACCAGTGCGTCGTGCGGCATGACCAGGCCAAGAGACGTGCATGAAAAGAATGAGGCTGTCCGGTTGTCGAGCAACGATGGGAACAACATGAAGGGAGCGCGGCGGCGCAGACCTCGGCGCGCCGAGCGCAACTTCAAACAAACGCTCCTCGCCAGTGCGCTCTGTGCCGCACTGAGCGCGCATCACGCCTACGCGCAAGATCCCGTTGTTCGTCCGCCTGCTTCGTTCGACCGCAGTACTTCCTATCCGCCCAGCCGCCTTGAAGGCCAGGGCCGCATGATTCGCGCGCAGCAACGCAGCGCCAAAACGCCCGCTGCCACGGATCACGATCCGAAGCCTGCCATGCAGCCCGTGCAGCAACTCGATGCCACGCCGCCCGCGCGTCCGCCGCGCCATACCGTGATGACCGCCGATGAGCGTCGGCTCTTGCGTCAGCACATCGAAGAAGCCGTTCGCGATCTCTATAAGCGTTGATGGATCGACGCGCGTTTCTATCGCTCGCGGGATGGTCCGGCGCCTTCGCCGCCATGCCAGCCCTGGCTTCCCATCGTTCGATCGACACGCTCGTGATCGTCGAACTCGATGGCGGCAACGATGGCCTCAATACCGTGGTTCCGTTCGCCGATCCGCGTTATCGCGCGCTGCGACCGACGCTTGCCATCGCGCGTGAAGCGGCGTTGCCGATCGATCGCGCGATAGGGTTGCATCCGTCGCTGGCTGCGTTGATGCCGGCGTGGCGCAACGGTCACATGGCAATCGTGCAGGGCGTGGGCGACCCGGAGGATGGCCACGCATCGCACTTTCGGTCGAAGCAGATTTGGGCGACGGCATCGCATGATTATGCGAGCGCGAACTGGCTGAACCATGCTGCGGCGTTCGATGAACCTTCGTTCGCGGCCGTCGCTCAGACGATTGCGCAGCGCAAACATGGGATGCTGCACATCACGCTTCACGGCTTCGATACACACGAACGTCAAGCCGATCGCCACGCGTTGCTGCTCACACAACTCGCGCAAGGACTCGCATCGCTTCGTTCGAAGTTGATGCGATCGGGCGATTGGAATCGCACGCTGGTGCTGACTATTTCGGAGTTCGGACGATCGGCGTACGAGAACGCATCGTGCGGCACAGAACATGGGTCCGCGTCTTCGATGTTCGTGCTTGGCGGCAGCGTTCGCGGCGGCTTATATGGCGACGCACCGCGTCTCAACGAACTGAGCAGCGAAGGCGCGCTTCCCGTCGATATCGACTTTCGCCGCATTTACGCCACGGCGCTGGAAGCCTGTTCGATCGATTCGACGAAGATTCTCGGCTCGCGTTTCGAGCCGTTGAAATTCGTTTAACGCGCGCGCCACGAAATCCACAGCTTGCGGATCGGCGTCAGCGAAATGCTCTGATGAAGCACCTGAAAACCTTCGCGCTCGATCTCATCCAGCCGCGCCCGCGATAACGCCGCCTGCGCCAGCAACACGCGATGCGCCTTGCGATCCGCAGTCGGAATCGCGGCGAGCGCATCGTCGAGCGCGCGGCGGGCGCGGTCGATCTGAAAGCGCATCAGTTCGCTGAACGCATCGTTGTACTTGCGATTGATGATGTCCGCCGCCGTTACGTTAAAGCGCTGCAACTCATCGATCGGAATGTAGATGCGGCCATGACGCGCATCGTTGCCGATTTCCTGCACGCGTTCGGCCAGCATCAGCGCCGAACCGAGCGGCGCGGCCCACGGTGCTTTGTCCGCAATCACGCTCGCAAACACGCCGCCGACCTGATCGAGATAGCGGCGCAAACCCGGCCAGTCGAGATAGCGCGCCTGATCGAGATCCATGCCGAAGCCTTCGACCAACGCCATCAGTTGCGTGGTATCGATGGAGCCGCCGCCGTGCGCCTGCAATGCCTTGGTCACCGGATGCGTTGGCTCACCGCTATCCAATCGGCCGATTTCGTTTTGCCACCACGCATGCTTGGTCCGGCCGATGGTCGGATCGCTGGTCTCCTTCACGGTTTCTTCCAACTCGCGATAGAGGGCATACAGCGCCGTCAGCAGCGCCTGACGCGATGCCGGCGCGCGATGCAGCGCGTAATAAGTGGCGGAGCCTTCGGGCGCGGCCTTTTGCTGGCAGTAATCGTCGAAATTCACGAAGCGGGGCGGGTAAGGTTTCGACGGCTTTTGGCTTGCCGCCTTGGTTTATTTGACGCACGAAGCACGTTAAGCGTGCGGGCGCTCATTTTAGCCGCGTGGCCAGGCGGGCGCATCGCGCGGGATGTGCGGCGAACCACTGACGGCGAAATTCCGAAGCGCAACACTCGCGCATCGAGTGGGATCGAATGAAAACGAATGAAATCGCGTGAACGGGGCGATCCATCCCCGGCCGATTATCGGAGGCGTCATGGCCCTCAGCAAAACCGAAAACAAGCAGTTCGGCGACAAATGCCTGCCCTTTCTCATCAAGAGCGTGGCGTCGGACTTCGGCTTCGACTTCCGCGTGTGTCCGCGGCAGATGAGCGTCTCGCCGACGATGGGCCTGCACATCACGGCCAACCGTCAGACGGGCGCGAAGCAGTCGTTTCCGCTGAATGTGTTCGTGTACTGGCAGCCGTCGGGCGTGCGCGAATTCCTGACCAACCTCGACCGTCCGATCGCAGCCGCGCGCGCCAGCGATCGAATCCCTGAGGAAATCAAAAAATTGATGAGCCAGTCGGGTGTGGATTTCGCGGGACGTTCGCAGCCGAAGGGCGAAGTGCTGAACATCGAGCTGCACGACATCAAGGCCTGAGCCGCATTTCCGGCAGTACAAATAGAAAACCCAACACAAAAACCCCTTTGCGATTCAAAGGGGTTTTTGTGTTGGGTGGTGCGAGGGAGGGGACTCGAACCCCTACACCCTTGCGGGCGTCAGGACCTAAACCTGGTGCGTCTACCAATTTCGCCACCCTCGCAGCACGGCTGCCGCTTCGGGTTTGATGACTTCGCGACGTTGCGTTGTTCACGCCGCTGTTCGATCATGCCCGGCGCTGCTATGTCTTTTCGCCGTGTCCGGCACCGGTCCACTGTGCCAAGCCCGAAATTCTAACCGATTCCGTTTCGCGGTGTCTGCCAAATTGCGTGAAGATTGGCTGCTGCAAAACTGGCGCGCGGACACGGACGAAACCAGCGCTCAAACGGAGCCATAACGCAGCCGCGTCATTTGCTCGGCTTCGTTGGCAAGCAAACGCGCCGCGTCCCGAATCGCGACGTCGAGCGTGATCGGACCCGGCGCGGGCGAGAAGCATCCGCTGAAGTATTCCGACAGACGCGGCAACGCAGCCGAATCCACTGCGCCCGACAACAGAGTCGCCGCGACGCCCGCATCGCGCGCGTGCTTGCAGGCAATGAACGGCGCCTTGCCATGCAGCGTCTGCACATCCGAACGGCCTTCGCCGGTGATGAGCCAGTCCGCGCCTTCGAGCGCTTCATCCAGTCCGATTTCGCGCGCTACGACTTCCGCGCCGGTCTCGAAACGCGCGCCGAGCATATGCAGCGCGAAGCCCAATCCGCCTGCCGCGCCCGCGCCGGGTTCGTCGCGTTTGGCCACGCCCATCGCGGGTTCGAGCACATCGGCGAAATGCGCGAGTGCCGCATCGATCGATGCAATCTGTTCCGGCATCACGCCTTTTTGCGGACCGAAGATCGCGGTCGCGCCGTGATCGCCGTTGAGCGGATTATCGACGTCCGACATGCCGACGAACTCCGCCTCCTTCACACGCGCATCGAGCCCCGATGCGTCGATACGCGCGATCTTTGGCAGCGCGGACGGCACGGGTTCGAGTTCGTTGTTATCGGCATCGAACAATTTCAGGCCGAGGCCGACGAGCAGACCTGCGCCGCCATCATTCGTGCTGCTGCCGCCGAGCGCGACGAAAAAGCGCCGCGCGCCGGAGTCGAGCAGGGCGCGGATCGCTTCGCCCATGCCGAGCGTGCTGCGCTCCGTGACGGGCACGGACATGCCGTCCGGATCGGTGATGCCGACGACTTCCGCGGTTTCGAGGATCGCGCTGCCATCGGCGAGCAGGCCGGTGGCCGCATCGCGCCGCGCCACCGATGCACCGCGCACGTTCAGCATGCGCCGCTCGCCGCCCGCTACGAGCATGGCGTCGAGCGTGCCTTCGCCGCCATCGGCCATCGGACGAATGCGGATTTCGGCGTCCGGACGGGCGCGCCGGATGCCTTCCGCGATGGCGTTCGCGACGCCTTCTGCGGACAGCGATCCCTTGAACGAATCGGGCGCGATAACAACGACGGGAGCAGGCGTGACGTTAGGCATGGTGTCTCGAATGTTCTAAATGTTCTGGTAGGAAAGATGCTTGAAACGCGCAGAAAAAACCGCATGTATGCGCTTCGCGCATAAGCCGCATGCGAAGCATCAATAGGACGCACGTTCTCAAGCCGATGCACGCGCTTCATGCGCCGCCAAGCTTATCAGCGAGGCGCGCGGCGCAAAATAGCGGCATCGCGATAACCGGAATTGTTGCGCATGCCGATCATGTCGGAAAGCGCGGATTTACGCCGAATTTCATGCTTATTCGCTCGAATTCCGCATCAAACCGGCGACGACGGGGATCGCATCGCGGACGCGTCGGAATTGTTTGCTAGAATCGTTGGTTCTGTAGACGAGGCCGCATCGGCGGCCGTCCGGGCTTCGAATTGCCGCTGCATCATGCCGGCCTTCGGGGTACGGCGGCGCGCGAAGACGTGGCCGAAGCAGAAACCACCGGACCCGCGCCTTAAGAACCGCGGAAGAACCGAACACCGAACACTGATTTTCTAGGACGATTGAAGCCATGGCTAACGTAGTTGAAAACCTCGGCAAGCTCGAACGCCGCGTGACCATCTCCCTGCCGAAAGACACCGTGCAGAAGGAAGTTGATTCGCGTATCCGCCAACTGGCCAAGACCGTGCGCATGCCGGGTTTCCGCCCGGGCAAGGTGCCCCTCAAGATGGTGACGCAGCAGTACGGCGGCCAGGTCGAAGCAGAAGTGCTGAGCGACAAGGTCGGCAAGGAATTCTTCGACGTCACGCGCGCTGAAAACCTGCGTGTGGCAGGTCAGCCGAGCTTCGCGCCGAAGGCCGAAGCGGCAGAACAAGACTACGCTTTCGACGCCACCTTCGAGGTGTATCCGGAAGTCAAGCTGGGCGACGTCGCCACGGCTGAAATCGAGCGCACTGTCACGACCATTTCGGAAGCCGAAGTCGATCGTACGCTGGACATCCTGCGCAAGCAGCGCGTGCACTTCCACGCACGCGGCGAAAGCGACGAGCACGGCGACGGCGGTGCAGACACCGCAGCCAAGAACGGCGACCGCGTGACCGTTGACTTCGTCGGCAAGCTCGACGGCGTCGCGTTCGAAGGCGGCAGCGCGGAAGACTTCGCGTTCGTGCTGGGCGAAGGCCGCATGCTCCCCGAATTCGAACAAGCGACCACGAGCCTGAAGGTCAGTGAATCGCGTGAGTTCGACCTCAAGTTCCCCGAGGACTATCACGGCAAGGACGTCGCTGGTAAGACGGCGCAGTTCACCATCACCGTGAAGAAGATTGAATGGCCGCATCTGCCGGAAATCGATGGTGAGTTCGCGAAGTCGCTCGGTATCGAAGACGGCGATCTGACCAAGATGCGCGGCGAGATCAAGGACAACCTTGAGCGCGAAGCCAAGCGCCGCACGCAGCAGATCGTGAAGAATCAGGTCATGGACGCGCTGCTGAAGATTTCCGAACTCGACGTGCCGAAGGCATTGATCGAACAGGATCAGCAACGTCTCGTCGATATGGCCCGTCAGGACCTGCAACAACGTGGCGTGCCGAACGCCGCCGACGCACCGATCCCGGCCGAAATGTTCGCTGAACAAGCCGAACGCCGCGTGAAGCTGGGCCTGGTTCTGGCCGAGCTGGTGAAGGCCAACGAACTGCAGGCAAAGCCCGAGCAGATCCGCGCCGAAGTCGATGAATTCGCCAAGAGCTACGAAGACCCGAAGGAAGTCGTCCGCTGGTATTATTCGAACCAGCAGCGCCTCGCGGAGATGGAAGCGTACGTCGTTGAAAGCAACGTCGTCGATTTCGTGCTCGGCAAGGCCAAGGTGACCGACAAGGAAGTCAGCTTCGAGGAACTGGCCAGCGCGACGGCACAAGCCTGACGCGTTAGGTAAGGGGCGTGCGGGGTCGTCGGACGAAGACGGCCCGCACGCCTTTTTTGCATTAAAGTTTGATCGTTCGCTTGCCGTTCTAGTGAATGTTCCTTGTCGTTCAGTATCCCTATTCCGAATAAGGAAATTGCATGACCTTTCGCGCTGAATTGCTCGACACGTTGGCGTCCCACGCATCGCGGGACTTCGAAGCCCAGGCGCTCGGCCTCGTTCCGATGGTCGTGGAAACGAGCGGCCGTGGTGAGCGTGCCTATGACATCTACTCGCGCCTGCTGAAGGAGCGCGTGGTGTTTCTCGTTGGCGAAGTGAATGACCAGTCGGCCAATCTCGTCGTCGCGCAGTTGCTGTTCCTTGAGAGTGAAAACCCTGACAAGGACATCAGCCTCTACATCAACAGCCCAGGCGGTTCGGTATCGGCGGGCATGGCGATCTACGACACCATGCAGTTCGTGAAGCCTGACGTCACCACGCTGTGCATGGGTCTCGCGGCGAGCATGGGCGCGTTCCTGCTCGCATCGGGTGCAAAGGGCAAGCGCGTTGCACTGCCCAACGCCCGCGTGATGATTCATCAGCCGCTCGGTGGCGCACGTGGACAAGCGTCGGACATCGAAATTCAGGCGCGCGAAATCCTGTATCTGAAGGAACGCCTGAATCAGTTGCTGTCGCATCACACGGGTCAGCCGGTGGAGCGCATCGCGCGCGACACGGACCGCGACAACTTCATGTCGGCCGACGATGCGCAGGCATATGGCCTCGTCGATCAGGTGCTTCACAAGCGTCCTTAAGGCGTTGAAACAAGCGCCGCGCCGGTTATCAAAAACGTAACTGGCGCATGGCGCAAACGCGCTTCGGACGGGCCGCGCGGGCACCAGACTGCGTGGTCTGATCGAAGGGCGTATCATGTAACAAGAGTGTCCGGAGGCTTACACTTTTATGGCGGACAAGAAAGGTTCCAGTAGCGAAAAGCTGCTGTATTGCTCGTTTTGCGGAAAGAGCCAGCATGAGGTCAAGAAACTCATTGCGGGCCCGTCTGTGTTCATCTGCGATGAATGCATCGACTTGTGCAACGAGATCATTCGCGACGAAGCGGCTGGCGCGGCGGAAGAGGCCGGGCTGACCAAATCGGACCTGCCGAGCCCGCAGGAAATCAGCGACATTCTCAATCAGTACGTGATCGGCCAGGAACGCGCGAAGAAGATTCTCGCGGTGGCCGTGTACAACCACTACAAACGGCTCAAGCATCTCGACAAGAAAGACGAAATCGAGTTGTCGAAGAGCAATATTCTGCTGATCGGACCGACAGGCTCGGGCAAGACGTTGCTCGCGCAGACGCTCGCGCGCATGCTGAACGTGCCGTTTGTGATCGCGGACGCAACGACGCTGACCGAAGCCGGTTACGTGGGCGAGGACGTCGAGAACATCATTCAGAAGCTGCTGCAGAACTGCAACTACGAAGTCGATAAGGCGCAGCGCGGCATTGTGTATATCGACGAAATCGACAAGATCAGCCGCAAGTCGGATAACCCGTCCATCACGCGCGACGTGTCGGGCGAGGGCGTGCAGCAGGCGCTGCTGAAACTGATCGAAGGCACGATGGCGTCGGTGCCGCCGCAAGGCGGACGCAAGCACCCGAATCAGGATTTCATCCAGGTCGATACGACCAACATTCTGTTCGTCTGCGGCGGTGCGTTCGACGGGCTGGAGAAGGTCATTACGGATCGCACCGAGAAGACCGGCATTGGTTTCGGCGCGAGCGTGAAGAGCAAGCAGGATCGCGACGCCGGCGAAGTGCTGCGCGAAGTCGAACCGGAAGATCTGATCAAGTTCGGTCTGATTCCCGAACTGATCGGCCGTCTGCCGGTGGTGGCCACGCTCGGCAAGCTGGACGAAGCGGCGCTCGTCAAGATTTTGATCGAGCCGAAGAACGCGCTGGTGAAGCAGTATCACAAGCTGTTCGCGATGGAACGCGTCGAGCTGGAGATTCGTCCGGCCGCACTGCAAGCCATTGCGCAGAAAGCAATTCGCCGCAAGACCGGTGCGCGTGGTCTGCGCTCCATCTTGGAACAGGCGTTGCTCGACGTGATGTACGAACTCCCGACCATGAAGGGCGTGTCGAAGGTGATCGTCGATGACAACACTATCGACGGTGACGGCAAGCCTCTGCTCATCTATGAAGATGCGCCGAAGGTAGCGGGTTCCAACTGAAGTAGCTGTGTGTCGGCGAAAGGCCGTTCATGGCGACGTGAACGGCCTTTGTTTTATTTTTCGGTTTATTGTGTGGACGTGACTGACGAAAACGTGGACTAACGACTTTTCCCTTCCGATAAAGGCTTGCAATAGCGCATCACGGCCTTACTTACGAACGAACCGATTCCATTAATGGGGAAATGAAAATGTCAGGAACCCAACTCCTGCCGCAGGAACGCATTACGCTGCCGCTGCTCCCGCTGCGCGACGTGGTCGTCTTCCCGCATATGGTGATTCCGCTCTTCGTTGGGCGGCCCAAGTCGATCAAGGCCCTCGAAGCCGCCATGGAAGGCGGCAAGCACATCATGCTCGTCGCCCAGAAAACGGCGGCGAAGGACGAGCCGACCGAAAAGGACATGTACGAAGTAGGGTGTGTCGCCAACATCCTGCAAATGCTCAAGCTGCCCGACGGCACGGTGAAAGTGCTCGTGGAAGGTCTGCAGCGCGCCAAGACGCTCTCGATCGAAGAGCAGGAAACGCAGTTTTCCTGCGACGTGATGCCGCTCGAACCGGATCACGCCGACAGCGCTGAAACCGAAGCGCTGCGTCGCGCGATCGTCTCGCAGTTCGATCAGTACGTGAAGCTGAACAAGAAGATTCCGCCGGAGATCCTGACTTCGCTGTCGGGTATCGACGAAGCGGGTCGTCTGGCAGACACGATCGCTGCGCATCTGCCGCTCAAACTCGACCAGAAGCAGCACATTCTTGAGATGTTCCCGGTTATCGAGCGTCTGGAGCATTTGCTTGCCCAGCTCGAAGCCGAAATCGACATTCTTCAGGTCGAAAAGCGCATCCGTGGACGCGTGAAGCGTCAAATGGAAAAGAGCCAGCGCGAGTACTACCTGAACGAGCAGGTCAAGGCTATCCAGAAGGAACTGGGCGAAGGCGAAGAAGGCGCGGATCTCGAAGAACTCGAGAAGCGCATCACCGCCGCGCGCATGCCGAAGGAAGCCAAGAAGAAGGCCGACGCCGAGCTTAAGAAGCTCAAGCTGATGTCGCCGATGTCGGCTGAAGCCACCGTCGTGCGCAACTACATCGACACGCTGATTGGCTTGCCGTGGCGCAAGAAGAGCAAGGTCAACAACGACCTTACCAACGCCGAGCGCGTGTTGGATGAAGACCACTTCGGTCTGGAAAAGGTCAAGGAACGCATTCTCGAATATCTTGCGGTTCAACAACGCGTCGAGAAGGTGAAAGCGCCGATTCTGTGCCTCGTCGGACCTCCGGGCGTGGGTAAAACTTCGCTGGGTCAGTCCATCGCGCGTGCCACGAACCGCAAGTTCGTGCGTATGGCCTTGGGTGGCGTGCATGACGAGTCCGAGATTCGCGGTCATCGCCGCACGTATATCGGGTCGATGCCCGGCAAGATTTTGCAGAGCCTGACCAAGGTCGGCGTGCGCAATCCGCTTTTCCTGCTCGACGAAGTCGACAAGATGGGCATGGATTTCCGCGGCGACCCGGCTTCCGCGCTGCTCGAAGTGCTTGATCCGGAACAGAACCATACGTTCGCGGACCACTACATCGAAGTGGACTTCGATCTTTCGGACGTGATGTTCGTGGCGACGTCGAACTCGCTGAACATTCCGCCGCCGCTGCTCGATCGGATGGAAGTGATCCGCTTGTCGGGTTACACGGAAGACGAGAAGGTCAGCATCGCGCAACGTTATTTGTTGCCGAAGCAGAAGCGCAACAACGGCCTGAAGGAAGGCGAGATCGACGTCACGGAACAGGCTATCCGCGACATCATTCGTTACTACACGCGTGAAGCGGGCGTGCGCTCGCTCGAACGCGAAGTGTCGAAGATCTGCCGCAAGGTCGTGAAGATGCTGCTGCTGAAGAAGGCCGAAGGCGCGGTGAAGGTCGATGGCTCCAACCTCGATACCTTCCTCGGCGTGCGCAAGTACGACTTCGGTCTGGCCGCGAAGGAAAACCAGATCGGTCAGGTGACGGGTCTCGCGTGGACGGAAGTCGGCGGCGATCTGCTGACGATCGAAGCGGCGGTGATGCCTGGCAAGGGCGGCGTGATCCGCACCGGTTCGCTCGGCGATGTGATGAAGGAATCGGTCGAAGCGGCGCGTTCGGTGGTGCGTTCGCGTTCGCGCCGACTCGGCATCACGGATGAATCGTTCGAGAAGAAGGACATCCACATCCACGTGCCGGAAGGCGCGACGCCGAAGGACGGTCCGTCCGCCGGTATCGCGATGACTACGGCGCTGGTGTCGGTGCTGACCGGTATTCCGGTTCGCGCGGATGTCGCGATGACGGGTGAAATCACGCTGCGCGGCGAAGTGCTCCCGATCGGCGGGTTGAAGGAGAAGCTGCTGGCGGCGCATCGCGGTGGCATCAAGCTCGTGCTGATTCCTGAAGAGAACACCAAGGACCTGGCCGATATCCCCGACAACGTGAAGAACGCCATCGAGATCGTGCCGGTTCGCTGGATCGATCGCGTGTTGGAATTGGCGTTGGAACGCGCGCCTGAAGCGCTGCCTGCTGAGGACGATGCGAAAGCAACGCCTGTGGCAGCAGAGGCGAAGAAGGATGCGCCGGCGACCGGTGATGTCGTTAAGCATTAATCGTGACGCACTAAGAAGCACTTGTTGCGCGCTGTTCTGCTAAACCCGCGAGGCTTTGCCTCGCGGGTTTTTCTTTTGGCATGCCGAATGAGTTGACAACATCTTCTAAAGGCACGCTGCATCGGGCGCAACCCTCGTTGACAGTACCGTTTCGTCTGCGTTTAATGACCCCGCATCCGACCATTCGCGATGCGCATCGTATCGACGCAACGGCTTCGATGCGGCATCGGACCGACCACATCGTGCCAATACAGATTCGGGGATCACAATGAACAAGACGGAACTGATCGACCATATCGCGCAGCAAGCCGATATCTCCAAGGCAGCCGCACAACGCGCGCTCGAAGCCGTAATCGGAGGCGTAAGCACGACGTTGAAGAAGGGCGGGACGGTGACGCTCGTGGGCTTCGGCACGTTCGCAGTGGGCAAGCGCACGGCGCGCACGGGCCGCAATCCGCGCACGGGAGACGCGATCAAGATCAAGGCAGCGAAGGTACCTAAATTTCGCCCTGGCAAAGCGCTAAAGGATGCGCTAAACTAGCGGACTCGCTGGGAACGGTGTTCCTAGCGAAGCGAGCAGAAGAGTCCGGGTGCTTAGCTCAGTTGGTAGAGCGGCGCCCTTACAAGGCGTAGGTCGGGAGTTCGAGCCTCTCAGCACCCACCAAACCGGATTCTTCAAACGCTACAAGGAGCGGTAGTTCAGTTGGTTAGAATACCGGCCTGTCACGCCGGGGGTCGCGGGTTCGAGCCCCGT
>NZ_JAQFVG010000318.1 GCF_029439455.1 Caballeronia sp. BR00000012568055 | reverse complement strand
CCGCCGGTATCGCGATGACTACGGCGCTGGTGTCGGTGCTGACCGGTATTCCGGTTCGCGCGGATGTCGCGATGACGGGTGAAATCACGCTGCGCGGCGAAGTGCTCCCGATCGGCGGGTTGAAGGAGAAGCTGCTGGCGGCGCATCGCGGTGGCATCAAGCTCGTGCTGATTCCTGAAGAGAACACCAAGGACCTGGCCGATATCCCCGACAACGTGAAGAACGCCATCGAGATCGTGCCGGTTCGCTGGATCGATCGCGTGTTGGAATTGGCGTTGGAACGCGCGCCTGAAGCGCTGCCTGCTGAGGACGATGCGAAAGCAACGCCTGTGGCAGCAGAGGCGAAGAAGGATGCGCCGGCGACCGGTGATGTCGTTAAGCATTAATCGTGACGCACTAAGAAGCACTTGTTGCGCGCTGTTCTGCTAAACCCGCGAGGCTTTGCCTCGCGGGTTTTTCTTTTGGCATGCCGAATGAGTTGACAACATCTTCTAAAGGCACGCTGCATCGGGCGCAACCCTCGTTGACAGTACCGTTTCGTCTGCGTTTAATGACCCCGCATCCGACCATTCGCGATGCGCATCGTATCGACGCAACGGCTTCGATGCGGCATCGGACCGACCACATCGTGCCAATACAGATTCGGGGATCACAATGAACAAGACGGAACTGATCGACCATATCGCGCAGCAAGCCGATATCTCCAAGGCAGCCGCACAACGCGCGCTCGAAGCCGTAATCGGAGGCGTAAGCACGACGTTGAAGAAGGGCGGGACGGTGACGCTCGTGGGCTTCGGCACGTTCGCAGTGGGCAAGCGCACGGCGCGCACGGGCCGCAATCCGCGCACGGGAGACGCGATCAAGATCAAGGCAGCGAAGGTACCTAAATTTCGCCCTGGCAAAGCGCTAAAGGATGCGCTAAACTAGCGGACTCGCTGGGAACGGTGTTCCTAGCGAAGCGAGCAGAAGAGTCCGGGTGCTTAGCTCAGTTGGTAGAGCGGCGCCCTTACAAGGCGTAGGTCGGGAGTTCGAGCCTCTCAGCACCCACCAAACCGGATTCTTCAAACGCTACAAGGAGCGGTAGTTCAGTTGGTTAGAATACCGGCCTGTCACGCCGGGGGTCGCGGGTTCGAGCCCCGTCCGCTCCGCCAGAATCGAATGAAAATCCCGCGAGTCGAAAGGCTTGCGGGATTTTTGTTTTGGGCGTGACGTTTGCATTTCGTTAAGAATGCCAACGATTCATGCTTCGAAGCTCAGCGTGCCACAAGTCGAAACGCGCCATAACCGCCTGATTTTCAAGCTCAAACAGCACGCAGAACCCATCAAATCACCTCCGTATGACGCATCAGTTCGGTAAAACCCCTCACGCTTTCGCCTTTTCCTCGGCCACTGTTGTAATATCGAGCGTTTTGTTCTAACGCAGCGCTACGCATGCTCGACTTTTTCCGCAATCACCAGCGCCTGATGATGGCTCTGCTGATCCTGATCATCGTGCCGGGTCTTGGCATGGTCGGGATTCAGGGTTTCTCCAATTACTTCGACGAGAACGCCTACGTCGCCAGCGTCAACGGTCACAAGATCACGCGCGCTGAATTCGACAGTGCCTTCAGGCAGCAAGTTGACCGCGCCCGCTCCATGCTCGGCGCGCAGTTCGACGCCAAGATGTTCGATACCCCCGAAACGCGCCGCGCCATGGTCGATAGTCTCGTGCAACAGCGCGTGATGTCCGACGAGACGCAGCGTCTGCATCTCACGGCATCGGACGACGCCGTGCGCCGCGCGCTGATGAACGATCCGGTGATCTCGTCCCTGCGCAAGCCGGACGGCACCATCGACGTCGATCGGTACAAGCAGTTGCTCGCCATGCAGGGCATGACGCCCGCGCAGTACGACGAGCGCATGCGCTATACCATCGCCAGCGAGCAGATTCCGGGCAGCATCCAATCGACGGCCTTCACGTCGAAGGCGCTGGCGCAGAGTCTCACTGAACTCTCCGAGCAGAAGCGCGATGTGCAGGGCCTGTCGCTGCGCACGACCGATTACGCATCGAAAGTTCAGCCGACCGATGCGCAATTGCAGGCGTATTACGACGCGCACAAGCAGGAATTCGCCACGCCCGAGACGGCGTCGATCCAGTACCTCGTGCTGTCGCCTGCGACGATCGCGGCATCGAACAAGCCGAGCGATGCGGACCTGAAGAAGTTCTACGACGACAACGTTCAGCGCTATCGCACCGAAGGCGAAGTGCGCGCGAGCCACATCTTGATCAACGCGCCGAAGGACATGAGCGCGGCCGACAAGGCGAAGGCCAAGCAGAAGGCCGAGCAGATTCTGGCTCAGGTGAAGGCGCATCCGGACCAGTTCGCGCAGATCGCCGAGAAGAATTCGGACGATCCGGGTTCGGCGAGCAAGGGCGGTGACCTCGGTTACTTCCAGCCCGGTCAGATCGCAGGCGGCAAGGCGTTCGACGATGCAGCGTTTAGCCTGAAGAAGGGCGAGGTGAGCAATATCGTCGAATCGGACTTCGGTTATCACATCATTCAGGCGACGGACGTGAAGCCCGCCGCGACCAAGTCGTTCGATGAGGTGAAGGACGCAGTCGCGAAGGACTACGCCGCGCAGCAAGGCACCAAGGGCTTTGCTGACAGCGCGCAAGGATTCACCGATCTCGTCTACGAAAAGTCGAAGACGCTGCAACCGGCCGCCGACAAGTTCAAGCTTGCGATCCAGACCGCGACCATCGGCCCGAAGCCGGATCCGAAGCTGCCGCCGGACAGCCCGCTGAATAACGCGAAGTTCCTTGCTGCGGTATTCGCGCCGGACTCGGTGAAGGAGCACAACAACACGCAGGCTATCGACATCGGCAATAACACGCTGATTTCAGCGCGCGTGGTGGACTACAAGCCGTCCGCCGTGCCGGCCTTCGATACCGTGAAGGATGCGGTGCGCGCGAAGGTCGTCGCCGAGCAAGCAGCGGCAATGGCACAGAAGGAAGGTCAGGCAAAGCTGGCCGAGCTGGAGAAGTCGAAATCGACGGACGGCTTCACGTCGCCGATCACCGTCTCGCGCAATGATGCGCAGGGGCTGCCGCCCGCCGCGTTGAGCGCGATCTTCAAAGCCGATGCGTCGAAGCTGCCTGCGTATGTCGGCGTCGATCTTGGCGCGGACGGTTATGCGATCTATCGCGTGAACGGTATTGCGAAGGCTGCACCGGTCGCGGCGGATCGTCTGACGGGCGCGCAGCAGCAGATCGCGCAGGTCTACGCTCAGGCCGACATGGAAGCCTATGTCGATTCGCTGAAGGCACGCTCGAAGGTGAAGTACAGTCAGGCGCCTGCACCGGCATCGAACTAAGCAAAAACCGGGCAGCGCAGAAGCCCAAAGAAAAAGCCCGCAACCGAAAGGAAGCGGGCTTCTTTGCGTCTGGACTAATTCAAGCGATCAAAGCAGTCAAATCACAGGCACGCCTGAATATCGCCGGTTGCCTGGCTGCCTGCCGCGCCCGAAGCGCGGAAGCCCACCCACGTTCCCGGTCCCGACACAGACGGACGAATCACGGCCGCAGCGCCGCTCGGCGGTTGCTGACCCGGCACGAACACATCGACGGCCTGATCGTTGGCCAGCACATCCTGCGACACGACTTGTTGCTGCGACTTATCGGCCCAGCTATGCGCCACACATTGCGCGACGACGCGCGGTGCCTTGGTGCTGGTGCCGACTTGCTGAACACCCGCAGGCGGTTGAGCGGCACAGGCCGAAAATGCAATGGTCAGCGCGACGAGGGGAGCATATTTCACGTTTTTCACGTTTTCTCCTTAAAGAGTCTCGCTCGATACGCGAGCGGGTTATAAGAGTGACGCGAAAGTTCAGAGATCTGAATCTTGGCCGTGTTCCGCGTGGGTCAGTCGAATGCCGGAGCGCCGCGCTTCATCTGTTCCATCTTTCCATCTATTGAGAAGCGCTTGCGCCGAGCAAGGGTTTCAAACTTGGCCAGACGTTGTTCAATAGCAATGGCTGGGCCTGCACCGTCGGATGAATTTGGTCGGCCTGAAACATATTCGGCTGATTTTCGATACCGGCCAGCAGGAACGGCACCAGCGGCACTTTCTTGTCCTTGGCGATCTGCTCGTAGACCGCGTGGAACTTCTGCGTGTAATCCGGGCCGTAATTGGGCGGAACGTACATGCCGATGAGTAAAACCTTCGCGTGCGCGGCCTGCGATGCATCGACGATGGTGCGCAAGTTGGTTTCCGTGGTCGCGAGCGGCACGCCACGCAGCGCATCGTTGGCACCGAGTTCGACGATCACTACCTTTGGCTTGATGCGCGTGAGCACCGCCGTGAGCCGCGCGCGTCCCCCGCTGGTCGTGTCGCCGCTGATGCTCGAATTGGCGACGCTATAATCGAGACGCTCTTTCGCGAGCTTGTCGCGCAGCAGATTGACCCAGCCCGTATCGCGCGGTAGGCCGTATTCGGCTGAAAGGCTATCGCCGAGTACGACGATTGCGGGCTTGGTTTGGGTATCGGCAGCATGCGCGAGCACAGGCACGCACGCCGCACACACCAGCGTAAAAACGCGCAGTTTCTTCTTCAAAGTGTCCATGCAAAACAATATCGAGCCTGTTATCGAAGTACGGGGTTTAAGCAAGCGGGTGAAGGACGCAACGGGCGAACTCACGATTCTCGACCAGATCGATCTCTCCATCGCCAAGGGAAGCAGCGTGGCGATCGTCGGTGCATCGGGTTCGGGCAAATCGACGCTGCTCGGTCTGCTTGCAGGATTGGACAGCGCGAGCGTCGGCTCGGTTCGTCTGCTCGGGCGCGATCTGTCCACGCTGAACGAAGACGAACGCGCGGCGCTCAGAAGCGGCGCAGTCGGCTTCGTATTCCAGTCGTTCCAGTTGATGCCACATCTCACCGCGCTCGAAAACGTCATGTTGCCGCTGGAATTGCGCGCCGAGTTGCCGCATGCGGAAATCGCGGCGCGTGCGCGGTCGCTGCTGGATCAGGTGGGACTTTCGCAGCGTACCGGACATTATCCGAAGCTGATGTCAGGCGGCGAGCAACAACGCGTCGCGCTGGCACGCGCCTTCGTCACGCATCCCGCCGTCCTGTTCGCCGATGAACCCACCGGCAGCCTCGACGCCGCCACCGGTTACGCCATCATCGATCTGATGTTCGAGATGAATCGCCGCAACGGCGCAACGCTCGTACTCGTGACGCACGATACCGAACTCGCCGAGCGCTGCGACGCGACGGTGACGATCGAAGCAGGGCGGCTGGTCAACGGACTGAGCGTATAAAAAAGCCCGCATCAAACGCGATGCGGGCTTTCGAGCAGCGCTAAAAACTCAACGCTTCAACGCGCGACGAGCACGCTCGATCAACGCCGACGTCGAAGAATCATGCTTCTTCGGATCGGCGCTTGCAGCGGTGATATCCGCTTCCACAACCTTGCCGAGAATCTTGCCCAGTTCCACGCCCCACTGATCGAACGAGTTGATGTTCCACACCGTGCCCTGCACGAGCACCTTATGCTCGTACAGCGCGATCAACGCACCGAGCGATTCCGGCGTCAGCGCATCGAGCATGATGGTGGTGGTTGGCCGATTGCCGGGGAAGCTCAGATGCGTCGCGAGTTCTTCCTTGCCCGGACCCGCAACCTTCTTCGCTTCTTCGAGCGTACGACCGAGCATCAACGCTTCGCTCTGCGCAAAGCAATTCGCCAGCAGCTTCGCGTGATGATCGACCAGCGGATGCTCAGGCGTCAGCACGGCGATAAAGTCGATCGGAATGATCGTCGGACCCTGATGCAGCATCTGGAAGAACGCGTGCTGACCGTTGGTGCCCGGCTCGCCCCAGATCACGGCCGCAGTCGGGTAATCGACCATGCCGCCATCGAGCCGCGCCGACTTGCCGTTGCTCTCCATCTCCAACTGCTGGAGATACGACGGCAGATAATGCAGCGCCTGCGAATACGGCGCGATCAGATCGCTTTGCGAGCCAAAGAAATTGCGATACCAGATGCCGATCATGCCCATCAGCACCGGCAGATTCTTATCGAGCGGCGCGGTGCGGAAGTGCTGATCCATCTTGTCCGCACCGGCGAGCAGCGCATCGAAATTCTTCGGACCGACCGACAGCATGATCGACAGACCGACCGCCGACCACAGCGAATAGCGCCCGCCGACCCAGTCCCACATCTCGAAGATATTGTCTTTGTCGATGCCGAACTTGACCACTTCCGAAGGATTCGCCGATACACCGACGAAGTGCTTCGCAAGCTGATCTTCCGGACAACCCGACTTGATGAACCAGTCACGCATGGAATGCGCGTTGGTCATGGTTTCGAGCGTCGTGAACGTCTTGGAGACGATGATCGCGAGCGTCTCTTCGGCATCCACTTGCTGAAGCACGTTCCACAGATCCGCGCCATCGACGTTGGAAACAAAGTGCGTGTCGAATTCCTTCGATGCCAGATGATGCAGCGCATGCACCACCATCTTCGGCCCGAGATCCGAGCCACCGATGCCGATGTTCACCACATGTCGAATACGCTTGCCGGTGTAGCCGGTCCACGAGCCGTCGCGCACCTTGTCCGAGAACGCCGCCATCCTGGCGACTTCGGCGCGCACTTGATCGTGGAAGGGCGCATCGGCGGATTGCGCGCGCAGCGTCGTATGCAGCACTGCGCGATGTTCCGTGATATTGACGATTTCGCCCGCGAACATGGCGTCGCGGCGCTTGGTGACGCCGGCTTCTTCCGCGAGCTGCACGAGCAGCTTGAGCGTGGCGTCGGTGATGCGGTTCTTGGAGAAGTCGATTGCGAGGCCGCCGCCTTCGAGCGTCATACGCTCGTGGCGCGTCGGCGCGGTATCGTTTTGCGGCGCGAACCAGTCGCGCAGGCGCTCGCCGGAAATAGCGTCGTAATGCGACTGGAGCGCCGACCAGGCCGGGAACGAATTGAGCGTCGTGTTGAGGGTCATGAGCGGTCCGTTAGTCTGAGGTGGCAGAGGAAAACGTTCGTGCTGATGCGCGGCGGCTTAGCGGGTTGCGTCGGATGTTTCGTGAACGCGACTAAACCGCCGCGGATGCTCGAATCAAAAAGAGTATAGCGACGATGCATGAACGGATGCTTGCAAGGTGTCACATGCGCCGTGGCGCGTGCTGCGCGTAGAACAGCCGATTGATGAGTTTGCGCACTTCCGGCGCGAGTTCGCCCGCCGTCAGTCCGGCCGGCCCGATACCTTCATCGGTGAGGCTTTGCGCGGCGAGTCCGTGCAGATAGACGCCTGCAAGCGCGGCTTCGAACGCGGGCAACTTCTGCGCGAGCAATGCTCCGATCAATCCGCCGAGCACGTCACCGGTGCCACCGGTAGCGAGTCCCGCATTGCCGGTCGGATTGACGACCAACCGTCCATCCGGCGATGCGACGATCGTGCCTGAACCCTTCAGCACGACGACCGACGCATAGCGCGCGCTGAGTTGCCGCGCGGCCTGAAAGCGGTCGGTCTGCACGGCTTTCGCATCGTCCGATTGAAGCAGACGCGCGGCTTCCAGCGGATGCGGCGTCAGGATGCACGGATCGCCGCGCGTGCCGCACGAGGCGACGGCGGAGGCGAGCGCATCGTCTTTGGCGATGAGATTGAGCGCGTCGGCATCGAGCAATTTGGGGATGTCGAGTTTCAGCGCATCGCTCAGCAGACGTTTGGCGCGATCGCTTTTGCCCATGCCGCAGCCGATTGCCAGCGCATCCATGCGGTCAAGCTTCAGATCGTCGGCGTGATGCAGCATCAGTTCCGGATGCGGCGGGTCGTAGGGCGGAAAGCCATCGCTGAGAAAGGCGATGTTGACCTTGCCCGCGCCGCCGTATAGCGCCATGCGACCCGCCAGCACCGGGGCGCCGCACATGCCCGTGTCGCCGCCGATCACCGCGAGTGTGCCGAACGTGCCCTTGTTGGTGCCGTTGTCGCGCGGCGGCATTGCCGGGGCGAACAGCGCGGGCGCGTTCAGCACGATGGACGGCGCGGCAGGCGGCTCGACGCCGATCGTCGCGACGAACAGTTTGCCGCACAGATCGCGGCCATCGGCAGTGAACTGTCCCGGCTTCGCGCCGATAAACGTGATCGTGGCACTCGCGCGCACCGCATCGCCGACGCCGACGGGCGCGCCGGTGTCGCTGTTTAGGCCGCTTGGGATATCGAGCGCGAGCACGCGTGCGTGGCGCGACAGGCGCGTGGCAATCGTCGCGAACACGCCTTCGAGCGGCCGCGTGAGTCCGATGCCGAATAAGCCATCGACAAGCCAGCCGTATTCATCGAATGAAGCGGGCGGTTCCTGATCGATGACAACGCCCGCAGCACGCGCGCTTTCCAGCGCCCAACGCGCATCGTCCGGTTTCACTTCGACCGGCATGCACACGCGCACCTTCACGCCCGCGCGATGCAACTGCTCGGCCATCACCAGCGCGTCGCCGCCATTGTTGCCGGGGCCGGCAGCGAGCCACACCGGCAGGGCGGTCGATTCGGGATCGTGTTCGAAGGTATCGAGCAGACATTGCGCGGCGGCGGCACCCGCGCGCGCCATCAGCGTATGAGGCGGCAACGCGGCAGCGGCGCGTGCTTCGAGCGCGCGCAACTCAGCCAGCGTGAGCAGCGCGATCGAATCGTCTTTGGGCGAAAAGTAGGAGGACGCAGTCATGGCTCGGATTGATCGATGCGGGCAACGAAACGCGTCGCTGTCCGCAGCAATCGTGCCACTTCCTGAGCAAAGGCAAGCTTAGAAGCGGTTGACGCTCAGCGCGAAAAGCGTGTCGTCGGGAAGGTCCGGTTGCTGGCCGGAGACGAGATCCGCGACCACTTTAGCAGAGCCGCACGCGAGTCCCCATCCCGACGGGCCGTGCGCCGCGTTGACGAACAGGCGCGGGTGACGCGTCGCGCCGACCACGGGCAGGCCATCGACGGAAATCAGGCGCAAGCCATCCCAGGCGCGCGCCATCGAGACGCGCGCCGCGCCCGGAATCCAGTCGTGCGTGCCCTGACCGAGTACGTCGAGCGCGCGTTTGGCGAGGCTCGGATCGAGCGGCTTTTCGGCCTTGGCGACCGGCTGGAACACGCCCGCGCCCGCAATCCGCAAGCGCTGATTGCTCGGCGTCATGGTGATGCGCTTGACCGAATCGACCACGGTGAGGTGCGGCGCGCGCTCCTCGTAAGCAACGGGCGCGACCAGCGTGTGAATGCGCATCGGAAACAGCGAAGACGTGTTTTTGCCGATACCGGCGAGCAGCGCAGGCGTATCCGCGCCCGCCGCCACGACGATCGCGTCCGCCGCGATGCTGCCGATATCGCCGCGATGCTTCTCGTCGGTGGCATCGGCGAGTTCGACGGCGGCACGCGCGCCGTCGAGACGCAAACCCGTCACCACGCGATTCATGCGGAACTGCACGCCTTCGTCTTCGAGAACCTGCTTGAGTTGCTTGGTGAAAAGCGGGCAGTTCGCGGTGCGCTCTTCGGACAGCAGCACGCCGCCCGCGAACGGCGGATCTTCCAGCACCGAAGGCTCGGCGACGATACATTGCTCCGGCGTCAACACGCGATGCGCCACGCCATGCGCCTTCAGCATTTCGAGCGCGGGCTGCACCAGTTCCAGATCACGGGCATGACGAAACAGATGCAGCATGCCGCGCCGCTGTTCGAAATCCAGTTCCAGACTTCCTTCGATATCCGCCACCGCACGCCGCGCGATATCGATCAGCGGATGCAGCCGCGCGTACTGCGTGGCGAACGCGTCCGGCGTGCGCAGCGTGCCGAGTTGCTTCATGAAGTCGCGGGAAGCGGTATCGAAACCGGTCTTGACGATCATGCCGGACTGCTTCGGACGGGTCGATGCCATGAAGGTCGGGCCGAACCAGACATCGAGCGGAGAGGGCAGAAGCGCGCCGCCCTGGCCGTAGGTCGCGCCTTGCGCAACGGTCGCATGACGTTCGATGACGCAGACGCGATGCCCGGCCCGAAGCAACTGATACGCGGTGGCGATGCCGGCGATTCCTCCGCCGATGACAATGACATCCATGACTGTTTGGTGCCCGAAGGCGCGATTGGTGCTGCGCGGCGAACGCACTACGATACGCACTGCGATGAACCGCATGCGACGCCGAAGTGACGGCAAGTGCGGCGGCGGTGCCGCACCCGAAGAAAGCGCGCCATGATAGCGCCAAAACGGATTCGAAGGGACGGCAATCCTGCAACGACGGCGCACAGGAAGCGCGCGCATCGGCGAGGCGAATAATTTCAGGATGCGGAACGCACCGCGCGATGCCCGAGGCGGGCGGCGCTGCACGGCCGTGCGGGCCGCCCGGGCCGATTTCAAGACGCATCCGGGTTATAATCGCGGTCTTCCTTTCGCCTCACGCCGCAATTGCGCCCGTCCCCGGCGAGCGCCTGAAACGGCACACAGACGTCATCGACGCACCGTCACAATGGCCCACTTCTCGTGTTTCCCCGGCGCTTCGGCCCTCTCCGATTTCCGTCAAACCCGTCTGCTCGAAACGCTCGTCCGCATCGACGCGAACATCGTTGGCGTGCGCGGTCAGTTTCTGCACTTCGTCAACTCGTCCGAACCGCTGACCGATGAAGACAGCAACCGCATCCATGCGCTGATGCACTACGGTGCGCCGTTCGAGGAACCGAAGGAGCGCGGGCATCAGGAAACCTTCATGGTGGTGCCGCGCTTCGGCACGGTGTCGCCGTGGGCCAGCAAGGCAACGGATATTGCGCATCACTGCGGGCTGGAGACGGTGCGGCGCATCGAGCGTGGCGTCGAGTACACGGTCATCATGAAGAGCGGTTTTCTGGGCGGCAAGAAAGCCTTGTCCGATGAAGCGCGCAACGCGGTCGCAGCGGCCTTGCATGACCGCATGACGGAGCACGTCGCGGCATCGCGCGATCAGGCGCTGCATCTCTTCGATGAACTGCCTGCCAAACCGCTGCAAACGGTCGATATCATCGGCACGGGGCGCAGCGCACTCGAAGCGGCCAATATGGAACTCGGCCTCGCGCTCGCGGACGACGAAATCGACTATCTCGTCAGCGCGTTCGAAAGCCTCAAGCGCAATCCGACCGATGTCGAACTGATGATGTTCGCGCAGGCCAACAGCGAACATTGCCGCCACAAGATTTTCAATGGCGAATGGACGATCGATGGCGAGAAGCAGGATATCTCGCTGTTCCAGATGATTCGCAATACCGAAAAGCTGAATTCCGAAGGCACCATCGTCGCGTATTCGGACAACTCGGCGATCATGGCGGGCGGCAATGCCGAGCGCTGGTTTCCGCGCGGCGAAAGCGAGCAGTACGGGCGTCACGTCGAACTGACGCACACCTTGATGAAGGTCGAAACGCACAATCACCCGACGGCCATTTCGCCGTTCGCGGGCGCGGCGACCGGTTCGGGCGGCGAAATCCGCGATGAAGGCGCGACGGGCCGCGGCGCGCGTCCGAAGGCCGGTCTTGCGGGCTTCACCGTCTCCAATCTCGATTTGCCCGATGCGCGCCAGAAGTGGGAAAACGCCCGCGACAGCGGTGTGACGCTCGGCCAGCGCAATCCGTCCGAATCGCATGAGCCGTATGGCCGTCCGGACCGCATCGCGTCGCCGTTGCAGATCATGATCGACGGGCCGATCGGCGCGGCGGCATTCAACAACGAATTCGGCCGGCCGAATCTCGGCGGCTATTTCCGCACGTACGAGCAGAACGTCGGCGGGCGCGTGCGCGGCTATCACAAGCCGATCATGATCGCGGGCGGCATCGGCAATATTTCGGATCAGCACACGCACAAGAATGATCTGCCGCCGGGCACGCTGCTGATTCAGATCGGCGGACCGGGCATGCGTATCGGCATGGGCGGCGGGGCGGCTTCGTCGATGGCGACCGGCGCGAATACCGCCGAGCTTGACTTCGATTCCGTTCAGCGCGGCAATCCGGAAATCCAGCGCCGCGCGCAGGAAGTGATCAATACGTGCTGGCAGTTGGGCGAAAACAACCCGATTCTGTCGATCCACGACGTCGGCGCGGGCGGCATTTCGAACGCCTTCCCTGAACTGGTCGATGGCGCGGGCAAGGGCGCGCGCTTCGATCTGCGTAAAGTGCAGCTCGAAGAAAGCGGTTTGTCGCCGCGCGAAATCTGGTCGAACGAAGCGCAGGAACGCTACGTCTTGGCCATTTCGCCGAACGATCTGCCGGCATTCCAGGCGATCTGCGAACGCGAACGCTGCCCGGTGGCAGTCGTTGGCGTGGCGACGGAAGAACGTCAACTGAAGCTGATCGACGAAGCCAACGAAGGCCAGGAACCCGTCGATATGCCGATGGACGTGCTGCTCGGCAAGCCGCCGAAAATGCACCGCGACGTGAAGCGCGAATCGCTGAGTTTCGAAGCCGTCGATGTGACCGGCATGCCGCTGTCCGAAATCGCCGTCGATGTGCTGAAGCATCCGACAGTCGCGAGCAAGTCGTTCCTGATTACGATCGGTGACCGCTCGGTCGGCGGCACGACGGCGCGCGATCAGTTCGTCGGTCCGTGGCAAGTGCCCGTCGCCGATTGCGCGGTTACGACGATGGATTATCAAGGCTATCGCGGCGAAGCCATGACGATGGCCGAACGCACGCCGCTCGCCGTTATCGATGCACCCGCGTCGGGCCGTATGGCGGTGGGCGAAGCGGTGACCAACATCGCGTCCGCGCCGATCGAATCGATCGGCAAGCTCAAGCTCTCCGCCAACTGGATGGCCGCGTGCGGCAGCGCAGGCGAAGACGCGGCGCTCTACGATACGGTGAAAGCCATCGGCATGGAACTGTGCCCGGCGCTGGGCATCAGCATTCCCGTCGGCAAGGACTCGCTGTCGATGCGCACCAAATGGCAGGACGCGCGCGGCGCGGCGAAGGAAGTGGTGTCGCCGGTATCGCTGATCATCAGCGCCTTTGCGCCGGTGGAAGACGTGCGCCGCCACCTGACGCCGCAACTCGTCAACGACGCCGCCACCGTGCTCATTTCCATCGACCTCGGACGCGGCAAGAATCGCATGGGCGGCAGCATTCTCGCGCAAGTCACGCAGCAAGTCGGCGACACGACACCCGACGTCGATGATCCCGAAGATCTCAAACGCTTCTTCGCGGCCATTCAGGCGCTGAACGCCGATGGCAAGCTGCTCGCGTACCACGACCGCTCGGACGGCGGCCTGTGGGCGACGGTCTGCGAAATGGCCTTCGCGGGTCACGTGGGCGTGTCGCTGAACGTCGATATGCTGACGCTCGATCCCAACCACGAATCCGATTACGGCGATGCCAAGGACTGGGCCAAGCAGACCAGCGGCCGCCGCGACGATCGCACCATCCGCGCGCTGTTCTCGGAAGAACTCGGCGCGGTGGTGCAAGTGCGCGCATCGGACCGCGATGCGGTATTGGCGGCGCTGCGCGAGCACGGTTTGTCGGCGTGTTCGGATGTGATCGGCAAGCCGAATGCGACGGATACCATCGAAATCTATCGCGACGCCAAGAAGATTTTCGATGCCCCGCGCGTGGACTTGCATCGTGCGTGGAGCGAAGTGAGCTGGCGTATCGCGCGTCTGCGTGACAACCCCGCGTGCGCAGACGCCGAATACGACACGCTGCTCGATGCCGCCGATCCGGGCCTCTCGCCCGTGCTCACGTTCGATCCGAGCGAAGACGTGGCCGCGCCGTTCATCGCCACGAACAAGCGCCCGCGTGTGGCGATCCTGCGTGAGCAGGGCGTCAACTCGCATCTGGAAACCGCGTACGCGTTCGACCGCGCGGGCTTCGACGCGCACGACGTCCATATGAGCGATCTGCTCTCGGGCCGCGCGACGCTCGCCGATTTCGCGGGCGCGGTGGCATGCGGCGGCTTCTCGTACGGCGACGTGCTCGGCGCGGGCGAAGGCTGGGCGAAAACCATCCGCTTCAATCCGCGCCTCGCCGATATGTTCGCCGCGTTCTTCGGCCGTCCGGACACGTTCGCGCTCGGCATCTGCAATGGCTGTCAGATGATGTCGAGTCTCGCCTCGATCATCCCCGGCGCGGAAAACTGGCCGAAGTTCACACGCAACAAGTCGGAGCAATTCGAAGCGCGTTTCTCGCTGGTCGAAGTGCAAAGCTCGCCGTCGATTTTCTTCGGCGGCATGGAAGGCTCGCGTCTTCCGGTCGCGGTTGCGCACGGCGAAGGTTTCGCTGACTTTTCGCAGCAAGGCGATCCGTCGAAGGCGCTGATCGCCATGCGTTTCGTCGATCATCGCGGTCAGGCGACGGAGCAGTATCCGTTCAATCCGAATGGCTCGCCGCAAGGCATCACGTCCGTGACCACGCCGGATGGCCGCTTCACCGTGCTGATGCCGCATATGGAGCGCGTGCATCGCAATGTGCAGATGAGCTGGACGCCCGACGACTGGACCACGGACGGCAGCCCGTGGCTGCGCGTGTTCCAGAATGCGCGTCGCTTCCTCGGCTAAAAAGCTCGGTTGATTCGATACGCAAAAACACCCCGACGCATCGCGCGTCGGGGTGTTTTTATTTGCGCGCGCGGAACCTTGCTGACAGGCACATATCCCAAAATAATGCGCCCGTAAGTTACGGGTATAGTTTCCCGACGCGGCGAAAGGTGCCGCAACCGGAGGAGACAGATGAAGCGCCAGCAAGACCGTTGTTTAGCATCACCAAGTTATTTGCGTTGGAAGCGAATTGGCTGCGGAGTAGCAGCTTTCGTGGCGGCATGCGCCATCGCTGCATGTAGCGGCAGCTCGGATTCGAATTCGGGCAATCTTTCGCCGACCGCGCGCGTCGCGGCGCTCGGCGGCAATCTGATGGTCCGCGTATCCGTCGATGCGAACGATGCCGGCAAATCCGGCACCGATTGCGCCAGCCTCGGCGCGGATTCGGCAAGCTGCGCGCGTGGGCGTCTGGTGCTCGAAAACACCGGCAGCACGAGCCTCGCGGCGGGAAACTGGACGCTTTATATCCACAGCATTCGACGGATTCTGAGTATCGACAATCCGTCGATCACCTGGCGTCATATCACCGGCGATTTATACGCACTGACGCCGCAGGCGGGCGCATTCACGCTGAACGCGGGCGAGCGGATCGAAGTGCCGTTCGTCGGCGAATACTGGTACGACCGATACAGCGATCTGCTGCCGCGTTCGTACGTGGTTACGGATAACGCGCCCGCCGTCGTCTTGCGCCACAACGACACCGACGACGAAACGCAATACGTCAACGCCATTCCGCCCAGTCAGGACGATGCCGCTGCGTTCGCCGCGTCGCCCGCGCAAGTGCTGCGTGCGCGCGCGGAAGCCGCGATGCCATCGGCTCAGCAGACTGCGGCGCGCGCGTTGCCTTCGGTGCTGCGTGAGACGCAAGGCGAGGGCACGGCGCATGTCGGTGGCATCGAATTGTCGCTGTCTGGGTTGAGTGCATCGCAAAAAGCGGCCTTGCAAACGCGCGTGGCGGCGCTCGGACTGGGCAACGCGGGCCTGCATGTGAGCGGTCAAGTGGTCGGTGGCGCGCTGCCTGCGGATATCGCGATGTCGGGCGGTTATCGGCTGACGATCACGGCCAACGGCGCATCGATCGATGCGTTCGATAACGCCGGTCTTTATTACGGCGTGCAGACCTTGCTGTCGCTCACGCCATCGAACGGTGGCGACGTGCCGGTGATGAGCATCGAAGACGCGCCGCGTTATGCGCATCGCGGCATGCACGTCGATGTCGCGCGCAATTTCCATCAGCCCGCCACGCTGCGAAGGTTGATCGATCAGATGAGCGCGTACAAGCTCAATCGTCTGCATCTGCATCTTTCGGACGATGAAGGCTGGCGCATCGAGATTCCGGGTCTGCCGGAACTGACGTCGATCGGCGGGCAGCGTTGCCACGATCTGACTGAAACGCGCTGCCTCGTGCCACAGCTTGGCTCCGGTCCGGACAATCGCTCGGGCGGCGGCTACCTGAGCCGCGCGGATTATGTCGCGCTGGTGCGTTATGCATCGGATCGTTTCGTCGATATCGTGCCGGAAATCGATATGCCGGGGCACGCGCGCGCGGCGGTGGTATCGATGGAAGCGCGTTATCGGCGGTTGGCCGCGCAAGGCGATGTGGTAGGCGCGAACGCCTACCGCCTGCTCGATCCCGCCGATACATCGAACGTCACTACCGTGCAGTTCTACGATCGCCGCAGCTTCATCAATCCGTGCTCGGACAGCGCGCGTCGCTTTGTCACGAAGGTCATCAGCGAAGTCGCGTCGATGCATCGCGAAGCGGGCGCGCCGCTTTCCATCTGGCACTTCGGCGGCGACGAAGCGAAGAACATTCTGCTCGGCGGCGGCTTCCAGAATCTCGATGGCACCGATCCGACCAAGGGCAAAATCAACCTCGCCGCGCAGGACAAACCCTTCGCACGCTCGCCGATGTGCTCGGCGCTGATCGCCAGCGGCAAAGCCGCCTCCGTCGATGAACTGCCGTCGATGTTCGCGCGCCAGGTCAGCCAGATTGTGAAGGCGAACGGCATTGGCACAATGGCCGCGTGGCAGGACGGCATCAAGCACGCGAGCGGCCCCGGCGACTTCGCCACGTCGAACATGATGGTGACGATGTGGGACACCATTTTCTGGGGCGCATCGGACACGGTGCAATCGTTGAGCAGTCAGGGCTACAAAACGGTGCTGGCGCTGCCGGACTATCTGTACTTCGACTTCCCATATTCCTACGATCAGCATGAGCGCGGCTACTACTGGGGATCGCACGCGACGGACAACTTCAAGGTGTTCTCGCTTGCGCCGGACAACCTGCCGCAGAACGCCGAAATCATGGGCGATCGTGATGGCAAGCCGTTCGAAGTCACGGGAACGGGACCCGCGCCGAAGCTCGAAGGCATACAAGGCCAGGCGTGGGCCGAAGTAATGCGCAACGACCAGCAGTTCGAGTACATGGTGTATCCGCGGCTGCTGGCGCTGTCGGAGCGGGCGTGGCATCGCGCGTCGTGGGAACGTCCTTATGTGGCGGGCGAACGCTACAAAATGGGCGATACCGACAAGGTCGATAAAGCGGCGTTGGCGCAGGACTGGGCGGCGTTCGCGAGCGTCGTGCAGAACCGCGAAATGCCGAAGCTGACGCGTATCGGCGCGGTGACGAGGCCGACGTTGACGCTTACGCAGTAAGAACGACAAAGCCGCCCGGAAGGGCGGCTTTGTTTTGCGGCACAGAAGACGGCGCGTGACTTACTTGATCACAGCCTTCTTCTTCAAACTTTCTTCAAACGCCTGCAGCTTTTCCTGCTGAATCTGCTGCGCGATCTGCGCCTTGACCTGATCCAGCGGCGGCGGCGCAACTTCACGGCTATCGTCCAGACGGATGACGTGCCAACCGAACTGCGTCTTGACCGGTTCGGCGGTCACTTCACCCTTATGCAGCTTCTCAGCCGCCGCACCGAATTCCGGCACATAAGCCGAAGGCGACGACCAATCCAGATCGCCGCCATTCTTGCCCGATCCCGGATCCTTCGAATATTGCTTGGCCAGATCTTCGAAGCTCGCGCCGCCCTTGATCTTCGCGATCAGATCCTTCGCCTGCTGTTCGTTATCGACCAGAATGTGATGCAGATGCAATTCCTTGCCGCCGCCGTTCTGCTTGACCAGGTCGTCATAGCGCGCCTTGATTTCGGCATCGGTCGGAGCGTTTTTCTTGACGTAGTCTTCGATCAGCGCACGCAGCACCACGGTCTGCTGAGCGACAGCGATCTGCGCCTTCACATCCGGACGCGTGGCGATGCCTTCGCGCGCCGCTTCCTGCATCAGGATTTCGCGGTTGACGAGTTCTTCACGCACGGCCTGTTGCAACTGCGGCGAATCCTGCTGACCTTGAGCGACGAGTTGCTTCACGAGGGCATCGGCGCGCGAGGTGGGAATCGGCGTGCCGTTGACCACGGCGATGTTTTGCGCAAACGCGGGAGCGGCCGCGAATGCAGCCAGCAACACCCAGACGCGGGTTTTTTTCAAAGTCATCGAAGTTCCTAACTGAGCAAACGGACGCCTGAAAAGGCGAGAGTTAAAGACAAAGCGGATTGAAAAGAGTCAGCGCGCAAGCGTCATTGGAAGAGTTCTGCGAACTCCTGCGGCGTATAAGCCTTGATGGCCAGCGCATGAATGCCGCGCCGCATCTCTTCGGCCAGCGCATCATACACCAGCCGATGCCGCGCCACCCGCGCCTTCCCGGCGAAGCCATCCGCCACGATGGTCACGGTGTAGTGGCTGCCAGACGCCGCGCCGGCGTGTCCCGCGTGCGCCGCGCTGTCGTCTTCGATATGCACCGAAGTAGCCCCGAGCGCCGCATTGAGCCTCGCTTCCAGATGCGAAATCTTCTCTTGCGCGCTCGCTGCCATGAAGTCGAAATCGGCATTCACTGGTTGTCCTCCTTCATGTACTTCGCGAGATAAAAACTCTGCGCGACGATGAACACCACCAGCAAACCGGTCGCGCCGAACAGCTTGAAATTGACCCACTGATCGGTCGTGAAGTTATACGCGACGAACAGATTGACGATGCCGAGCAGCGCGAAAAACACCGACCACGCCACGTTCAACTGTCCCCACACGCGATGCGGCAACACGATCTGCTTGCCCATCATCGCTTCGATCAGATTCTTGCGGAATCCGACTTGCGCAACGATCAGCGCCACCGCGAACAGCCAGTAGAGCGCGGTCGGCTTCCATTTGATGAAGGTATCGTTGTGGAGCACCAGGGTTGCGCCGCCAAATACGACGACCACGCCGAGACTCACCCACAGCATCGGATCGACCTTGCGGTGGCGGAACGCGACCCACGCGATCTGCACGAGCGTTGCCGCGATCGCCACGCCGGTCGCGGTGTAGATGCCCCAGATCTTGAATGCGACGAAAAACAGGATGATCGGAAACAGATCGAACAGAAATTTCATTGGCGTCGGAGAAAAAGGGCACGGAGAAAACGAAGATGCGACGGCGGCGCCTGAAAAGAACGCCCGTTGAAAAGCGGGCGTTCGAGGGACAAAGCAGATTTGGGCGCGCTTACTTGGATTCGAATTGTAGCGCAGCCGAGTTGATGCAATAGCGCAGGCCGGTCGGCGCGGGACCGTCCTCGAACACGTGTCCGAGATGCGCGCCGCAGTTCTTGCACAGCACTTCGATGCGCAGCATGCCGTGCGTGCGGTCGGTTTTCTCCTGAATCACTTCGCCGTTGATCGGCTTGAAGTAGCTGGGCCATCCGCAACCGGCCTCGAATTTGGTGTCGGATTCGAACAGCGGCGTGCCGCAGCACACGCAGTCATAGACGCCGCGCTCGGTGTGATCCCAGTATTTGCCGGTGAACGGCCGCTCGGTCGCGGCGTGACGCGTGACCTGATACTGCGTCTCGTCGAGGTCGCGGCGATAGGTGGCGTCGTCTTTCTGCAGCGGATAGGCGTTCGGCGTGTCGTCGTGTCTCATGTCGGTCCTTGTCTTGTGGGCCATCAGGCAATCTATGTATGGGCGATGCTACGAAGAACAACTCACTTCGAGATCGCTTGCCCAGTCGGGCGGCAAGCCGGCGTAGGCCTCGTATTGCGGCTGTTCGTCATACGGATAGCGCAGCACGTCGAGCAGCCGCGCCACTTCCGTGAAATCTTTCTGCGCGGCCTGCCGGATCGCTTGTTCGGCGAGATGGTTGCGCAGCACGTATTTCGGATTGACGCGATTCATCGCTTCGGCGCGGGCGGTGTCGTCGCGGGATTCGTGCGAGAGGCGTTCGCGATATTGAACCGCCCAGGCATCGAAAGCGGCGCGGTCGAGGAAAAGGTCGCGCACGGGGGCATCGTGGCTCGCATCGTGTTTGGACAGCTTCGCGAGATTGCGGAACGTCAGCGTAAAGTCCGCCCGATTCGCGTGCATGATGTCGAATAGCGCATTGGCGAGTTTCGCGTCATCGTCGCGTTCGGTTTCGAGGCCGAGCTTCGCGCGCATTTTCCTTTCCAGCGCGGGGCCGAAAGTCGTCTTGTAGTGCTCCATGACTTTCTGCGCTTCTTCGACCACTTTTTCCGCGCGGCCTTCTTCAGGCAGATGCGCGCCCATCAGCGGAACCAGCGCCTGCGCCAGACAAAACAGATTCCAGTAGCCGACCTGCGGCTGACGCGCATACGCATAACGTCCCTGCGTATCCGAGTGATTGCAGATGTGATGCGCATTGAATCCGTCGATAAAACCGAACGGGCCGTAATCGATCGTCAGACCGAGAATCGACATATTGTCGGTGTTCATCACGCCGTGACAGAAGCCCACGCCTTGCCATTCCACTATCAGTTCGGCGGTGCGTTTCAGCACTTCGTCGAGCAGCGCGAGATACGGATCGTCGGCGGCTTTGCATTGCGGATAGAAGCGGTCGATCACATGATCCGCCAAGGTCTTCAATTCACCGATGCGATCGTTCGAATAGAAATGCTCGAAGTGCCCGAAACGCACGAAACTGGGCGCCACGCGCGTGACGATCGCCGCCGTTTCGATGCTCTCGCGCCGCACCGGCAAATCCGAGCCGATCAGCGCAAGCGCGCGCGTGGTCGGGATGCCGAGATGGTGCATGGCTTCGGAGCAGAGAAATTCGCGGATCGATGAGCGCAGCACGGCGCGGCCATCGCCCATGCGCGAATAGGGCGTGCGGCCCGCGCCTTTGAGTTGCAGTTCGAGGCGCGCGCCGTCGTGCTCGATTTCACCGAGCGTGAGCGCGCGGCCATCGCCCAATTGGCCGGCCCAGACGCCGAACTGATGGCCCGAATAAACGGCGGCGTAGGGCAGCGCGTCGGACGGCCAGTCGCGCGTGGGATTGCCGGCGAAATACGCGGCGAAGGCATCGCGTTCGGGGCCATCGGCGAGTTGTGCATCGAAGCCGAGCGATGCCGCCATTTCACGCGATATCGCGATCACATACGGATCGGGCACGGGCGCGGCCGGAAGGCGCGTGAGGAACGCGGAACCGAGCGCCGCAAACGATCCTTCGCGGCTCGATTGAACGGAGGCGGCGAGGGCATCCATCGATTCGGGGAGCATGGAGAACGTCTCGTCGCGCGCCGCGCGCACGGCATTGCTTGGGGAAAACGACATATTGAGCGCCTCTGAGTTAAACGATATTGTAAATCCGCTCCTGCGGGCCTGCAGGAGCGCTCCCGCGCATCGAATACCCGCATCAATTACCGTTCGTCACTTACAGAGGACTTCGCCTATGACGTCGCCGCTCTACGGCCAGATGATGGATATACCGTTGCTCGCGTCGTCCCTGTTGTCCCATGCCGCGCGCCATTTCGGCGACACCGAGATCGTGTCGCGGCGAATCGAAGGCGATATTCATCGCTATACGTATCGCGATTGCGAGAAGCGCGCGAAGCAGCTTGCGCAGGCGCTGATCGCGCTCGGCGTCGAGCAGGGCGACCGGGTCGGCACGCTCGCGTGGAATGGCTATCGGCATCTGGAGTGCTATTACGGCATTCCCGGTATGGGCGCGGTCTGCCACACGATCAACCCGCGGCTGTTTCCGGATCAGATTGCGTTCATCATCGATCATGCGCGCGATTCGTACGTGTTTTTCGATATGACCTTCGCGCCGCTGGTCGAGATCGTCGCGCCGCAGTGTCCGAATGTGAAAGGCTGGATCGCACTGGGCGATGCCTCGTGCATCACCGAACATCTCGGCAATCTGAGCGTGCCGGTGCAAAGCTACGAAACGCTGATTGCCGCGCACGATGGCCATTTCGAATGGCCCGTTTTCGATGAACGTCAGGCGTCGATTCTTTGCTACACGTCGGGCACGACGGGCAATCCGAAGGGCGCGTTGTACTCGCATCGATCGACGGTGCTGCATGCTTATGCCGCTGCGTTGCCGGATTCGACCTGCGCTTCATCGAGCGATTCGATTCTTCCCGTAGTGCCGATGTTTCATGTCAACGCGTGGGGCATGCCGCATGTCGCCCCGCTGACCGGCGCGAAACTGGTGATGCCCGGCAAGGATCTCGACGGACAATCGCTTTACGAACTGATGGAAGCGGAAGGCGTGACCTTCACGTGCGGCGTGCCGACCGTGTGGCTTGGATTGCTCGCGTATCTGAAGCAGACGGGCAAACGCTTTACGACGCTGAAGCGCACGGTGATCGGCGGTTCGGCCTGTCCGCCGTCCATCCTGCACACGCTCGAAGAAGAGTACGGCGTGGACGTCATTCATGGATGGGGCATGACGGAAATGTCGCCACTCGGCACGCTCGCGCGGCTCAATTTCAAACAGAAGCAACGGCCGCGTGACGAACAGCTTCGCGCGCTCGAAAAGCAAGGTCACGTGATGTTCGGCGTTGATATGAAAGTGGTCGGCGACGATGGACGCGAACTGCCGTGGGACGGGAAATCATTCGGAGACCTTTACGTTCGCGGACCGTGTGTGATCGACCGATACTTCCGTCGCGACGAGTCACCGCTGATCGACGGCTGGTTCCCGACCGGCGATGCCGCCACCATCGATGCCGATGGCTTTATGCATATCACCGACCGCAGCAAGGACGTGATCAAGTCGGGCGGCGAGTGGATCAGTTCGATCGATCTGGAGAACATCGCGGTATCGCATCCGCAGGTGGCGGAGGCGGCGTGTATTGCGTGTTCGCATCCGAAGTGGACGGAGCGCCCGTTGATCGTCGCGGTGCTGAAACCGGATGCGACGGTGACGCGCGAAGAACTGCTCGCGCACTTCGAGGGGAAAGTCGCGAAATGGTGGATTCCCGATGACGTGATCTTCGCCGACGAGTTGCCGCATACCGCGACGGGGAAGTTGCAGAAGGTGAGGTTGCGGGAGATTTATCGGGAGTATGTGTTGCCGGGGGCGGTGGAGGATCGGGTTTGAGGCGGGGTCTTGCACGATGGCTGAAGCGCCCCGTTTTTACGGGGCGTTTTTACGTGGGACAAGACTTATCATTTACGTAGGATTCCAATCTTTATTCACTGTCTTCGATCACTACTCGCACCACTCATCCATCCGGCCAATTGAACGCCCGTACACTTTTGTGTAATCTCACGCGATACCCCAAAATCACATCACCGGGCGCTCGCATGCGCGGGCAACGCCTTGAAGGGAGACAGGCTCATGGCAGTGACCTACACCATCCGCGACAGCGTCGCGGTTCTCACGCTCGACAATCCGCCCGTCAATGGACTGGGCCATTCGACGCGCCTCGGTATCGTCGAAGGTGTGACGCGTGCGAACGAAGATGCGAGTGTCAGCGCGATCGTTCTTATCGGTGCGGGCAAGGCGTTTTCGGGCGGTGCGGATATCACCGAATTCAACACGCCGAAAGCGACGCAGGAGCCGACACTGCTGACCGTCGTCGAGGTAGTCGAAGGCAGCGCGAAACCCGTGGTCGCCGCGATCCATTCCGTCGCGATGGGCGGCGGACTCGAATTGGCGCTGAGCGCGCACTATCGCGTTGCATCGCCGGGGGCGCAGATTGCGTTACCGGAGGTGAAGCTCGGCTTGTTGCCGGGCGCGGGCGGCACGCAGCGTTTGCCGCGCGTGGTCGGGCTTGAAACTGCGGTGAACATGATCGTCACGGGCACGCCCGTCATGTCGGAAAAACTCGCGCATACCGCATTGTTCGACGAACTCACCGAAGGCAATTTACTCGATGCCGCCATCCGCTTCGCTCAGCGCGCGGCGGAACAGAAAGGCCCGCATCCGAAAGCACGCGATCGTCGTATCGAACATGCGAATGCCGAGGGATTTATTCAGTTCGCGCGCAATAGCGTGGCCGCTGTAGCCAGGCACTTTCCAGCGCCGCACAAATGCATCGATGCCATCGAAAAGGGCGTGAAAGAAGGCTTCGATCGCGGGCTGGCATTCGAGCGCGAATGTTTTCTGGCGCTCGTGCAAACGCCTGAAAGCCGCGCGCTGCGGCATGCGTTTTTCGGCGAACGCGCCGCCAGCAAAATCGCCGATGTGCCGTCGAAAACGCCAACGCGCAGTATCGAACGAATTGGTGTGGTCGGCGCGGGCACGATGGGCGGCGGTATCGCGATGAACTTTATCAACGCGGGCCTGCCGGTGACGCTGCTCGAAACAAAGCAGGAAGCGCTCGACAAAGGCCTCGCCACGATCCACCGCAATTACGAAGCGCAAGTGAAGAAGGGCAAGCTGACGCAAGAGAAAGCCGATGAACGCATCGCGCTGATTCAGCCGACGCTCGCCTACGCCGATCTTGCGCGCGCCGATCTCATCATCGAGGCCGTATTCGAAGACCTGAACGTGAAACTGCAAGTCTTCAGCCAACTCGATGAAGTCGCCAAACCCGGCGCAATCCTCGCATCGAACACATCGACGCTCGATCTGAACAAGATCGCGGCCTTCACCAAGCGTCCGGGCGATGTCGTCGGCATGCACTTTTTCAGTCCCGCGAACGTGATGAAGCTGCTGGAAGTCGTGCGCGGCGAGAAGACCGAAAAGGATGTGCTCGCCACCGTCATGCAGCTCGCGAAGAAGATCAAAAAAACCGCCGTCGTCTCGGGCGTATGCGATGGTTTCATCGGTAACCGGATGATCGAGCAATATATCCGGCAAGCGCTGTTCATGCTGGAGGAAGGCGCGCTGCCCGCGCAGATCGATCGCGCGATCGAAACCTTCGGCTTCGCGATGGGTCCGTTCCGCATGAGCGATCTCGCCGGCAACGATATCGGCTGGGCGATTCGCAAGCGGCGTTATCAGGAGAAGCCTGATCTGAAGTATTCGCGCGTCGCCGACCGGCTATGCGAAATCGGTCGATTTGGGCAGAAGACCGGCGCGGGCTGGTACGACTATCAGGCCGGCAAGCGCGATGCCCAGCCATCCTCCGTGGTCGATGAAATGATCGTCGCGTATTCGAAGGAACTGGGCATCGAGCGGCGCAAGATCGGTGATCAGGAAATCGTCGAGCGGCTCGTGTTGTCGCTCGTGAACGAAGGCGCGAAGATACTGGAAGAAGGCATCGCGTCGAAGGCATCGGATATCGATATGGTCTATCTGACGGGCTACGGTTTCCCGCTCTGGCGCGGCGGCCCGATGCTCTATGCCGACACCATCGGCCTCTGTAACGTGGAACGCGCGATGCGCCAATACGGCTGGCAACCCGCCGCGCGCATTACCGAACTCGCCGCGTCCGACGGACGCTTCAACTCGTGAATTCCGACATCATCATGAAACCCGTGGAAGATGTTTTCCTTATCGTCGATGTGCAATATGACTTCATGCCCGGCGGCGCACTCGCCGTCGCTCAGGGCGATGAAGTCGTGCCCGTCATCAATCGCCTTGCGCCCGCGTTCTCACATGTCGTGCTGACGCAGGACTGGCATCCGCGTTCGCACGTTTCGTTCGCGACGAATCACGCGGGCCGTCAGCCTTTCGAGATGATGAGCCTGCCGTACGGCGAACAAGTGCTGTGGCCGGTGCATTGCGTGCAGGACACCGAAGGCGCGCGGCTGCATCGCGATCTGCATGGACCGCAGGCGCGGCTGGTGATTCGCAAGGGCCATCATCAATATGTCGATAGTTACTCCGCGTTTCTCGAAGCGGATCGCGTAACGCCTACGGGTCTCGCCGGGTATCTGCGCGAAGTCGGCGCGAAACGCCTGTGGATCGCGGGACTCGCCACCGACTATTGCGTCGCGTGGACCGCGCTCGATGCGCGCGCCGCCGGTTTCGGCGTGATCGTGATCGAAGATGCGTGCCGCGCCATCGACCTGAACGGATCACTGGAAAAAGCGTGGCAGGACATGCGCCGTGCCGGCGTGCAACGCGTGCAATCCGAAGACGTTCTGAAAACGAAGGAGACGACACTATGACCGATGCAGTCATCGTATCGACGGCGCGTACGGCGCTGGCCAAATCGTGGCGCGGCGCGCTCAACATGACGCACGGCGCCACGCTCGGCGGTCATGTGACGCAGGCCGCCATCGAACGCGCGGGAATCGATCCGGCGCGCGTCGAGGACGTCATCATGGGTTGCGCCAATCCCGAAGGCGCGACGGGCGCGAATATCGCGCGGCAGATCGCGTTGCGCGCGGGCTTGCCGGTGAGCGTGCCGGGCATGACGGTGAATCGGTTCTGCTCATCGGGCTTGCAGACGATTGCGCTGGCGGCGCAGCGCGTGATCGCGGGCGAAGGCGATGTGTTCGTCGCGGGCGGCGTCGAATCGATTTCGTGTGTGCAGAACGAGATGAACCGGCACATGCTGAAGGAAGGCTGGCTCGACGCGCACAAACCCGAAATCTATTGGTCGATGCTGCAAACCGCCGAGACCGTAGCGAAGCGCTACGAGATACCGAAGTCGCATCAGGACGAATACGGCGTACGTTCGCAGCAGCGCGCGGCGGCGGCACAAGCAGCCGGCAAGTTCGACGATGAAATCGTGCCGATCACCGTGCTCGCGGGCATCGCGGACAAGGCTTCGGGACGGCTGTTCACGAAGGAAGTCACGCTCGATAAAGACGAGGGCATCCGCGCCGACACCACGCTCGAAGGTGTGCAGAACATTCGCACGGCGCTGCCTGGTGGCGTCATCACGGCGGGCAATGCAAGCCAGTTTTCCGATGGCGCATCGGCGTGCGTGGTGATGAACGCGTCGCTTGCGGAGAAGGAAGGTCTGCAACCGCTCGGCATCTTTCGCGGCTTCGCGGTGGCCGGTTGCGAGCCGGATGAAATGGGCATCGGTCCGGTGTTCGCGGTGCCGAAGCTGTTGAAGCGCGCGGGCTTGTCTATCGACGATATCGGTTTGTGGGAATTGAATGAGGCGTTCGCCGTGCAAGTGCTGTATTGCCGCGACAAGCTGGGCATTCCCGATGATCGGCTCAACGTGAACGGCGGAGCCATTGCGGTCGGGCATCCGTATGGCGTGTCGGGCGCGCGACTGACGGGGCATGCGCTGATCGAAGGCAAGCGGCGTGGCGCGAAATTCGTCGTGGTGACGATGTGTATCGGCGGCGGTCAGGGCGCGGCGGGCTTGTTCGAAATCGTGTGACGGTTGAGGGTCTTCAAGCGGGCCTTCAGCTCGCCGCGAAGTTTGCTACGCTTCGAGATTCATTCGCACATTCGCAAGAAAGGAGCTGCCGTGCTACGTCACATCGTTATGTGGAAGCTGAAGGAACACGCGGAAGGCGCGAGCCGCGCCGAGAACGCGCTGAAGCTCAAAGCGAAGCTGGAGACTTGCCGCAGTATCGTCAAAGGGCAGGGACATTTCGAAGTCGGCACCGCGCAGCCCGGTTATGACTGCACGTACGACGTCGTGCTCGTTTCCGATTTCGACGATAAAGCCGCGCTCGAAGCGTATCAGGTGCATCCGAAACATCAGGCACTCAAGGAATTCGTAGCGGCAGTCCGCGACGAGCGCCAATGCGTCGATTACGAAGTGGAATGACGATGTCGAATTCGACCACCAACCCGCCCGCAATCGAAAGCCCGTTCATCGATATGCTCGGCATGCAGTTCATCAAGGCCGAGGACGGTGAAAGCGAAGTGCGCATGCCCTTGCAGCACGAGCATCTGAATACGTGGGGCATCGCGCATGGCGGCGTCACGATGACCATGCTCGATGCCGCGCTCGCCATTGCCGCACGCAGCGTCGCGGGCGACGGCGTGGGCGTGGTCACCGTCGAAATGAAGGTGAATTTCATGCAGCCAGGGCGCGGCGAATTGACCGGCTTCGGCCGCGTGCTGCATCGCTCGACGACGATGGCGTATTGCGAAGGAGAGATTCGCGATAGCGAAGGCCACTTCGTCGCCAAGGCGCTCGGCACGTTCAAATATATGAAGCGGCTCGCGGTCGGACGCGATATCGTCCGGCAGAAAATGCGCTCCGATCCGCAAGCCAAACCGGGACCGAGCGACGCCTGAAACCGCTTAAATTCACGGAAATACGGAGAGCCGCAATGATGAATCGTCAGGTATTGCTCGTATCGCGCCCGAAAGCCGAAGCGACGCTGGATAATTTCAAGCTGGTCGAAACGCCGCTCGCGCCACTCAATGATGGCGAACTGCGCGTGCGCAATCACTATCTGTCGCTCGATCCGTACATGCGCGGCCGCATGAGCGAAGCCAAGAGTTACGCGCCACCGCAATCGCTGAACGAAGTGATGATCGGCGGCACGGTCGGCGAAGTAATCGAGTCGCGTCACGCGAAGTTCAAGATTGGCGACAAGGTGGTCGGCATGCTCGGCTGGCAGGAAATCGGTACATCGGATGGCACCGGTCTCTATACGGTCGATGCCTCGCACGTGCCGCTGTCGGCGTATCTCGGCGCGGTCGGCATGCCCGGCGTGACGGCGTGGTACGGGCTGAATCGCATCATCGAACCGAAGGCGGGCGAGACGATCGCGGTGAGCGCGGCGAGTGGAGCCGTGGGCAGCGTGCTCGGGCAACTGGCGAAGGCGGCGGGGTGTCGTGCAATCGGTATTGCGGGCGGTGAAGACAAGTGCCGCTATGTGGTCGAGACGCTCGGCTTCGATGCCTGCGTGGACTACAAAGCGGGCAAGCTGTACGACGATCTGAAGGCCGCCGCGCCGGAAGGTATCGACGGATATTTCGAGAATGTCGGCGGCGAAGTGCTCAATGCCGTGCTGCCGCGCATGAACGCGCACGGCCGCATGGCGATGTGCGGGATGATTGCCGGTTATGACGGCGAAGTCGTGCCGATGCAAGGCGCATCGCTGCTCGTGCGTTCGCGGCTCAAGATGCAGGGGTTTATCGTCGCGGAGCACATGGAAGTGTGGCCGCAGGCGTTGAAGGAACTGGGCGAGCGCGTTGCATCGAAAAAGCTGCATTTCCGCGAAAGCATTGCCGATGGACTGGAGAACGCGCCCGAAGCGTTTCTCGGTCTTCTGCGCGGCAAGAATTTCGGCAAACAACTGGTCAAGCTTATTTAGAAGGCATTCAGCGTGGAGCGTTTCGAAGGGAAAGTGGCGGTGATTACGGGTGCGGGCAGCGGCTTCGGGCGCGCGTTCGCTTTGAAAGCCGCATCGCTCGGCATGAAACTCGTGCTTGCCGATGTCGATGAACATGCGCTCGCTGCAACTATCGAGCAAATCGATACGCCAGTCATCGGCAAGCGCACCGATGTTTCGGATTCCGTACAAGTCGATGCACTCGCGCAAGCCACGTTCGATACCTTCGGCGCGGCGCATTTGCTGTTCAACAACGCGGGCGTCGGCGCGGGCGGTTTCGTGTGGGAGAACAGCGCGAACGACTGGCAATGGGTGTTCGGCGTCAACGTAATGGGCGTCGCCAATGGTCTGCGCGCGTTCGTGCCGCGCATGATCGAGCAGGGCGATCCTGCGCATATCGTCAATACGGCGTCGGTGGCAGGACTGCTCGCCGCGCCCGCAATGGGCGTGTACAACGCGTCCAAACACGCAGTCGTCGCGCTCACGGAAACGCTGTATCAAGACTTGCGGCTGGCGGGCGCGTCGATCGGCGTGTCGCTGCTGTGTCCGGCCTTCGTGCCGACGGGCATCGCGGATGCGGAGCGCTCGCGGCCTTCTGCGTTGGCGAACGAGTCGCCGTACACGTCATCGCAAAAGCTCGCGGCGCGGCAACTCACGCGCGCGGTGGAAAGCGGCAAGCTGTCGGCGCAAGAAGTGGCAGACATCACGTTCGATGCCGTGCGCGAAGGCCGTTTCTACGTCATCACGCATCCGAACATCATGCCGTCGGTGCAACTGCGGCTCGACGATATCGCGCAGCTTCGCGCACCGACCGATCCCATGTCGCTCAGGCGCAAAGATGCCTCTTAACCCGAAAATCGCGCAGATTCTCGATATGGTCGAACGCGCGAACCGCAAGCCGTATCACCAGCTCACGCCACAACAGGCACGCGCCGCTTACGCGATGAGCGCGCCGATCCTCGATATCGCGCCGCTGCCGATGTTCAGCGTCGAAGATCAGCGCATCGCCGTACGCGATGGCGATGAAATCAACGTGCGCGTCTATCAGCCGGACGAGCCGAGTTGGGCCGAACCGAGCGGCGCGCTGCTGTTCTTTCACGGCGGCGGCTTCACGGTCGGCAGCACACAGACGCACGATGCGCTGTGTTGCAAGTTCGCGCGCGATGCGCAGTGCGCGGTGATATCGGTCGATTACCGGCTCGCGCCCGAGCACAAGTTTCCCGTCGCCGTCAACGATGCCTTCGATGCGCTGCAATGGCTCGTGCGCGAGGCGCTGACGCTCGGTATCGATCCGGCGCGTATCGTCGTCGGCGGGGACAGTGCGGGCGGGACGCTCGCGACCGTGTGCGCGGTGCTGGCGCGCGATGCGGGCATCGCATTGAAGCTGCAATTGCTGATTTATCCGGGGACGAGCGCCTGGCAAACGAGCGCATCGCACGGGGAATTGGCGGAAGGTTATCTGCTGTCGGGCGAGACCATTCAGTGGTTTTTCGAGCAGTATTTACGCGACGATTCGGACCGCGACGACTGGCGCTTCGCTCCGCTCGATGCAGCGGACGGCTTGCCGGACTATCGCGGCGTCGCGCCTGCGTGGATCGGGGCGGCGGATCATGATCCGCTTTATGACGAAGATGTTGCGTATGCCGCGTTGTTGAAAGCAGCAGACGTTCCCGTGGCCCTCGTGCGATACAAAGGCATGATCCACGAGTTCATGAAGATGGGCGGCTTCGTGCCGGAAGTGGCTGACGCACACGCGGACGTGGTGAGGGCGTTGCGGGAGGCGTTGAACGCCTAAACGCTGAACCCAAACGCCCGCTCAAACTTCCCCGGCCGCACGATGCGATGCGAACCATCGTCATCGCTGCGTTCTTTTATCTCGACTGATAGACCGCCAGACGAGCGCATCACACGCAGCGCCGTCGTGCTACGCGTGCCATACCCCGGCGCTTCGATAAACGCCGCCGACAGCACCCGCTCACGTTCGATCGAAAGACCCGTGGACGGCAACGCATCGTCGTTGGCGGTACGCGGGTCGCGTAATGTGTCGATCATCTCATCCAGCGTCGGCTGCTGATCCGCGTGGATGAGATCGCGCAACGCATCGCGCTGAGCGACGAGTTTCGGCCACGGCGTGTTAAGCAAGCTGTTCGACAAGCCATGCACGCCGGGCTCGAGCAACGTCGGCGGCGCATCGGCGCGATTGCCGTACCAGCCGAGTTCGCCGCGCGTGAAATCCCCGGCCAGCAGATTGAACCCGTTATATCGATGCCCGTCGCGCGCGACATCGTGTAAATAGTCGAGCGGCGCGACGCGATCGCCCGACAGAAACGCGCTCACCAGCAGGCCGCGCGTCGGCGCATCCGGACGCACTTCGCTCGGCGCGCGATAGTTCGTCAGCGCGGCGAAGCGGCCATCGCGTGTGATGC